>NZ_CAMFJF010000039.1 GCF_945956895.1 uncultured Allobosea sp. | reverse complement strand
GCCTGCGGCTGGGCGGGGGCCGTCGGTGCGGCCGGCCGCTCCGGACCGCGCTGGCCGGGCTGGCCGCCTCCGGGCGACTGCGGGCGCCGTGGCCCGCGCGGGTCGTCGTCTCCGGCGGCGGGAGCCTGTGCGACCCGGTATCCGGCCTGAGCGAAGGCCTGCCCGGCTTGCGAAAGGACGAGGGCCGGCAGGACGGTCCCGACCAGCAACCAGCGTTTCGTGCGCATCTTTATTCCCGTCGTTCGTTTCAACGTGCGGGTATCAGGCCGCTTGCGGCCTGAACCCCCGATGAAGCGAAAACGGCAGGAATCGGGCAGTTGTTCCCGTCTTGCGGCGTTTTAAAGGCCGGCCTCGGCCTTCACATAGGCCGCGATCTCGGCATGGGTCGCGAACCAGCAATCGCCCTTCGCCTTGGCCAATCGGACCAACTCCTCGAGGATCCAGAAGCGCGAGCGATAGGTGATGACATGCGGGTGCATGGTCAGCAGGAAGAGCCCGCCTTCGGCATAGGCACCCTCGAATTCACGGCGGAAGATGTCGAAAACCGCTTCCGGCGACGTATAGGGCCTCAAGCCCTGGAAGCGGTTCATGCTGAGATAGGGCGCGTCGTCGCGGATCCACTCGACCGGCAGTTCGACGATGCCGGTCGGCTCGCCCTTCTCGACGATCTCATAGGGGTCGTCATCGGCGAAGAGCGAGGAATCGTAGAGCAGCCCCAGCTCGCGCTCGATCGAGAGCGTCACGTCGGAGAAATCCCAGGACGGGGTGCGCATGCCGACCGGGCGGACGCCGGTGACCTTCTCCAGCGTATCGGCCGAGCGCAGGTGCAGTTCGCGCTCGTTTGCCGGGGGCACCGCCGTGTTGACCTCATGGATCCAGCCGTGGAGGCCGATCTCGTGGCCGGCGCCGATGATGCGGCGCTGCTCGTCCGGATAGAGCAGGGCGGTGACGGCGGGCACGAAGAAGCTCGCGGGGATATCCTGCCACTTCAGGAGATCGAGGATTTTCGGCACGCCGACGCGGTTGCCGTACTGGCCCCATGAGAGGCGCCCGACCGACTTGCCGCCGTCGCGCAATTCGTTGGTCTCGTGGTCGACGTCGAAGGAAAGCGCGACCGCGCAGCGCGCGCCGTTCTTCCATTTTGCCGGCTTCAGATTGCGTCCGGCGCGAACCTGCTCGACCTTGCCGCGCCAGACCTCTTCCGGCCATTGCCAGGGCAGGAGTTCATCGGATTGGGTCATGGCGTGTCCTTTCCTGTCGAAAAACCCACCGTCATTGCGAGCACAGCGAAGCAATCCAGGGGACTTGGTGAGGCGGTTCGGCCCAGTCCCCCTGGATTGCTTCGTCGCTTCGCTCCTCGCAATGACGGCATGGAGCTTCACGCCGTCGGCAGCACCGGCACGGCGGCGAGCAGGCGCTTGGTGTAGTCGTGCTGCGGATGGTCATAGACCTCGCCAGCCGGGCCGCTCTCGACGATCCGGCCGCGATACATGATCGCGACGCGGTCGCAGAGATGGCGGACGACCGAAAGGTCGTGCGAGATGAAGATCAGCGTGAGATCCAGTTCCTGCCGAAGCCTGATCAGCAGGTTGATGATCTGCGCCTGGATCGAGACGTCGAGCGAGGCGACCGGCTCGTCGCAGACGACGACATCGGGCTGCATCGCAAGCGCACGGGCAATGGCGACGCGCTGGCGCTGGCCGCCCGAGAACTGGTGCGGATAGCGGTCGGCGAAATCGGGATTGAGCCCGACCGCCGCCAGCCATTGCCGGACGTATTCCTTGGCCTGCGCGCGCTCGACGAGCCCATGCGTCAATGGCCCCTCGGCGATGCTGTCGCCGACCGTCATGCGCGGGTTGAGCGAGGCGAAGGGGTCCTGGAAGATGGTCTGGACGCGCGTCGTGACCTTGTGCGGCGGCTCGCCCGCGCTCATCACAGGCGCGCCGTCGATGCGGACGGAACCGCTATCGGGCGCATAGATGCCGGCGGCGACGCGCCCGAGCGTCGACTTGCCGGAACCGGATTCGCCGACGAGCCCGAGCGCCTCGCCGCGCTTCAGCACCAGCGTGACATCGTCGACCGCCTGCACCACGGCAGGAGCTTTCGAGAGGCCGGCCTTCTGTGCGAGCTTGCGGAACAGGCCGGGTGTCCCGGCAAAGCGCTTGGCGACATGCTCGATGCGGACATAGTGGACGGCATCGGCGACGACGGGCGGAGCCTGTGTCACGGCGCGCGGCGGCGGCGCCACATCGGAGCCGACACCGCCGGCCAAGAGCTTGCCGGGCTCGGAGCGCGAGGGCAGCGCGTCGAGCAGTCCTTTCGTATAGGGATGTTGCGGATGGGTCAGCACCGAAAGCGTCGGCCCGGCCTCGACGATCTTGCCGTGCCGCATGACGCAGACATGGTCGGCGAGCGAGGCGACGACGGCGAGGTCATGGCTGATCCAGATCAGCGCCGTACCGAGCTCGGCGACCAGCTCCTTCATCTCGGCGAGGATTTCGGCCTGGACGGAGACGTCGAGCGCAGTCGTCGGCTCGTCGCAGATGATCAGCTTCGGCCGGTGCAGCAGGGCGATCGCGATGGCGACGCGCTGGCGCATGCCGCCGGAGAACTGGTGCGGATAGAAATCGACCTTGGCCTCGGCATCGGGAATGCGGACCTGCGCCAGCGCCGCGACGGCCCGGCGGCGTGCTTCCGCGCCGGAGACCGTCTCGTGCGCTTCCAAAGCGAGCCTGATCTGCGTGCCGATGGTCAGCATCGGGTTCAGCGTCATCATCGGGTCCTGGAAGACCATCGAGATCTGCTTGCCGCGGACCTTGCGCAATTCGGCTGGCGGCAGGCCCGTGAGTTCGCGGCCTTCCAGCTTGACCGAGGAGCCGGGCTCGACGCGCCCGGGCGGATCGATCAGGCCGATGATCGAGAAGCCGGTGATGCTCTTGCCCGAGCCGGATTCGCCGACGAGCCCCATCACCTCGCCGCGCTTCAGGGCGAAGGAGACGCCGTCGACCGCCTTCACCACGCCGGCGCGGGCGTGGAAATGGGTCGCGAGGTTCGTGACCTCTAGGAGGGGCGCTTCGGTCATCGCTTGCTCCCTTCTCCCCATGCGGGAGAAGGTGCCGGCAGGCGGATGAGGGGTCGCGCGACGCTGCCAGACGTCGTCGACTGTGCAACGCGCCAACCCATCAGCGTCGCGCGACCCCTCACCCCAACCCTCTCCCGCAAGGGGAGAGGGGGCCGCGTGGCGCCCAGTCTTGGCCAGAGCCCCCTCATCGCTTCAGCCTCGGATTGACCTGATCGCGGATGCGGTCGCCGACGAGATTGATCGCGACGATCAGCACGATGAGTGCGAGGCCGGGATAGATCGAGATCCAGTAGCGGCCGGAGAGCATGTACTGGAAGCCGTTGGCGATCAGCATGCCGAGCGAGGGCTCGGTCACCGGCAGGCCGACGCCGAGGAAGGAGAGCGTCGCCTCCAGCGCGATGGCGTTGGCCACCTGCACGGTCGCGACCACGATCAGCGGCGGCAGGCAGTTCGGGAAGATGTGGCGCAGGACGACGCGCCAACCCGGCAGCGGCGTCGACAGCACCGCCTCGACATAGTCCTTGCCGCGCTCGGCCGAGGCCGCGCCATGGGCTGTGCGGGCAAAATAGGCGTATTGCGCGGCGGCGAGCGCGGCGATGAGCTGCATCTTGCCCTGGCCGAGCAAGGCCGAAAGCACCAACGCGAGCAGGATCGCCGGAAAGGCAAGCTGCAGATCGATGACGCGCATGATGAAGGCCTCGCGGCGCCCGCCCGCATAGGCCGCGCCGATGCCGAGCGCGACGCCGAGCGTGAAGGCGATGGCGCCCGCGACCAGCCCCATCTGCAGGGAGATGCGCAGGCCGTAGAGGATCGCGGAGAGCAGGTCGCGCCCCTGCGCATCGGTGCCGAGCCAATGCGTATAGCCGCCCTCGCCGACATAGCCCGGAGGGCGGCGGGCATCGGAGAGCGAGAGATTGGCGAGGTCGTAAGGGTCCTGCGGCGCGACCAGCGGCGCCAGCAGGGCGATGCCGATCGTCAGGACGACGACGGCAAGCGCCACGACGGCGGTCCGGCTTTCGCGGAACTCGGCCCAGAAGCGCGCGGCGGGAGAGGCGTCGGTCATCGTGCACCTCCCTTCCGCAGCCGCGGATCGAGCCCGACATAGGCGAGGTCGACGAGGAAATTGATGGTGATGAAGACGAAGGCGACGAGCATCAGATAGGCGACCATCACCGGCCGGTCGAGCGACTGGATGGAGTCGATGATCAGCTTGCCGATGCCGGGCCAGGAGAAGATCGTCTCGGTGACCACCGCGAAGGCGAGCGTCGAGCCGAATTCGAGGCCGAAGACGGTGACAAGCGGAATCGCGATCAGCCGGAGCACGTGCCGACGCAAGACGGTCCATTCGGAGAGGCCGGCGGCGCGGGCGAATTTCACGGTGTCGGAGAGCATGATCTCGCGCGTGCCGGCGCGGGCGAGGCGCGTCATCAGGGCGAGCTTGAAGAAGGCAAGGTTCAGCGCCGGAAGCAGAAGATGGCTCAGGCCGTTCAGCGTCAGGAAGCTCCACTCGACGCCGAAGATGGAAACGGTCTCGCCGCGCCCGCCGGCCGGCAGCCATTGCAATTCGACGGCGAAGGCCATGATCAGCACAAGGCCGATCCAGAAGGTCGGTACCGAGAAGCCGAGGATCGAGACCGTCATGATCAGCTTGGAGGCGAAGCTGTCCGGCCGGTAGCCGGCATAGATTCCGGCGGGAATGCCGATCAGCGCGGCGCCGCAGACCGCGGCCAGCGTCAGTTCCAGCGTCGCTGGGAGGCGCGACAGGATCAGCTCCATCACCGGCATGCCGAAGACGAAGGAGCGGCCGAAATCGCCGTGCAGCACGCGGCCGAGGAAGGTCAGGTACTGTTCCCAGAGCGGCCGGTCGAGTCCGTAATGGGCGATGGTCTGGAGCCGCAACTCCTGGCTGACATCGGGGCCGATCAGCACGTCGATCGGGTTGCCGATCGCATAG
This sequence comes from uncultured Allobosea sp., assembly GCF_945956895.1. Taxonomy (GTDB): domain Bacteria; phylum Pseudomonadota; class Alphaproteobacteria; order Rhizobiales; family Beijerinckiaceae; genus Allobosea. The sequence goes on along the minus strand of NZ_CAMFJF010000039.1, from coordinate 24,139 downwards.
ACGCCGACGAAGACCAGCACCGACATGACGAGCATGACGACGAGCGCCTGGGCCAGCCGATTGACGATGTGGCCTAGCATGGGTTGCGCCTTGATCGGCTATTCCCGCAAGCCCTCATCCTGAGGAGCGCCGCAGGCGCGTCTCGAAGGATGTTCCAGTTGGCAGCGACGGTGCATCCTGGAGCATCCTTCGAGACGCCGCTTCGCGGCTCCTCAGGATGAGGGCTGAGGAGCCGCGGCCTCACGGCCAGTTCTCCACCATCACGGCCCGCGTCTCCTCGACGCCGACCTGCCAGAGCCTGAGCATCTCCTCGTCCGGCCGCTGGTAGAGGCCGTGGAAATTGCCGTCGCCCAAAATCTCGCGGCGCTTCGCCGGGCTCGCGGCCTGGTATTCGGCCGCGTTGAAGGGTGGCTTCAGCGTATCGGGCATGGCGACACCGGCGAGCCGGGTCCAGGGGAAGTTCTCCATCCAGGAGGCATGGGAAGCGGCGGGATCGACCGCCTTCACCGCCGCCTGGAATTGCGGCGCGGCCCACCAATTGTGCAGGCGGATGCTGGCATCCGGGTGCTTGTCCAGCCATTCGGTCGCGAAGTTGAGGGCCGGCGAATTGCCGCCATGGCCGTTGACGAGGACGATGCGACGGAAGCCCGAACGATAGAAGCCGTCGAAGATATCGCCGAGCAAGGCGGCATAGGTGCTCATCTTCAGCGAGATGCTGCCAGGGAAATTCAGGAAGCCCGGCGTCAGACCATAGGCCAGGACCGGAAAGACGGGGATGCCGAGCGGCTCGGCCGCCTCCTGCGCCACGCGCTCAGACAGGATCACGTCGGTCGCAAGGCTCAGGTAGGCGTGCTGCTCGACGCTGCCCAGCGGCAAGACGCAGCGGTCGTCCCGCTGCGCCTGGGCCTCGATCTGCATCCAGTTCAAATCGGCGACACGCACGGCGCGATCCTTGCTTCGCTTTCGCAAGCGATAGACAATCCCTTTCAGGCGGCACGGACCGCCCGACACAGGCATCCTTGACTCCGGCGCCAGAGAGCGTCAAGTTCTATTTGGAACTAAACCGGTCGAGAGATTTTCCCGATGCGGCGCGCGCCGACCTCTCCTTCCCGCGTCGACCCGGAGCGCGAAGCCGCGCTCGCCGAGCTCGACCCGCTGACCGTGACCAAGCTCTGGGACAATCCGTGCTGGCTGTCCTTCCGCCTGAACTTCATCGCCTTCCGTTTCAACGACCCGGTCTATCGCTGGATCGAGACGCGTTACGGGCTCGTCCGCCCCGAATTCGTCGCGCTCTATGCAGTGGGGCTGCGGGAGGGCGTCGCCGCCAAGAACATCGTCGCCTCCTCCGGCCTGCCGAAGAACACGCTCTCACGCGCCGTGCAGAAGCTGCTGCAGCGGCGCCTGCTCAAGCGCGAGAGCGATCCGGACGACCTGCGCAGCTATGTGCTCCACCTCACGCCGGCCGGCCGCAAGATCTTCGACGAGACCATGGTGCCCATGCTCGAGCATCAGGCGACGATGCTGGCCGCGCTCAGCGAGGACGAGCAGCGGCAGCTCTGCACCTTGATGGACAAACTCGTCATCGCCTCGCCCACCTGGCCCCACGAACTCCAGTCATAACCATAAACCACGAAAATCAGGGGATACCGTCATGAAACTTGCCCAAAGCTTCCGCCTCGCCGCCTTCGCCGCCGTGCTCGGCGCCACCGTCTCGACCGGCGCACTCGCCCAGACGCTGACGATCGGCGTCCGCGCCGGGCCGGAATCGATCGACCCGCATTTCACCGCGACCGGCACCCATGCCGAGGCGCTGAAGCATGTCTTCGACACGCTGACCTGGTCCGGCGACAAATTGCAGATCGAGCCGCGGCTGGCGCTGAGCTGGAAGACGCTGGAGCCGACGGTCTGGGAGTTCAAGCTGCGCCCCGGCGTCAAGTTCCATGACGGCTCGGACTTCACCGCCGAGGACGTGAAGTTCTCGATCGAACGCATTCCGGTCGTCGCAGGGCCGAACCCGACGACGATCTATGTCCGCCGTGTCAAGGAGGTGAAGATCGTCGACCCGCTGACGGTCCATATCGTCACCGACGGGCCTGCGCCGAACCTGCCGAACGACTTCATTCGGCTCTTCATCGTCTCGCACAAGGCCGCCGCCGGCCTGACCAAGGACAATGCCAACGAGGCCTTCAACTCGGGCAAGGCCGCGGTCGGCACCGGTCCCTACAAGTTCGTCTCCTGGACGCCGAAGGACCAGATGGTGCTGGATCGCTTCGACGGCTACTGGGGCACGAAGGAGCCCTGGGCCAAGGTCGTGCGCAAGGAACTGCCGAACGACGCCGCCCGCGTCGCCCAGCTCAAGGCCGGCCAGGTCGACATCATCGTGCGCGCGCCGGCCTCCGACGTGCCGACGCTGAAGCGCGATGCCAAGCTCAACGTGGCCACGATCGAGAGCGTCTATCTCTTCAACATGGAGCTCGACATGCGGGACAAGACCCCGCAGGTCACCGCCAAGGACGGCTCCGCCCTGCCGAAGAACCCGCTGCAGGACGCGAAGGTGCGCGAGGCGATCGATCTCGCCATCGACCGGCCGGCGCTGGCGGAGATCGCGATGGAAGGGCTCGGAACCCCCGCCAACCAGCTGGTGACGCCGACCATCGCCGGCTTCAACAAGAACCTGCCGGCGCTCAAGCCGGACCTCGCCAAGGCCAAGAAGCTGATGGAGGAGGCCGGCTACCCGAACGGCTTCAAGGTCTCCTTCTCCTTCACCAATGACCGCCTGCCCGGCGACCGGCAGGTCGGCACCTCGATCGCGCAGATGCTGGCACGCATCGGTATCGAGGTGAACGCCAATGCCCAGCCCGGCGCGGTGTTCTTCCCGGCACGCCTGCGCGGCGATTTCTCGATGTCGATGTCGGGCTGGGGCACGCTGACGGGCGAGGCGAACTACACGCTCTCCTCCGTCGTCCACTCCAACGATCCGGCCAAGAAACTCGGCGCCTTCAACGTGCTCGGCTACAAGAATGCCGAGCTCGACAAGCTGATCGAGGACGCGGCCGTCGAGATGGACGAGGCCAAGCGCAACAAGATGCTGTCCGACGCGGCCGCGATCGTCGCCAAGGACCGGCCGCGCCTGCCGATCGCCGCCGTCGGCTCGGCCTGGGCGATGCAGAAGGACAAGGTGACGATCTCACCGCGCGTCGACGAGGACACGCTGGCGATGGACATCAAGCCCGCCAAGAAGTAACGGGACCGCCTTTGCGTCATGGTCGGGCCTGTCCCGACCATCCACGCCTTCGCTTGACGACCCGGTTCGGCGTTCAAGACGTGGATGCTCGCCATCAAGGCGAGCCTGACGGCCTGCCTCGCACAACGACTGATCGGAAGACGAACATGACCCTCGCGCTTGCCATCCATGGCGGCTGCGGCACGCTGCCGAAGGCCGAGATGACGGAGGCCGAATGGGCCCAGGCCCGCTCCGACCTCGCCAGCGCGCTGCGGGCCGGCTGGGCGATCCTGAGCAAGGGCGGCGCGGCGGTCGATGCCGTCGAGGCGGCCGTGCGGGTGATGGAGGATTCCCCGCATTTCAACGCCGGCCATGGCGCCGCCTTCAACACCGAGGGCGAGCATGAGCTCGACGCCTCGATCATGGACGGGGCGACGCTGGCCGCCGGCGCGATCTGCGGGGCCAAGCGCATCCGCAATCCGATCACGGCCGCCAAGGCGCTGATGCTGCGCGGCGACCCGCTGCTGCTCGCCGGTCCCGCGGCAGACGATTTCGCCGAGCATGAGGGCGTCGACACCGTCGCGAATGAGCATTTCTCGACCGAGCGCCGGCGCAAGAACCTCGCCTCGATGAAGCTGCGCGAGATCGTCGGCACCGCCGCCGAGGCGAGCGAGGCCGAGAAGCATGGCACGGTCGGCGCCGTCGCCTGCGACGCGCAGGGCCATCTCGCTGCCGCGACCTCGACCGGCGGCTATACCAACAAGCCGGTCGGCCGCGTCGGCGATTCCCCGATCATCGGCGCCGGCACCTATGCCCGCGACGGGCGCTGCGCCGTCTCCGGTACCGGCAAGGGCGAGTATTTCATCCGCTACTGCGTCGGCCACGAGATCGCGTCGCTGATCGCCTACAAGGGCCTCTCGCTGCAAGCCGCGACGGACGCCGTCCTGGCCGAGCTCTCCGAGCACAAGATCGGCGCGGGACTGGTGGCGGTCGGTGCCGACGGCACGGTGGTCGCGCCCTACAACACCGAGGGCATGTACCGCGGCTGGGTGACGGAGGATGGCCTCATCCATGTCGCCACCCATGACCATGTCGAACTGGCGGGACAGGCGTAATGCGCGCTTCGTCTCCCGCAGCCCTCATCCTGAGGAGCCGCGCAGCGGCGTCTCGAAGGATGCTCAAGGAAGCGCGGGAGAGAACTGAAGCATCCTTCGAGACGCAAGCCTTCGGCTTGCTCCTCAGGATGAGGGCTGCGTCGTGGAAAGGCTTCTGTTGTGACCGCTGAACCCATCCTGATCTGGGGCGCCGGCGCCATCGGCGGCACGCTCGGCGCCTACTGGGCGCGAGCCGGCGTGCCGGTGCTGCTGGTCGACATCGTGCCGGAGCATGTCGAGGCCTGCCGGACCAAGGGGCTCGCCATTTCGGGGCCGGTCGAGGCGTTCACGCAGGTCGTGCCTGCCGCGACGCCGGCCGAACTGACCGGGCGCTACAGCCGCGTCGTGCTCGCCGTGAAGGCAGGCGCGACGGAAGCAGCGCTGGCCGCGCTGAAGCCCTATCTGGCGGATGACGGCTTCGTGCTCTCCGCCCAGAACGGACTGAACGAACTCGCCATCGCCAAGGCGGTCGGCGAGCGGCGCACGATGGGCTGCTTCGTCAATTTCGGCGCCGACTGGCTGGGACCCGGCGAAATCCTCTACGGCAATCGCGGCGCCACGGTCGTCGGCGAGCTCGACGGGTCGATGAGCGAACGCGCGACCGAGATGCATCGGCTGATGCAGCTGTTCGAGCCGGACGCGATCCTGACCGACAACATCTTCGGCTATCTCTGGGGCAAGCTCGCCTATGGCGCGATGCTGTTCGCGACGGCGCTGACCGACGATTCGATGTCGGCGAATTTCGCCGATCCGGAGCGGCTGCCGGTCTGGCTTGCGCTCGGGCGCGAGGTCGGCGCGGTCGCGGCCAAGCGCGGCGTGACCTCGCTCGGCTTCGGCGATTTCGATCCGATGGTGTTCGCGCCCGGCAAGCCGGAAGGCCCGCAGATCGAGACGATCCGCTGGCTCGCGCACTATACCGCGCAGACCGCCAAGACCCATTCGGGCATCTGGCGCGATCTCGCCGTGCGCAAGCGCAAGACCGAGGTCGACCCGCAGATCGGCGTCATCGCCACGCTCGGCCGCGAGGTCGGCATTGCGACACCCGCGATCGAGACGCTGGTTGCGCTGATCCACGACATCGAGGACGGCCGCCGCCCGATGGCCTTCGAGACACTCAAGGTATTGATCGACCGATGCAGATCCGCTTCGACGGCCGCGTAGCCCTCGTCACCGGCGCAGCCCAGGGCATCGGGCGCGCGATCGCGGCCGCGCTAGCGGAAGCGGGCGCGCGCGTTCACCTCGCCGATATCGACGAAACCGGGGTGCAGGCCACCGCGAAAGAGATCGGTGCGACCGGGCATGCCGCCGATCTCGGTTCGCCCGAGGCGGCCCAGGCTCTGGTACGTGACATCGTCGCCGCCGATGGCCGGCTCGATCTTCTCGTCCATGCCGCCGGCGGGGTGCGCGGGCAGGTCGGCCGTGCGATCGAGGAGATTTCGGAAGAGGATTGGCGCGTGATTTTCGCCGCCAATGTCGATGCCGCCTTCTTCCTCGCGCAGGCGGCGGTGCCGGCCATGAAGCAGGCCGGCTACGGGCGGATCGTGACGATCTCGTCGGGCGCGGGCCTGAGGCCGAGCCTCACCGGCATCCAGGCCTATGCCAGCGCCAAGCACGCACTGGTCGGGCTGACCAAGCAGCTCGCCTGGGAGTTCGGCCCGCATGGCATCACGGTGAATTCGGTGGCGCCGGGCTTCGTGCGCTCCAATCCCGCGAGCGAGCGGCAATGGCAGAGCTATGGGCCGGAAGGCCAGAAGAAGCTCGTCGAGAGCATCCATACCCGCCGGCTCGGCACGCCCGCAGATATCGCCAGCGCCACGCTGTTCTTCCTGAGCGAGCAGGCCGGCTGGATCAGCGGGCAGGTGCTTTCGGTGGATGGCGGGCGGTCGTAGAGCCAGTTTCGACCTGCTTGAACCGTCAGGCCGTCATTGCGAGCGCAGCGAAGCAATCCAGGGGGACTGGGTCGAACCGTTCAGCCCAGTCCCCCTGGATTGCTTCGTCGCTTTGCTCCTCGCAATGACGATTCAGCCAGGTCGAAAAACGATCTGGAGCCGCAGACTTTCCCCGGAGCCGCTCCGTCATCCCGGACAAGCGGCAAAGCCGCGCCGATCCGGGATCTATCGTAGAGCGGAGCGCCTTTCGATGGATCCCGGGTCAAGCCCGGGATGACGGCGTGTTTCTTCAGGAAATCTGCCGCATCTCAGCCGCAATTCATCTTGTCGGCCGGCTGCTCGGCGCCGACCATCCAGCTCGTGCCGAAGCGGTCGGTCAGCATACCGAAGCGCGGCGACCAGAAGGTCTCGGCCATCGGCATGGTGATCTTCGCATCGCCTTCGGACAGGCCGGCGAAGATGCGGTCGGCCTCTTCCGGCGTCTTCACGCCGACGCTGACGGAGACCGAGCGCATCGGACCGTCCGAGCGATCCGGCGGCGCGTCCGAAGCCATCAACAGCTGGCCGTCGATCTCCAGGCAGGCATGCAGGATCTTGTCCCGCCACTCCGCCGGGACATGCTCCTCGGCCGGTGTGCCCTTGTGGTCCATCATGGCGAGCATCTTGCCGCCCAGCACCTTTTCGTAATGGGTGAAGGCCTCGCGGCAATTGCCGCCGAACATCAGATAGGTCGAGAGCTTCATGGTTCGTCCTCCTCGTTGAGCGTTTGAAAGCGGAGCTCGCCGCCCTGCCGGTGGGTCACTGGCGAGCGGAGGTTCAGGCGGGGCGCTCGGCCGCCGCCTTCATCGCCTTGAGGCCGGTCTCGAAATCGCCGCCGACCATGCGGTCCATATCCATGAAGACATGCATGATCTTGCCGATGAACGGGGTCGGGCCGGTCATGATCCAGGTCACGTTCGTCTGCTGGCCCTGCGGCGTCAGCGCGAAGACCACGTCGTTATGGGCCTCGAACGGCTTGAGGAAATCGAGCTTGAGCCCGAGCTTGCCCGGCACTTGGGCCTCGGTGATGCGCATGCTCCCCTCCCCGACATTCTTGTCGCCGGCCCAGGCATAGGTCGCGCCGACGCCGATTTCGGGGCCGCCATAGGTCCGCTTCATGGCAGGGTCCTTCTTCTCCCAGGGCGACCAGGCACCCCAGGCCCGGAAATCGGCGATCAGCGGATAGATCCGCTCAGGCGAAGCCTCGATCTTGATGGAGCGCGCGACCTGGAAGGTGTCGGGCTTGCCAGCGGCCAGGATCAGCACGACGACGATGCCGACCGCGAGGAGCGCAAGAAGGCCGAGAGGAATGGTCTTGAGCATGACGAACACCTGAAACTGAATTGAAGGAATGGCTTTGGCGTCAAACGCCGGACTTATCGGGTGGTTTCGCCTTGATCTCGCGGAGCATCTCGTCCAGCCGCCCCAGGCTCTGGTCCCAGAAACGGCTGTAGTGTTCCAGCCATTCCGAGACGTCCTGCAGCGGACCGGGATCGAGCCGGCAAGGTCGCCACTGGGCTTCCTTCCCCCGCGTGATCAGCCCGGCGCGCTCCAGCACCTTGAGGTGCTTCGAGACCGCCGGCAGGCTCACCGCGAAAGGCTCGGCCAGCTCCTTCACCGAACTCTCGCCTTGCGACAGCCGGGCCAGGATGGCGCGGCGCGTCGGATCGGCAAGGGCTGCGAAGGTCAGGCTGAGCGGGTCCGTCGACATCGTATGAAACCGATCAGTTAATTAACTTATCGGTTTACTAATCGCATTCCTCCTGCCTGTCAACGGTGCGCGGCTGCAAGCTGGCGCGGGCGCCCGCCGGTTGTTGTCAGGAGCGCAGACACGCGGCTAGAACCAACAGAAGACGAGGAGGGTTCATGAGCTTCGAGACCGCAGCGACACCGGAAGCCGCCGTGGACCGGCTCGAACGGCTCTATGACGAGGCGCGCTCGGCCCTGCGCGGCGACCTGCAGCGCTTCTTCGACACCGGCGAAGCGCCGACTGCTGAGGACCGGGAGCGCTATCGCTACCCGATGCTGCGGGTGACCTACGAGCCCTCGAAGCTGCCGGCGGCGACACGGCGCGGCTACGCCAAATTCGCCGCGCCCGGCATCTATTCGACGACGGTGACCCAGCCGGCCGAGTTCCGCGCCTATCTGCTCGACCAGCTCAGGCCGCTTGTCGCCGAATATTGCGCGACGATCGAGACCGGGATCAGCACACAGGAAATACCTTATCCCTATGCGCTCGAAGGCGGCGACGAGCTCGGGCGTGGCAAGATCACCGCTGCGGAACTGGCGCGCCATTTCCCGACACCGCTGCTGGCGCTGGTCGGCGACGAGATCGCGGATGGAACCTATGAATTGATCGAGGGCGAGCCGCGGCCGCTCTCGCTCTTCGACGCGGTGCGGGTCGACTACTCGCTACGCCGGCTGGTGCATTACACCGGCACCGACTGGCGGGCTGTGCAGCCCTGGGTGCTGCTGACCAATTATCACCGCTATGTCGACCAGTTCGTCCGGCTCGGCCTCGCGGAGATCGAGGCCGGCACGGCCGAGGCTTTGGTCACGCCCGGCGGCATTCGCATCGACAAGGGCGGCCTCGACGTCTCAGCCGCCGAACGGGTGATGTCGGCGCCCTGGCACCGCTTCCAGATGCCCGCCTATCACCTGATCCGGAAGGGCGGCGAGGGCGTCACCCTGGTCAATATCGGCGTCGGTCCCTCGAACGCGAAGAACATCACCGACCATCTCGCGGTGCTCCGCCCGAATTGCTGGCTGATGGTCGGCCATTGCGGGGGCCTGCGCCAGACCCAGATCATCGGCGACTATGCGCTCGCCCATGCCTATCTCCGGCAGGACCGCATCCTCGACGATCTCGTGCCGCCGGATATCCCGATCCCGGCGCTGGCGGAGGTGCAGGTCGCCTTGCAGCAGGCTGCCGCCGACATCACCGGCGAGAAGGGCGACCGGCTGAAGCAGCGCCTGCGTACCGGCACCGTCGTGACCCAGGACGACCGCAACTGGGAATTGCAATGGACCAAGGAGCGGCGGCGCATCAACCTGTCGCGCGCCATCGCGGTCGACATGGAATCCGGCACGATCGCAGCGCAGGGCTACCGCCTGCGTGTGCCCTACGGCACGCTGCTCTGCGTCTCCGACAAGCCGCTGCATGGCGAGATCAAGTTGCCGGGCGCCGCCAACGCCTTCTACGAGCGCGCGGTCGGCGAACACCTGCGCATCGGGCTCGACGCGCTGGAGAAGCTGAAGAAGGCGGGCGCGACGATCCACTCGCGCAAGCTTCGGAGCTTCGACGAGCCGCCGTTCAGGTAGGGCACGGCGACGGCCGCTTCTTCCTTCTCCCCTTGCGGGAGAAGGTGCCGGCAGGCGGATGAGGGGTCGCGCAGGTCTCGGGAGGTTTGTGTTCGGCTCACGACCTACGTCGCGAGACCCCTCACCTTAACCCTCTCCCGCAAGGGGAGAGGGGACCGCGTTGAGCTTGCCCTGCCCTCAGCCGAACACCCCGTAGGCCAGCAGCCCCGCGATCACCCAGAGCGCGATATTGCCCCAGCGGTTGCGCCGGGCCTCGGCCCGGCCGATCGCCTCGACGCTGCGCTCGTCGAGCGAGAAGCCGTGGCGCGAGGCGTCCTCGAGCTGGCCAAGCACGCGCTCGGCCCGGACGACCGTATCGGGCAGGCTCGCCAGCGAGCCGAGCAGCGAGCGGGCGCCGCGCCCGGCCTCCTCCAGCCGGCCGATCGGGCCAAGATTATGGGTGATCCAGGATCGCACCACCGGATCGGCCGTGCCCCACATGTCCAGATGCGGATCGAGCGAGCGGGCGACGCCCTCGACCACCACCATGGTCTTCTGGAGCATGACGAGCTCGGTGCGCGTCGCCATGTCGAACATGCCGGTGATCTCGAAGAGCAGGGTCAGCACCTTGGCCATCGAGATCTGGTCGGCGCGCTTGTCATGGATCGGCTCGCCGACGGCACGGATCGCCTGGGCGAAATCCTCGACATCATGATGGGCCGGGACATAGCCCGCCTCGAAATGCACCTGCGCCACGCGGGCGTAGTCGCGGGTGATGAAGCCGAGCAGGATTTCGGCGAGGAAACGCCGCTCCTTCAGGCCGAGCCGGCCCATGATGCCGCCATCGACCGCGACGAGCCGCCCCTCCGCGTCGACGAAGAGGTTCCCGGGATGCATGTCGGCATGGAAGAAGCCATCGCGGATCGCATGCTTCAGGAAGGACTGGATGATATTGCGGGCGAGTTCCGGCAGATCGTGGCCGGCGGCACGCAGACCCTCGACATCGGAGAGGCGGACGGCGTCGATCCATTCGTCGACCAGCATTTCGCGAGCCGTCAGCTGCCAGTCCGGCTCCGGCACGCGGAAATCGGCGTCTTCCCTGGTATTCTCCGCGAATTCGGAGAGGGCGGCGGCTTCCAGCCGCAAATCCATCTCCATCGCGACCGAGCGTGACAGCGTCTCGACCACGCCGGTGAAGCGCAGCCGGCGCGCCTCGGCCGAACGCTGCTCGGCCATCTCCGCGCCGAAGCGCATCGCGGCGAGATCGCGGTTGAAGCGATCGCGGATGCCCGATCGCAGGATCTTCACCGCGACCTCACGGCCATCCTTCAGCCGGGCGCGGTGGACCTGGGCGATCGAGGCTGCGGCGACCGGCTCGCTGAATTCGACGAAGATATCCTCGAGCTTTCCGCCATGGGCGGCCTCGACGGTCGCGCGGGCCTCCGCCATCGGGAAAGCCGGCATCCGGTCCTGCAGGGCCGACAGATCCTCGGCGATCTTCATGCCGACGACATCGGGCCGCGTCGCCAGGAACTGGCCGAACTTCACATAGGACGGACCGAGCCGGGTCATCGCCGCCGCGAGCCTTGTCGCGGAGGAGCCGGCGCCGCGGCGCTCGATCAGGCGGCCGACGCGGATCAGACCACGCGCCAGCGGTGGCAGCACGGAGGGATCGACCAGCGCCAGCGCACCCTCGCGCGCCAGCACGAAGCCGACGCGCGCGCCCCGCAGCATGTGGAAGAAGGAGGAGATCATGCGGTTTTAGCCGTCACGGTCGCGGCGTTCACCCCCTCAGCCCTCATCCTGAGGAGCGCCGCAGGCGCGTCTCGAAGGATGCTCCAGGAGGTGCCGGAGTCAGCTGGACCATCCTTCGAGACGCGCTCCTGCGGAGCGCTCCTCAGGATGAGGGCTGTGGATGGGGAGAAACGGGCCCTCACAGCTTCCAGCCGGAATGCAGCGCCACGACGCCGCCGGTCATCGGCGTGAATTTCGCCCGGCGGAAGCCGGCATCCTCGATCATGTTCGCGAAGGCCTGCGGCTTCGGGAACTTGCGGATCGACTCGACGAGATACTGGTAGGGCTCGGCCTCGCCGGTGACCATGCGGCCCATCGGCGGGATGACCTTGAAGGAATAGGTCTCGTAGATCTTGTCGAGCAGGGGCACGTCGACATGGCTGAATTCGAGGCAGAGGAAACGCCCGCCGCGCTTCAGCACGCGATAGGCCTCGGCCAAAGCCTTGTCGATGCGCGGCACGTTCCGGATGCCGAAGGCGATGGTGTAGCAGTCGAAATGGTTGTCGGGCAGGCCGAGCTGCTCGGCATTGCCCTGGACGAAGCGGATGCGATCATTATCCGGGAAGCGCTTGTCGGCGCGCTCGCGCCCGACGCGCAGCATGTCGGCATTGATGTCGAGCACGGTGACGTCGGTCTCAGGGCCACCGGCCTCCAGCACCGAGAAGGCGACATCGCCCGTGCCGCCGGCCACGTCGAGATGATGGAAAGGCCGGTCCTTGGCCGGGTTGATCGCGGTCAGGAGCGCGCTCTTCCAGGCCCGGTGCAGGCCGCCCGACATCAGGTCGTTCATCAGGTCGTAGCGATTGGCGACCTTGTGGAAGACGTCGTCGACCTTCGCCTGCTTCTCGGCGAGCTTCACCGTCTCGAAGCCGAAATGGGTGGTGTCGGAAGCTGCTGTCACGGTCGGGCCGGCCTTGTGCAAATCTGTCTTGTATTCGCTCGTGCCGATCAATAGCCAAAGGCGGCGGGCTTGTCGCGGCCCGTCTCGACGCAGGCTTTATTTGAGGTCGATGACATGCCGGAGCTACCCGAGGTCGAAACCGTCCGGCGCGGGCTGGAGCCCGCGATGCTGGGCGAGCGCTTCGCGCGCGTCGAGCAGCGCCGGCCCGATCTGCGCTTTCCGCTGCCAGAGCGCTTCACCGAGCGGCTGACCGGGCGGCGGATCGAGGCCCTGTCGCGGCGGGCGAAATACCTGATCGCCGATCTCGACGACGGCCAAGCGCTCGTGATGCATCTGGGCATGAGCGGACGCTTCATCGTCGAGGCGCCCGGCACGAAGCCGACCGAGCCCGGCTCCTATTATAATGAAATCGGCCGGCACCTGATCCACGACCATGTCGTGTTCGAGATGGGGACGGGCGCGCGCATCACTTATAACGACGTGCGCCGCTTCGGCTTCATGGACCTCGTCCCGCGTGCCGAACTGGCAACATCGAAGCATTTCGCCGGCATGGGCATCGAGCCGCTCGGCAACGAACTCTCCGGCGAGACGCTGGCAAAGCTCTTCGCGGGGAAGTTCGCACCCTTGAAGGCCGCGCTGCTCGACCAGCGGCTCGTGGCGGGCCTCGGCAATATCTATGTCTGCGAGGCGCTGTTCCGGGCCGGGCTCCACCCGGAGGCGGAAGCGGGGACGATCGCGACCCCGACGGGGCGGCCGCGCGAGACCGCGCATGAACTCGCCCGCATCATCCGCGAGGTGCTGGAGGAGGCGGTCGCAGCCGGCGGCTCGACGCTCCGCGACTTCGCCCATGCCGACGGCTCGCTCGGCTATTTCCAGCACCGCTTCAAGGTCTATGACCGCGAGGGCGAGACCTGCGTCACGCCGGGCTGCGGGAAGCTGGTGAAGCGGCTGGTGCAGTCGGGGCGCTCGACGTTTTATTGCGAGAGCTGTCAGAAGCGGGCCGTTCGCTGAGGGTTGCGGTCCGTTTGGGGTCGGTAGCAGGCCTTAGCGCTCAGCCTACGTGCTTCCACCTTATCGAGGCCCCTAATCCCGGAACCCCTCGTCGATCCATGTTGTCGGCGCCTCGTAGCCCGCGTAGCATCTGTCATGCTGGCGATCACCGGAGGCGGATATGGCTCTTCCCGATGACCTTGTGGCGTGGAGCGTCAAGCGCATCGGTCAGAAGATCGGTGACGGCGAATGCTGGACGATGCTCGAAACCGCGCTGAAAGATTGCGGCGGCAAGACCTCTACGCAGCTTATGGCGGGCAAAGTCGGGCCTGACGGCGACTATGTCTGGGGCACACTGGTGAAGGACCTGCGTCGCGACGTTGTCGTCGGCGACATTCTGCAATTTCGCAACTTTGTCTGGGAAGACAGGACCGAGGTAAAGACCACGCACCCCAATGGTGATTGGGAGACCGGCGGCACGACTGTCGAGAGGCGCCCGCATCACACTGCAATTGTTGAGGCGGTGGTTGGACAGGGCATTGTCGAGGTGCTGGAGCAAAATGTCCCCGGCGGCGATCCCATCCATCGCGCGCGCTTGCACATCGTCTCGTTTCTCGGGGCGAGAGTGAAGAAGACTCTGCTCAACGGCGACGTAGTCGAGACTACGCCGAACCACCGCGTCAGCGGCACGGTTTGGGCCTATCACCCGCAAGCGCCGCTCCCAGGCAAGAAGCCCTGAACCATTGGCGAAATCGTCGCGCCTGTCGGGCCGCCTGTGCCCCGGCTCGGGCCACCCCTCCCCCAGCCCAAGGTACTCGTAGCGAACCCGGTACGCTTGCGGGCCGGCGCCGCGTTTTGAGCGTTTTTAGGATTTTCATTTTCGCGGCTCGGTTCGGCAAACCGTGCACCGGACCGCTTGGCCTTGGTGATCGATGACGCACACGATTTCGGTCGAGTTCTGGCCGATCGAAGACCTCGTTCCAACCCCTCGGAACGCGCGCACCCATGGCAATGAGGCGAATGATCAGCGTGTCACGCAGGGGCAGCGCCGGAATTTGGTCCGCAATGGGTCGACAGCGAGCATTATCCGAAACTAATCCCCGCCTCTCAAACCGCCCCTATCCTCGGCCCACCTCATCCCGAGGGGCGGCCATCCGGAGGCATGCTGCATGGCGGGGCGGGGGCGGCGCCCTGCGGCCGGGTTTGCACCCCGGACTCGGGAGGCTGCGGGGCACCGCCCTGGGCGTACTACGGCGCCTGTGCGAGGAGCTCGCTGGAAGGCTCGGGATATCCGAGGCCCGGCGCGGAACGGATGACGAGGCGATGAGCCGAACTGATCCGTGGAACGCGCCGGGCATGAGGAGCCCCAGCCGTATAAGCGCGGCCCGTGGCTTTCAAATCGCCGGCAAGCGGAGCGCCACGGGGCGTGCGGAGGGGGATCCTTCCGCGCCGCATCCTGGCTCAACGGAAGCGGCTTCATATCTACCGCGCCTCGCGGCGCTCCGCTGCCCCTCATCGATCAACGAACGCGGCGACGCGGGCGGGTGAAGATACATGTGCGGGAACCACACGGCCGCCCTTCTCCCCTTGCGGGAGAAGGTGGCTCGGCGAAGCCGAGACGGATGAGGGGTCGCTCAACTCGGAAACGTGAGCAAGTGGCGCAGCGCTAACGATACCGGACAGCGCGACCCCTCACCCCAACCCTCTCCCGCAAGGGGAGAGGGGGTGCGCCGAGGTTCCGGTGCCGAGGCAAGCCCGACCATGACGACAGGCGGCGGAGAGGCGGCGCGAATGCGCGGATGCGTGCGACGCGCATGGACCGCTCTCCCGCTGCCCGCTAAAGCTGGCGGCACAGGTGCATCCGGGAGGCCGCCATGGCTTATGAGACCATTCTCGTCGAGACGAAGGGCAAGGTCGGGCTGATCACGCTCAACCGCCCGCAGGCGCTGAACGCGCTGAACGGCCAGCTCATCGGCGAGATCAACAGGGCGCTCGACGGTTTCGAGAAGGACGCCGGCATCGGCTGCGTCGTCCTGACCGGCTCGGAGAAGGCCTTCGCCGCCGGCGCCGACATCAAGGAGATGCAGAGCCGCACCTTCCCGGGCACCTATCTCGACGACAAATTCGCGGATTGGGACCGGATCGGCCAGCGCCGCAAGCCGATCGTCGCGGCGGTCGCGGGCTTCGCGCTTGGCGGCGGCTGCGAGCTCGCCATGATGTGCGACTTCATCATTGCGGCGGACAATGCCAGGTTCGGCCAGCCCGAGATCAATCTCGGCGTCATCCCCGGCGCCGGCGGTACGCAGCGCCTGACCAAGGCGGTCGGCAAGGCCAAGGCGATGGACCTGATCCTGACCGGCCGAATGATGAATGCCGAGGAGGCCGAGCGCTCCGGCCTCGTCGCCCGCGTCGTGCCACTCGCCGATCTCCTGACCGAGACGCTGAAGGCGGCCGAGCAGATCGCGGCGAAGTCACTGCCTTCCGTGCTGATGGCCAAGGAATCGGTCGAGCGCGCCTTCGAGGTGACGCTGCAGGAAGGCCTGCGCTTCGAGCGCCGCGTCTTCTCCTCGCTCTTCGCCACCGCCGACCAGAAGGAGGGCATGTCCGCCTTCGCCGAGAAGCGGAAGCCCGATTTCAAGAACAGCTGAGCCGCCGGCCCTTCTCCCCTTGCGGGAGAAGGTGGCGCGCAGTGCCGGATGAGGGGTCGCGCTGCCCTGAATCGTTAGCTTAGGATAAGCGCAGGACCGTCGCGAGACCCCTCACCCCAACCCTCTCCCGCAAGGGGAGAGGGGGCCGGCCGCGGCTCCCGCGCCTGCCTGTCGCCCTTCAAGAGCCTAAAGAGCGTTGCCATGACCGCCAGCAGTCCTGCCCTTCCGACCTATGCCGATGTCGAGGCCGCGGCCGGCAGGCTCAAGGGCGTCGCCCATCACACCCCGGCGATGAGCTCGGCCACGGCCAATCGGCGGACGCAAGCCAGCCTCGTCTTCAAGCCCGAGAACCTGCAGCGCATGGGCGCCTTCAAGTTCCGCGGCGGCTATAATGCGATCGCCTCGCTCAGTCCCGAGCAGAAGAAGGCCGGCGTCGTCACCTATTCCTCCGGCAACCATGCCCAGGCCATCGCCTATGCCGGCCAGCTGCTCGGCGTGCCGACCACGATCATCATGCCGAACGACGCGCCGGCCGCGAAGGTCGCGGCGACCGAGGGCTATGGCGGGCAGGTCGTGCGCTATGACCGCTATACCGAGAACCGGCTGGAGATCGGCAACAAGCTCTCGGCCGAGCGCGGGCTGACGATCATCCCGCCCTACGACCATCCTGCCGTCATCGCCGGCCAGGGCACCGCGACCAAGGAGCTGATCGAGGATGCCGGCCCGCTCGACATCCTGCTCGTGCCGCTCGGCGGCGGCGGTCTTCTGGCCGGCGCGGCGCTTGCCGCGAAGGCGCTGAATCCGGGCTGCCGCGTCTTCGGCGTCGAGCCGGAGGCCGGCAATGACGGCCAGCAATCCCTGCGCAAGGGCGAGATCGTCGCGATCGGCGTGCCCAAGACGATTGCCGACGGCGCCCAGACCGCCTTCCTGGGCGACCTGACCTTCCCGATCATCCAGCGCGAGGTCGAGGATATCGTCACGGTGAACGACGACGCGCTCGTCGACGCGATGCGCTTCTTCGCCGAGCGGATGAAGCTCGTGGTCGAGCCGACCGGCTGCCTCGCGGCAGCCGCCGCCTTCACCGGCGCCGTGCCGGTCGAAGGCAAGCGCGTCGGCATCATCCTCTCCGGCGGCAATGTCGATCTGGCGAGCTTCGCGCGCTTTATCGCGCCCTCCGCGTGAGTTCGGCAGCGCGACTGCGATTCCGGCGTTGACGTAGCGCCGGCAAGCGATTATAGCCCCACCACTCGCGGTGGCCCGCGCAAGCTCGGCCGCCGCGCACGTTTTTCCAGCAAGGATGCGGCCAGCCCCGCCGGCAATAACGCCAGGCGACCGGACGCGATGAAGAGACGAGGACGTTTCGATGGCCAATACGACGTCGGCCAAGAAGGCTACGCGCAAGATCGCCCGCCGCACCGAGGTCAACAAGGCGCGCCGTTCGCGGATGCGCACCTTCCTGCGCAAGGTCGAGGAGGCGATCGCCTCCGGGGACAAGGCGGTTGCCGCCGAGGCCCTGAAGGCCGCCCAGCCGGAAATCATGCGCGCTGCCCAGAAGGGCGTGGTTCACAAGAACACCGCCTCGCGCAAGGTCTCCCGCCTCGCTCATCGCATCGGCGCGCTGGCTTCCTGAGCCTAAAATTACATCGTTTCGACGACCCAAAAGCCCGGCCGCAAGGCCGGGCTTTTTCGTTGGCTCCAAGGCTTCTGTGGCGCGCTCGCCACAGGCCCCGCGCGTAACAAAACAGCGCTGATTTCAAGCCATTTTCCTAGGCTTTCCCCGGCTTTGGCGACTTGACTCTCGGGCGCCGTTCAGGGCGCGAAATTGGGCTCCGAGCCGGACTCTGCCGCACATAAAAAGATGTTACTTTTCATCATCTTAGCAGGCAAAGGATTTTGGGCGGCGGAATCGCGGCGACTCTGCGGCAGGCTTTTCAAGGCGCGGCAAAAAAAGATTCGGCCACCTCCCGGCAAGGCGGCGTGAAGAAAATCTTAAGTTCCCCAACCAATTGCGGCACGCATCCCCATCAAACGGGGCGGCCCGCCGGGGCAGAGTCTCGGAAGCCGGCTGAAAGGGATGTTGCAGCCCGTCGAGAGCGCCTTGTAAGGTTCCTTTCATCGCCGGGCGGACAGCAATGACCGCCGCGGGATTTCCAGAGATGATCAGCGTTTTGGCTCGCGACCATGGAGGTTGGAGGATGTGACCCTTTGTCTTTCTTGATTGAGATGAAGGGTGGCGTCGTCCCTCGGCGAGCCTTCCAAGCGTAATCAACAGAACCGGAACCGGAGCCCGAAGCGGCGCGCTGCGCCTGCTGGGACCGGAACCATTTTGACCAGACAAAAGCACCGGGACGGCGGTCAGGAAGCGGCCGCCGAACCTTGAGTGCGTGCATTTTCAAAGAACGGGGCCATTGATGTTCGAGCGGCAGAATTTCGGGGACATGGTCGAGACGACGCCGGCGGTGGTGACGATCGCCGCGGAAGAGACTGCAACGGTCCGGGTCGAGGAGGTTTCGATTCAGGACGCCTGGGAGCGCGTGCGCCGGCGCCTGCGGGCCGAACTCGGCGAGGACGTCTTCTCGAGCTGGTTCGGCCGGCTGGAGATCGCCGGCATCGTCGAGGGCGTGGCCTATCTCACCGTCCCCACCCGCTTCCTGAAGAGCTGGCTCGAGGCGCATTACACCGAACGCCTGCGGGTGAACTGCATGGCCGAATTGCCGGCGCCCAACGGCGTGATGCTCTCGGTGCGCACCGTCTCGCGCGATCCCGCCGCCCAGCCGCAGATCGAGGCCCTGCGCAATCGCCCCGCGACGGTGGCGGGCCCCGCCCCGGCCGATGCCGGCCGCACCGCCGCAGCGAGCACCCCTCAGGCCGGCGAGAGCGACCTCGTCGATGCCTGCGGCACCGCGCTCGACCGGCGCATGAACTTCCAGAGCTTCGTCGTCGGCAAATCGAACCAGCTCGCCTTCGCCGCAGCCGAGCGCATCGCCGGCGCACCGGCGGGCCAGAGCCCCTATAACCCGCTCTATCTCCATGCCGGCGTCGGCCTCGGCAAGACGCATCTCCTGCAGGCAATCGCCCAGGAAGCGCGCCGCCAGGGCAAGCGCGTCGCCTATTTCACCGCCGACCGCTTCATGTACGGCTTCGTCGCGGCGCTGAAGTCGCAGACGGCGCTCGCCTTCAAGGAGAAGCTGCGCGGCATCGACCTGCTCGTCGTCGACGACGTGCAGTTCATCCAGGGCAAGTCGATCCAGCAGGAATTCGGCCACACCATCAATGCGCTGCTCGATGCCGGCAAGCAGATCGTCGTCGCCGGCGATCGCCTCGCCGGTGAGCTCGAGGCGCTCGATGAGCGCATCCGCTCGCGCCTCGGCGGCGGCCTGGTGGTCGAGGTCGGCGAGCTCGACGAGGCGCTGCGTGCCACGATCCTCTCCAGCCGGCTGGAGGCGCTGCAGACCGCCCATCCGAATTTCCAGGTCAGCCCCGATGTCGTCGCCTATGTCTCGCGCGTCGTCGCGACCAATGGCCGCGATCTCGACGGCGCCGCCAACCGCCTGCTCGCCCATGCGACACTCTCCGGCCAGCTCGTGACGCTGGAGACGGCGGAAGCCGCTATCCGCGACCTCGTCCGCACCCGCGAGCCGCGCCGGGTCAAGATCGAGGACATCCAGAAGCTCGTCGCGACGCGCTATAATGTCAGCCGTGCCGACATCCTCTCGGAGCGCCGCACCGCGGCCGTGGTGAAGCCGCGCCAGATCGCGATGTATCTGTCGAAGGCGCTGACGCCGCGCTCTCTGCCCGAGATCGGCCGCCGCTTCGGCGGACGCGACCACACGACCGTGCTGCATGCGGTGCGCAAGATCGAGAAGGCGATCAGCGAGGACCGCTCGCTGCATGACGAGGTCGACCTGCTGAAGCGCATGCTGCAGGAGTGAGCTGAAGGATTGAGCCTCCGGCCCCGGGCATGACGGCGCCGTTCCACCAAATGGTTGTGGTTGCCGGAGCGGGCAGGCCTTGCGCCCCCGCCCGGCGTCCTGCAATGTCGCTGGCCATTCATTCGGCCCGGGCAGCCATGCCTGGGCGGCTAGCGCCAGAAGACTAGACAATCATGAAGGTCACGGTCGAACGTTCCACGCTGCTCAAGTCGCTTGGCCACGTCCATCGCGTGGTGGAGCGCCGCAATACGATCCCGATCCTGTCGAACCTGCTGCTCAGCGCCTCCGAGAACGGCCTGCGGTTGAAGGCGACCGATCTCGATATCGAGGTGGTGGAGACGATCCCCGCCGATGCGCCCGAGCCCGGCGCCACGACCGTTCCGGCCCATACCCTCTACGACATCGTCCGCAAGCTGCCCGATGGTGCGCAGGTCTCGCTGGAGACCACCGGCGATAGCGGCCTCGTGCTGCGCTCCGGCCGCTCGCGCTTCCAGCTCCAGACGCTGCCGGAAAGCGATTTCCCCGACATCACCGCGGGCGAGATGGCGCATCGCTTCGTGCTGCCCGCCGGCGAGCTGAAGCGGCTGATCGACAAGACCCAGTTCGCGATCTCCACCGAGGAGACGCGCTACTATCTCAACGGCATCTATCTCCACACCATCGATGTCGATGGCCGCCCGGTGCTGCGCGCGGTCGCGACCGACGGTCACCGTCTCGCCCGCGTCGATACCGCCGCGCCGCAAGGCTCGGTCGGCATGCCCGGCGTGATCGTGCCGCGCAAGGCCGTCTCCGAGATCCAGAAGCTGCTGGAAGACGGCGAGAGCGAGGTTGCGGTCGAGCTCTCCGGCTCGAAGATCCGTGTCGCCACGGCCAGCGTCGTGCTGACATCGAAGCTGATCGACGGCACCTTCCCCGATTACCAGCGCGTCATCCCAAGCGGCAACGACAAGCGCCTGACCGTCGACAAGGGCGATTTCGCCGCGTCGGTCGACCGCGTCTCGACGATCTCGTCAGAGCGCGGCCGCGCCGTGAAGCTCTCGATGGCCGAGGGGCGCATGACACTCTCCGTCACCAACCCGGATTCGGGCTCGGCGACCGAGGAGATTGAGGTCGATTACGAAGCGAGCCCGCTCGATATCGGCTTCAACGCCCGTTATCTCATGGATATCGCCGCCCAGCTCGACGGCGACACCGCCCTGCTCAAGCTCGCCGATCCGGGATCGCCGACCGTGATCCAGGATCGCGAAGGCGCCTCCGCGCTCTATGTGCTGATGCCGATGCGCGTCTAAAGCTTCTTGACTCAGCCCTCATCCTGAGGAGCAAGGCTAGCCTTGCGTCTCGAAGGATGTTCCAGCGCGCGCTGAAGCGTCCTTCGAGACGCCGCTTCGCGGCTCCTCAGGACGAGGGCTCGCGAGGAAACGGTAGGTTGATCTCGTGTCGATGGTCGCGCGCCTGATCCTGCAGGATTTCCGTTCCTACGAGGCCCTCGATCTCCCGATCGAGGGCCAAATCGTTGCGCTCGCAGGCGAGAACGGAGCCGGCAAGACCAATATCCTCGAAGCGCTTTCGCTGTTCACGCCGGGGCGGGGCCTGCGTCGTGCCGAGATCACGGCGATGGCGCGGCAGGGCGGCGACGGATCCTTCGCCGCCTCTATCACCCTGGCCGATGATGCCGGCCGGCTCGGCATCGGGCTCGGGCCGCTCGACACGGAGGGGCGCCGGCCGCGGCTCGCCCGCATCGACGGGGCCAATGTCGGCTCGGCGCTCGCCTTCAGCGACTATCTGCGCGTGGTCTGGCTGACACCGGATCTCGACGGCCTGTTCCGCGGCGCAGCCGGCGATCGCCGCCGCTTCCTCGATCGGCTGGTTCTGGCGATCGACCCGAGCCATGCGACGCGCTCGAACGCGCTGGAGCGGGCCCTGCGCTCGCGCAACCGCATCCTCGAGGAGAGCCCCAATCAGGGTCAATGGCTCGAGGCGGTCGAGCGCGAGGTTGCCGAGCTCGGCGTCGCGGTCGCCGCGGCGCGGGCCGAGACCGTGGCGCGGCTTTCCGCGATCATCGCCGAAACGCGCGACGAGGCCTCGCCCTTCCCCTTCGCCGATATCGCGCTCTCCGGCGAGATCGACGCGCTCGTCGCCCGCCTGCCGGCCGTCGATGCGGAGGACGCCTATCGCGACCTGCTGCGCCAGAGCCGCCATCGCGACCGCGCGGCCGGGCGCACGCTGGCGGGGCCGCAGGCCTCCGACCTCGAAGTCCGGCACGGGCCGAAGGACATTCCGGCCGGGCAGGGCTCGACCGGCGAGCAGAAGGCGCTGCTGATCGGGCTGGTGCTCGCCCATGCCAGGCTGGTCGCGGCGATGAGCGGGATCGCGCCGCTCGTCCTGCTCGACGAGATCGCCGCCCATCTCGATCCGCGCCGGCGCGGTGCGCTCTACGAAGGGCTCACCGGGCTCGGCTGCCAGGTCTGGATGACCGGCGCGGACGCCGCCCTGTTCGGCGATCTGCCGGCCGGGGCGCAGCGTTTCGCGGTGACGCCGGGGCGGATCGATCCGCTCGCTTGATCGGTCAGGCCACGGCTTGCGATGGGACGCGTGGGGGCGTTCCTGCTAGTCTTCGGCATTCGCGGAGGCTTTCCATGGACATCTCCAGCCTTGCCCTGTTCGCCGGCGTGTATTTCCTCGCCGTCGCCTCGCCCGGCCCGGCCATCGCGGCGCTGGTGGCGCGTTCGCTGTCCTCCGGCTTCCGGCGTTCGCTGCCCTTCTTGGCCGGCATTGTCGCGGGCGATCTCGTCTGGTTCACGCTCACGGCGCTGGGCTTGAGCGTGCTGATGCAGAGCTTCCACGGCGTCTTCGTCGCGATCAAATACGCCGGCTGCGCCTATCTGCTCTATCTCGCCTACAAGGCCTGGACGGCTCCGGCCGAGGCGCCGAAGCCTTCCGCTGCGGCGCGCGACGAGGGCGCCCGGCTCTTCCTTGGCGGCATCGCGCTGACGCTCGGCAACCCAAAGGTCATGGTTTTCTTCCTGTCGATCCTGCCGCTCGTCATCGATCTCAACGCGATGAGCACGCTCGCCTTCGTCGAGGTCGCGGCGCTGATCGCCCCGATCATCACGGGCACGCTGATGGCCTATGCCTATGCGGCCGACCGGGCACGGCGCCTCGTCGCGAGCCCGCGCGCGATGCGCTGGATCAACCGGACGACCGGCGGCGTGATGGCGGGCGCCGCCGCCGCGATCGCGACGCGGAGCTGAGCCGCCTTGGCTCTGGCGGCGGGCCTGCTCGATCTCGGCTTTGCGCTGTTCCATGCTGCGTTCCGGCACCTGTTCGGCTGGCCGGAGCGGCTGGCCCCCTCCGGCAGCCTGAACACGGCGATCACGCAGACGCTCAACGCGATGCTGATCTTCGTCTTCCTGGCCTATGGCGCGAGCCTGATCTGGCTGGCCGGTCAGGGAAGCGTCCATCCGGTCTTGCTGCTCGTGGGCGCCGCCTTCTGGGGCCTGCGGCTTGCGCTGCAATTCATCTGGTTCGACCTGAAGCCCTGGCCGTCCAAGTTGATCACGGCGATTTTCGCGCTGGCGACGGCGGTTCACCTGCTGGCAGTCAAAATCTGAAACCTGCCACGCCGTCATCCCGGACGCGGCGAAGCGGAGATCCGGGATCCATCGTAGAGCGCAGCGCCTTTCGATGGATCCCGGGTCAAGCCCGGGATGACGGTGTGGCTCCGGGCATGATCGACACAGCTTTGACCTCGAAAGGCTGGCCAAGCGCCTTCTGCTGCGGCACATCCCTTCGTCATGTCGCCATCCCGCGAATCAGACGCCCGCGCGATCCTCAAATCGGTGTGGGGCTATGACGATTTCCGCCCCGGCCAGTGGGAGGTGATCGCAGCCGCGCTCAATGGCGAGGACGTCTTCGCGGTGATGCCGACCGGCTCCGGCAAGTCGATGTGCTACCAGCTCCCGGCGCTGGTCGCAGGTGGGCTGACGCTGGTCGTCTCGCCGCTGATCGCCCTGATGCGCGATCAGGTCGGGCAGCTCGTCCGGGCCGGCGTCTCGGCCGCCTCGCTCAACTCGATGAATACGGAGGAAGAGGCGGCGCAGGCCTGGGACAGGCTGAATTCCGGCGATCTCAGGCTGCTCTTCGTCTCGCCCGAGCGTCTGGCCGGCGAGGGGCTCGTTTCGCGCCTGAAGCGCCTCGGCGTGAACCGGCTCGCCATCGACGAGGCGCATTGCGTCTCGCAATGGGGCCATGATTTCCGCCCGGAATACC
>NZ_CAMFJF010000038.1 GCF_945956895.1 uncultured Allobosea sp. | reverse complement strand
GATGGACTCGCAAGAGCCGCATCTGCGCACCATGCTCGGCTTCGCGGGGATCACCGACGTCACCTTCATCCGCGCCGAGAAGCTGGGCTACGGCCCGGAGGCACGCGATGAGGCGATCCGCAACGCCAACGCCGAGCTCGCCCTCGTCGCCTGAGGCTCTTCCCAACAAAAAGCCCCGCATCGGGAGACCGATGCGGGGCTTTTTCATGCCTGCGCGGAAAACCGCTTACGCAGTCTCGCCAACGGCCTGCAGGTAGAGGTCGAGGATCGCTTCCTCTTCCTTGCGCTCGTCGAGATCGCGCTTGCGCAGCGCCACGACCTTGCGCAGCACCTTGACGTCGTAGCCGTTGCCCTTGGCCTCGGCATAGACCTCCTTGATGTCGTCGGCGATCGTCTTCTTCTCTTCCTCGAGCCGCTCGATGCGCTCGACAATGCTCTTGAGCTGGTCGCCCTGAACCGGATCGTCCATCTGATAACCTTCTCGGGTACGAAATTGGCCGGCAGCGTTCGCCCGGATGGGGGGCGCCCGTCAAGACCGAACTGGCCGAAGCCCGGTCGCCCATCAACAGTCCTGACGCCGCACGGCCGGGCACGCGGCTCGCTCAGCTCACGCAACTCCTCCAAAAAGTATGACTAGATCGCCAGACGGCTGATGACGCCGCATCCAAGCCACCCTACAACGATAACAAGGAGAGCGCCGCGAAGCGGCCGGGAGAAAGGGAGCCGCGCGGCGTGCCGCAATCCACTACCGCAATCGCCACGATGCGCGCCACCGCCCGCGCGATCTTCGACGCCGCCGTCGCTCGCGCCCATCCCGCTGGCTGCCTGCCGCAGCATCTGCCCTCAGCCCCCGCCAATGGACGCCTGATCCTGCTCGCAGCCGGCAAGGCCGCCGGCAGCATGACCGCGCTCGCCGAAGCGCATTATCTCGACCAGGGCTTCCCGCCCGATCGGCTCCTCGGCCATGCCGTCGCCCGGCACGGCTATACCGCGCCGACCCGGCATATCCCGATGGTCGCGGCCGGCCATCCCGTTCCCGATCAGGGCAGCATCGACAGCGCCGAACGGGCGCTCGCGCTAGCGGCCTCCGCGACCGCGGACGACCTTGTGCTCGTCCTGCTCTCGGGCGGCGGCTCGGCCAACTGGGTTGCCCCAGCCGGCACGCTCGCCCTTGCCGAGAAACAGGCGGTCAACAAGGCGCTGCTGCGTTCCGGCGCACCGATCGGCGAGATGAACATCGTCCGCAAGCGACTGTCGCGGATCAAGGGCGGCCGGCTCGCGCTCGCCGCCGCACCGGCCCGGCTGCTGACACTGGCGATCTCCGACGTGCCCGGCGACGAGCCGACCGCCATCGCCTCTGGCCCGACCGTCGCCGATCCCAGCACCACGGCCGAAGCCCGCGCCATTGTCACCCGCTACGGGCTCGACCTGCCGCCGGCTGCCCGCGCCCTGCTCGACGATCCCGACAACGAGACGCCGAAGCCCGGCCACCCCGCCTTCGCCAACAGCGAATTCCGCATCATCGCCCGCCCCGCCGATGCGCTGGCGGCGGCGCGCATTGCCGCGGAAGCCGCCGGTTATGCCGTGCTCGATCTGGGCGCCGATCTCGAAGGCGAGGCTCGCGATGTCGCCGCCGCCCATGCCGAACTCGCCAAACGCCTCAAACGCGAAGGCAAGCGCGCCGCCATCCTTTCCGGCGGCGAGCTCACCGTGACCCTGCGCGGGTCCGGCCGCGGCGGCCCCAATCAGGAATACGCGCTGGCGCTGGCGATCGCCTTGGCCGGCGAACCCGGCATCGTCGCGCTCTCCGGCGACACCGACGGCACCGATGGCGGCGGTGGCGAGGCGACCGACCCGGCCGGCGCCCTGGTCGATCCCCAGACTTTGACCCGCGCCGCCGAGATCGGCCTTGATCCTGCCCGATCCCTCGCCGACAACGATTCGACCGGCTTCTTCGAAGCGCTCGGCGATTTGCTGCAGCCGGGACCGACGCTGACCAATGTCAACGACTGCCGCGTGATCCTGATCGAACCGTGAGAATGCCGGGCTCTCCTCGAACGGTCCTTCCCCTCGCCTTCTGCGCGGCCGCCTTCCTCGGAAGCGTGGCGCCGGCAAAAGCGGACCTGCGCATGTGCAACACGACCTCGAGCCGTATCGGCGTGGCGATCGGCTATCGCGACGCACAGGGCTGGATCACCGAAGGCTGGTGGAACATCAGCCCTCGCGGCTGCGAGACGCTGCTGCGCGGCACGCTGGCCGCGCGCTTCTACTACGTTCACGCCGTCGATTACGACAAGGGCGGCGAATGGACCGGCAAATCGGTCATGTGCGTGCGCAACAAGGAATTCACGATCCGGGGCATCGAGGATTGCCTGGCACGCGGCTATGACCGCGCCGGCTTCTTCGAGGTCGATACCGGCGAGCAGAAGAGCTGGACGATCCAGCTCACCGATCCCACTGGCGGCGGCGTTCCGCGGCCCTGACCGGCTTACGCCCGGTGACGGTCTCGGCATAAGGTGGACCAGCGACGCAGGGCCATCCGGCCTTGCGGACAAGAACAGGAAGCGAGTTCCCGGCGACGGGTTCAAGCTCGCTCCGCGATGGATGAAAAGGCGCGACCGAAGCCGAACAGGCTTGCGGATCGCAAGGGGAGAACGATGAAGCGCGAACGCCGGATCAAGATCATCGCCACTTTGGGTCCCGCCTCCTCGACGGAGGAGATGTGCGCAAAACTGTTCGAGGCCGGGGTCGACGTCTTCCGCATCAACATGAGCCATACCCAGCGTGAGACGCTCGCCGAGAAGGTCGCGATGCTGCGCGGGCTGGAAGGCAAGTTCCGCCGGCCGGTCGGTATCCTCGCCGACCTTCAGGGCCCGAAGCTGCGCGTCGGCCAGTTCGGCGGCGACGGCGGCGCGATGCTGGACAAGGGCGCACGATTTACGCTCGATTCCGACCCCGCGCCGGGCGATGCCAAGCGCGTCCACCTGCCCCATCCCGAGATCCTGAGCGCGCTCGAGCCCGGCCACCATCTCATCCTTGACGACGGCAAGCTGCGTCTCGTCGTCGAGAAGGCCTCGGCCAAGGAGGCGGTGACCAAGGTGCTGGTCGGCGGGCGCCTGTCCTCGCGCAAGGGCGTGAGCCTGCCCGACACCACGATCGCCGTCTCCGCCATGACCGAGAAGGACCGCGCCGACGCAGAGGTCGCGGCCGAGGTCGGCGTCGACTGGATCGCGCTCTCCTTCGTGCAGCGTCCCGAGGACATGGCTGAGCTGCGCAAGATCGTGCGCGGCCGGGCGCTGGCGCTGGCCAAGATCGAGAAGCCGCAGGCTGTGGCCCGCATGGAGGAGATCATCGACGCCTCCGACGCGATCATGGTCGCGCGCGGCGATCTCGGCGTCGAGATGCCCCTGGAGAAGGTGCCGGGCACCCAGAAGCGACTGACCCGCATGGCCCGCGTCAAGGGCAAGCCCGTCGTGGTCGCGACCCAGATGCTGGAGAGCATGATCACGAGCCCGGTGCCGACCCGCGCCGAGGTCTCCGACGTCGCGACCGCCGTCTTCGAGGGCGCGGACGCCGTGATGCTCTCGGCCGAAAGCGCCGCCGGCCAGTATCCGGTCGAAGCCGTGACGATGATGAACCGCATTGCCGAGGAGGTCGAGAACGACGCGGTCTATCGCTCGATCCTCGAATCGCAACGCAACGAGCCCGAGGCGACCGGCGCCGACGCCATCGCCAAGGCTGCCCACGAGATTTCCGAGACGCTGAACCTCAAGGCGATCTGCGCCTGGACCTCCTCGGGCTCGACCGCCTTCCGCATCGCCCGCGAGCGCCCGAACTCGACGGTGATCGCACTGACCCCGAACCGCGCCACGGCGCGGCGCCTGACGCTGGTCTGGGGCGTGCACGCCATCGTCACCAAGGACGCCAGCGACGCCGACGACATGGCCTTCCGCGCCTGCAAGTTCGCGGTGCGCGAGCATTACGCCAGACTCGGCGACCGGATCATCGTCGTCGCCGGCGTGCCCTTCGGAACACCGGGCGCGACCAACATGGTCCGCATCGCCTTCATCGCCCAGGAACATGTCGAGAAGGCGTGAGTGACGTGACGCGCCGGACTGAGAGGTTCCGGCGACCTTCCGTGAACCACCACCGTCATTCCGGACAAGCCGCGAAGCGGCGCTGATCCGGAATCCATCGTAGAGCGCCTCACCTTATGATGGATCCCGGGGCAAGCCCGGGATGACGGCGTGTTTCCGAGGGTGAATCAGTCAATTCGAGACGCGTTCACGCGTCCCTGCCGTCGACCTCGGTCTTCAGCGAATCGACCGCCTTCTTCACCGCATCGAACTGCGGATAGACTTCAAGAGCCTTGCGAAAGGCCGTCATCGCGGCCTTGTCGTCGCCCTGCTGGCGCAGGATCATGCCGAGCCCCATCATCGCGCCGTAATGGCGCGGCTCTCGCTTCAGGGTCTCGCCGATATCGAGCATGGAGCGGATCGAATCGCCCATGAGATAGAGCGCATTGGCGCGCTGGTTCCAGGCTTCCGCCCAGTCCGGCTTCAGGCTGATGACACGGTCGAGCAACTCGATCGCCAATTCGTTCTGCTTGTCCTTCAGCGCCTGCTGGGCGCGGGTCATCAGCAGGTCCGCCGTATCGGAGCCGGAGCGGGCCCAGCGCCGCTGGATCAGCCGGGCAACGCCCTCAGCCTCTTCCTGCGTGGCGGCGTCGTGCAGGCGCTGGAACAGCCGCTCCAGCGTCGCCGCCGGGCTGCGCGGTGGCACATTGGGTGTGACTGGGTTATCCGTCTTGTCGTCCGGCGCGACAGTACCTGGCCGCGATGGCGGCGTCGGTTGAGCAAGCGCCCCGCTCACGGCAACCGGGCCGGCCGAAGCCAGCAGCAGCGCGAAGGCGGCGAGCGCGGTGCGAGGACGGATCATGCGGACAACCTTAGCCGCCATCGCCGCTCCGTCAAATCACAGCCGGGCGAGCGCGCAACGCAAAGAGCGGGTACGCCATCGGCGTCCCGCTCTTCAAAATCCCAACCGAGGCATCCGCGCGGCGAAAGCCGCGCGACGTCTCAGCCCTGACGCGCCTTGAAGCGCTTCTGGACCTTGTTGATGATATAGACGCGGCCCTTGCGGCGCACGAGCTGGTTGTCGCGATGGCGCGCACGCAGCGACTTCAGCGAATTACGGATCTTCATCGTCTCAACTCCATCGGCCCGCCCGTGTGAGATGGGCCGGTCAAAAACTTTCAGTCTGCGACGCGAACCTCAACGGCCCTCACCGCCCATGCAATGGTGCGACTGATGCGATGCCGGCTGTATACGGATTTTTCCGCGGATCGCAAGTGCGTTCAGGGCCCGGCCCGCAGGAAATCCGCTTTTCCTGGGTGGGAACCTGGGCGAAAGAATCGCGTTTCGATTCTCACCCATGCGGAGACCACCCATGCGCCTGCCTCTTCTCGCTTCGATCCTTGCCACGACGCTGTTGCTCGGCGCCTGCGGCAACACCGTCGAACAACGCATCGGCGGCGCGGCCGTCGGGGCAGGTACCGGCGCCGTGGTTGCAGGTCCGGTCGGCGCTGTGGTGGGCGGCGCAGTCGGTGCGGTATCCGGCCCGTCGGTCGCGCGCGCCACACGCCGCGCCACGCGCTGATCCCGACAGGCGCCATCCGCAGGCAAGGAGCAGTTCCTGCCGGCGGCGCGAACCTCGACCTTACCCGCCCGCCAGCAGATCGCTGTCTGGCGGGCTTGGCTGTCTGAAACCTGCCGCACCTGCGTCCATCGGGGGCCGCTCAGGAGGCAATCACAACAATTCCATGACTTCGTGATTTTGAGGGTTGCCAAGACGAAACGGACCGGCTATCTCCCCCGTCATCAGGCCGGACGCAACGCGTCATGACGCTCTGAGACGCGCCCGTAGCTCAGCTGGATAGAGCATCAGACTACGAATCTGAGGGTCAGAGGTTCGAATCCTTTCGGGCGCGCCACTTCGGTACAGATCTGCGAACTTCCTGCACATTGGTGGGGCCGTCCTTGACGGCCTGCGCCAGCACGTGGGTGTTACCGATGAGACGGACGACGCCGTCGTCGACTTCCACGCGATCGAGCAGCGCTCGCAGGTAGCCTTTCCGGAATGGGACCGGGCCGTTCGCGATATTCTCGGCGACGAGGTGGCCGAATCGCGCGAGCACCTCGTGGGAAAAGTCGTCCTGACCCGCTCGCGGCGCCTGGAGCCGTTCGAGCTCGGCATCGACCTTGGCGATCTCGTCCCGGCGCAGGGCGATGCGGCTCCTGATCTCGTCGTCGACGATGTCGCTGCTCTCGACGAGATCGACGAGGCGCCGGAGCTTATCCCTGGCCTCGAATCGGGTCTGTTCCAGCCGTCTGATCCGGGCCTCGACCTCCTCGGCACGGCGCGAGCGGGCGTCGATCACCG
Organism: uncultured Allobosea sp.; assembly: GCF_945956895.1. Classification (GTDB taxonomy): domain Bacteria; phylum Pseudomonadota; class Alphaproteobacteria; order Rhizobiales; family Beijerinckiaceae; genus Allobosea. The sequence continues at coordinate 23,059 of NZ_CAMFJF010000038.1, read as the reverse complement.
CCGACAGGACAGTGGCCAGGCGATCGGGCTGGAGGAGATTTTTCATCAGGGCGTCGACGACGAGACTATCGAGGCGGTCCATGCGGATCGAGCGTCCGGGACAGGCGGTCTTGCCCTTCCGGGCACAGGCCGAGCAGGTGTAGTATTGATAGACCTTGCCCTTACCGCCAGTGCCGGTGCGCAGGGTCATCGCGGCACCGCAACGGCATGAAGTCAGGCCCGTCAGCAGAATCGGCCCGGTGACGATACGCGGTGCGACGACCTTCGGGCTTCGCGTGGGAAGAGCCTGCTGAACCCATTCGAACAGCGTGCCATCGACGATCGGCTCGACTGCACCATGGATATGCTGATCGGCCGGCTTCTGGCGGAGCGTGCGGGAACAGCGGCGGTTGAACGTCGTCTCGCCGATATAGGCGCGATTGGTCAAAATCGTGTGGACGGCGGCCACCCCGAACAGGCCCCCGCGCTTGGTACGATAGCCGTGCCCGTTCAGCCAGGTCGCGATCGTCTTGACGCCCATCGGGCCGCTGCCGGCATCGCCATCGCGATACAAGGCGAAGATCCGCCGGACGAGCTCGGCCTCCACGGGATCTACGACCAGGACCTTCTTGTCGCGATTGCCGTGCCTGGCGACGACCTTCGTCGTGAATCCGAGCGCGACCGGCGAGCCGTTGTAGAAACCGAGACGGGCGTTCTCCTTCATCACACGCTCGACATGCTTGCCGTTCTCGCGCGACTGGTACTCGTCGAAGAGGGTGAAGACCTGCCGGACCAGGGCACCCGACGGGTCATCGGTGACGGCTTGCGTCATCGACACGATGGCGACGCCGTTCTTCTCGAGCTTGCGGCGGTAGTATTCGAAGCTGAAGGAATCGCGGAAGAAGCGCGAGAAGGAATGAACCAGGACGACGTCGAAGGGCCTGTCGTCATCCACCGCCCTGTCGATCATGGCCTGGAACTCGGGCCGGTTGTCGTCCGTCGCCGACAGACCTGCATCGGTATAGGTCGCCGCGAGCTGCCAGCCTTTCGCGGCGACATAATCCGCGATCTGCCTCTGCTGGTCGGGGATGGAGAGATCACTCTCGGCCTGCCGTCCCGTCGAGACGCGGCAATAGGCGCAGACCTGAAGTGGGCCGCTGCGCGGAAGCACTACCGCCACGGCTTTCTTCCGACCGGTCATGACGCCTTCCCTTCCTCACTCTTCGCCGAGCAGAATCTCGTCGATCTGATCACCGAGATAGTGGCACAGCAACTCGATTTCCCGGGGGGTGACGGGCAAATTCTCGAACCCGCATTCGACCTTGATGTCTTCCCTCTCGCGCCTGCGACGATCAGCCTTTCCTCCAGACGCGCGACGGCCCCCGGCCGGGAAGCCGGAGGCGGTGTCGTCTCTTGTCTGGCTCGGCCTCCTGGCCATGGCGGCCTCCGATGGGGAGGTCGACCAAATTCACCACCGAGGTATGGAACTGAAGAGGGGAAGTTTCGGAAAGATTGAAGCGGCTACGTCAGCCAGATCGCCGCTTCGGCGAGCTTGCTGGTTTCTGGCGACAGTGGCTTTGGCGAGAGGCAAACCGGGCCATCGTTGTAAAACGTGACCCGCTGAGCGCGCGCCCTTTTCATCCCCTCCGCGCACAGTCCGACCAGCTCGTGCACGACCTTCGCGTGCGCAGGGTGCCGCGAAACGGCGAGCGCCAGCGCCTCGTCGAACATCTCCCACTCGGCATCCAACGCCGGATTGTCGCCGCCCGAGCGGAAGCGCTGCACCAAGAAAAACTCCTGCGCCATGTGGCAGGTGACGATCATGCTGCCGTGCCGGTTCAAATCCCCCAGAGCAATCAGCCACTGGTACATCAGGGTTAGGTGGGTTTCGTCGCGCCAGATTTTTGCGGGGTTCAGCCGGGCGTGCAACGCCAACAGAACCCGAAACGTCCGATCGATGTCCCACCTATCAGATTGGGACACCGAGGGCTCGCCGTCGGCAGCCATGTCGAGATGGGACCGGAGATCGGACTTTGTACCCTTGCCGTTGTTGTGCTGGCGCAGGTCGCGCGAGTTGCCGGTCTCGAGATGGGCTCGTCGCAGGGCCTTGAGCGTTGCCTGCAGCAGCTCGTAAGCGTGCTCTTCCTTCTCAACAAGTGAATCAGCGCCGGCGCCACGGCAGAGCCGCAGCCCGATCCCGAACAACCTCTCGTGCACGCCGTGGGCGTAGACGCCATCGGTCAACGTGGCGATTTCCGCCCAGTCCTTTATCTTCTGGGACAAATCAGGAAAGCTCCCGATCGTGTTTATGTAGCGCGGGTCCTGCGCGACGATCGTGTGCCCGACGCGCGGATTGATAGCACCATTATTCGCAGAGCTTGTTCGTGGTTTGACAAGGGCCGCCGCCCTCATCTGCTTGTGCAGCGCTTCGATGAAGTCGAATAGGCGCAGCAGGAAGCGGATGAGGACGATTTCGTAAACCGAATGCCCGGCGTTGCCTTTCTTGAAGATGTCGCGTCCGATCTTGATGTCCCGGTCCAGAACGCGCTGAAACCCGAGACCCAGATTCAACCCGAGGCTGCGGGCGGCGGCCGGGGTCATCTCGAACATCATCTCGATGCGGCAATGTTTGACGGTCGCCAGATGCGGCGCCAGCGTTGTCAGATGGGTGTCCTCGATCAGGGATCGATTGCGTTCGATGATCTGGCCGGCTCTGCTCTTCTTGACCTCTTCGGCGCCCTCCGGCGCCTTCGGTGGGAGCTCTGCCGCCTCGTCTGGGACTTCTGGCAATCGAGCGCGCCGCGTGCCTGCCAGCGCGGGCCGGATATCGGGATCGTAATCCTCGCCCGCATAGGCGTGACGGTCCTCGATCGAGGGCGGGACGGAGGCCTTCAAGGTCTGCTGCTTGATGTCGCGGGCAAGCGGGCGTCCCTTGCCGTCGAGGACATCTATGCCTTCGCGCCCAAAGAAAGATGCCCGCTTCTCTGTGATGTAGACGCAGCGGACATATTCCGACCCTCGGTCGCGCAGCCAAGCCAGGCGTTTCAGGCCGTCGAGCACGAGGCTTAAACCCTCTTGCCTGAGAAGGAGGATCGGCTGGATAGTGAGATGGGCCTCGCGATCGAGCGGAGAGCGTTTGCGTCGGCGTGAGACTGGAAACGAGCGGCCTTTCGGGACCATCGCCAGCACCTGCGCCAAAGGCAGATCCGCGAAGGTCACGCCGGCCGGTGGCCGGCGGTTGACCAGCGCCTCGTTGATGCCGCACGCGATCTGAAAGATGCTGAGGACCTTGCCGCTGACGCAGCGGCACTCGCCGTAGCGGGCGGAGACCAGGTAGGCCTCGGAAAACGCCGGTTCTCCGCCGTCACTGCGCCCGCTGGGCGGTTCCTTCAGAGCGTGTCCCATGTCGTTTGCGAATCACCTGCTGCTTCTCGAGGAAGCATGGCAAGGATCGCGCAAACGCATAGGACGCCGCCTTGGCGTGGTTAATTGCAAACGATTTGGTCTACGGCGTCACGCCACCGGTCTTGACCGGGAACTTGGCCTGGAACTGCTCTTTTTCGACCGCGACGACGCCGTCGGCATCGCCGACGATGTAGTGCGAGGAGGTGATAAGGCCCGCCTCGCAGTCGAGGAGGCCGGCATAGGCGATGCCTTCGTCCTTGCGCAGGAGACGCGGCGTGCAGCCAAAAGCCAGGATCGGGATGCGGGCCGCCTTCATGGCGTCGACCTGCCCGACCTGCCCGAGGATCACGACCGCGCGGCAGCCACCCTGGATGGCGCTGACGAGTTCGTCCTTGCCGAAGACGGCACTGTTGCCGAAGTGGCTCGCATTGACGATGACGACGTGATCCTTGCCGCGCGTCCTCAAGACCTCGTTGAGCTTGAGGCGACCGATCTGCGGAACGACCGGCAGCGCATCGCCCTCGAACTCGGCTATCTGGGTGAAGTTCGCGGTCGTCGGCAAAACCCTGGCCGACGGCCCAAAGCTCTCACAAACCTTCATGCACTTGTACGCGGCCATCGTTCTCTCCTGACCTGTGTTGCGGTCGGGAGAGTGTCGGGACCGACCCCGACCGAAACCAGAGGGCAAGTTTCGGAAGGGGCGCGGCCCCCGGTGTCATCAGACGCTCAGACGACGACCGGCGAGAACGCCTGCCCGAACCCTTGCGCCCTGGACTTCCACCCTGCGGTCGCCTGCCGCCTCAGTGCGACGACATGGTCATGGATGATGCGCTCGGCGATACGGATGAGGCGGTCGGCATCGAAGCCCTTCGGGCGGAAGACGTAGAACTCTTGCGCCTGGCTCGCGCGCATGATTGTGCCGAATCCATACGCGGTCCCGCGCACGGCTTCGCGGGGCGTGATGCCGATGAGGTCGCAATGGGCGCGACCGGCCTGGCTCTGGAGCCAGGCGTTGAGGGCGGCGTTGCGCATACGAACGTGCATCCGTTTATCGAACTCGCGGATCGACAGGTCGTGCGGCAGCCGGACCGCGAGGCAGCGCTCCGTGAGTACGACCGGCGAGCCTTCGAGAGGCTTGCCATTCGACAGGATGTGCTGCGCCATCCAGTTGTCGTAGCCGAGATCGCAGCAGGGGTAGCCATCGGCGCTGGTGGTGAGCGCGCCGTAGCGGTCGGCGTTGAGCTCGCGGAAGCGATCCCGCAGATTGACCTGCGCGGTGACCGAGACCTTGTGGATCGGCATCCTAAGGCGGCGGGCGAGCCCGAGCAGGCCGGTCGCGACCGTTGGCATGCTGTGGTCCTCGCCACAGCCGGCGACGTAGATGAACACGAGCTTGCCCGGTTGATAGGCCGCGAGGAAGCGCGTCTCGGTGAAGGCATCGTCGGCGAGCGGCAGCAGCGTCTTTCCGCCGATCCGCGGCCAATGCGTCGGGAACCATTGAGTGACGGCGCCGGCCGATCCGGGCGGGAGAAGCGGGCTGCCGATCTGGCGCTTCGCGCGGATGGCGGGCGTGGTCCTGGTCTTCATGATCTTGATCTTTCTGTCGTGTCGGGCTTCCTCGGGGGCATTCCCGTTCTCACCCTCGCTCCAGTTCACATTCGTTCTTGCCTCTCGGCCGGATGAACCCGATCCGCTCCCTCGCGCCCTCCATGCCAGCGAGCAGGATCGCCTCTGCTGCAGCGACATCGGCAACGGTGAGTTGGCGCCGCCCGGCCTCGGCGGCGAAGCCGAGCGCCAGGGTGACGAGCCGCCTGATCCCGCGCGGATTGGTGGTCGCGAGCCGCGCGACGATATCCTCGTCCGGCCGGGCGAAGGCATCGCCATGCGCGGCGATGATCTCGGCGGCGATACGGTTGGCGATCGCACGCAGCACGGCGCCATTGGGCCGCGCGATCGTCACGACCAGAAATCTGTCCTGGATGAAGGGCGGCAGAGCGTCGAGATCATTCGCCGTTGCCAGGACGAGGCAGCGCGACAGGTCGAACGGCACCCGCAGGTATTCGTCGACGAGGGCGCAGGCGTTTTCCGGCTCGAGCAGGTTCAGAAGCGCGTTGTAGGGCTTCTCGGTTGAATGGGTGACGAACTTGTCGATCTCGTCGAGGACGATCAGGGGATTGCCGGTTTCGCCGCCGAGGAGCGCCTCGGTCACCACGCCCATCCGGGCGCCCCGCCAGGTCGGCGGGTGGCCGATGAGCAATGCCTGCGCATCAGAGTTGGTCGCGCAGCTGAAGGCATGCTGCTCGGCGCCGAGCGCGGCCGCAAGCCGGCGGGAGAAATGGGTCTTGCCCAAGCCCGGCGGGCCGACGAGCAGAATCGGCGGGATGGCGATGCCGGTACCAGTCATGGCGGAGAGCGCAACGGCCCGCTCGATCAGAGCAATGACCTCGACGAAGCCGGGGCAGTCCTCGCGCAAATGGCCGAGACGCTCGCGTGTCCCGTCATCCGCGACGACGAGACGGCGCCGCGGCTCCTCGTGCAGGAGCGCGCGCAACTGCTCCAGCCGTGTCTGCTCGTCGCTGGAAGCGGAGGCAGGGGACGGCCCACCCTCTCCGAAGTCATCACCGAGATGGGCAAGCCTGATCTGCTTGAGAAGGGCGGTCCGATCGAAGATCGCGATTGAAGCACCGCCCGCAGGCTCGGCCGGAGCTGGCTCGTCGAGAGGCGGCTCGTCCGGCGCCTCGGGCATTGTGTGATCAGGGCGCTGATTACGCAGATGTTCGAGCAACCGCTGCTGATCGAGCTGGCGCAGCGTCGCGATGGCTGCGGTGTCGTAGGACGGAATCGTGGTCATCATCGGCCTCACAGCTCGACGCCACTGAGGTGGGTCACGAAGCGTCCGCCCTGTCGGGCGATGCGGCGCCCGACCCCGAGCGCGATCTCGACCAGAGCGCGCATCGGATCGGGGTCGTCGGCGCGCTCGGAGGCGAGCCTTTCCACTTCCAGCTTCACCAGGAGATCGTCGGAGTTGCGCGCCGGCCATAGACCGATCCGGCAAAGCTTTGCATAGGCGAGGATGAGCGCACCGCGACGGCCGCCGTACCGGAAGGGCGATGGAGGCTCGGCCTGCGACCAGGCCTCGATCGCCGCGAACAGGGTTCGTGCCTCGTCGAGCAGCGTCACGAGATCGGGCGGGGCGTTGAACCATTCGTCCAGCGCCAGCCCCTGTTCGAGGTGATATATATCGGGCGCGGTGCCGTCGCTGTCACCTGGTTGTGGCAGGACGGCGCCGCTGAAGCGCCGGGCTGCCTCTTCCATGCCGGGCGGAATGTGCGCGCCGATCACGAGGCGCGGCTGGCTGTCGGCGAAGGACCGCCGCAGCGCCCGTTTCATCAGCTCGGGATCATGGACGCCGATGCCGTTGCGATATTGTTCGCCACGCTCCTTCGTGAGCATGGCCCGGGCGAAGTGATCTTCAGGAGAGCCTGGCGGCACCAGCAGCATCGCGATCCCGCCGGCATGGGCGAGGAGCGCGAGCGCATTGCCGATGTCGACCATGTGCTCCAAGGCCGAGGGATCGGCCTCGGCGAGGCTGAGGAAGCGCTCGCATTGCTGCGTATGCACCAGTGCCCGGCCGCGCAGGTCGAGGAGCGGCGGGAGCCGCTCGAGCAGCGCGGCATGGTACTCCAGCGCGTCCGGCATCGTCGGCAGGAGCGTGTCGAGCGCCGCGAGATCGTCGGTGATGGGCACGGTCTCGGTCGTGAAGACGAGGTCGCGCAGGGAAGCGGTGTTGTCGGTCATGATCTGGATTGTCCTGAGGGGTCGGCCTGTCCGCCCTTTCCCCTTCCCGTCCTCGCCACGACGAAAGGCGCGCCATGCGGGCGCGCCTCTCCATTGTTTGAGCCTATCGCGGCGATGCGGCTGTCAGTCGTGCTCGTCTATGTTTAGGAACCGGGTGCTCTGACCGGCCACCGTCTCGCCCTGGCCGAACCCGATTTCCCAGAGCGCGCCGAGGCTGTCGGGATCGGCGTCGCGGGAGCGGACGAGATCACGGGCGGCGGCTTTCGCGGAGACGTCGTCGTAGTAGCGTGCCGGCCAGAGCGCGACGCGGATCAGCCTGGCATAGGCCAGGATCAGCCCGCCTTCGATCGCATCGAGGGTCACGGCATCCGGCTCGGCGATGGCGCGCAGTCCGTCGACCAATCCCAGCAGCCGCTGGGCGCTGCCGAACAGGCCGGCGAGATCGGGCGCGGCCTCGAAGTACGCCTTGAGGCTCCCGGCCTTCTCCAGCGTGTGCACGGCGGGAACACCGGGCTCGATTGCCTCGACCGCCTTCGGCTGTAGCGCCCCTACGCGGCGCGCCATGGTCTCGATCATCTCGCGGATCGCGTCGGCTCCGGCCGGCATCGAGATGTGCGCCGGCCGCCGCGGCAGGTCGCCGACCGCGCGGCTCGCCAGCGCGAGGTCCTCGCCATCGCCATGGCGGCGGGCGTGCCGCAGGAGGTTTCGGCCGAACTGCTCGCGCGCCCAGGCATCGTCCTCATTTCGCGCCGGCAGGAGGAGCAGTGCCAGATTGGAGGCATTCGTCAGGATCGTCAGCGCGTTCGCGGTGTCGATCCACGCCTCGACCTGATCCTTCTCCAGGGCGATCAGCCCGATCAGTCGCCGAACCTGCTCGGTGTGGGTCTGGCCGCGGCCGCGCAGCGCCAGCAGGCTCGGGGTCTGGTGGCGGAAGAGAGCGAGGGCTTCGACTTCGGACGGTGCCGCGGGAACGAGGCGCTCCAGGGCGGCGAGGTCGTCGATGACGGGATGCAGGGTCGGATCGAGGACGATGGTGCTGAGCCGCTCGTCGCGATGGCTGGTGATCTTCATGATGCTTCTTTCTATCCTTAGGGGTGACCTGCTCTCGGCAGTCGCATTCCCTCCCTCTCGCGGAATCGAAAAGGGCAGCGCCAGTGCGGGCGCTGCCCCTATGTTGATGGTCCTCGACAGGTCGTCTGTCAGACGAGCTCGCTCCAGTCGAAGGCGAGCCTGTCGCGCGAGTCCGGCGGCAGCGACTTGATCCAGGCGGCGTCGGCCGTGACATGCCGGATCGCGGCCTGCATGTGGATGGGATCGCCGACCTCGCCGCGCAGGTTGACCAGAGCGACGACCTCCTTCTTGAGCGCAAGCGCCGCCCGATTGTGCACCGGCCAGATCATGACCTGCGCCGCGGCGAGGTAGCCGGCAATGCGGGCGCCCTCGGCCGCGATCATCAGTTCGCCGGCGTTGTCCGGTCCCCGCTGCGCCAGTGCGACGAGCCTGTCGCAGGTCTCGAACATCTTCCGCGCACGGCCGAGCAGATGATCGAGATCGGGCGCGGCCTTCGCAAAGCTGACCCAGTCGGCGACCTGGTTATGGGTGAAGGTTGGCGGACCGCCGCGCAACGGCAAGCCCTCGACGAGATCCCAGCGCTCCAGTGGCCAGTTCGCAAGCCCCCGGCTGTAGCCTTGGGGCGCGGACGGCGCCGGAGGCAACGTCAGCTCGGGCACCGAGAAGGCAGCGCGCTTCCAGCGCAGCCGCCGCGCATGCGTCGGCTCCATGGACGAGACGAAGTCCTTCACGTGAGCGTGGTGCAAAGCACCCGTGCGCTCGGCGAGCGCGAGCTTTGCCTCGGCCTGGTCGAGGTCGTCGGCCGGCCAGGTCGCGACCAGCGCGACGAGGCTGAGGGCCATGATCTGCAGCCCACCGCAGGCGAAGTCGTATTCGTCGTCGCCGAGCTCCTTGCTGAGGCTGAGCCTGAACTCCTCGTTCTGGAGGGCCTTGGCATTCCGTGCCGCCGCCTTCAGGTCGATCGCTTGGCGGCGGAAGGCCACGAACTCGTCGAGGCTGGGATCGTCGCCGCCGGCGATCTCCATCGCGAGCGCGATCGGATCGCGCAGCATCTTGCCGTCAGGCTCATCCACCGGGCCGCCGCCGTGCGGGGCGAGCGAGCGCCCGCCCTGGTCATTTTTTGTCATGTCGGGATCTTTCGTGTGGGTTACGACCATCTGGCCGCATCTCCCCACCGCTCTCCGGAATCGACAAAGGCGCCCCGCTTGGAGCGCCTCCATCAGGTTTCCGTCCTCCGATCAGCTGTCAGACGATCGGGATCCACTCCGGATCGAGCTCGAGCGTCGCCCCGAGCCGGAAGCTTTTCGCGATCCAGTTCGCCTCGGAGGTCAAGTGCCGGATCGCCGCCTGCATGTGCAGCGGATCGGGTCGCGAGGCCCGCTCGTTGACGAGCGCGACCAGCCTGAGCTTGGCCTCGGCATCGGCGGAGTAGCGCATCGCCGGCCAGATCGCGGCGCGTGCCGCTGCCAGATAGGCGAGGATGCGGGCGCCCTCGGCCGCACGGCGTAAGCGTCGGGGATCCTCGGTGGTGATCTCCGCCAGCACCATCAGCCTATCGGCGGTGGCGATCATCCGCAAGAAGCGATCGACCAGATCGGAGAGCGTCGGATAGGTGTCTACGAACCCGGCCCAACGTGCGATCTGTGCATCGCCAAGGGATGCATCACCTCCCGCCAGCGGCAGTGCATCGACCAGGTCGAGGCGCGACAGCGGCCAGGTGGCAAGACCACGATCGGCCATGGAGGGAGCGACCGGGCCGGGCGGCACGATGAGATCTCCGACCGTGAAGGCGGCACGATGCAGCCTGATGCGGGCGGCATCCTCGACCGAGAGCATCGGCGCGATACCATAGTCGGTGTCGTCTCCATGCATGCGGGTCTCCCGGGCCAGCGCCCGCTTGGCGTCGGCATCCGCGACCGTGTCGGTCGGCCAGATCGCGACCATCGCGGTGCAGCTCAGGGCCACGATCCTGAGCCCGACCCGCGCCATCTGGATCTCATGGGTCTGTTCGCGGCCATAGGGCAGCCGAGCCGCCTCGTCGTCGCAGCGCTTCGCCTCGCGGGCGAAGAGCGTGAGGTCAGGCGCGCCGTCGCGGAAGGCGATCAGCTCGGCGAGCGAGGGATCGTCGCCGAGCGCGTCGGTCACTCCGGCAAGCGGGTCGCGGATCGGCCCGAGCGGGCCACCGCCTCCATCCTGGCCATCGTCGACCAGCGGCACGAGGCCGCGATCCTGGTTGGTCTTGGTCATGTCGAAAACTTTCTCATAGGGGTTACAGCCATCCCGGCTACGCTTCACCTCCGTTCCCGGAATCGATAAAGGCGCCGTCGCCGGCGCCTTCTTCGTCATCGACAGGTGCCTGCTCGCTCAAACGGCGAGCGCGAAGAACCGACCGCGATCCTCGAGCCAGCGCTCGATCGCATCGAGGAGCGCATGTCGATCGGCATCGTCAGCCGGAAGGGCTTGACGCAAGGTCGCGACCTCGCCGAGCGCCTTCGGCAGCGTCAGCCAGGGGACGTCTGCCTCGGTCGTCAGCCGATCGCGCAGCCAGGCCTGGCCCTTCTGCCACGCCAGCGGCGAGAGCGATTGCGGCGCCTCCAGCAGCATCAGCCGGTTGGCGAAGGCTTTCAGCCGCGCGTCACGAAAGCCCGCTGCGATCGCGGGGCGATCCGGCCAGGGCGAAGCATGCCAGCGGGCGCAAGAACGGGCATCCTCATGCGAGATGAATCCTCCGGAATAGAGCGTCGCCTCGTGATGGGGCGAGGGCTCGCGATCGGCGAAGCGGCTCGCCAGGGCCGTGGCGAGGTTCGCCCGGAACCCGGCATGATCGCGGATGCGGGTGGCGCGCTCGTGGTAGAGCGCGAGATCGCGGCGATCCTCCGGCAGAGTGTGGCAGCCTTGCTCGTAACCGACCAAGATCGGCTGGGCATTGGTCTTGACCGTCCGGATCGGCTTCGATCCCGCTCTGGAGAAGAGCACGACGATCTCCTCGGCCGGGCGATCGAGATACTCCGCCGGATCGACCGTGAGGTCGGCCACCGCCCAGGAGGTTGCGACCGTCGGGTTCGCCGTGACGCCGACCACCGGCGTCAGTCGCGCGGACCCGCCGAGCAGCAGCACCTCGCCGCCCGCCATCATCCGGTGCGGCACGCCCTTGTCGGCGAGGCCGAGCAGCATCGCGACGGCGGTCGGAGCGACGTCCCGCAGATACCGCAGCAGGGCGAGCGTCGCCTTGGTGTCGGCCATGGCGTCATGCGCCTCGTCTTCCGAGAGCGCGATGCCGTTGGCGCGGCAGATTTCGCCGAGCCTGAAGCTGGGCTTGCCGTTGACGCCAAGCGGAACGGTGATGGCGTCGGGCTCCAGCATCGCCACCGTCCGCACCATGGTCAGCAGGTCGGCGCGGCGATGGCCGTTCAGCGAGGTCGCATAGATCGGCATCAGGTGGGTGAAGAAGGCGTGCCGCAGCACCTCTTCGTCGAACCGCAGCGTGTTGTAGCCGATGATCGTCGCGGGCGCCCAGGCCTCCAGCGCCCTGGCGATGATGCCGAGCATCTCGGTTGAGGACAGGGGGGCCTGCTCGAGCTGCTCGGGCCGGAGCCCGGTGGTCAGCAGCGCACCGGGCGCCGGCACGATATGGCCCGGCAGCCGGCAGCGCAGCGAGAGTTCACCGAGCGGCCGAAGATCGGCATCGGCCTGGATCAGCGCCGCCTGCAGCGGCAGGTTCCATTGCCGTTCGAGGCCGGTGGTCTCGAGGTCGTAGATCACGAAGGACATGGGGTCAGGTTCTCAGTGCCGGCTCGGCGAGCCGCCGGGCTCGACCGCCACCTTCGTCAGGTTGATGCCGAGTTCGCGAGCATCCTGCTGCATCGCCGCCTCGATCATCCAGGAGGTGCGCGTGCGGCGGATCTCGTCTTCGTCGAAGGCCATGGCCTCATAAACCATGATCTTGGTTTCGAAGTGCTCCGTCGCCCGCGCCGGCGCCTCGGCCAGCAGGAAGGCGAAGAGGCGGGCGGTCGCCCGCGCCCCTTCAGCCAATTGCAGAGCGGTCAGGCCGTCCTGCTCCGGATACGCCCGCTCAGCCTGCTGCTCCAGCAGCAGCGCATGCGCCATTGCCTCCTGCCAGAGCCAGTAGAACCGCTCCGGCCGATCCGTCGTCAGCCGGTAACTGCGCCGATAGCGCGCCAGATGATCCGCGCTTGGGCGCGCCTCGTCCCGGGCGGTGTCGCCGCCCTCGTTCATCCTCGTCATTCCCATATCCGTTCGGGCACGTTTCAACCCGGAACGGCTCTCTGGGCCTAAGTTCTCGGGGGTTCCCAGGATCGGGTTCCGATCTCTGCCCCTCTCATCGATCCATCGTCGCTTTTTGGCATCGATGCGCAATTCTGGTCCTTCGCCGCCATCCGGAGGGTTCGGTTCGGGGTAGTGACGAGGTATGCTCCACGCGAAGATTACGTTGGCCTCTAGTTGTGCAGGTCCATACTCCAGAGCAACGGCCTTCAACCTAATGACGAGGGATCGAGCCTTTCACCCGCTCTGGCAGTTCCTCCTACGCGACATGCAAAGACTTTTTGGAAGCTGCCCGCCGCATGGTGCAACCGTGACCCAACGAGTTCCAGGCGCAGCTTGAGCAGGGGATCGGCCGAATCGGCGGTAGCCTATATCCGTAGGCATCTGCGGAACCGGCCCGGCGTTATGGTGCGCCCTGCGAGCGTGGCTGTTTTGGGGACGCTAGGAAAGGTTGAAAAGGAAATGGCGGACACCGTCCATCCTGCGATCCGATCACGGATGATGGCTACAGTCCGGGGGCGTGACACGCACCCCGAAATGGTCGTGAGGCGCGCGCTTCGCGGAAGTGGGACAGCAAGGGCCCGTGGGGCTGGACCCTGATGCGGCGGCGCCCGGGCGACGGCGTGCCCATCGCCGAGTATTTCAAGCCGGGCGGCACCGAGAAGGGAGGCATGCCCACGGCCGACCTCGACGCGGTCTTCCCACTGCGCAACCGCAACGGCGACCGCTACCCACGCTGCTCGATCACCAGCGGCACGGTCGTGAAGCTCTACGACTTCCACGTCGGCTCGAAGTTCATGGGCTTCCGTGGTGCGCGCGAGAGCCTCATCGAGCACCTCGCCGACACAATCCTTCCCTTCAAGATCCTGGACCTGCGGCAGACGCCGACCACGGGAAAGGGAGAGGATCGCGCCCTGGGTGTGGACCCTCGCTACTTTTTCGGCATGGAGTTCCAGCTGCGCCGCACCCAGAAGGACGAGAGCGGCGACGTTCCGGAGGAGGATGACGAGGCGGCCGCGGAGGACGAGAAGATCGGTGTCGATGTGATCGACGATCCGCGCCTCGGCCGGGTCGAGATCTCCGCTCTTCGGCTGAAGCGTACGCTGCCGGGGTGGCTCGCGAGCTCGAACAACCGCGTCTTCCACACCGTCAACGGACAGGTGCAGTTCAAGCAGACCCGCGGCTTCCTGACGAACTGCAAGCTGCCGGCGCTGAAGGATCGCGTCGTGGTCGTGGTCGACGCGAGCAATCTCACGGATGCCGCCCACAACGACGTCTGGAAAGCGGATCGAGAGAGCGTCCGGGAGACCGGCAAGGGCGGCGTCTACAAGGACCTGGTCCGCGACGCGATCCAGAACTCGAAGACCCTGCAGGACCTGCAGAACGTGATCGCGAAGGAGGAGCTCAAGACGGCCGTTGACGAGAAGTCGAACGACCTGTTCCAGAAGCTCGTCGAGGGCGACAAGTCGCTCGCCGCGCTACTCGGCGCCCGCCTGCCTTCGCTGTCGATCAAGGGGGCGTCGGGCAAGGACGCCAAGGACAGCGACAAGGGCAAGGGTAAGGGCAAGGGCGAGAACGGGGGCGGCGACGACGAAGATGCGCCGTACGTCGGCAAGTACAGCCCGACCTTCCTGACCGCGGACAATCGCTTCCGAGAGAAGGGACTCGATCTGCCCGTCAACAAGAGCCGGCCCGTCACCTTCGAGACCGACGTCCGGAACGACTACTTCGTCCGCGACGAGAACGAGGGACGGCTCACGCTCTCGGATCCCTCCATCACGAGCAAGTTCGTGATCCGTCGCAGCCTCCGGGACGGCCGCCTGACCGTCTACTTCAATCCGGTCGAGGAGCAAGTGAACGTCGGCGACAGCTTCACGTTCGAGGTCGGCCTCGTCGACGACGCGATGCCGGCGGCGGTCACGGAGGAGATCACCATCCGGATCGGCGACGTCGAGAAGGACGTCGCGAAGGCGAAGACCAAGGACAAGGAGAAAGACAAGACCAAGGGAAAGGGCGCCGAGAAGCCGAACGTCGGCCTGCCGCCCTATAAGCTCCTGACGCACGACGGCCGGGAGGATGCCGGCCAGCAGACCGAGAAGTGGCCGGAGGGCTTCGACGACCAGGACGGCGGGTTCGTCGAGGACCTCGGCGAGGGCAAGCTCTACTACATCAATCTCGATAACACGTGGCTGCAGAGCTATCGCAAGGCGCAGCGCGGTACGATTCTGAAGGAGGGGATCACGCAGAAGTACATCCTCGGGATGCGCGTGTTCCTTCTCGGCATCGAGAGGGCCCTGGCGTCCATGCAGGACGACGAGGACTTCGATCAGGATCGGTTCCGGAGGCTGGCCGCGAAGGGCGCGTCGTCGACCATGCTGACCCTGTCGGACCACCTCCCGAAGGTCATCACCCCCGTCGCGGAGGTCGAGTGACGCCATGACAAAGAAGTGGTCCACAAGGCGCGCTTCGACAGCTACGACGTGAAGCCCGCAACCCCCCGCTGGAGCTGGTCCGGCAAAAGCGACGACGGGAAGACCGTCGCCGTCACGTGCTGGCAGGACCGGTTCGAAAAGGGCATCGACCTCTATCGGTCGCACACCCACCTCGGCGAGACCGGGTGGCAGAGCCGGCCCGGCCACAACGAGCTCATCCTCAACCTGGCGTGGGCCCGGGACAACTGCGACGGGGTCGTCCGCATCATCATCGCTACGCCCGTGGACCCGAACGCCAGCCCGCGCTCGATCAAGGAGTGCTTCCCGCAGCCTGATTTCAGCATGAGTATCGTCAGGCTCGACGAGGCCTCCGGAGACTTCGAGCTTGAGCGGATCAAGGCCGCATGACGGCTTTCCTGCACATCATCTGCATCGATGTCGGAAGCCCGGCCAAGATCGGCTGGGCCGACGATGCCGGTCGGATCGGGTCCGGCCTCGACATGGGGGAGGCGCTCGACCGGGCGGCAGCCCTTGTCGCGCAGGGACAACCCGTTGCGGTCGGTTTCGAGGCGCCGATCTGGACGCCGCGCCGAGCCGAGCTCGCGCGCATCACGGGCCGCCGCGGCGGGATCGAGACGACTTACAATCGGGCATGGTCCGCGGGCGCAGGGACGGGAGCACTGGGCGCAGCGCTGGCGCTCATGCCATGGACCTTCGCCCGTCTCCGGAGCGTCGCCGGCGATTGCGCTGTAACGGTGGACCTGGAGCGCTTCCGCGACGGATCCGTCCCTCTGTTCGTTTGGGAGGCCTTCGTGTCGGGTATCGGCAAGGGCGCGTCCCATCACGATGACGCCCTGCTTGCCGTGAAGGCCTTCGCCGCCCGATGGCCGGACCTCGAAAGCGACGTGCTGCCCGAACCCGCCCTCAACCATGCGATCAGCGCTGCGGCCGCGTCAGGCCTGTGCACCGATTCGTCCGAGCTCGGCATGCCCGCCATCGTAGTCGGAGTGAGGCCTGTAACCGTCCTCGAACCGATCAAGGCCTAGGCGCTCGAAAGTTCGAGATCGTTGGGGCCCCTTTTTGGGACAGGATCGCTGCCCCGACGATGCCGCCAATGTTGACGGCGAGGGCAAGATTGGGCGCATCGGCTGCCACGCTCGTCACCCGCACCGGCAGTTGAGCCATTCGGCCCATGCTAGGGCCGATCTACGCGCAGCACAACATTTGGGGCGAAGTTTCGGAAGTCGCCCCGCAGGCTGGTCGAATAGGAAAGGATATTCGCCGTATAGCAAACGGAACCCATCCGGATGTCACGGCGAGAACATGCAGGTACGAACGGAAGCAGGCCGGCGCAAGAGGCGCGCCGGTCCTGCGGCGCGTCACTAGCGCTCGACGCCGCCGCGACGCGAGGCCTGCCGCGTGCGGACGGGCTGACGGGGAGCCTGTCCGGTTCCGTTCGGATCGGGCTGGCCGCGACCGGCGACGAGACGGGTCGCCTGCTGGGCGCGCTGCCGGGCCAAGGCCTGCAGCCCGGCCGTGCTGGCTCGCAGCTGTGCCTCCTGGCTGCGCCGCAGCTGCTCGGCCCGGACAGCCTGAGCCCGTGCGGCACGAGCGGCCCGCATCCTCTCCTCTCGGGCCTTGTGCTGCTGCTCGGCGATACGCCTGGCGACGGTGCGCTCGCGGAAAAACCGTTGGCTCTCGCGCTGAATCTCCCTGGCCATCTCGGCCCGCTCCAGAGCGGCGGCCTGATTGGCGGCGGCGCGGACGCGCTTGGCACCGAGGTAGTTCGGCAGTGCGGCGACAGCGATGCCGGCGGCGCCGAGCGCGGTAACGAGGCCAGCTCCGGTCGCGAACAGGCCGACGGCCACCAGGTAGAAGGCAGCCTTTCTGATCCTGCGATCGCCAAAAACCTTCGCGGCGACGAAGGCGCGATTGACCCGCGCACGCCGAACCCGGTCGCGTTGGCGATAACGCTCGCGAACCCGGCCCTGCCGAGCCCTCAGATCGGCCTTCTCTTCGACCGACAGCCGAGCCGCGAGGCGTTCCCGGCCCTTCCGCGCCTTGGCTGCCTCCTCGCGGTCGCCGTCGAACTTCATCTCGTCGATGAGGCGATCGAACTCGCCCAGCAGGGCGTCGATACTGCGCTGTGGCGCGTCCCGGCGCAGTCCGGCCTTGACCTCGGCTTCGGATGGCAGCTTCCCCATGGCGGCGCCGATCTCAGGCTCCCGGAAGCGCTCCGCCTCGCCGCTCGCCTTTCGGACCCGGTTCAGGTCATGGGTCAGGCTGGTCGCGACCAGAGTCTCGGTGTCGATCAGCCGGACCAGGGGTACGCCGGCGACGCGCTTGTCGCCAGCAGCCAGACGGAAGCCGAGCTTCATCAGTTCCGCCGACAGTTTACGGATGTCGCCGTCGCATCGACGCCAGGCTTGCAGAAGCCTTGCGTCGATGAGATCGAGATCGGCCTCGAGCCGATCGGCCTGCTGGCGCTCGGCCTTCGACCGGCCCAGACCTTTCTCGGCAACAGGACCCGTGGCGGCGATGTCAGCGAGCTCGCCGAGACCCCGCTCGCGCAGCAGCTGCGCGACGCGCTCGACCCGCAGGCTCGGCGTCAGGCCCTCGCCGAGTTCGATCTCGAGGCGCCGCGCGATCATCTCGTCGCGCTCGGCCGAGCGAACGAAGCGCAGCGCCTTGCCGGTCCCCGGCACGACCATGGAATAGTTCACATGGAAGTGCGGCGCACGATAATCGCCCTTCCTGTGCTCCACGACGTGCCGGGGCACGTCAAAAGCGATGCCGTACTCCTCCTCGAAGACGGCCAGTACGCGCTCCAGCGCCTCGGGGCCAAGCGGGAGCTTCGGCGCGATCTTGAGGTGGACGATGTCGCGCGTCACCCGACGATTCCGGCGTGCGAGCGCCGCCATGATCCGCAAGGCCAGCTTCGTGTCGGCGGGAACGTCGCGGATCATGTCCGCGCGGATGATCACCTCCTTGTTCGAGCCGCGCCCGGTCTTCTGGAGATGCCGACCGAGCTCGCCGATCTTCCTCGGGGTGGTGATGATGATCATCAGGCGTCCTCCTCGATCTTGAGCAGGTCGAGCACCCGGGCCATCAGCGCCTCCGTTGCCGCGGTCATCGTCGCGATGTCAGCGGCCACCGAGACCAGCGAGCCGGTGCCGTTCGCCAGCCTGGCGAGCTGGTTGAGGTTCCTGCCGTGGGCGCGAAGCTCGCTGAGCACCTCGCCCAACAGCTCGGCATTCGCCGCGGTGCGCCGGACTGCCGGCGCCCTTACCTTCGAGCCGAGCAGCCGAAGCAGCTGCGCCCTCACCCAGGCATTGGGCTTGAGGCCGGCCGCCTCGGCCACCGTCGCCAACAGTCTGGCCGTGGCCTCGTCGATCCGGAACGAGACGAAGAACGGATACTGGCCGCCCATCGGGGGCTCTCCTTTGTGTTTGCGGCGCAGCCGGCGCCGTCAGGCGCACCGGCTTGCCGGTTGGGGTGCACGGGGATCTCCCCCTGCCGAGCCTCGAAGTGCGCAATCGAAGATTTGTGCACATCGAACGAACTCGCCCCTTCAAGAAATCACAAACATAAAATCAATCAATACTTATTTCTCTAACCTGAATGCAGCTAAATGCATTCATATAACATCCGTATTCATCTCGGATGCCAAAATATATTTTCAGTAAACTCTATTCATGACTTCGCAACCCCATCATCTTGACGACAGGAGTGAACCGATGACCGACGACGAGTTTTCGAAGCGCATCAAGAAGGCCGACGAGGACGTGCGGGCCTATGCGAATGGGCGCAGCACGACGTTCCGCAGCCATGCCCATGCGGTCCGCATCTTTTATCCCCAGATCCTCAAGATGCGGCAGGTTGACGCCTCCTGGGAGGTGATCGCGCCGCAGCTCAAGCAATGGAGCGGCCGCGACGTCGCTCCGGCCACGATCAAGCAGTACGTCACGGACATCAACGTCGGCCGGATGAGCCGCGAGCTGAGCTCGACCGCCCGCCCGCAGGCGCAGACGCCCTCCGCGCCGCCTGCCGGCGCTTCCCATTCGATTCAGGATTCCCGCGAGGACCAGCCTCGCGAGGAGCGCAGCGGGACCACCACGTCGGTGCCCGATTCCGCTGACGACCAGCCCATGCCGGGCGGTTTCGATCCGGGCGCCGACTTTCAGAAGAAGAGGAAGACCTAGATGACCACCAGCACGCTCAGGGCGCCGCCGCACGCGCTCGCCCACTCGCCGCCGAACCGGGACACCTCCCGCTTCGATCCCTCCAGCCTCTGGCCGGTCATCATGACCGTCCAGCCGAAGGGCGGGAGCGGGAAGTCGACCAGGTTGGCGGAGGTCGCCTTCCACCTCGTCGAGGCGGGGCTCTCGCCCTGGATCATCGATCCCGACAAGGCCAACCCGGACAACTACCGGGCCCACCACACCGAGTTGAAGTGCGAGTGCATCGCGATGGACCGCGAGCACGGTTTCACCTCAATCGCCCGGCGGATCGGCGACACCCGCATCTCCGGCCCGATCCTGATCTCCTGCGGGGCCGGTCTGGAGGAGGTTTTCAAGGAGAACGCCGGCACGCTCGATCTCGCCGCGTCCCGCGTCGGCCGCCGGGTCCTCGTCCTGGTCCCGATCGATCTCGACGTGGATTCGCTCAACCACATCGACGACATGCGCGAGGCGATGCCGGGGGCCCAGTTCTTCATCATCCGGTCGCGCCACTTCGGGCGCCCGGAGGAGTTCGAGGCCTTCAACGATTCCGACCTCGGACGCGGCTTCATCGCCCAGGGGCGGGTGATCGACCTCCCCGCCATGCCGGCCGCTCTGGTGCGCCGGTTCAAGTCGGACCGCATGTCTTTGTCTGCGGTCGCCGAGAGGGGCGACATCGGCGAGGTCGCCGCCCTCGACACCTGGCGTCCGCGCTCGCGCGCGGCCCTCGCGCCGATCCTCGACTGGTGATGTGATGGATCGCGAGGATTTCGACAATCTCTCGCAGGACCTGCTCGGCCGCCCCGTCACGGCAGCCGAGTTCCAGGCCCTGCTGCACGCCGCGACCACGCTCAGGCTGGCGGCCGGCTCGCCGGTCGCGGCTATGCTCGTCCTCTACCAGTCGCTGAAGACCGAGATCGCCGAGGCCATGGCTGAGCGGATCGGCAGTGCCGAGGCCCGTGCGAAGGCGCGCCGTCGTGCCCGCATCCGGGGTTGGATCATGGGGGCGGTTCTCGGCTTCGGCTGCGGCGGGCTGGGTTACACCCTCGCGACGCTCCAAACGCTCGGGCGCGACCGGCAGACGCTTCATTGGGCGCTCACCCCCGAGGGCGAGCGCGCCCGGCGCATGTCGAACAGCGGGCTTCTGAAAGCCCTCGAGGACTGCGCGATCCCTGGGTGGGTCCGGCAGGATCACTACTGCCTGCCTGGCGTCGATCCCGCCACCGGCACCATGCGCTGGATTCCGACGCGCAACCTTCCCTGACCACCCCCCGAACGAAAGGCCATCATCATGTTCAAGGATCAGTATCCCGCGACCTATAGGGCCGCCGTCGCCTATCGCCGCGAGAACGAGCGTCGAGAGCGGATCAAGCGGTCTCTTCTCGAAGCCATCGGCTGGACGCCGCCCGAGGCGATGGCGATGGCGACGTCCGACGCGACGCCGGTCCAGGCGACCGAGGACGAGGCCAAGGATTGCAGGGTGCAGTCCCTGCGCCTGACCATCGCTGACGTCGCCGTGGTCGACATCCGCATCCGCCGCGACGGAAATGCGCTCATCGCCGACATCGATCTCGAAGGCGGGCACGCGCGACAGGCTGATCCGGAGCGCGCGTCGTGAGCGACGAGGCGACCCCAAAGCCGACCGACGCCGATCTCCTCGTCGCCATCGGCGAGAAGGAGGCCAGGCTGTCGCAGTGGCAGTCGCGGGCCTATGCCACCGTCGATACCGCCAAGGGGCGGCGCACGTTCCAGGTGCTCGGCCCCAGGCTTCCGACCTGGCTGCGCCTGCGCTTCCGCGAACAGTATCAGCGGACCCCTTCGGCGTCTGCCGTCAAGGCTGCGATCACGGCGCTCGCCGACCTCGCCAGCCTCGCGGACGAGGTGCCGGTCTGGCTGCGCTCGGCTTCGCAAGACGGCAAAGTCTATATCGACCTCGGCGATGACAGCGGGTGCGCGGTCGAGGTCGACGAAAAGGACTGGCGCCTCGTGCCGTTCCCGCCCGTCCGCTTCATCAGCAGCAATCTCGGCCTGCCCCTGCCGAGGCCGCGCCGCAACGGCGATCTCGACATGATCCGCGATCTCCTGAACCTTCCGGATGACGCCTCTTACCAGCTCCTCATGACCTGGTGCGTCGCGGCGCTGATGCCCGCCGGCCCTTATCCGCTGATCGCGATCGGCGGCGAACAGGGTTCCGGCAAGACCCTTCTCGCCTCCATGCTCCACGATCTCGTCGACCCCAGCCGCCTGCCGCTCCGCGCCCTGCCGCGCAACGAGCGCGACCTCTATATCGCGTGTTCCAATACGCATCTGCTCGTCTACGATAACATCTCGACCATGGGCGACTGGCTGAGCGATGCTTTCTGCAAGGTCGCCACGGGTGGCGGCATGGCGCTGCGCCAGATCTTTACCGACGATGGCGAGGTCTACTTCCGGGCGATCAAGCCGATCATCCTCAACGCCATCGAGGACGTCGTGACCCGACCCGATCTCGCCGATCGCGCCATCGTCCTGAACCTGCCGGCGATCCCGGAGGAGAAGCGCATCGACCCGGCCGCGTTCGCCGCCCGCTTCGAGGCCTGCCGGTCCGAGGTGTTCGGCGCGCTGCTCGACCTGATGTCCTTCGCGCTGGCCATGATGCCGACGATAACGCCCGAGCGCCTCCCCCGCATGGCCGGGTTCGCCCGCATCGGCATCGCCATCGAGGGATGCTTTGGTGTCCCGGGCTGCTTCATGGCAGCCTACGACGCCAACCGCGCCGCCAGCTCCTCCATCGTCGCAGAGAGCGATCCCCTCGTCGGCGCCGTCAAAGCCTTCGTCGCGACGCAAGGCGCCTGGCAGGGCAGTGCGACCGACCTTGCCGCGCTGCTCGAACCGCTCATCCTTCCGCCCAGGCGCCTCGAACCGGCCGCCCTCGGTGGCCATCTGCGTCGCATCGCGCCCGTCCTGCGTGCCAGCGGCATCGCGATCGGATTCGCCCGCGAGGGAAAGGGACGCGATCGCGTCATTACCATCGCCTGCAACGCACCCTCGACTCCGTGATCGCAAAAGAACCGTCCGCTCTGTCCGCCTGTCCGCGGATTTGGAAGCGGACAGGCGGACAGAGCGGACGGCTCAGTGCCTTTACCAGCTTCTCTAAAATCAGATTTGTTACCTGTCGCGAAACGCTTTGAAACGAAATGCCGCAGAGTGAAGAACGCACACCTGTGCACCTGCTGTGTCAGCCGATGCGTTGTATGCGGTTCAAGAGAGCTTTGCCAAGATCGCTTGTAGTCCGTCGATCGGCGGACGGGCGCCGGCCAGAAGGCTCAGGGACTGCCGGAACGTCGCGACCTGAAACTCGGCAGTGTGCGCGTCAAGCCCCAACTCAAGTCGACGACCGGCCTCAAGGATGTCTCCACCGAGCAGACAGAGCTCGGCGGCGTCAAAATGGCTCCAAGGCTCGTCCTGCTTTGCGTCACTTTGCGCCAACCGCAACCGTCGCGCCCTACGCAGAGTTCGAACATCCTCGCCAGTTAAATCGAGCGACCCGCGCAGGGCGACGCGGAGCTTGAGCATGTTGAGGAAGGGATAAGGATGGCTGTTGGAATAGCGGTTCGACGCCTCGTAGCTCTCTAGCGCCTCCTCCAATCGACCGGCTCGCTTTAGGATCCCACCCAGGCTCGCGTGAGCGTCGAAATCATTGGCGTTTAAGGCGATTGACCGTCGTAGCGACGCTTCGCCTTTGGCATCCTCGGCCCGTTCCGTGCCCGCCAACTTGTTTTCCGCGATGCCCCGTTCACGCCAAGCTTCTGCGTAGTCCGGAAGCATATCGGTGACTAGGGTCCGGACCCATAAAATGGTTGGCGCTGCCGGCTGGGTGTGATTCACGGC
>NZ_CAMFJF010000037.1 GCF_945956895.1 uncultured Allobosea sp. | reverse complement strand
AGCAGGAAATGCTGCCCGGCCAGCGGCGCGAAGAAGGCGAGCGCGATGAAATAGGTGATCACGCCCCAGATCCAGCCATCGGCCGGCATGCCGAAACTCTTCACCCAGCGCGTCAGAATCCAGTAGCCGAGCGGATAGAACAGGAACCCGGTGATGAAATGCAGCAGCTTGGCGGTCGGCGTCGGGATCGTCAGACCGAGCTGGTGGTAGAAGAGCGACTTCACCAGCTCCGGCGGCTCCAGCGGATATTCGGCGAACCAGGCGGTCGGCACCGAGGAGAACAGTTCCCAGAAGCCGAGGCCGGCGAAGCCGCCCAGCGCGAGATTGATCACAGTGCGGATCGAGGGTAGCGCGAAGCTGCGGGTCATGGTCGCGGTGGTCATGGCGAGCGTCCTTTCCTGATCTCAGTGAGCGATGGCGAGCGGGGTGGAAGCGACGGCAAGGGCGGCGAGCCGGCTGGCGCCACGGCCGCGCAGTTGCGCCAGCCGGCGGGCGGCGAAGAGATTGGTGCCGCCGCGCCGCCTCAGGCGTTCGCCGAGGATCTCGGCGGCGCGCTCATGCTCGCCGGCGCGGATCAGGCTCTCGGCATAGGCCTGCTCGAACAGGTCGCGCTGGGCATGGCTGCCACCGATCGCGATCAAACCGGTGCGGGCTGAACCGAGCAGGCGGGCGGCCTCGTCATAGTCGCCCTCATGGAAGGCGATCAGCCCGAAGGCGGCGTGCGCGCCGTTGCGGGCCGCGTCTCGCCGCTCGCCGCTGGGATGAACCTTCGCATCCTTGATCAGGCTGCGGGCGATCGCCTCCGCCCCATCGGTCTGGCCGGCGCCGAGCAGCGACAGCGCGTAGTGCAGGTCGGCGAAGACGAGGCGGCCGTCATGGATGCGCCCCTCGGCCTTGACCGCGAGCTCTTCCCAGCGATCGCCGACGTCAACGCCGGCATAGTCGAGCCGGGCGAGCAGCGAGGCGCCGTTGGCAATGTCGCGATAATCGTCGGTCGGCTCGGCCCGGATCTCCTCGTCATAGAGCCGCAACACCTCGCCGGTCTCGCCGCGCTCCAGCCGGAACAGAGCGAGATGCCAGAAGATGTGGAAGCGCAGGTTGTTGGCATGCGCGATCTCGCGCCCGTCGCCGAGCCAGGCGATGCCCTCGTCGGTGCGGCCGGTCATCTCCAGCACATGGGCGACGGCATGGCGGCCCCAGGCATCGCGCGGGCTCAAGGCCACGGCACGGCGGCCGGCATGCTCGGCCTGCGCATAGAAGCCGCGCTCCTCCAGCGCAAAGGCATGGCAGCCATGGACGAAGCCGGCGAGCGGATGGCTGTCCCCGAAGCCCGGCGCGAAGCGATTCAGGGTCGCGAGCATCTCGGCCTGGTCGCCGAGCATGAAGCGCAGGCCATGCGAGAGCTTGAGCGCCAGCACGTCGAAGGGATGGGCGAGGAGGATCGACTCCAGCCGCTCCGCCGCCCGACGCGGCTGATCATCGAGCCAGAGCGCCAGCGCTTCCACGACCATCGTCTCGCGCCGCGTCACCGGCCGCAGCAGTGCCGCCGCCCGCGCCTTGGCCAGGCAATCGCGGGCCGGGGCGACGAGCTCTGCGCGAGCCAGCGAGAGCAGCATCAACCCCTTGGCGGCATGAGCCAGGGCGAAATCCGGGTCGGCGGCGAGCGTCCGGGCGAGATGCTCGGGCGTCGCGGCGGCATGGGCCATCAGCGCTTCGAGCATGTCGTTCCAAGCGAGGCGCGCAGCCTCGTTCGAGACGGTGATGCGGTCGCCGGAGAGATCGTGATGAACGGCGTAAGACATGGGCTGCTCCATTGCTGCGCCGGTGAAGGGCGCTCGTCAGAAAGTTCGCAACGGCGCGATCAAGCGGCGTTCAACTCGCTTCACGGACCCGTGTTGTCAGCGGGGAGTTCACGGCCGGCTCGTGGCGCGTCTCGGCCGCAGGCCTGTGCCTATGCCCAGCCCAGGGCGCGCTCTTGAACCAGCCGACGACGCATGCGGTGGCGAGGATCAGCGCGAAGCCCGTAAGATTGAGCAGGGCGACCAGAATCTCGCCGCGCCCTTCCATGTCGGCGATCGTGCCCAGCAATCGCGCCAGCATCACGCTCGCCAGGAAGCAGGCCAGCGACTGCCGCCCGATCAGGATGAGGAGATGCCCCGCGCCGCGATCGAGCCGGTCCCGCCAGGGTTCGATCAGGCTGAGCACGAGATAGGCCAGCGCCAGGAAGTGCAGCACGCGCAGGATATGCAGGTCCGTCTTCTCGCTGGCGGGAATGACGAGATCGCGGACCGCCTGCGCGAGCGGCCAATGCTCCAGGATGCCCCAGAAGGAAAGCGGCACCGAGATCAGGATGAAGAGCCCGGCTGCCATCATCAATCGCCGGTCGCCGAGCCGGGGCACCGGCAGCCATTTCATGGCGATGAAGAAGCCGATGAAGAAGATGAGCTGCCAGGCGAAGGGATTGAGGAACCAGCTGGCGCCGGTCCACGGATTGCCGGAGAGGTTGAGCCCGGTCGCCCAGGCCCCCGCGTAGAGCGCAACGGCGATCAGGAAGGGCAAGGCGGCGTGGAGCCGGCGCGCCAGCATCATCACGGGTACGAGCGTCAGGATGACGAGATATAGCGGCAGGATATCGAGATAGTCCGGCTGCCAGGTCAGCGTTGCAAGGCCGAGCAGCGCGTTCTCGGGATCGACCAGCAGCGGCTGGAACTGCTGCGCCAGCACGGCGAGGCCGAAGACCCCGTCCAGCGCGGCGGCAAGCGCGATCAGCGCCAGGACGAGGCCGATCTGTGCCCAGTAGACCTGCCAGATCCGATAGGCGATGCGCGCCGTACCCAGCCAAAGACCGCGCCGGGTGAAGACGCTGCCGAAAGCGAGCGCGCTGGCGATACCGGAGCAGAACACGAAGAGTTCCGCGCCCGAGGAAAAGCCGAAACGGGCGGGTATCCAGGCGTTCCAGCTGTTCTCCGGCAGATGGGCGACGAAGATGATCAACATGGTCAAGCCGCGAAAGAGGTCGAGCCGCTCGTCGCGAGGCCGCTTTGTCGGAGTGGCGGGGAGAGCGGCCATCAGAACGCTCCCTCGTAGCGGGAGGCATCGATGCGGCAGGCGAGCAGCGTGAAACCGTCGCGCCGGAAGGCCGCCTCCGCCTCGTGCGCGAGCGTCTCGCTATCCTCGATTGTCGCGCCATGTCCGCCCATGGCACGCGCGACGGCAGCGAAATCGGTCTCGCCGATATCGACACCGTTGCGGGCCAGGCCAAGCTGGCGCTGCTTCAGCGCGATCAGCCCGAGCGCCTTGTCGACGAGGGCGACGACGATCACCGGCAGGCCAAGATCGCGAAGCGTCGCCAGTTCGCCCAGCACCATCTCGAGGCCGGCATCGCCGACGAAACAGAGAGTCGGGTGGCCGGAGCCGAGCGCGGCGCCCGTCGCCAGCGGCAAGGCGCAGCCCATGGTGCAGAGCCCGCTCGACTGCAAAAGGCGGCGCGGCCCATCGCAGTTCCACATCTGGCTGAGCAGGATGCGATGCGCGCCGGAATCGGCTGTCGCGACCGTGCCGGCCGGCGCGACCCGCCGCAGCGTCTCGAAGACGGCATGAGGCCCCCAGCCGACGGGGGCGGTGAAGGCGGCGCGGAACGCCGCGCGGACCTCCGCCGGCTCCTGTCCCGGCCAGACCGATCTGGCGGTCAGCCCCTCGACCAGCCTGGCGAGGATGGCGCCGACATCGCCTTCGAGCAGCAGGCTGGAATGATGCATGCCGTGCTGCATCGGCTCGGCAACGATATCGATGACGGGCTTGCCGTCCGGCCAGGGATGGCGCCAGCCCTGACGCATCTCGATCGGATCGTAGCCCGCAAGCACGATCAGATCGGCCGCATCGATCAGCGGCCGTATGATCGCATCGGCTCGGGGCGAGAGCCCCAACCCGCCGATGACGCGCCGATCGCCCTCCGGCACCAGCCCTTTCGCCTTGTATGTCGTCAGCAGCGGAGCGCCCGTTCGCGCCAGGAAGCGATCGAGCGCCACCGCCCCACCCTGATGGACGAGGTCGAGCCCGACGATGACCAGCGGCCTCTGCGCGAGCGCGATCAGGTCGCGCGCGGCCGAGAGATCGGCCGGCAGGGAACGCTGCAAAGCGGGGGCGGGAAGCAAGGCGCGGTTCGGCGTGCGGGCTTCCGCCACCGCGATCGGCAGGTCGATATGGACCGGCCCCGGCCGCCCGCGCCGGGCTATGGCGACAGCCTTGGCGACGACGAGGTCCTCGGTGCCGGGCGCCGCACGGAAGCTCGCCTTGACGAGCGGACGCAGCACCGCCTGATGGTCGAAGATCTGATGCGTGTAGCTTTCGGCCAGGGCCTGATCGACGCAGCCGGTCACGACGATCAGCGGCACGCGATCCTGCTGCGCATTGGCAACGACGTTGACGGCATTGGCGACGCCGGGACCGAGCGTCGCGACCAGAAGGGGCAGCGCGCCGGTCGCATGCCAGAGCCCCTCCGCCATGAAGCCGGCGGCGTTCTCGTGCCGCGCGAGCTGGAAGCGGATGCCGCAGCGTTCGAGCGCATCGACCAGCGCCAGAACCTCCCCGCCCGGGATGCCGAAGGCATGGGTCGCGCCGGCCGCCGCCAATTGGGCCGCCATGAGGTCGGCACCGGTCAGGCTGTCTGCCGGACCGGTTCCTGACAGCTCCGCGACGGCTATCCGTTCGTGGCGCATCGTCTCTCTCCGCTTCGCCGCTGCAGCGGCTGTGCTGGAGAGATCGCGCGGGATGAGCGTTTGGTTACACGATCACGGAGACGTGAGACCGGCTGCCGAGGCAGGCGGCCGTGCCGGCATCGTCAGGCGCCAGGCGCGCTCGACCCAGGCCGCGTCGGACACATGGCCGCCGGCATGCAGGCAAAGCTCTAGCCGCGCGGTGCTGCCGCAACCGGTGGCAACCCGGCAGCTCAGGTCCTCCGGCGCAGCGGCGGTGCGAATAGCCTCCGCCCAGCCGGCGGTGCAGCCGCCCGGCGCGAAGACAGCGAGGCTCTTGAAGACATCGCCCTGCCGGGCGCCGGAGCGCAGGGCGCGACCGGCGAGCGGCACCGTCATATCGCTCGTGCCATGGACATGGATCAATGGCGGGCGCGGGCCGTCGCAGCGTTCCGGCAATGGCTCCCAGAAGGCGCCGGCGATCGGTGCAAAACCCGCGAAGCGCCGCGGCATCCAGCAGGCGAGATACCAGACCATCGAACCGCCCTGCGAGAAGCCGCTCGCAAGGATGCGGCCGGGATCGACGGGAAAGCGCGCGGTTACATCGTCCAGCACCTGCCCGACGAAGGCGAATTCATCGCGCTGCTTCGCAGGCGAGTCGGGATAGGACCAGGACTTGCCAGCGCCGTCGGGCGCGATCAGCGCGACCCCGAGGCGCTTTGCGACGGCTATCAGGCTGGGATCGGCGATCACCTCCTCGGCCGAGCCCTGATAGCCGTGGAAGAAGACGATCGCGCCGACCGGCCGCCCTGCCGTGGCCGGCGGCGGCAGCAGGATGCGATAGCTGCCGCTCGCCACGCTGCAGCCCGGCGCGGCAGGACAGGCATCGCCGGGCTTGCGAGAGTCCGGCGCCTGTGCGGCGGCCGACGCCGCAAAGATGAAGCAGGCCAACACACCGACGAGCCCCGGTCTTGTCGCCATCCGCCACCTCGCCGCGCGCCGCTGAAGCCTTGCACACCCGCGTGAGCGTAGCCGGGGGCAGCCGGCGCTTCACCAGGCCATCGCGGGCTTGTGAGGCCGCGCGTGCCATGCGACGGACAGGATGCCCATTCCCTCTGCGAAAAAGCGCAAGACGTGTCGCTGCAAGAGCTCGAAACCCAGCTCCGACCGCTCTTCCTCGCGGCCCTTGCCGGCGATGCCGCAGCCTATCGCCTGTTCCTGGATACGATCAGCACGCGGTTGCGCGGCTATCTGCGCCAGATGCTGGCCCGCGCCGGCCGGACCGACGCGAGCGAGGCGGAAGACGTGCTGCAGGAAACCCTGCTGGCGCTGCACCTGTCGCGCCACACCTATGATCCCGCGAGCCCGGTGACGGCCTGGGCGCATGCGATCGCGCGCTACAAGCTGGTCGACCATCTGCGCCGCTCAGGCCGCCATGCCGATGCTCTGCCGCTCGAAGACGAGGCGCATCAATACGCCGGCCCGGCAGACAGCGCGGCATCGGAGGCGCGGCTCGACCTGACCCGTGCCATGGCTGCCCTGCCGGAACGCACGCGCAGCCTGATCGACAGGGTGAAATTGCAAGGCGCGACGGTGGCCGAGGCAGCCCAGGCGGCGGGCATGACGGAGACGGCGGCCAAGGTCGCGATCCATCGCGGCCTGCAGGCCATGGCGAAATTCCTCTCGCGACGTGGCACGAGACCGGGATGACGGCCCCATGCGATTGCGACCACGTAACCTTTCGATGGCTCGGCACGAATTCCCGGTCGAGTGGAACAGACAGACATGCAGACCGATGACCTGATTGCCCTGATGGCCGCGGACGATCGTCCGGTGGATACCGGCTGGCTGCGCCGCGCCACTTGGCTTTGCGCGCTGGCGGCGCTGATGCTCGCCGCCCTGCTCGTCCTCATCACGCTCGGCGCCCGCCCGGACTTCGCCCATGCCTGGCTGACCCGCCCCGTGATCGCCAAGATGCTGCTTGGCGCCAGCGTCGCCAGCATCGCGCTCGTTCTGTTCCAGCGGAGCCTCCGGCCCGGGTTGCAGCCGGGAAAGCGCCTGCCGCTGGTGGCGCTGCCGATCCTGCTCGTGGTCGGCTGGGCCGCATTCACGCTGGCCCAGTCGCCGGCCGAGCAGTGGAGCACGCTGATCTTCGGCCGCTACTGGCGCGCCTGCCTCATCGCCGTGCCGCTCTATGCGCTGATCCCATTCGCGATCCTGTTCGCGCTCGCGCGGCGTGGAGCGCCGGTCGACAGCCGGCTGACCGGCGCCTGCGCCGGCCTGGCCTCGGCCGGCCTCGCGACGGTCGCCTACAGCCTGCATTGCCCGGACGACGCGGTTCCCTTCCTGGCGACGTGGTATACGATCGCGATCGCCGCCATAGCCGGTCTCGGTGCGCTGGTTTTCCCGCGGCTGCTGCGATGGTAAGCGCTGAGCTTCGTCCACCAAGCGTGAATTGAGCCCGCCTGGCGATCCGTGCATGAAGGCGGCAGGTCCGGCGTCACCGGAGATCAAGCATGTTTGCCATCGTCGGGGCTGCCGGAAAGGTCGGCTATTCAACCGCACGAGCCTTGCGCGATGCCGGCCTGCCGGTCCGAGCGATCCTGCGGGACCTGGCGAAGGCGGTGCGGCTCAGCGAGATCGGATGCGAGATCGTCCAGGCCGATCTACAGGACACCGCGTCCCTCGCCAGCGCGATCGACGGTGCGGATGCGGTGCAGATCATCCTCCCTGTGGCGCCGCAGGCGAAGGACACGATTCCCGACATGCTGCGATCCATCGAAAGCCTTGCCACGGCGCTCGAGCGAGCCCGCCCGCGGCAAGTGCTGGCGATTTCCGATTACGGCGCCCACGTCGCCGCCGATATCGGGATGCCCAGCATGTTTCGAGCCTTCGAGGAGCGGCTCAACCGACTCGATGCGCGGACGCTGTTCCTGCGATCGGCGGAACATATGGAGGGCTGGGCGCGCACCATTCCGATGGCGATCGCGTCCGGGATCCTGCGCAGCTTTCACGACCCGGTCGACAAGCTGCTCCCGATGATTTCGGCTCCCGATCTCGGCCGGATCGCCGCCGATCTCCTGCTGCGCCCAGCCGCCGGGCAAGGAGGGGAGATCGTCCATGCCGAAGGGCCGCGCCGATACAGTCCCGGCGATGTCGCGGCGGCGCTGAGCCAGCTCCTGGACCGAACGATCGAGGCGCAGGCCGTGCCTCGCGCGCAGCGTCAGGACAGTCTCGAACGGCTCGTGAGCGCGAGCGCTGCCGAATTGCTGTTCAAGCTCTACGACGCCCACCGCGAGGGCGGCCTGATCGAGATCGCGCCGGATGCCAGCGAGATCCGCCGGGGCGCGACGGAACTCGTGGAGGCCCTCAAGCCGCTCGTCCCGCCGCGATGAACACGGGCGATGGATCGCTCGTGTGCGTGGCGCTCGAAAATAGCGGAACAGTCCTGGCCCAGGCCGCTTAGCCCGACACGTCGTCAACGCCCGTAATAGCCACGCTCCAGACCATTCAGGGGCCGTTGTTGGGGGTAAGAATTGTAGTAACCGTACCCGCCGCCATAGCCATGGCCGTAAGGTCGGACAAAGCCCTCCGGACCGCCATAGCCGGGATGGCTGTAATAGCCGCCACCACCATAATAGCGCTGGTTGGCCATATTCTCCTGAATGATCATCAGGCGTTCTCGTTTCGCCTCCGACATCGAGAATCCGACGGAGACCTTGCCGAGACGCTGCACGATGTCTTGCGGGAGCGCCTCTCCTGCCCGAGCCGGGGCGGCCGACACGACAAGGCCGGCACCCAGCAGAGCCGAGACAACATACCGGTGCATGACACCCTCCTTTTGCTCCATCGATTGGAGCATCCAGGGGAAGAACGCGACCTGAACAGATTTGTTCTCTCGCGTTCATCTTGGCGGCCCCGCTCCCAAGGCTGCGCCAGCTGGCGGACCTTGACGAAGGCGTGGGCCTGACGGGAAAGCCGGCGGCCGGGAAGAGGCCTCGCGACATAGACTAAAGGATGATGAAAGACGCGGTTCTGGCGGGGCCGCAGATATTCCATCATGACCGCAATCGGGCGTTCAGATCCGATCTAATCCATTAAATCGGGAGGATAGCGATGAATCTCACTCGTCGCGGATTTACGACGGTGCTCGCCGGCAGCATTGCCGCGCCTACCGTCATCCGCACTGCTTTCGCACAGGGCGCGACCGTCAAGATCGGCATGGTCGTGCCGATGACCGGCGCCGCCGCCGAATCCGGCTCCTTCGCGCAGACCGGCGCCAAGATCGCGCTGGAAGCGGTCAACAAGGCCGGCGGCGTGCTCGGCAAGCCGCTCGAACTGATCTTCGAGGACGACCAGACCACCAATCCCGGCGCGGTCCTGGCCTTCTCCAAGCTGGCCAGCCAGCCGGATATCGTCGCCTTTCTCGGCTCCATCCGCTCGACGCAGATGCATGCGATGGCGCCCGACATGCTCAAGGTCGGCAAGCCGGTCGGCTTCGGCGGCACGGACCCCAACCTCACCAAGCTCGGCAATCCCTGGCTCTTCCGCTTCCGCCCCAACGATTCCTATTCGGGCAAGGTGATCGCGCAGTTCGGTGCCAAGGAGCTCGGCAAGAAGAAATGGGCGATCGTCCATTCGACCGACGCTTTCGGCACCGCTGGCGGCAAGGCGCTCGCCGACGCCCTGCCCGACAATGGCTCGACGCTCGCTCTCGACCAGGGCTACGCCAACCAGAGCCAGGACTTCACGCCGGTCGTGCTGGCGGTGCGCCAGTCCGGCGCCGACATTCTCGGCACCTACTTCACCTTCGAGACCGATCTTGGCATCTTCGCCCGGCAATTGCGCCAGCTCGGCGTCAACATCCCCTGGGTCGGGTCGCCCTCGATCGTCAACATCTCGGCGCTGAAGCTCGCGGGCCCCGCGCTCTACAACACCTATGGCGTCGCCGACTATGCCGAGGATTCGAGCGATGCCTCGAAGGCCTTCGGCAAGGCCTATCGCGACATCCGCAAGGTCGCGCCGGACAACCAGTCGTCCTGGACCTTCGACGCCGTGACCTGCCTCGCCATGGCGATGAACAAGGCGGGCTCCACCGAGCCCGAGAAGGTGCGCCAGGCCATGCTCGCCATCCGCGGCCATAACGGTGCCGAAGGGCAATACAATTTCGACAAGAACGGTGACGGCCTGCACGGCTACAACATCGTCAAGAACGACAAGGGCGAGATCAAGTTCGACAAGCGGCTCGACTTCACGCCGAATCTCGGCTGATCCCGGCCGGGCGCGCGGGGCCGGAGCGGCCCCGCTCTGCAAAACGCGCCCCGCACCATGCCCTTTCGGGGCGAACGGGCCTGCCTGTTCGCCGCGGAGGACCGATCGGCTCCACGCAAGCGCGGTAGATAGATGGATCTCGTTCTTCAGCTTCTCTTCACGGGCATCGGCATCGGCTCGGTCTATGCGCTCGTCGCGCTCGGCTTCGTCCTGATCTTCCGGGCCACCAATGTCGTGAACTTCGCGCAGGGCGAGTTCTCGATGGTGGCCGCCTTCCTGATGGTGGTCTTCTCCCTCAAGATCGGCCTGCCTTACTGGATCGCCTTCGTCCTGGCCCTGGTCTGCATGGCGGGCTTGGGCGCCGTCTTCAATCTGGCGGTGTACTACCCGCTGCGGCACCGCACCTATCTGCCGGTCATCATCTCGACGATCGGCGCCTCGATCTTCATGGCCAATACCACGCTGTCGATCCACGGACCCGAACCGGAGGTCCTGTCAGGCTGGTTCGACACGCCCGGCTTCATGCTCGGCCCGGTCTATCTCGACAACCAGTACGTCCTGATCATCGTGGTCACGGCGCTGCTGGTCGTGCTGCAATATTGGTTCTTCGAGCACACATTGCTTGGCAAGAAGCTGCAGGCGACCTCCCAGGACAAGGAGATGGCCTCGCTGCTCGGCATCCCCGTCGCGGTGATGATCATGATCACCTTCGTCTATTCGGCGGTGATCGGCGGCATCGCCGGCATCCTCGTCGCGCCGGTACTCTTCGTCTCGATCGGCATGGGCGCGACCATCGCGCTGAAGGCTTTCGCCGCGACGATCATCGGCGGCTTCGGCGACGTCACCGGGGCGATCATCGGCGGGCTTGCGCTCGGCGTCATCGAGACTTTCGGCGCCGCCTATATCTCGGTGCCCTACAAGGACGGCTTCGCCTTCCTGGTGCTGATCGCCTTCCTGATCTTCCGGCCGCAGGGCATCTTCGGCGAGCGCGTGGCGGAAAAAGCATGAGCACGACCGAAACCTCCACCGCCACCGGGGCTGTCCGGCCGCGCCTGCGCTGGGGCGTCCCGGCCTTCGCCGTGCTCGTTCTGGCCGCGATGGTGCTCGCCATCGCCGTGCCGAAGACCGGCTACATCCTCAACATCTCGTTGCAGGCGACGACCTACGCCATCGCCGTGCTCGGCCTGACGATCGTGCTGGGCCTCTGCGGTCAGATCAATCTGGCACAGGCCGCCTTCTTCGGGCTCGGCGCCTATGCGGTCGGCATCGGCCAGACCGAATACAGCCTGAATTTCTGGGTCTGCCTGTTGATCGGCACCGGTATGGCAGCGGGCTTCGGCGCGCTGCTCGGCGCCTCGACGCTCCGGCTCGGCGGGCATTATCTCGCGATGGTCACGATCTCCTTCCAGCAGATCGTCACGCTTGTGCTGATAAACTGGATTCCGGTGACAAAGGGACCGGACGGCGTGCGCGCCATCCCGCGCCCCAGCTTCCTCGCCGACGGTTCGAGCTATCTTGCCTTCTGCATCGCCATGCTCGCCGGCCTCGGCTTCCTCGTCTGGCGCTTGCGCGACACCAAGCTCGGCCGTGCCATGCGGGCAGTGCGCGACAACGAGTTGGCCGCAGGGGTCGCCGGCGTCGACGTCTACCGCACCAAAGTCACCGCCTTCGCGTTGTCGGCCGTCCTCGGCGGCATCGGCGGCGGCCTCTTCGCAGGCGGTTTCGCCTATGTCAGCCCGGACCAGTTCTCCTTCGCGGAATCGGTGGTGTTCCTGACCATGGTGCTGCTCGGCGGCGTCGCCTCGCCGATCGGCGCCGTCATCGGCACGGGACTGCTGATCCTGCTTCCCGAGTGGCTGCGCTTCCTGAAGAGCATCCCCGGCCTCTATCTCGCGATCTACGGCGCCGCGGTGGTCCTGATCATGCTGTTCATGCCGGACGGCATCTGGGGTTATCTGCGCAGCCGGCTCGACCGCTTCAAGCGCGCCGTGCTGCCGAGCCGCACGGCTACCACGCTGGCCCTGTCGGGCGGCGGCGAAGGCGCCGAGACCGTGCTGGAGGTGCGCGGGCTCTCCAAGCATTTCGGCGGTCTGAAGGCTGTCGACGAGGTCGATCTCACCATCAAGCGCGGCGGCGTCCATGCCTTGATCGGCCCGAACGGCTCCGGCAAGACCACGACGCTGAACGTGCTCTCCGGCCTCTACCGGGCGACGGCCGGTACCATCGAACTCAACGGACAGGACATCACGGACCTGCCGCCGCATGCCCGCACCAAGGCCGGGCTCGGCCGCACCTTCCAGAACATCCGGCTCTGGCGCTCGATGACGGCGCTGGAGAACGTCATGGTCGGCGCCGAGCGCCCCGGGAGCCCGGTGGACAACGATCCCGCCGCGCTGCTGGCGCGGGCGCGCGCTGCGCTCGCCTTCGTCGACCTGGAGGACCGGGCCGACGAGATCGTGGCGAACTTCTCCTATGGCCATCAGCGCGCGGTCGAAATCGCCCGTGCGCTCGCCGGAGACCCGGTACTGCTCCTGCTCGACGAGCCGGGCGCGGGCCTGAACTCCTCGGAGAAGGTCGAATTGCGCAATTTGCTCAAGCGCATCTCGGCCCGTGGCCTCACCATCCTGATCATCGACCACGACATGACGCTGGTGAGCGAAGTCGCCCAGCACATCACCGTGCTGAATTTCGGCCGCCGCATCGCCGACGGCTATTCCGCCGACGTGCTGAAACATCCCGACGTGATCGCGGCCTATCTGGGAACGACGCCCGATGTCCCTGCTTGAACTCAAATCGCTCGTCGTCCGCTACGGCGAGGTCGAAGCCGTCGACGGCATCTCGCTCGTCGTCGAAGCCGGCGAGGTCGTCACCTTGCTCGGCTCGAACGGTGCGGGCAAATCGACGACGCTGCGCGCCATCTCCGGCCTCGCCAAACCGGCCTCGGGCGATATCCTGTTCGAGGGGCAGTCGATCGTCGGCCTGAAGCCCGAGGAGATCGTGCGCCGCGGCATCGCCCATGTGCCGGAAGGCCGGCGCGTCTTTCCGGGCTTGAGCGTGCGCGAAAACATCATGCTCGGCGCCTCGAACCGGCGCGGCATGAAGACCTCGGCGATCAGGCGCGAGGCGGACGAGATGTTCGATCTCTTCCCCGATATCCGGCGCTTCGCCGACGCGCTGGGCTGGACGCTCTCGGGCGGCCAGCAGCAGATGGTCGCGGTCGCGCGCGGGCTGATGGCGAAGCCGCGCATCCTGCTGCTTGACGAGCCTTCGCTCGGCCTCGCTCCCGTCATCGTCCAGGCAGTCTTCGCGATCATCGCCGAGATTCGCCGGCGCGGAACGACCGTGCTGCTGGTCGAGCAGAATGCCCGCATGGGCCTGTCGGTCGCCGACCGCGGCTATGTGCTGGAAACCGGCAAGCTCGTGCTGGCCGGCACACCGGAGCAGCTCTGGTCGAACGAAGAAATCCGCGCCGCCTATCTCGGGGGACGCAAGGCCGTGGCATAGCGGCTCCCAGACACGTCCCGGCGCGCGTCAGCAGATCGTCCGGACCGCACCCGTGAAGCCCGCCGATTCGTGTCTTCGAGCGCGTTCAGCGGCGCGGCTTTGCGCGAGCCGTCCCGCACACCCGGCGGCTGCAAGCTCTTGATTTTATGATCCCTCTGGAAATCGATCGCTTGGCGGGATGATGGCCGGCGCGATCAATAAGCTTTCGGCTCGGAAGGTCGAGACGGTTACCAAGGAGGGGCGCGATGGCAATGGCCTCCATCTGTATGTGGACGCCAGCGGTGCGAAGCGCTGGCTTTCCCTCTTTCGGTGGGATGGCAAGCTGAAGGAAATGGGATCGGGTAGCGTCTCGCGAGTATCACCCGCCAATGCCCGATCATGTGCTGCAGAGGCGAGGACGGTACTCGCCGCAGGACAGAACCCGATCCTGCATGGGCGTATCGCCGCCCAGCGCCGCAGTGCGGTGCCGACCTTCCGTACATTCACCGATGAGTTGCTGCCCGAGATCTGCAAGGGCTTTCGCAATGAGAAACACCCGGCCCAGTGGGCGAACACACTGAAGGCCTATGCCGCCTGTCTGGACGATGTCCCCGTTGACGGCGTGACAACCGATCTCGTCCTCAAAGTCCTGACGCCCATCTGGCCTATCCGAGGCCAGCCCCGATCCGCAGGGCTTCCTCGGCCTCGTTGATACGACGGGACAGCGGTATCGCGCCTGTCGCTCCGGGCAACGGACACAGAGCGCGCAAGGCTAGGTCGCAGACGCCGTCGGCAAAATCGGATAAGGATGCGGCGGCATGAAGCGGCAAAACCGCCAGGGCGGACTCGACGAAGAGATCGCGCGCATCGACGACGTGCTCGGGCGCCAGTTCCGGAAACGCCTCGAACACCGCCGCCAGGCCGCCGCCATGATCGCCGGTACGTGCGCCCAGCGCCGCGATGAAATGCGTGAGGCCGTGCTCGAATTCGCACCAGCGGTTGCCGACGACGCGGTCGAGCGGGCGGCGCAGGCGGGGGTGGGCACGCAGCCGCTCGCTCAGGGCGGCGACGACGTCGTGCAAGCTGTCCTCGTCGAGGCCGAAGGCTTGATCGAACACCAGCCGCATCTATCGCCGCTCCTTCCTGCCGCTCGCCTCACGGAGCGTTGGCGCGATGCCCTGCCTCAGGCCGCCGGCGCGAGGCCGAAATCCGCCGGGTTCAGCATTAGATCGGCCAGGCTGTAGCGATCGACCGTGGCGAGGAAGGCGGCCAGCGCCTCGTGGAGGACGCCCTGGAGCCGGCAACGCGGAGCGATCGCGCAGTCCTTGCCGCCGCCGAAGCACTCGACCAGCGCGAAATCGGGTTCCGTCAGGCGCAGGACCTCGCCGATCCCGATCTCGGACGGCGCTTTGGCTAGGACGAGCCCGCCGGAGCGACCGCGGACGGCCCGAAGCAAACCAGCCCTGGTAAGCTGATGGCAGACCTTCATCAGATGCGAGCGCGAAATCCGGTAGGTCGCAGCCGTCTCCTCGATCGTGATCAGGCGCTCGCCCCGGCTTGCCGCATACATCAGGACCCTGAGTGAATAATCGGAAAATCGCGTCAGTCGCATGAGCCATCCCGTATGTTCCGGCGAATTGCCCCGACAGACCGTTCCATCCCGAAGAGACGAGCCCCTCGTCGCAGCCGCCCGCGAAAACCGGGCGAGCGCTACACGAAGAGCATGACGAAGGCCATTCCGACAACGACCAGAACAAGTCCCCATATCAGCATCGGCACCAACGTGCTGTCGGTGCCGGCTGCGTCACGCGGTCGGCCGATCATGGTTGGCTTCCCCTAAAAGATACATTCTTAGTTCATCTTTATGGCGGAAAAGATGTATTGTAAATTCCGATTTTGCGCCGAATTGCCATGGCACGGCGCCGCTGCCCGCAAGCGTCCAATGGACGGGAGTCTGCCTCGGCCAGAGGCGGAGGATGGCGCCGCACGAGCACGCAATCCATGATGGGAAGTTTGAGCTATCGCAACGAAGCTTGCTGCCAACGAGGTCATAGTTGTGTGGGGGCGTGGAGGTTGCCATGCAGATCGTCGAAACGGTTCGCCAGTGGTGGCGCGTTCAATCCCATCTGAGAAAGCTGGAAGCACTCGGCCCGGCAGCGATGGCCGAACTGGCTCGGGACAATGCCATTCCCGAGGCTGATCTGCGCCAGCTCGCAGCCCGCAACGAGGCAGACTCTGCTCTCCTTCCCCGACTGCTCAAGCGCCTGGGGATCGACCCCGAGCAACTGGCGCACAGGCAAGCGAGCGTGCTGCGGGACATGGCGATCGTCTGCGCGGGGTGTGCGATGACACGCCGATGCCGCAGCGACCTTAGCCAGCAAGACGCTCCCCTGCGCCACGGGCGGTATTGCCCGAACACGGAGACCATCAGGGCACTGCGCCAAGGTGCCGAGGCGGGGGCGCGACCAAGCGAATTCTAAACACTGCCGATCGGGCTCTCGCTTATGCCCGCGCTTCTCGCCGGCGGCCGATCCGCGCTTCAGCTACCGGGCCGAGGATGTCGTCGCCACGCTCGAGGACGGCTGAATCAGGACTGCATCGCCTCAGTAGCGCCGACGATTTCAGCGGAAACGACGCGACATGGTCCTAGCTTTTTTGCGCCCAAGCCACCCATTTAGGTTGGGGCGAACCGGGCCTGCTTAGTGCAACGGACGGATTGCCCCCGATACCGATCCGTTACACCGATCCCAACCGGAGCCGGGACAATTTTCCCTCGCGCATCGCGGGGCTATCCCGGAGCCTTCCTCGGCCCACATACGCCCGTAACTGAATAACATCGGGTTATATCTGGCCCCGAATAAAGCATGAGAACAATGGAGGCAGGACCTCTAGAGCTTGTTCTTCGGGGACCGGCCCATCGCGGCGCTTCCCGACAGAACCAGATCATAGGTCACGCCAGGAAGTCGTCGATGTCCCGCCTCATTACCGTCGCCGCTGCACAGTTGGGCCCGATCCAGCGGGCCGACAGCCGCAAGCAGGTCGTCGACCGGATGATCGCGCTGCTGGAGAAGGCGAAGGCGCAGGGCGCGACCTTCGTTGTGTTTCCCGAGCTCGCGCTGACCACCTTCTTCCCACGCTGGTACCATGAGGATCGCGCCGAGGCGGATCAATGGTTCGAGCGCAGCATGCCCGGCCCGGAAACGCAGGCGCTGTTCGACAAGGCGCGGGCACTCGGCCTCGCCATGAGCTTCGGTTATGCCGAACTCACCCCCGAAGGTCGGCACTTCAACAGCTCGATCCTGGTCGACCGCAGCGGGCGGGTCGTCGCCAAGTACCGCAAGATCCATCTGCCCGGCCATGTCGAGTTCGACCCTGAGCGGGCGCATCAGCATCTCGAGAAGCGCTATTTCGAGCCGGGCGATCTCGGCTTC
This sequence comes from uncultured Allobosea sp., assembly GCF_945956895.1. Taxonomy (GTDB): domain Bacteria; phylum Pseudomonadota; class Alphaproteobacteria; order Rhizobiales; family Beijerinckiaceae; genus Allobosea. The sequence continues at coordinate 15,425 of NZ_CAMFJF010000037.1, read as the reverse complement.
CCGGTCTGGGAATTCGAGGGTGGGCTGTTCGGCATGGCGATCTGCAACGACCGGCGCTGGCCCGAGACCTATCGCGTCATGGGATTGCAGGGCGTCGAGATGGTCGTGCTCGGCTACAACACCCCCTCCGCCAATTCGCAATCGCCCAACGAGACGGTGGCCGATCGCCTGTTCCACCATCGCCTGTCGGTGCAGGCCGGCGCCTACCAGAACTCGACCTGGGTCGTGGCCGTCGGCAAGGCCGGCACGGAGGATGGGCATCACCTTTTCGGGGGAACGCTGATCGCGGCGCCGGACGGCAAGATCGTCGGCGAACTCGACCATGAGGAGGACGGCGTACTCGTCCACCCTTGCGATCTCGACGACACCCGCTTCGGCAAGGCGACGATCTTCGATTTCATTCGCCATCGCCGCGTCGAGCATTACGGCCTGCTGACCGAGCGCACCGGCGTCGGCGCCCCGCTCGGAAAGCCGGAGGGCGCCTGAGCGCCCTCCTTGGCGACCTCAGCCGAACGGGTCGAACAGCGTCGGGAAACGGCCCGTCGGCGCGATCTCGGCATAGGGCCCCCGCGCCAGCAATTGCCCGTCACCCGGCTGCGCCAGCACGCGCTTGCCGTCGAAGACGAGGCGGCCGCGCTGGTAGGTCGCCGTCGGATAACCCTGCACCTCCATGCCCTCATAGGGCGTGTAGTCGCTGCCGTGATGCTGCATGGCATTGGTGAGCGTGACGCGCCGGGCGGGATCGAACAGCACGATATCGGCATCGGCCCCGACCGCGAGCGCGCCCTTGCGTGGCGCCAGCCCAAAACGCCTGGCCGGATTGGTCGCGACGAGATCGACGAAGCGGCGCAGATCGATGCGGCCCTTGGCGACACCTTCCGAGTAGAGAATGGGCAACCGCGCCGCCAGGCCGGGCACGCCGTTCGGGATCTTGTTGAAGGGCGCGTTCTCGCCATGCTGCTTCTTGCCGCGCGGATCGTCATAGCGCAGCGGCGAATGGTCGGACGAGACGATGTCGATGACGCCGTCGCGCAGGAACTGCCAGAGCGCCTCGCGATCGGCGCCGGAGCGCAAGGCCGGCGAGATCATGAACTTCGCGCCTTCGAAACCCGGCCGGTCCATATCGGCCTCGTCGAGCACGAGATACTGAGTGCAAGTCTCCGCCCATGCCTTCTGCCCGCACCTCTGCGCCCGCTCGACCTCCTCGCCAGACTGCCGGCCCGAGACGTGGAAGATCTGAACCGGCGTATCCAGCGCTTCGGCCAGCGCCAGGATGCGATGCGTCGCCTCACGCTCGACCACCATGGGCTTGGCCCAGGCGAGATGACGCGGCGCCGTCTGCCCGGCCGCCAGCAGCGCCTGCGTCAGCCAGGTGATCAGCTCGTGATGCTCGGCATGGACGCAGACGAGCGCGCCTGCGCGCCTGGCCGCCGCCAGCGTCTGCAGGATCTGTGCGTCACCAAGCCGGTTGCTGTCATAGGTCATGAAGATCTTGACCGAGCGGTGCCCGGCCTCGACCAGCGCAGGCAATTCGCGCTCCAGCACCTCGTGCGTCGGATCATTGACCAGCAGATGGAAGGCGTGATCGATCCGGGCTTGCTTCGCCTTCTCGGCATAGGCGGCGACCGCGCCGGCCAGCGAGCCGCCGCGGATCTGCGGGGCGTGGCAGACGACCGTCGTCGTGCCGCCCGCAGCGGCGGAAGCCGTGCCGCTGTCGAAGCCATCGGCGATGTCGGCGCCCGAGGAAAAGGGCTGGTCGAGATGGACATGACTGTCCACGCCGCCGGGCAGGACGAGCTGCCCTCGCGCATCGACCTCCTGCCTGCCGCGCGGCAGCCCCGCGCCGATCGCGGCGATGACGCCTCCCGTTACGCCGATATCGAACGCTCCGATATCGGTAGCGGTCACGGCCGTGCCGCCGCGGATGACGAGATCGAATTCGCTCATGGTCTTTCTCTCTATGCGGCGGGGGCCGTGAAACGGCAGCCCGCGGCGCGCGAAACAGCAACGAGATCAGAATGAAAACGGAATTGCGCGTAGCCCTCGGCGACAGGCTCTACGGTATCGAGCGCCCTTGGGGCATCCTGCCCACGACGCCGGGCCGGATCACCGATCTCGCGGTCGACAAGGATGGGCTCGTGCATGTCCTGCTGCGCCGCGACGGCGCCATCGACCCGGATGGGCCTTGCGTCGTCACGCTGGCGGCCGATGGCGGCTTCCTGCGGAGCTGGGGCGAGATGCTGTGCGTCGATGCCCACAAGATCGCGACAACGCCCGATGGCGGCCTCGCCATCGTCGATCGCGACGCGCATCGCATTCTCTTCTGCGATATCGAAGGGCAGTTGCACAGGCAGATCGGCGAAAGCCACCGGCCGGGCCGCCCCTTCAACCACCCCAGCGATATCGCCTTCGCGCCCGATGGCGGCTTCTATGTCGCGGATGGTTACGGCAATGGCCGGATCCATCGTTTCGACGCCGATGGCAGCCTGATCGCGAGCTGGGGCTCGGTCGGAACGGCGCCGGGCGCCTTCCTGACGCCGCATGGCATCTGCGTGCTCAGCGACGGGCGCGTGATCGTCGCGGATCGCGAGAACAGCCGCGTACAGAGCTTCACGGCCGAAGGCGAGTGCCTCGCGGTCTGGGACGCCTTCCTGCGGCCGCAGGATGTCGTCGCCGATGCGGAGGACCGGATTCATGTCTGCGATTCCATCCCGACGCTGAGCCTGCTCTCCGCCGATGGCGCGCTGCTCGGGCGATGCCGCCCCGTGCTCAACGGAGCCCATGGCCTCTGGCTCGGCCCTGCCGGCGACATCTTCCTCGCCGAGACCAACCCGAACCGCATCACCCGCCTCTTTCCCGTCGCCGCCTGACGCGACAGGCGGGTTTCCTCCTCACGCAGCCGAGACGGCCGTGCGGTTCTGCAGACGCGAGACCAGCCGCACGAAGGGCCAGAACATCAGGAAGTAGACGATCGCCACCGCGATCAGCGGCGTCGGATTATAGAGCAGACCCTGGGCGAGCTGGGCCGAGCGCAGCAACTCCTGCAAGGCGACGGCAGAGGCGATCGAGGTCTGCTTCACCAGCTCGACCGTGTTGCTGATCAGATCCGGCAGCACATTGCGCGTGCCCTGCGGCACCACGACATGGATCATGCTCTTGTACCAGCTCAAGCCCGTAGAGCGGGCCGCCTCGCGCTGGCCCTTCGGCACGGATTCGATGCCGGCGCGGAAGATCTCGGCGAAATAGCTTGACCCGTTCAGCGTCAGGGCCAGCACGGCGGCGGTGAATTCGTTGAGCTTCAGGCCAAGGAAAGGCAGGCCGAAGAAGATGAAGATCAGCAGCACCAGCGGCGGGATGGCGCGCATCACATCGACATAGGCGATCAGCAGGAAGCGCAGCAGCTTGTTCGGCACATCCTGCGCCATGGCGATGGCGATGCCTGTGATTACCGAGAGCGGCACCGCGACGGCGGCCAACGCCAGCGTCATCCAGAAGCCCTGCAGCAGCAGCGGCCAGACCTGCTTGAGGACGTCGATGTTGAGGAAGGTCGTGACGAGATCGTCCATCATGACCTCGGATGCGCATAGGCGTGTTCGAGCCAGCGCGTGAAGCGCACGAAGGGCAGGAACAGCACGAGGAAGAGAAGCGCGCCGACGGTCAGCGCCGTCGGGTTGGCGACGTTGGACTGAATGCTCGACGTCACGTTGAGAAGCTCGGGCACCGCCACGACCGAGCCCAGCGTCGTGCCTTTGCTGATGCCGATGGCGCGGTTGGTCAATGGCGGGATCGAGATGCGCACCACCTGGGGCAGGATGATATAGGCCAGCGTCCTGGTGAAGGAGAGGCCGGTAGAGCGGCCGGCTTCCCACTGCCCCTTCGGCACGGCGTTGATACCGGCCCAGAAGATCTCCTCGGCAAAGGCCGAAAGCACGATCGCGAGCGCCAGCACCGTCGCGGTGATGGGTTCCAGCACCAGCCCGAAATAAGGCAGCGCGAAATAGGCCAGCACGATCAGGACGAGCTGGGGGATCGAGCGGAAGAAATCGATGTAGAAGATGATCAGCCAGTTCAGCGGCCGGATGCCGTAGAGCCTGAGGATCGCCAGCGCGAGGCCGAGCGGAATACCGATCAGGACCGTCAGGATCGACATCTGGACGGTGATCAGGAAGCCGCGCAAGATGTCCGGCCAGAAGGCCGACATCAGCGAGAAATCGAAGAAATAGCGGACGATCTGATCCATGCGTACCGTCAGCCGTGCGAGCGCATCACGAAGTCGCGGATGCGCTGGTGCTGCGGGTTGATCAGGATCTCCTGCGGCGTGCCCTCGGCCAGGATCGCGCCATGATCCATGAAGACGACGCGATCGGCGACGTCGCGCGCGAACTTCATCTCATGGGTCACCACGATCATGGTCATGCCCATTTCCTTGGTGCGGACCATGACGTTGAGGACTTCGCCGACGAGCTCGGGATCGAGCGCCGAGGTCGGCTCGTCGAAGAGCATGACCTGCGGCTCCAGCGCCATGGCGCGGGCAATGCCGACGCGCTGTTGCTGGCCGCCTGACAACTCGGCCGGATAGGCGTCGGCCTTGTGAGCGAGGCCGACGACTTCGAGATGGCGACGGGCTTTTTGCTCCGCCTCCTCCTTGCCGAGGCCCACGACCTTGCGCAACGCCAGGGAAACGTTCCCCAGCGCCGTCTTGTGCGGGTAGAGATGGATGCCCTGGAAGACCATGCCGATCCCGCGGCGCAGACGGTCGAGATCGACTTTGGGACCGGTGACCACCTGCCCGCCGACGCGGATCGTGCCTGCCGTCGGCTCCTCAAGCCGGTTGATGCAGCGCAGGCAGGTGCTTTTGCCCGAACCGGAGGAACCGACGATCACGACGGCCTCGCCCTTGCCGACCTTGAGATCGACGCCGCGCAGAACCTCGACATTGCCGAAGCTCTTGCGCAGCCCCTCGATCGACACGATCGTCTCGGGCGACGAAGCCGTCATGGCGGGCTGCGAGCTCACTTGCACGCGGCCTTGTGTTCGGTCGCGTCATAGCCTTCGAAATCAGGCGCGCCGGTGCCGGGATAGATCTTGGCGGTCGAGGAATCCGCCGCCGGCTTCACGCCGAACCATTTCTCGTGAAGCTGGGCCAGCGTGCCGTCGCTCTTGATGCATTCCAGCGCGATCTCGACCTTGGCCCGGAAAGCCGCATCTTCCTTGCGGAAGGCGATGCCGAAATTGCGGCCGCCATCGAGCACGAAGGGGACTTCCGCCATCGGCGTCTGCGTCGCGACATAGCGCGAGACCGGGGCGTCGGCGACATTGGCGAAGGCCCGCCCGATCATCACCGCCTGCACGGCGTCGGCGTTCTTGTTGTATCGCTGGATAGTGAAGCCATATTTCGCTTCGTTGTCGGTCAGCCACTTGTCCGAGATCGAGCCGTTATTGACGGTCAATGCCTTGCCCTTCAGGTCCTCGAGACCGGCAATCTTGCCGCCCTTCTTGACGAGGAAGCCGAGGCCCGTCGGCATATAGGGCTCGCTGAACAGCATCTGCGCCGCGCGCTCGGTGGTAATGTTGGTCGGCGCCGGGATCATCTCATAACGCTTGGAGAACAAGCCGGCGAAGATCGCCGAGAAGTTCGAATCCGTCACGTCGACACCGGGGCGCCCGAGCTGCTTCGCCAGCGCGGCCGACATGTCATAGGTGAAGCCGGTCGTCTCGCCGGTCGGCGTCTTGAAGCAGAACGGCGCGAAGCCGAGATCGCAAGCCACCTTCAGCTTCTCGCCCTGCGGATGGTCGGCGTCCTGCGCCATGGCCGGCATGGCGAGCATGGCCGCGAGCATGGCGCCCGCGGCGACGGCCCGCGTCAGGTTGATCGAATTCAGCTTCATGTTTCCCGCTCCCGTTATGCGTGGTGGCTACACTGCGATTGCTGCACCCCTGTCCCTGCAACAATCCGGCCACGTCCAAAGGGAGCCTAACAGGGCCAAATCATGCCCAGCCAATCATTTATTGTCGGGTGGCCATAACCTGATGTTAAGCTCCCTCTTCGCCTTCCCCAGTATGCTTGGCGGGTGGAGGCGGGACCAGGTTCCGCAAGATGTCGACAAACGCGCTTGCCGTGCGCGACAGCGGCTCGAAGCGCGGCGTCAGCAAATGAGCGCGGACCCGCGTCTTCGGCGCGAGCGGGCGCGACACCAATTCCGGCCAGGTTCGCCCGCGCAGCACGAATTCGTCGACCACCGCGACGCCAGCACCCGCACGCACCATGGCGCAGGCGACCGGGGTGAAGCGGACGACGGTGCTGATCCGCAGCGGCTCGGATTTCAAGGTGAGCGCGCGGCCGACGACATCGCCATAGGGTGTCTGCGACCCGAAGCCGATCAGCGGATAGGGCGCGAGATCGGCCGGCCGGATGACGCGCAGCCGCGCGAGCGCATGGTCGCGCGGCATGATGACCATGAGCCGCCCTTCGGTGAGCACTTCCATGTCGAGCGTCGGCTCGTCGACGGGCAGGATCGAGACGCCGAGATCGGCCCGGCCAGCCACGACCTTGGCGATGATCTCGAGGATGGTCAGCACCTCGAACTCGACGCGCAGATCGGGAAAGCGCTCGCGCAGGCGAGCGATGGCATCGGGAACCAGGGTCTGGCCGACACTCGGGCTCGCGACGATCCGGACCGAGCCGGTGCCACGCTCGCGCAATTCCTCGGCGAGCTCGTTGACCCTGACCACACCCTGATGGACCTGATCGACCTCCTGGAAGAGACGGCGCGCCTCGGGCGTCGGCTGCACGCGGCCGCGCACGCGCTCGAACAGGCGCAGCGCCAATCGATCCTCTGTATAGGCCAGCAGGCGGCTGATGGCGGGCTGCGAGACCGAGAGCAGGCGGGCCGCACCGCTGATCGAGCCGGTGATCATGATGGCCCGGAAGACTTCGATCTGCCGGAGATTGAGGCGCATGGCGATAACATCCAATTATGGTCGGTCGCATAATAAGCATGATTCATTTCGCGCCTAGCGCCCTAAGCTCGACCCCATGCCGGCCACGATCGGCGCGGGAGAAGGACGGAGCCGGCCGATGAGACGCATTCTGACGAGCAGGGATGTCGAGGCCGCAGTTGCCGGCGGGTCGGTCTTCGCGGCAGGCGGCGGCGGCTGGGCCGATCACGGCCGGATGCTCGGCACTGCCGCGGTCAATACCGGCAGGCCCGAACTCGTCACCATGGACGAGATTCCCGACGATGCGATCATCGCCACGGCTGCCGCCATCGGTGCGCCCGGCGGCACGACCGAGTGGGAGATGTGGGGCATCGACTACGTCAAGGCCGTGCAATTGCTGCAGGAGGCTCTGGGCAAGCCGATCTACGGCCTGATCATCGGCCAGAACGGCATGTCGAGCACGCTGAACGCCTGGCTGCCGAGCGCGATCCTCGGCGTCAAGGTCGTCGATGCCGTCGGCGACATCCGCGCCCATCCCACTGGCGACATGGGTTCGATCGGCCTCGCCAACAGCCCGGAAGCGACGATCCAGGTCGCGGTCGGCGGTAACCGTTCGAAGAACCAGTATATCGAGCTGGTGACGCGCGGTGCGACCGCCAAGATCTCGCCGATCCTGCGCACGGCGTCCGACATGTCGGGCGGCTTCATCGCCTCCTGCCGCAACCCGGTTTCGGCGGCCTATGTCCGCAAGAACGCGGCGCTCGGCGGCATCTCGATGGCGCTGGCGCTGGGCGAGCGCATCCTCGCCGCCAAGCCGAAGGGCGGCAGCGCCGTGATCGACGCGATCTGCGACGAGACCGGCGGCTCGATCATCGCGCGCGGCACCGTCGCGAAGAAGGATGTGCGCTACACCAACGAGGCCTTCGATATCGGTACGATCCAGGTCGGCACCGGGGCAGCCGCCCGCGTCATCCATGTCATGAACGAGTACATGGCGGTGACAGATCCCGACGGCGCCCGCCACGCCTGCTTCCCGGACGTGATCACCACGCTCGACAATGACGGCCAGCCGGTCAGTGCCGGCCATGTCCGCGAGGGCATGGAACTCTCGGTGCTGCGCGTGCCCAAGAGCAAGATCCCGCTCAGCTCCAGCGTCACCGACCCCAGCGTCTATCCGATCGTCGAAAAGGCGCTCGGCATGAACTTCACCGATTACGCGCTCGGCCGCGAAGGCTGAGCGCATCCTTACGTCTATCACCTGAATAACCGGATACCCCGACCATGAGCGATTTCGATCTCGTCCTTCGCGGCAATATCGTGCTGGCCGACCAGATCATCGAGGACGGCTATGTCGCCGTCAGCGGCGGCAAGGTCGGCAAGGTCGGCCGGGGCACGCCGCCCTCGGCCCGCGAGACCCAGGATTTCCGCGGCCAGTGGATCATGCCGGGCGTGATCGACGGGCAGGTCCATTCCGGCAGCCAGGCCAATCACGAGGGCATCGGCATGTGCTCGCGGGCGGCTGCGGCCGGCGGCGTCACCGTGATGGTCGACATGCCCTATGACGAGCCGGAGCCCGTCACCAGCGCAAAACTCTTCAACGAGAAGGTCGCGGTGGTCGAGCGCGACGCCCATGTCGATGTCGCGCTCTATGCCACGATCACCATCGAGAACGGCCTGCATGCCATTCCGGGCCTCGTTGAAGCCGGCGCCTGCGCCTTCAAATTCTCGACCTTCGAGGCCAACCCGACGCGCTTTCCCCGCATCGGCGACGACACGCTCTACGAGGCCTTCAAGCTGATCGAGCCGACCGGCCTGCTCTGCGGCGTCCATAACCAGGACCAGGAGATGACCCGGCGCAATATCGCCAGATTGATCGAGGCCGGAGATACCGGCCCGGACGCCTTCCTGCGCGCCCATACCCCGCTGGTCGAGAATCTCGCGACCGCCCGCATCTACGAGATCGGCGCCGAGACCGGCGCTCGGGCCCATGCTGTCCACGTCTCGACCTCGCGCGGCTTTGAGATCTGCAACATGTACAAGCGCGCCGGCACCAAGGCGACGGTCGAGAGCTGCGTGCAGTACTTCATGCTCAATGCCGAGGAGCATGTGCCGCGCTTCGGAGCCAAGGTGAAGCACTACCCGCCGATCCGCCCCAAGGCCGAGAGCGAGTTGCTCTGGAGCCATCTCGCCGCCGGTCATTGCGACTTCATCTCGTCGGACCACGTCTCTTGGGGGCTGGAAAAGAAGGGCGATCCGATGGTCTTCAAGAACACCTCGGGCGGGCCGGGGATCGAGACACTGCTGCCGGCGCTGTGGACCGGCTGCGAGGAGCATGGGCTCTCGCCCACCATCGTGGTCAAGCAGCTTTGCGAGGGCCCGGCCAAGGCCTTCCTGCTCGCCGACAAGGGCCGGCTCGAAGCCGGCGCCGATGCCGACATCACCGTGCTGGAGCCCGGCCGCTTCATCCATGACCCGAGCAAGAGCCTGTCGGCCGTGAAGTGGAGTTCGATGGAGGGCCGTGAGTTCCGCGTCCGCGTCGCCGCGACCTATGTCCGCGGCCAGCTCGCCTGGGACGGCAAGGAGATCCGCAACAAGGCCGGCGACGGCCGCTTCCTGCGCCCGGCAGCGTAAGCCTATGTCGATCAATCAGGACCGGCTCTGGCGGCGCATCGAGACGCTCTCCGGGATCACCGACCCGGAGCGCCCGTGGACGCGCCGCTCCTTCACCGCGCGCTTTCTCGAAGGCCGCGAATGGCTGGCAGCGGAATTCCGCGAAGCCGGGCTGGAAACGGAGCTCGACGCGGCCGGCAACCTGATCGGCCGGCTTGCCGGCGCCGATCCGAGCCTGAAGCCGATTCTGATCGGCTCGCATTCCGACACGGTGCCCTCAGGCGGGCGCTATGACGGCATTCTCGGCGTGCTCGCCGCGCTGGAGGTCGCGCAGAGCTTCAGCGAGCGCGGCGACCGCCTGCGCCATACGCTGGAGGTCGTCGATTTCCTGGCGGAGGAGCCGAGCGAGTTCGGCCTGTCCTGCATCGGCAGCCGTGCGCTCGCCGGCACCTTGACGCAAGAGCATCTGGCGCTGATCCGCCCGGACGGCCTGACGCTGCGCGAAGGCATCGGTTTCGTCGGCGGGCGGCCGGCGGAGCTGGCCTCGGTCAAGCGGCCGAGCGATGGCATCGCGGCCTATGTCGAGGTCCATATCGAGCAGGGCCGCGTGCTGGAGAACGAGCGCATCCCGATCGGCATCGTCACCGATATCGTCGGCATCCGCCGCGAGCGCATTATCGTCACCGGCCGGGCCGACCATGCGGGTGCTACGCCGATGCCGCTGCGGGCCGATGCGCTTGTCGGCGCTGCGAAGCTGATCGAGGCCGCCTACAAGCGCGCACTCGCAACGGCGCGGGACAACCAGCCGCTCGTCGCCACCTTCGGGCGCATCGAGGTTAGCCCCAACGCCTCGAACGCCGTGCCGGGCGAGGCCGTGCTGACGCTCGAAGTCCGCTCCGGCAACGAGGCCGCGGTGAAGGCCTTCGGCGAAGCTCTGGTTCGCGACCTGCGCCCTGCCCTCGAAGAGCTTCGCCTCACGATCGCGGTCGAGCCGATCAGCCATGTCGCGCCGACCGCCTGCGCGCCGGAGGTCCGCTCGGCCATCGCGAACGCTTCGACTTCGCTCGGGCTCGCCACGCGTGACCTGCCGAGCGGCGCCGGCCACGACGGCGTCCACATCGCCCATATCGGCCCGGTCGGCATGATCTTCGTGCCCTGCCTCGAAGGGCGCAGCCATGCGCCGGAGGAATCGATTACGCCGGACCAGGCCGGCGACGGCGCCCGCGTTCTCGCCGAGACGGTGCGCCTGCTCGACGTGCAGCTGGGCTAAGGCGATGGACTGGGCAGCGGACGACCTCAGGGAGCGCGATCTCTACAAGCTTCTGGTCAACACGGTGCTGCCGCGCCCGATCGCACTCGTCACCACGGTCGACGAGAAGGGCAGCGCCAATGCCGCGCCCTTCAGCTTCTTCAACGTCTTCAGCCATGCGCCGCCGCTGGTCGTGCTCGGCATCGAGGGCCGCAGCGGCACCGAGCCGCTGAAGGACACGATGCGCAATATCCGCGAGACTGGCGGCTTCGTCGTCAATCTCGTCGACCGGGCGATGGTCGCAGCGATGCAGGTCTGTGCCATCGACTTTCCCTCCGAGGTCGATGAGATCGCAGCAGCCGGGCTCGACACCGTGGCGAGCGCCAAGGTCGCGGCGCCGCGGCTTGCCGCCTCGCCCGTCCAGCTCGAATGCCGCGAGACGGTCTCGCTCTCGTTCGGCAGCAAGCATCGCAATCTCGTCGTCGGTGAGATCGTCCATCTCCATATCCGCGACGGCATCGTCAACGAACGGCTACATGTCGATATCGACAAGCTCGACCTCGTCGGCCGTCTGCACGGCGCCGACTGGTATCTCGGCCTGGGCGACCGCTTCCAGGAGCCGCGCCAGACGCTGGACGGCTGGCGCGACCGGGCCCGAGCCAGCATTCCCGAAGGAGAGGTGTCGTGAGCGGCACGGTCTACGTCATCAACCCGAACTCGACCGAGCGCGTGACCCGCGAGATCGACGTCGCGATCGCGCCCCTGCGCATGGCCGGCGGCCCGGCGATCGAATGCCTGACGCTGGCTGACGGGCCGCCCGGCATCCAGTCGCAGCGCGATGTCGATGGGCTGATTCCCGCCCTGCTCAAGCGGGCCGCAAGCCTTGAAAACGACGCTTCCGCCTTCGTCGTCGCCTGCTTCTCCGATCCCGGCATGCATGCCCTGCGCGAGCAAAGCACGAAGCCCGTGCTCGGCATCGCCGAATGCGGGGTGCTGACGGCGCTGACGCTCGGCCAGCGCTTCGGCATCGTCGCCATGCTGCAGAACTCGATCCCGCGTCACCTGCGCTATCTCGGCGCCATGGGCATGATGGGGCGCTTCGCCGGCGACCTGCCGGTGAACCTCACCATTCAGGAAATGGCCGACGAGCGGGTCACGCTGGAGCGCATGATCGGCGTCGGACGGACCTTGCGCGACACCCATCATGCCGACGTGCTGGTGATGGGCTGCGCCGGGATGGCGCGCTTCCGCGAGCCGCTGGAACGAGCGCTCGGCATCCCCATCGTCGAGCCAACCCAGGCCGCGGTGACCATGGCGATCGGGCGCGTCAGGCTGGGCTGGGGCGGGCGCCCTCTCGACGGAGGCTGACCATGGACAAGCTCACAGCTGAACTCGCCGGGCTCCTCGGCGAGGCGAATGTGCTCGTCTCCGCGCAGGACCAGGCCCCCTTCCTGACCGACTGGCTCGGCAAGTATCGCGGCGCCGCGCGGGCCGTAGTACGGCCGGGCTCGACCGAGGAGGTCGCCGCCGTGATGCGGCTCTGCGCCAGCCATGGCGTGCCGGTCGTGCCCCAGGGCGGCAATACCAGCATGTCCGGTGGTGCCACGCCTGATGAGACGGGCGAAGCCATCGTCTTGTCGCTTATGCGACTCAATCGCATTCGCAATATCGACTCCGTCAGCAATACGATCACCGTCGATGCCGGCGTCGTCCTGGCCAAGGTGCAGCAGGCGGCCGAGGCCGCCGGGCGCTTCTTTCCGCTGAGCCTCGGCGCCGAGGGCAGCTGCACCATCGGCGGCAATCTCGCGGCCAATGCCGGCGGCGTCGCCGTGCTGCGCTACGGCACGATGCGGGAGCTCACGCTGGGGCTTGAGGTCGTGCTGGCCGACGGACGCATCTGGGACGGGCTGACAGCGCTCCGCAAGGACAATACCGGCTACGCGCTCCGCGATCTCTTCATCGGCTCCGAAGGAACGCTCGGCATCATCACCGGTGCAGTACTCAAGCTCTTCGCCCGGCCGCAGGCGCGTGCCACCGCCTTCGTCGCCGTGCGGGATACAGCTGCGGCCTTGTCGCTGCTCGGTGCGGTCCGCGATCGCTGCGGGGACCGCGTCACCGCCTTCGAATTCATGACCGGCGACTGCCTCGCGCTGATCCTTCAGCATATCGCCGACGCGCGCCTGCCACTGGCGGAGATGCCGCCGGCCGCCGTGCTGATCGAACTGTCCGATCAGGATGACGAGGTGGCGTTGCGTGAAAAGCTTGAAGCCGCGCTGGTCGGCGGGGTCGAGGCCGGGCTCGCCATCGATGCAGCCGTGGCTCAGGACGGCACCCAAGCCAAGGCGTTCTGGCGCATCCGCGAAGGCGTGTCTGAGGCGCTGGTGCGCGCCGGCAAGGCGGCCAAGCACGACGTCTCAATGCCGGTCTCAGCCATGGCGGAGTTCGTCGCCGCGGCCGATACCGCCGTCAGGGCGGCGGCGCCCAGTGTCCGGCCAATCGTGTTCGGCCATCTCGGCGACGGCAACCTGCATTACAACCTGCTGCCGGGCATGGATCAGGACCCGGCTGCGTTCGCGGCGCTCGCGCCCGAACTGACCCGCATCGTCCATGACGAGATCGGCCGCTGGCGCGGCTCGATCAGCGCCGAACACGGCATCGGCCAGTTGCGCGTCGGCGAGATGGCGCTCCGAAAGGCGCCGATCGAGTTCGACCTGATGCGCTCGTTGAAAGACCTGCTCGACCCCGCGGGGCTGCTCAACCCTGGCAAGCTTCTACCAGGCAAGCCCTCACCTTCTCACACGAACAACTGAGGACCATCATGGCTCTGCTCGACGAAACCGCTGACGGCGTCTACGTCATCGCGGTGACGCCCTTCACCGAAACCGGCGCGCTCGATCTCGACAGCACCGACCGCATGGTCGATTTCTACCTGGAGAAGGGCGCGACCGGCCTCACCGTGCTTGGCATGATGGGCGAGGCGCCGAAGCTGACGGCCGAGGAATCCCGCATCTTCGTACGCCGCGTGCTGAAGCGGGTCGACGGACGCGTTCCGGTCGTTGCCGGCGTCTCGGCAGCCGGCTTCGCCGCGATGGCCGAGCTCAGCGAAAGTGTGATGAGCGACGGCGCGGCCGGCGTCATGGTCGCGCCGCCCTCGAACCTGCGCACCGACGACCAGATCGTCTCCTACTACGCCATGGTGGCGGAGACGCTGGGCCCGAAGACCCCCTTCGTGCTGCAGGATTTTCCGCTGGTCACACAGGTCCAGATCACGTCCGCCGTGATCCTGAAAATCGTCGCCGCCCACCCGTCCTGCGTCATGCTCAAGCACGAGGATTGGCCGGGGCTCGCCAAGATCTCGGCGCTGCGCGCGGCAAGTGACAAGGGCGGACGCCGCATCTCGATCCTTGTCGGCAATGGCGGGATGTTCCTGCCGGAGGAATTGTCGCGCGGGGCCAACGGCGCCATGACCGGCTTCGCCTATCCCGAGATGATGGTCGATGTCTGGAAGGCGCATGCGGCCGGCCAGGTCGAGCGGGCGCATGACCTGTTCGACGCCTATCTGCCGCTGGCGCGCTACGAGCAGCAGCCCGGTCTTGGCCTCGCCATCCGCAAGTACACGCTGGCGAAGCGCGGCGCGATCGCCTCGGGCAGCCTGCGCAAGCCCGGCGGAGCGCTGTCGAAGTCCGATATCGCCGATATCGAACGGCTCATCGCGCGGCAGGAACGGCGCCTGAAGGAGATCGGCTGATGGACCTCGGACTTGTTGGAAAGCGCGCCCTTGTATTGGGCGCCAGCCGTGGGCTCGGCGCGGTGATCGCGCAGACGCTCGCCGCGGAGGGTGCAACCGTCATCGCAGCGGCACGCAGCACCGACGTCACGGAAAACTGGATCGCCGGCCTGCCGGCCGGGCAGCGCGGCCGCGCCAGCGCAACGAAGCTCGACCTTGCCGATATCGCCTCGGTCGATGCACTTGCGGACAAGCTGATCGCGGAAGGCGGCATCGACATCCTGATCGGCAATTCCGGCGGTCCGCCCCCCGGTGAAGCGCGCGATGCGAAGCGCGAGGACTGGCTCAGGCATTTCGAAGGTATGGCGGCCAACCTGTTCCATCTGGCGCAGCGCCTGCTGCCTGGTATGACGGAGCGCGGCTTCGGCCGGATCGTCACCATCGCCTCCTCCGGCGTGGAGCAACCGATCCCACGGCTCGCCCTGTCCAACGGAATCCGCGCCGCCGTGATCGGCTGGTCGAAAACGCTGGCCTCGGAGGTCGCGGGCAGCGGCGTCACGGTCAACGTCGTGCTCCCGGGCCGGATCCACACTGAGCGCGTCGACCAGCTTGACGATGCCGCAGCGGCCCGCAACGGCGGCACCCGCGAGGCCGTGGCGCAGGCCTCGATGGCGGCAATCCCCGCCGGCCGCTACGGCAAACCGCAGGAATTCGCCGATGTCGTCACATTCCTCGCAAGCGAGCGGGCGAGCTATATGACGGGTGCAAAAATCCGCATCGACGGAGGCATGATCCGCGGAATTTGAAACCGCTCCCCGTAACGGTAGGTGAGTGTCCGCTTCCGGCCAGGAGGTCAATATCGCCTCCTGTGAAGGGTTTCGGATGCCGGCCCGTGCGAGC
>NZ_CAMFJF010000036.1 GCF_945956895.1 uncultured Allobosea sp. | reverse complement strand
ATCGAGTTGCGCGAGCCGATCCGCGGCTCCTATCGCGGCTACGAGATCATCGGCCCGCCGCCGCCCTCGTCCTCCGGCGTGCACATCACGCAGATGCTCAACATCCTCGAAGGTTACGATATCGGCTCGCTCGGCTTCGGCTCGACCGATGCCGTGCATCTGCTCGCGGAGGCCTTGAAGATCGCCTTCGCCGACCGCGCCGTGGCGACGGCCGATCCGGCCTTCGTCAAGGTTCCCGTCGAGAAGCTGATCGACAAGGCCTATGCCGACGAGCGCCGCGCCCTGATCGAGATGGGGCAGGCGAAGAGCTGGACGGCCGGGCTTTCCGGCGGTGAATCCGCTGACACCACCCATGTCACCGTGGCGGACGCCATGGGCAATGTCGTCAGCGCGACGCAGACGATCAACGGGCTGTTCGGCGCCTGTGTACAGATCCCCGGCACGGGGATGATCGCCAACAACTACATGTTCAACTTCGACCCGCATCCGGGCCGCGCGCTCTCGATCGCGCCGGGCAAGCGGGTCTTCACCTCGATGGCGCCGATGATGGCGGTGAAGAACGGCCGGCTCGCCTTCGCGCTGGGCCTGCCTGGCGCCTTGCGCATCTTCCCCTCGGCCCTGCAGGCGATCGTCAACCTGATCGATCACCGCATGAGCCTGCAGGAAGCCGTCGAGGCGCCGCGCGTCTGGACCGAGGGCGGCGTGCTCGAACTCGAGGAAGCCATCCCCGAGTCCGTCGCGCAGGCGCTGATCGCGCGCGGCCACAAGGTCGTGCGTTCGCCCCGCGTCGCCGGCGGCATGAACGCCATCGCCTTCAATCCCGACGGCACCTTGACCGGCGCCGCCTGCTGGCGCGCAGACGGCACGCCCGTCGCCATTTCCGGCGGGCTCGCCCGCGCCGGTGCCCGCTTTACCATCTAAGTCTTCGTATGTTCCTCCCGAGCCTCCATCGTCATCCCGGGCAGCGCAGCGCAACCCCGGGATCCATCGTAGAGCGCAGCGCCCTTCGATGGATCCCGGAGCGCCGCCGCTTCGCGGCTTGTCCGGGATGACGGCGCTACATCTGCTTTCTCATAACTGACACCTGGTGGACCATCCCATGCCCGAGACCATCTGCCTCCTCGACATGACCACGCCCGAACGGGCCGACCGCCTGCGCGAATTCCTGCCGGATGGCTTCGTGCTGACCCACGGCACGGCTCGCGGCGACGAGCACATGAAAGAGATCATCGCCGAGGCCGATTACGCGATTTCCGGCCAGGTCGGCGTCTCCGGCGACGTTTTGCGCGCCGCCAAGAAGCTGAAGCTCCTGCATAAATGGGGCGTCGGCTACGACAATATCGATATCGAGACGGCGAAGAAGCTCGGCATCAAGGTCGCGCGCACGACCGGCTCCAATGCGGTCGCCGTCTCCGAATTCGCGATTGGCCTGACGATCTCGACGCTCCGCCTGATCGCCTATGGCAATGCCGAACTGAAGAAGGGCCACTGGCGCACGGGCCAGTTGCCGTCGGACACCTATACGCTCTCCGGCAAGACGGTCGGCATCGTCGGCCTGGGCGCGATCGGCAAGAATGTCGCCAAGCTGCTGAAGGGCTTCGGCTGCACCATCCTCTACAGCAAGCGCACGCCGCTCGATGCCGCCGAGGAGGCGGCGCTCGGCGTCAAGCATGCCTCGATGGAGGAGATCCTGACCCAGGCCGATGTCGTCTCGCTGCATTGCCCGCTGACGCCGGAAACCAAGGATCTGATCGACATCGCGGCGCTCAGGACGATGAAGAAGACGGCCGTGCTGATCAATGTCGCGCGCGGCGGCGTGGTCAACGAGGCCGATCTCGTCACGGCGCTCAGGGCGAAGGAGATCGCCGGCGCGGCGATGGATGTCTACGAGATCGAGCCGCTTCCGGCGGACAGCGAGCTGATTACTCTCGACAATCTCGTCACCACGCCGCATCTCGCCGCCATGGCCTCCGACAATTTCGCGCCGGTGGTGAAGCGCATGTTCGCAAACATGCAGCATGTCTCACGCGGCGAGCCGGTGCCGCCGCTCGATCTGGTGGTGTGAGGTTCATTCGTCATTGCGAGGAGCGAAGCGACGAAGCAATCCAGGAGACGTAGCGCTCTGCCGCCCCTGGATTGCTTCGCTGCGCTCGCAATGACGAGGAAAACTGCGCAGGCTCAGTGCAGCCCGCCGACGCCGATATAGCGTTCGAGCACGTTGGCATCGGCGCGCAGAGCGTCGGGCTTGCCCGACCAGACGATCCGGCCGCGTTCGAGGATGATGACGTCGTCGGCGAAGGCGAGCGCGCTTTCCAGCCGCTGCTCGACGAAGAGGATGGTCATCGCGCCGCTGGCGGCGAGGCGGCCGAAAGCCTCCATCAGCATGTCGCAGATCACCGGCGCCAGCCCTTCCAGCGGCTCGTCGAGCAGCAGCACGGCGGGCTGCCCGAGGATGGTGCGGGCCGTCGCCAGCATCTGCTGCTCGCCGCCGGAGAGCTGGGAGCCGAGATTGCGGCGGCGCTCCTGCAGGCGCGGAAACAGCGCATAGGCTTCCTCGATCGCGGTCCGTGGGCGGCCCTTCAATCCGGCGAAGAGATTCTCCTCCACCGTCAGCCCCTTGAAGATCTCGCGGGTCTGCGGGACGAGGCCGATGCCGCCATGGGCGCGGGCCGCCGTGCCGAGCGCGGTGACGTCCTGCCCGCCAAGGCTGATGCTGCCGGCATAGCGGCGGGTCAGCCCCATCAGGCTCGCCATCAGCGTGGTCTTGCCCATGCCGTTGCGGCCGAGAATCGAGAGGCGCCCGCCGGCCGGCACCGCGAAGGAAACATCCTCCAGCACATGGGTCTGGCCGTAGCCGGCGCTCAGATTGCGGACGTCGAGCTCAGCTGCCGGCATGGGCATAGCTCCCGAGATAGGCTTCGCGGACCTTGGGGTCTTTGGCGACCTCGGCAGGCAGGCCCTGGAAGATCAGCTCGCCCGCCGCCAGCACGACGACGCGCTTGGCGAAGCGGAAGACGAGGTCCATGTCGTGTTCGATCATCAGCACGGCGAGCGAGGCGGGCAGGCGGGCCAAGGCCTCCTCGATGCGTGGGGTATCGCTGGAGGGCACGCCGGCAGCCGGTTCATCGAGCAGCAGTACCTTGGGGCGCTGGGCCAATGCGATGGCAATCTCCAGCAGGCGCTGCTGGCCATAGGCGATCGTCGCGACCTTGCGGCGGGCGACCTCGGTCAGGCCGAGCGTCGCGAGGATTTCAGCCGCTTCGTCTGTTGCTTCGGAATCGCCGTGGAAGCGGGCGAGGATGCGCGTCGCCCGGCCGAGGCGCTGCAGGATGGTCATCACGATATGCTCTTCCGGCGTCATGTCCGGGAAGAGGCGGGTGACCTGGAAGGTGCGGACGAGGCCGCGCCGGACGCGCTTGACGGCACCCAGCCCTGTGATGTCCTCGCCGGCGAGATGGACGCTGCCCGCGCTCGGCGGGATGCGCCCGGTAACGAGATTGACGAAGGTGGTCTTGCCGGCGCCGTTCGGGCCGATCAGGGCGAGGCGTTCGCCCTCGTTCATCGCGAGCGAGATGTCGCGGCTGACCTTGAGGCCGCCGAATTCCTTGGAGAGATGCGAGACCTCGAAGACCGCGCTCATCGGCCGGCCCCCCAGCGATCACGGGTCAGCAGGCGGGCGAGCTCGTCCAGCGTGCCGGAGAGCCCACGCGGGGCGAAGAGCACGATGGCGATCAGCACGGCGCCGACCAGCGTCATCCAGTGGAACGGGTTGATCGCGGCGACGACGTGCTCGAGCGCCATGAAGATCACCGTGCCGATCAGCGCGCCGTAGAGGTGGCCGATGCCGCCGAGCACGAGCATGACCAGCGCATTGGCCGAGATCTCGAAGCTCACGCTGTCGAGGCCGACGACCTGCGTCGCGATGGCCGCGAGCGCGCCGCCCATGCCGGCGACCGCGCCGGAGATGACGAACATCTTGAGCAGGACGGGGAAGGCATAGATGCCGAGCGCGCTGATCCGCAGCGGGTCCTCCTTCAGGCCGCGGCAGACCATGCCGAAAGGCGAGCGCGTGACGAAACGCAAGACGGCGAAGACGATGAGCAGCAGGCCGAGGCCGAAGAGATAGGCGCTGCGACCCCAGAGGTCGAACTCGAAGATACCGAAGAGAGGGGCCGGGCTCATGCCGGAGAGGCCGTCGCTGCCGCCGGTGATCGACGAGGCCTTGTTGGCGGCCTCATGCAGGAGCTGGACGATGGCGATCGAGAGCACGAGCTGCGGCAGGCCGTGGGCGCGCAGCATGATCGCGCCCATGAGGATACCCATGACCGCGCCCGCCGCGGCTCCGATCAGAATGAGCAGGACGGGGTCGGTGATCCCGTGCACGCAGGCTATACCGGCGGCATAGGCGCCGGCCCCATAGAGCGCGCCCTGGCCGAGCGAGGCGATGCCGCAATAGCCGACGATCAGGTCGAGCGAGAGCACGAGCAGCGCGACCGAGATCACGCGGGTGAGGAAAGCGAGATTGTCGGGAAAGAGCCAGTAGCCGGCGAGGCCGGCGAGCGCGATCAGGGCGAGGCCGAGGAGGTCGCGGCCGAGCGTGCGTCCCGGGGGCATGGGCGTCGCGGGTGCCATGCTACTGCGCCCGTCCCATCAGGCCGCGCGGGAAGGCGCAGACCACCAGGATCACCGCGAGATAGAAGAAGAAATTGCCGAAATCCGGCACGAGATAGCGCGCGGTGACGTCGATGGCGCTGAGGAGCAGGCAGGCCGCGAGTGCGCCGGGGATCGAGCCTGCCCCGCCGACCGAGACGACGACGAGGAAGGTCACCATGTAGCGCAGCGCGTAATAGGGCTCGATCGGCAGGAATTCGGCGCCGACCACGCCGCCGAAGGCCGCGAGCCCGATCGCCAGCGCGAAGCTCGCGGCATAGATGATCTCGGTGCGGATGCCGAGCGTTCGGGCCATCGGCGCATTCTCGACCGCCGCGCGCAGGTGGATGCCGAAGCCGGTGCGCTCGATCAGGAACCAGAGGCCGCCGGCGACGACGAGGCCGCTCGCGATCACGAAGAGCCGGTGGCCGGCGATGCTGCGGAAGCCGAGATCGACCGAGCGGGCAAGCTCCGCCGGCAGGGGAATCGTTTTCAGCGTCGGGCCGAAGAAGTAGTTGGTGATGCCGATCACGCAGAAGGTGATGCCGATCGTCATCAAGACCTGCGAGAGTTCGCTGCGGTCATAGATGCGGCGATAGAGCAGGCGCTCCAGCGGCACGGCGATGATAACCGTGCCGATCATGGCCAGCACGATGCCGAACCCGTAACCGAGGCCGAGATCGCGCGCGGCAAAGGAGGCGATGTAGCCGCCGATCATGGCGAAGGCGCCGTGGGCGAGATTCACCACCCGCATCAGGCCCATGGTCAGCGACAGGCCGATGCAGATGATGAAGAGCGCCATGCCATAGGCCAGCGCGTCCATGGCGATGCTCAGCGCGGTCTGCATGCTCGCGGGCCTTCTGCTGCTCAGGCGTGTCGTATGCGGAGAGAACCACCATCGTCATTCCGGACAAGCGGCGAAGCCGCGTCGATCCGGAATCCATCATAAGGCTCAGCGCTCTACGATGGATTCCGGGTCAAGCCCGGAATGACGGGGCGTTTCCGGCGGGAAACGACGCTGTTACTTCGTCAGGCCGGAATCCTTCTGCTCCGGCACGCCGGCGATCTCCTTGTTGATCCAGCGGCCCTGCGCATCCTTTGCGACTTCGCGCAGATAGATCGTTTGGGTGATGTGGCGGGTCTCCGGATCGATCTTGACCGGGCCGCGCGGGCTTTCCCAGCCGAGGCCCTTCACCGCCTCGACCGCCTTCTCGGCGTCCTGCTTGCCCGCGGTGGCCGCGATCATCTTGGAGATCACGAACATCCCGTCATAGGCGCCGACCGCGGGGAAGGAAACGAGGTCGGGCGCGCCGATCGCCTTTTCGGCGGCGGCGACGAAGCGCTTGTTGATCTCGGAATCATGCGAGACCGCGTAGTGGAACGAGGTGATCAGGCCGGCAGCCGCTTCGCCCAAGGCCGGCAGGTCCGATTCCTGGGTCAGGTCGCCCGGCGCGAAGAGCTTGACGCCCGCCTTCTTCAGGCCGGTATCGCTGAAGGCCTTGACGAAGCCGAGCGTCGGCGGGCCGGAAGGCAGGAAGGCGAAGACGCCCTCGGCCCCGGCATCGCGGATGCGCTGCATGATCGGGCTGAACTCGGTGGTGTTGAGCGGGATGCGGATCGCTTCCTTGACCTCGCCGCCGGCCGCCTCGATCGCCTTCTTGAAGGCGCCCTCGGCATCGACGCCAGGGCCGTAATCGCTGACGATCGAGACGAACTTCTTGACGCCGCGCTCCACCGCCGCCTTGCCGAGCGGCGTCGTGGTCTGGGACAGGGTGAAGGAGGTGCGCACCACCAGCGGCGAAGAGGTCATGATCGCCGAGGTCGCGGCGTTGAAGATCACCAGCGGAACATTGCCCTGCTTCAGCAGCGGGGTGATCGCCATCGCGTCCGGCGTGAAATAGACGCCGCCGAGATATTGCACCTTGTCGCGGACGATCAGCTCCTGCGCCAGCGCGCGGGCCTGCTGCGGATTGGCGGTCGGCAGGTCGCGATAGACCAGCTCGATATCGTGGCCTGCGACACTCTTGCCGTTCTGCGCCAGCCAGGCCTCGGCGCCGGCCTGGAAGTTCTTGCCCTGCAGGGCGAAGGGGCCGGAGAACGGCCCGATGATGCCGACCTTGATCGTGTCCGCCATGGCGGAAGCGCCGAGCGTGAGCGCTCCGGCCAGCGCCAGTGCGCCCGCCGGCAGCAATCTGTTCAGGAAACCCTTGGTCATTCCATCTCCTCCCGATCCTGCCTGCGATCCCGCAAACGCCTTGCGAGGATCGAAGCTCTAGCTGCTCGGGCCGGTCGCCGCCATGGCGCCGTGCCTCTTGTTCTCACCAACGCAATTTTCTGCCGCGAGGACAATGCCCTCAATAAGGCAGGCCGACATAGTTCTCGGCGACGGCCGTTGCCGCTGCGCGCGAATGAACGAGATAATCGAACTCGGCCTCCTGGATGCGCCGGTCGAAGCCGTCCCGCTCCGGGAAGCGATGCAGCAGGTTGGTCATCCACCAGGAGAAGCGTTCGGCCTTCCAGACGCGGGCGAGCGCGCGGGCGGAATAGCCGTCGAGCCCGGCATTCGAGCCGTCGCGATAATGCTCGCGGAAGGCGTCGAAGAGATAGCGGATGTCGCTGGCGGCGAGGTTGAGGCCCTTGGCGCCGGTCGGCGGCACGATATGGGCGGCGTCTCCCGCGAGGAAAAGCCGGCCGAAGCGCATGGGCTCGGCCACGAAAGAGCGCAGCGGCGCAATGCTCTTCTCCAGCGAGGGGCCGGTCTGCACGGCACCGGCGACCTCCGCCGGCAGGCGGCGACGCAATTCGTCGAAGAAGGCGTCGTCGGACCAGTCCTCGACCTTTTCGCCCAAGGGAACCTGGACATAGTAGCGGCTGCGCCCGGCCGAACGCATCGAGCAGAGCGCAAAGCCGCGCTCGTGATTGGCGTAGACTAGCTCATGCGCGGCCGGCGGCTTGTCGACCAGCAGGCCGAGCCAGCCGAAGGGATAGACGCGCTCGAAGGTCTGGAGGGAGCGTGCGGGGACCGAAGCGCGCGCGATGCCGTGATAGCCGTCGCAGCCGGCGATGAAATCGCAGTGCAGCTCCTTTTCCTGCCCGTTCGTCCGGAAGGTCACGCGCGGCGCGGGGCCGTCGAAGTGATGCAGCGCGACATTCTCGGCCTCGTAGACAGTCGGGCGGCCGAGGGCCTGGCGAGCCTCGATCAGGTCGCGCGTGACCTCGGTCTGGCCGTAGACGGTGACCGTCTTGCCGCCGCTGAGTTTCTTGAGGTCGAGGCGGTGGAGCGCGTCGTTGAAGGCGAGGGAGAAGCCGTCATGGACCAGGCCCTCGTGGTCCAGACGCCCGCCGACGCCGGCTTCGTGCAGGAGATCGACCATGCCCTGTTCGAGCACGCCGGCACGGATGCGCGAGAGCACATAATCGGCACTGCGCCGCTCGAGAATGACGTTGTCGATGCCGGCACGCGACAGGAGCTGCCCGAGCAGCAATCCCGCGGGTCCGGCGCCGATGATGGCGACCTGCGTCCGCATTGTTCTTCTTGCCTCCCGCGAGGCGACGGTTTGCACCGTTCGATCCGCATGCGGAAGTTAAACCCTGATGTCCGATTGACGGAATGGAGGAAACGCGCAGTGTCTTGGACGAATCGATCTTGAGGTCGACATGCCCGCAACCATCGTCCCCGCCTATTGGCTCTATGGCGAGCGCCTGGTTGAGCGCTTTCCCGATGCGCTGCATATCGAGCCTATCGTCGCGCGCAGCTCGCTGCATGGCTGGACGATCCAGCCACACATGCATCACGACCTGTTTCAGTTCTTCCTGGTCACACGGGGCGGAGGCCGTACGCGCGTCGACGGGCGCGACCATCGCCTCGCGCCGGGCGCGACTCTTCTGCTGCCGCCATCGACCATCCATGAATTCGCCTTCCTGGAGGGGACCGACGGCTTCGTCGCCAGCGCGGCTGCGACCTCATTGAAGCGCCTGTTCGACAGCGAGCCGGAGGCACGCGCGCTGCTGGGGACGCCGGCCGTTCTGCCGATGACTGCGCAAAGCCAGGAAACGGCAACGCTGGAAGGCTTGATGCAGCTCGCGATGCGCGAATTCGCGGCGAACCAGTCGGCTCGCGAGTTCTCGCTCGCGGCCTATGCCGATCTCATCGCCTCCTGGTTCGTGCGGGCGATGCGCGGCGCGAAGGCGCAGGGCGAGCCGGCCAAGGACCCGCGGGCGGGGCTCGTCCGCCGTTTCGTCGAACGGGTCGAGGCACGCTTTCAGCATCACGATTCGCTCGATGACCATGCGCGCGAACTCGGCGTTTCCGTGCCGCATCTCTCGCGCTCCTGCCGCGAACTGCTCGGCCGTTCCGCCGCTCGGGTCATCCAGGACCGTTTGATGATCGAGGCGCGGCGGGACCTCGTCTACACCGCGATGTCGATCTCGCAGATCTCGTTCCGGCTCGGCTTTTCCGATCCGGCCTATTTCTCGCGCTTCTTCACCAAGCGGGCGGGCGTGTCGCCTTCGGACTATCGGGCCAAGGCGTGAGGCTCAGCCGGTGGCCTCGATCTCTTTCATCACGGCGGCGGCCTCGGCGAAGGCGGTGTTGCCGGCGGGCACGCCGGCATAGATCGCCGTCTGCATCAGCACCTCCTTGAGGTCGTCGCGGGTGAAGCCGCCGCGCGTCAGTCCGGCGCGGACGTGCAGGCGGAATTCCTCCCAGCGGCCAAGGCTCGCGGTGATCGCCAGCACAAGCAGGCGGCGCGTGCGGTCGTCGAGGCCGGGCCGGCTCCAGATCTCCTGCCAGGCGATGCGTGTGATCATAGCCTGGAATTCGGCGTTGAAGGGTGTGCGATTGGCGAGCGAGCGGTCGACCCAGGCGTCGCCGAGCACGCGGCGGCGGTTCTTGAGCCCGGCTTCGAACAAGGTCTCGGCCGCATCGGTTGTGTCTGTTCCCGGCGCGAGGAAGGCGCGCAGGGCGCCGGCCAGCGCTGCGGGGGCTTCGAGCGGCGCGAGATGGCCGCAATCGAGTCGCTCCAGTGCAGCACCGGGGATCGCGGCGACGAGATTCTCGCCATGGCCTGCGAAAGGGGTGGAAGCGTCGCGTTCACCGACGACGACCAGCGTCGGGCAGGTGAGGCCGGGGATGCGGCCGATCAGCTCCATGTCGCGGATGGCGGCGCCGGCCCCAGCATAGCCTTCGCTGTTCATGGCGACGAGGTTGCGCCGGACGCTCTCGGCGATTGCCGGCTGGCCGGACGTGAATGCAGGGGACAGGAAGCGTTGCATGGCGAGATCGGCGATTGCCGCCGTGCCCCCAGTGCGGACTTTGGTGATCCGGTCCTGCCAGGCCGCCTTGTCCATGGTGGCGGAGGTACAGATCAGCGCCAGCGCCGAGACGCGCTCTGGCCGGGCGAGGGCCAGCTCCATCGCGATCATGCCGCCGAGCGAGACGCCGGCCACCGCTGCCCGCGCGATGCCGGCCGCGTCCATGACGGCGGCGACGTCGCCGGCGAGCATGGACAAGCTGTAATCGCCGTCGGGGGCATCGGAGGCGCCGTGGCCGCGCGTGTCGATCCGCAAGGTCCGGAAGGACGCGAGCAGGGCGGGCATGGCCGCGTCCCACAAGCCGAGATCGGTGCCGATCGAGTTCAGCAGGACGAGCGCCGGCTTGTCGTCGGTGCCTTCCAGCTTCCAGTAGATGCGGGCGCCGTTGCTCGTCGCGAAAGGCATCTTGCGTTCCTCAGTCGTCCTGCGTGAGCAGCGCGGCGACCAGGGCTGCGCTTTCGCCGATATCGTTGCCAAGGCCGGCCGCCGCGAGATTGCGGGCGATGGCAGCCTCGTCGATCTCCAGCCCTTCCGCGACCGTCGCCATGGCGTCGGCCGCGCCGGCTGCGAGCAGGAAGAGATCGGCCAGCGTCGGGCCTTCCGCCTGCCAGCCGCCGAGGCCGCGTTCCTGCTCCGCGGGCAGACCGGCAAGAATGCCGGCGACGAGGCCTGGCGCGCGCAGGCTGGCGGAGAGCGCGACCTGGCAGCCCGTGGGATTGCGCTTATGGGCCATGGCAGAGGAACCGCCGCGGCCGGGAATGGCGGGTTCGCGGGCCTCGCCGATGCCGCTTTGAGCGAGAAGCGAGATGTCGCACGCCATCTTGCCGAGTGCGCCGATGGCGATGGCGAGCGCCGCGGCGATGCCGGCGATGCCGCCACGGCGGGCATGCCATGGTGGCGCATCGGGTAGTCCGAGTGCGGCGGCGAGACGGGCGGAAACGGTTGCCGCCTTGCCGTCGAGGCCGGCACGCGAGCCGGCAGCTCCGCCGAATTGCAGTGTCGCACCTGCTTCGACTTCGCGGTGCAGGCGGTTGGCGGCTTCCGCCACACCGGCTTGCCAATGCGCGATGCGCAGGCCGAAGCTGATGGGCAGCGCATCCTGCAACAAGGTTCGACCGATAGTCGGGGTTGCGGCGTGGCGCCGGGCGAGGGCGGCAAGCGCCGTCGTGATGCGGGTCAGGTCGGCGTCGAGCAGGCTGCTCGCGGCTCGGATCTGGCAGGCCAGGATGGTGTCGGCGACATCCTGGCTGGTGGCGCCTTTGTGCAGGGCTTTAGCTGTCTCGCCGCTTAGGGCAGCACGCAGGCGCGCCACCAACGGGATCGCCAGCGTGCCGGCGAGCGCCGCTTCCTCCGCCAGTTCGGCGGTGTCGATCATGATCGACGCGCAAAGCGCCGCGATGGCTTCGGCCGCTTCCGCGCCGATCAGGCCCTCGGCCGCCTCGGCGCGGGCCAGTTCCGCCTCGAAGGCGAGGGCATGACGCAGAGTGGCCGCGTCCGAGAACGCGGCCAGCATGGCTGGGGTCGTCGCCGGCCTTGCGCGAAGGAGGCCGCTCACGCGGCCTTTGCGAGGCTTGGCGCGACGGTGAAGGCCGCTGCCGTCTTCGCCTTGATCTCGTCCAGCGTGACGCCCGGCGCGATCTCGACCAGGGTCAGCCCGCCGCCATTGGCCTTGTCGCAGGTCATCACGCAAAGGTCGGTGATGATCATGTCGACGACGCCCGCGCCGGTCAGCGGCAGCGAGCAGCGCTCCAACACCTTGGATTCGCCGGCCTTGTTGGCGTGATCCATCACGACGATGACCTTCTTCACGCCAGCGACGAGGTCCATCGCGCCGCCCATGCCCTTCACCATCTTGCCGGGGATCGTCCAGTTGGCGATGTCGCCATTGGCCGCCACTTCCATGGCGCCGAGGATGGTCAGGTCGATATGGCCGCCGCGGATCATCGCGAACGAGTCGGCCGAGGAGAAGAAGCTCGAGCTCGGCAGGATCGTGATCGTCTGCTTGCCGGCATTGATCAGGTCGGGATCGGCCTCGCCCTCATAGGGGAAGGGGCCGATGCCGAGCAGGCCGTTCTCGGATTGCAGGGTGACGTCGACGCCCTCGGGGATGTAGTTCGCCACGAGCGTCGGGATACCGATGCCGAGATTGACGTAGAAGCCGTCCTTGAGCTCCTTGGCCGCGCGGGCGGCGACCTCTTCGCGGGTCCAGGCCATCAGGCTGCCTCCCTCTTGCGCTCGGTCAGCTTCTCGATGCGCTTCTCGTTGATCGTGCTCTTGATGACGCGGTCGACATAGATGCCGGGCGTGTGGATCGCTTCGGGGTCGAGCGAACCGACCGGGACGATCTCCTCGACCTCGGCGACCGTCACCTTGCCGGCGGTCGCCATGTTCGGATTGAAGTTCCGCGCGGTCTTCCGATAGACGAGGTTGCCGGCGGCATCGGCCTTCCAGGCCTTGACGATGGCGACATCGGCGCGCAGCCAGGTCTCGCGGACATAGAGCTGGCCTTCGAACTCCTCGACCGGCTTGCCTTCGGCCACGACCGTGCCGACGCCGGTCTTCGTATAGAAGGCCGGGATGCCGGCGCCGCCGGCGCGGATGCGCTCGGCCAGCGTGCCCTGCGGGTTCAGCTCCAGCTCCAGCTCGCCGGCGAGATATTGCTGCTCGAACAGCTTGTTCTCGCCGACATAGGACGCGATCATCTTCTTCACCTGCCGGCTCTGCAGCAGCATCCACAGGCCGAAGCCGTCGGCGCCGGCATTGTTCGAGATCACGGTGATGTTCTTCACGCCGGAATCGCGGATCTGCGGGATCAGGCTCTCGGGATTGCCAGACAGGCCGAAGCCGCCCGACATGATCGTCATCCCGTCGAACAGCAGCCCTTCGAGCGCAGCCGCAGGGCTCTCGTAAATCTTACCTGTCATCATTCCTCCCAAGGCGCGGCCTGCTGCCGCGACATGCATTCTCGCCGGGACGGGCGGCCCGCCCCGGAGCTTCCGGCGCGATCAGAATACGATCGCCGGAGAATGTCCATGGCTGCCGTAGCACAGATCGCCGGCAGGCTGGGAGTGCCCGAGGAGGTAAGGCGGCTGCAGGCCGCAGGCAGGCTCAGGCTGCGGCCAGTCGTGGCTGCGCCGGGACGGGGAAGGCCCGGTCATAGGCCAGATTGAAGAGGAAGGCGTAGACCACGTAGAAAACCACGATGGCGAGGTCCATCACGAAGGTCTGCCACAGGCCCATGCCGAGATACCACGCCATCGGCGGCAGCAACAGGACCAGCAACCCGCCCTCGAACAGCAGCGCATGCAGAACGCGCAGCACCAGGCTCTTGCGAGTATGGCCGGCGAAGCGAAGCATCGCGTGGTCGAAGCCGAGATTGTAGACGAAGTTCCAGAGCGTCGCGACCGTGGCCGAGCCCACGCCGATCACGCCCATATGGGTCGCCGGCAGGTTGAAGAGCATGGCGCCGCCGGGAATCACCAGCGCGAGCCCGATGACCTCGAACATCACCGTATGGCGAACCCGGTCGGGGAAGGAGCGCATGGACATTCAAAACACCTGTCGTTCTCGTTGACGCGGTGCCTTCTATCGTCAAACTTGGCTATCGCAAGTTAGGTTATATCTGTAAATTAGATAGATGAATTTGTCCTTCGAGCAGCTGGAGGCCTTTGTCGCGGCGGCCGAGCAGGGCTCCTTCTCGGCGGCGGGGCGGGCCTTGCGCAAGGCGCAGTCGGCGGTCAGCACGCAGGTCGCCAACCTGGAGGAGGACCTGGGCGTCGCGCTGTTCAGCCGGGCCGGGCGCAGTCCCGTGCTGACGGCGGCGGGCGCGCGCCTGCTGCGCGAGGCGAAGGTGATCCTGGATCGCCGCGCGCATCTGATTGGTGTTGCCAGCAGCTTCGAGAGCCATGTCGAGACGCGATTGGTCGTCGCGATCGACGAGCTTTATCCGGAGCACCTGCTGGGCGCGCTCTTCGCCGATTTCGCGCGGCAGTTTCCGCATGTCGAGCTGGAGCTGCTGTTTCCGCTGATGGAGGATGTCAGCCAGCTCGTGCTGGCAGGGCAGGCCGATATCGGGGTGATGTGGCGTCAGGAGGTGCTGCCGCCGGAGCTCGGCTTCCAGACGGTCGGCTGGGTGCCGATCAAGCTCGTCTGCGGCAAGGACCACCCGCTCGCCGGCACGCGCGTCGACTGGGAGGACCTGAAGCGCCATCGCCAGATCCTCGTCGCGGCACGCGGCGACGGGCCGGAGAAACAGCGCCTGCGCGTCGCAGCCGAGGTCTGGTGGGTTGAGAGCCATTGGGTGATCCTGCAGCTGGTCAAGCAGGGCATCGGCTGGGCCTTCGTCTCCGGCTATGTCATCGCGAACTCGCCGGTGACCGCCGATCTCGTCACGCCCGATCTCCAGTTCGATGATTTCGACCTGCCCGTGGCGCTGGAGATGGTCTGGCACAAGCAGCGCCCCTGCGGGCCGGCCGCGCGTTGGCTGCGCGAACGCTTTGCGGCAGCGCGCATCGGAGCGGCCTGAACGGGGCCGAGATGCTTTTTCGGGTGTTGGTCTACTGGTGGAAGGTCCAGAGCAGGCTTTCGCTCAGTTCCTTGAGGGCCTCGACCGCGTCCGGCCGTTCGCGCGCCACGGCTGCGATCAGCGCATCGGCCAGGGCGAAGACGGCAGTCGGCGAGTTCGGCAGCAGGCGGCTGCGGGCGGGCGCGAACAGGGTTACGTCGGCGATCGGAGCGAGCGGCGAGGTCGGGCTGTCGGTCAGGGTGAGCAGAGAGGCGCCACGCTTCTTGGCGAAGCTCGCGAGGTCCAGCGTCGCCCGCGAATAGCGCGGCACGGAGATCGCGACGACGAGATCGTCCGGCCGCGCCGACATCATGTGCCGGATGGCGCGCTCCGGACCGGTGCGCGAGGAGGCGAAGATCACGTCGGCATCGAGATAGAGCGCAAGCCCGTCCTCCAGGAAAGAGGCGACATGGTGGCTCGCGCCGGAGGCCGCGATGAAGACGCGCGGCGCCTTCAGCAGCAACGCGACGGCCTTCGTCACGGAGGCCTCGTCGAGCCCGTCGCGGGCGGCTTGGAGGTTGGCATTCTGGTCGGCGAGCGCGGCCGTGAAGGTGGCGAAGGGCGAGCCGGCGGCGGAGCGGGCGCCAGCGAAGCTGTCGACCGGATCATGCGCGAATTTCAGGGCGGCGGAGAGCCCGCTGCGGAACTCACCATAGCTGGCGTAGCCGAGCGCACGGACGAAGCGGGTCACCGTCGCGTTGGAGGTGCCGCTGCCCTCGGCCAGCCCTTCGATCGTCATCGTCGCGACATCGAGCGGATGCTGCAAAACGAAGTCGGCGGCACGGCGGTGGCCGTTGCTCAAGGACGGGTAGATATGGGCGATCCGGTTGGAAAGATCCGTCGTCGGCTTCAGGCCCTGTGACATGCGCGGTTACCCGATTGACGTTCGAAAATTTTCATGTTTGCTACTAGACGAAAATAAAGCTGTCAAAAACGGTCTCACTCGGGAGCGGATCCTATCATGCGTAAACCCCTTTTCCTCGCGGCTTTCGCAGCCGCCTGCCTTGCCGGCACGGCCGTCTCGGCGCAGACGCTGCGCATCGCGCTGGCCTCGGAGCCGACGGCGGTCGATCCGCATTACCATGACCTCACCCCCAACAACGCGCTGGCCCAGCACATCTTCGATTCGCTGGTGCGCCAGGACGAGAAGCAGAAGCTGCATCCCGGCCTTGCCGCCTCCTGGCAGAACGACGGCAAGAACCGCTGGACCTTCAAGCTGCGCGACGGCGTGAAGTTCTCGAACGGCAAGCCTTTCACCGCCGAGGACGTGGTCTTCACCTTCTGCCGCACGCTGAAGAACGAGACCAAGGTCTCGGATTCCTTCGCCGACACCACCGGCAATTTCGCCTCGGTCGAGACGCCCGACGCCCAGACGCTGGTGATCACCACGAAGGAGCCCGAGCCGCTGCTGCCGAACCTGCTGTCGGGCCTCAGCATCCTCTCGGCCTCGATCGCCGAGCATGGCCCGATCAGCTACGACATCGCCAAGAATTGCGGTGTCACCGGTCCCTGGCCGACCGTGACCGGCTTCAATGACGGCACGCTCGCCGTCGGCACCGGCCCCTACAAGCTCAAATCCTATGTGCGCGGCTCCGCGATCGAGCTCGAGCGCAGCCCGACCTATTGGGGCAAGGCCGAGCCCTGGGCGACGGTGCGCCTGCTGCCGGTGACCAATGCCGGTCCGCGCCTCGCCGGCCTGCTCGCCGGCGATTACGACGTGATCGAGAACCCGGCGGCGCGTGATCTCGGCCGGATCAAGGACGACAAGCGCTTCGGCCATGTCATCACGCCCTCGACCCGCGTGGTCTATTTCCAGCTCGACGTCGCCCGCGACCAGAGCCCCTTCGTCAAGTCCGAGGACGGCAAGAACCCGCTGAAGGATGTGCGCGTCCGCAAGGCGATGTCGCTCGCCATCGACCGCGACGCCATCGTCAAGCGCATCATGGACGGCGCGGCGGAGCCGGCCTACCAGTACCTGCCGACCGGCATGTTCGGCACGCGGGCGAATCCGCCGAAGCTGGCCTATGACCCGGCGCAGGCGAAGAAGCTGCTGGCCGAAGCCGGCTATGGCAAGGGCTTCCAGCTGACGCTTTCGACCACCAATGACCGCTACATCAACGACAGCCAGATCACCCAGGCCGTCGCCCAGTACCTGACCCAGGTCGGCATCAAGGCCGAGGTCGATGCGATGACCCGCGCGATCTATTTCCCGCGCCGCGCCAAGAAGGAATTCTCGGTTGCGATCGGCGGCTGGGGCTCCGGCACCGGCGAGGCTGCGTCCTTCCTGCGCCAGTGGCCGCCGACCCCGAACGAGGCCAAGACCCTCGGTGGCTCGAACTATGGCGGCTACAAGAACGACCAGTTCGACAAGATCATCCGCGAGGCTGTGACCACGCTCGATGACAACAAGCGCGCGTCGCTGCTGCAGGAGGCCGGCAAGATCGTCGTCGACGACTACGCCTTCATCCCGCTGCACTTCGAAAGCGGCATCTGGGCCTTCAAGTCGGATCTCGACGTCAAGGGCCGCGCCGACCAGTTCATGCTGGCGATGTCGGTGAAGCCGAAAGCCAAGTAAGCCCCGACCGACAAGTCAAAGACGAGCCGGGCCGCCCCGTTAGGGCGGCCCGCAAATCATTGAGTGGAGCCGGTCGAGCATCATGACCGCCTATGTCCTGCAGCGACTGATCCAGAGCGTGCTCGTGCTGCTCGCGGTCTCGGTCGTGGTGTTCTTCGCCGTCTATGGCATCGGCGATCCCGTCGAATTGCTTGTCTCGCCCTCGGCCAGCGCGGCTGAACGCGAAGCCCTGATCCGGCGCCTCGGTCTCGACCTGCCGGTCTGGCAGCAATATTTCGTCTTCATGGGCAATGCGCTCAAAGGCGATCTCGGCCGCTCCTTCGTGCATGGCGTGCCGGCGATCGAGCTCATCATCGCCCGCCTGCCGGCGACCTTCGAGCTCGTCCTGCTCTCGATGACGCTCGCCATCGTCACAGGAGTGCCGCTTGGCCTCTATGCCGGGCTCGACCCGGAAAGCCGGCCTTCGCGCATCATCATGGGCGCCACCATCCTCGGCTTCTCGCTGCCGAGCTTCTGGAAGGGCATGATGCTGATTCTGCTCTTCGCGGTGGTCCTCCACTGGCTGCCGACGGCCGGGCGCGGCGAGACGGTCTCCGTCCTGGGCATCCAGACCAGCCTGCTGACCTGGGACGGGCTCACCCATCTCGCCCTGCCGGCGATCAACCTCGCTATCCCCCAGATGGCGCTGATGATCCGCCTCGTCGCTGCCGGCACGGCCGAGACGATGACGCAGGACTACGTCAAATATGCCCGCGCCAAGGGCGTCCGGCCGCGTCGCGTCGTCGGTCGGCATGTGTTGCGCAACATCCTGATTCCGGTCGTCACGGTCGTCGGCATCGAGTTCGGCAGCCTCGTCGCCTTCTCGACGATCACCGAGACCGTCTTCGCCTGGCCGGGCATGGGCAAGCTGCTGATCGACTCGGTCTATCAGCTCGATCGTCCGGTGGTCGTCGCCTATGTGCTGCTGGCGACGCTGCTCTTCGTCACCGTCAACTTCCTCGTCGACATCCTCTATGCCGCGCTCGACCCACGCGTGAAGCTGACGGGAGAGATGGCATGAACGCCCGAGCGAAAGCCCCGGCCACCCCGGCCTATGCCGACACGCCCCTGCGCGAGAAGGTGCTGCGACGCATCCGCAGCCGGCCGACGACGCGCGGCGCCGCGATCCTGCTCGGCATCATGGTCGCGCTCGCTTTGCTTGCGCCGGTGATCGCGCCGCAGAACCCGCATGATCTCGCGTCGCTCAGCGTGATGGACAACCGCTTGCCGCCGGGCGAGGCCGGCATGAACGGCCTGACCTATTGGCTCGGCACGGATTCGCAAGGGCGCGACATGCTGAGCGCGATCCTCTACGGCCTGCGCACCAGCCTGATGGTCGGGCTCACCGCGACGCTGGGCGCGCTCTTCATCGGCATCTCGGCCGGGCTCGTCGCCGCGCAGTTCGGTGGCGTGGTCGACGCCGTGATCATGCGCGTCGTCGATTTCATGCTCGGCTTCCCCTCGATCCTGATCGCGCTCGTGCTGCTCGCCTCGATCGGGCGTGGCGTCGACAAGGTCATCATCGCCATCATCCTCGTGCAATGGGCGCAATATGCCCGATTGATGCGTGCTTCCGCGCTGGTCGAGCGGCGCAAGGAATATATCGAGGCCGCACTGAATTTCGGCCTGCCGACCCGGCACATCATGATCGCCCACCTGCTGCCGAACTCGGTCGGCTCGGTGCTGGTCGTCGCCTCGATCAGCATCGCCAGCGCGATCACGCTGGAGGCGACGCTCTCCTTCCTCGGCGTCGGCGTGCCGGTGACGCAGCCCTCGCTCGGCCTGCTGATCGCCAACGGCTTCGAGTTCCTGCTCTCCGGCGAATACTGGATCGCGGTCTTCCCGGGCATCGCACTGGTGCTGCTGATCGTCTCGCTCAACCTCGTCGGCGATCGGCTGCGCCGCAGTTTCAACGTGCGCTCATGAGTAACCTCACATCTGATCCCTTGCTCGAGGTCCGCGGCCTCAGGACCGTCTTCCATGCGCTCGACGGCGCCTGGCCCGCCGTTGACGGCGTCGATCTCAGCGTCTCGCGCGGCGAGGTTCTGGGACTTGTCGGCGAATCCGGCTCCGGCAAGTCGGTGACCGGCTTCTCGCTGGTGCGCCTGATCGATCCGCCCGGCGAGATCGTCGCCGGCAGGGTGAGCTTCGGCGGCGAGGATTTGCGCGCCGCGTCAGAAGAGCGTTTGCGCGACCTGCGCGGCGATCGCATCGCCATGATCTTCCAGGATCCGCTGATGACGCTGAACCCGGTGCTCAGCATCGGCGAGCAGATGAGCGAGGCGATCCTGGAGCATCGCGATTGCAGCCGCGAGGAAGCACTCGGCGAAGCGGCGAAAGCCTTGGCCCGCGTCGGGATTTCCTCGCCGGAAGCTCGCCTCAAGCAGTATCCACACGAGTTCTCCGGCGGCATGCGCCAGCGCGTCGCGATCGCGACCGCTTTGCTGAACGCGCCCGACCTGATCATCGCCGACGAGCCGACGACGGCGCTCGACGTCACCATCCAGAGCCAGATCCTGTTCGAGGTGCAGAAGCTCGCCCGCGAGACCGGCACGGCCGTGCTCTGGATCACCCACGACCTCGCTGTGGTGGCCGAACTCGCCGACCGGGTGGCGGTGATGTATGCCGGCCGCGTCGTCGAGATCGGGCCGGTCGACGAGGTGCTCGATGCCCCGCGCCATCCCTACACGCTCGGCCTGCTCAATTCCTCGGCCGCCAATGTCGCGCCGGGCGAGCGCCTGAACCAGATCGACGGCGTCGCGCCGCGCATCGATGCCCGCCCGAGCGGCTGCCCCTTCCGTCCGCGCTGCCCGCGCGTCCAGCCGGTCTGTGCCATCAGCGATCCCGAGACGACGGGCGAGGGCGCCCGCAGCTTCCGCTGCCATAACCCGGTGCCGGTGGGAGAAGCCGCATGAGTGCTTCGACCAACGCCCCGATCATCGAACTCAAGGGCATCACCAAGCATTTCCGCCGCAAGCCGACGCTGGCGGAACGCATCCTGATGGCGACCGGGCGGGGCAAGGCTCCACCGGTGCTGCGCGCCGTCGACGGCATCGATCTCAGCGTCAAGCGCGGCGAGGTGCTCGGTCTCGTCGGCGAATCCGGTTGCGGCAAGTCCACGCTGGCGCGTGTCGTCACCGGCATCCTGAAGCCGACGACCGGCGAAGTGGTCTACGAGCAGCGCCCTGTCGTCGGCCTGAAGGGCAAGGAGCGGCTCGATTTCCTGCTCAAGGTCCAGATGATCTTCCAGGACCCCTACGCTTCGCTCGATCCACGCATGAAGGTCAGCCGCATCGTCGGCGAGGCCTTGAGCGTTCACAAGCTGTTGCCGAAGGCGGAGATCGATGCGGCCGTCGATCAGGCGCTGAGCGAGGTCGGGCTCGATCTCGCCTATCGCGAGCGCTATCCACACCAGTTCTCGGGCGGGCAGCGCCAGCGCATCGGCATCGCGCGGGCGCTCGCGGTGAAGCCGGATTTCCTGGTCTGCGACGAACCGGTCTCTGCGCTCGACGTCTCGATCCAGGCGCAGGTGATCAACCTGTTCATGGATGTGCGCGAGCGCCACGGCCTGACCTATCTCTTCGTCAGTCATGATCTTGGCCTCGTCCGCCATATCAGCGACCGGGTCGCGATCATGTATCTCGGCCGCATCGTCGAGGTCGGCACGGCGGCGGAGATTTTCGCCGAGCCGGCGCATCCCTACAGCGCGGCGCTGATCGCGGCGATTCCCTCGGCGGCACGGCGCAAGCGCGCCTTCCAGCCGCTCAAGGGCGAATTGCCCTCGCCCCTGGCGCCTCCGCCCGGCTGCCCGTTCCACCCGCGCTGCGAGCAGGC
Organism: uncultured Allobosea sp.; assembly: GCF_945956895.1. Taxonomy (GTDB): domain Bacteria; phylum Pseudomonadota; class Alphaproteobacteria; order Rhizobiales; family Beijerinckiaceae; genus Allobosea. Next base: position 11,939 of record NZ_CAMFJF010000036.1, on the reverse strand, counting down.
GATGTCGGTCTGCCGCGAGGTCCGCCCGGTCCTGACCGAGGTCGCGCCCGGCCGCAGCGCCGCCTGCCATCTGCACACCAGCATCGGACCGAAAAGTGGAATCCACTTTTCGGAAAAATCCGATGCGGTTCCAATAGAATAGATCATCGTTATCGCGTCCGATCGGACGCGCGATGATCTAGGCTCCGGAGGCCGTATGACACCTACGACACTCAACCCGCCGGTCGGGCGCAGCACGCAGCCCTTTATCGACGTCAGCCATCCGGACAAGCCGCTGGAGGTGAATGTCTATCGCCCGGCGCGGCACCAGCCGAACGATCCCGTGATCGTCGTGCAGCACGGCATGCTGCGCAATGGCGACGAGTACCGCGATTTCTGGATCGATGCGGCCGAGAAGCACAACCTCCTGATCGTTGCGCCGACCTTCCCGAACGAGCCTTTCCCGAAGGCCGAAGGGTACAATAACGGCCTGGTCGTCTCCGAGGAGGGCACGATCGCGCCGCGCGCCGAGTGGCTCTACGCGGTGCCCGGCCGCGTGCTCGATGCGCTGCGCGCTGCGGGCGTGATCGATAAGCCGGTCATCCGCATCTTCGGGCATTCGGCCGGCGGCCAGTTCGTGCATCGCATGCTGGCGACGGAAGGCGGCGGGCTGTTCGAGGCGGCGATGGCTTCCAATCCCGGCTGGTACACCTTGCCGACGCCGGAACGGAAATTCCCGGAAGGGCTCGGCGGGCTTGGGCTCGACACGGCGGCGCTGACGCGCTGGCTCGGCTATCCGATGATCCTCTTCGCCGGGGATCGCGACATTGCCACCGACGATCCGAACCTGCCGTCGCAGCCCGAGGCGTTGGCGCAGGGGCCACATCGCTATGGCCGCGCCCATAACATGCTGGCGTTTGGCAAGACCGAAGCCGCCCGCCTCGGCGTGCCCTGCAACTGGCAACTGCTCACGGTCGCCGGCATCGGTCATGACGGGGCGGCGATGTCCCGTGCTGCGGCTTCCTACTGGTTCGAGGACGGCCGGATTCCGCCGGCCGAAGAACTCGGCAAGCAGGCCGCGCCGGTTCTCTGACGCACGCCGATCCAGCCTCGCCCCCTGGGGGCGGGGCGTTCTTCGACATCGCTCTGTTCCGGCCGCCATTGCCGCCGGAATGGGCAACCTTGCCGTAATCTTCGCCCGCAATCTGCACATGCCGGCCCGCTCCGATCCACGGAGCCGAATCGGCTGGCAGATGTGGCGGCGGCGAGGAGCCCCGCAAGGAGTAGCCGATGTCTCGTATCCTTCCGATGGCCGCCCTCGGCCTGATGGCCCTGTTCGCGTTGCCCGCCGAGGCGGCCGACCGCGCCCGGCCGCGGCCCCAGGAATGGCCGGCCTATGCGGCGCCGCGCGCCTATAACTGGAACGGCTTCTATGTCGGCGCGCATGCCGGCGGCGGCTTCGACCGCTTCAACGGCGTCAGCAAGAAGAGCCGCAACGAAATGCTGCTCGGCGGGCAGGTCGGCTACAATGTCCATATGGGCACGATGCTCTTCGGCGTCGAAAGCGACCTGTCGACGAACGGCTTCGGCAAGGGCTCGAAGCGTGGCGGCGGCACCAGCGCCGACATGCGCTATGTCGGGACGCTGAAGGCCCGCGCCGGTGTCACCTTCGATCGCCTGCTGGTCTACGGCACCGGCGGTCTCGCCTATGGCAGCATCAAGGCGAGCGACGGCCTCGTCTCCAAGACGCGCGGCAAGACCGGCTATGTCGTCGGCGCCGGCGCTGAATACGGCATCACCGACAATCTCTCCGCCAAGGTCGAGTACAACTATGTCTCGCTCGGCAAGGACAATTTCCAGCTCGGCAATACCCGCACGCGGGTCGGCGTCACCGAGCATCTGGTCAAGGCCGGCCTGAACTACCGGTTCTGATTGCGAAGGTACCGGACCGGCATGTCAGCCGGTCCGGTTCGGGTTGTGGCTGCAGCGCGCGTTACGGGCGGGCCAGCCGCAACCGGTCATGGGTGGAGCGTCATGTCTGGATTTGTCGCCCCTTCTCCGACATGACGTTCCATCCATGCATCATCACGGACGTGACATGCGCGCTTTGATTGTCGAGGACGAGCCGGAGCTCATGTCCTATCTCTCGCTCCTGCTGGGCAATGCGGGGCTAGTCGTGGATCGCACGGATAGCGTGGAGACCGCGCTCGCGGCCCTGCGGACGGCGCCGTTCGACATCGCCGTGGTCGACCGGCGCCTGCCCGATGGCGACGGCTTGTCGATCGTCAAGGCGATGGCCACGGCGGAGAACCGCCCGGCCTTCCTGATGCTGACCGCGCGCGACGCCAAGCCCGACGTGATCGAGGGCTTGAACGGCGGGGCGGACGACTATCTCGTCAAGCCGTTCGAGCCGGGCGAGCTGATCGCGCGGGTGCGTGTCCTTGCGCGGCGCCGCAATCCGAAGCGCTCTCTTGTCCTCAATGCGGGCAATCTCTCGCTCGACCTCGAAGGCCGCAACGCCTCGGTCGGGACGGAAACGCTCGACCTGCGCCGGCGCGAGGCGCTGATCCTGGAGGCGCTGGTTCAGCGGACCGGCCGTGTCGTCACCCGCGATGTGCTGATCGAGGCGGTCTACGGCTTCGACGACCTGATCGAGTCGAACACGCTGGAAGCCCAGATCTCGCGGCTCCGGCGCAAGCTCCGTGATGCCGGGGCGGATGTCGAGATCACCTCGCTGCGCGGTATCGGCTACATCCTGAAGAAGGCCGAGCCGGCGCTCTAGCGCCGTTCAATCCAACTACACCGTCCGGAAAGTCAGGCGGATCGTGGTGCCGCCACCTTCGGTGTCGAGCAGGTCGAGCGTGCCGCCATGGGCGGCCATGATATCGCGCACGATCGTCAGGCCGAGTCCGGCACCGGTCGAATGCGGTGACATCCGGTTGAACGGCTCGGTGACCTGCGCGCGCTTGGCGGCAGCAATCCCGATCCCGTCGTCGCTGACCTCCAGCACATTCCCGTCGATGACCTTGACCAAGATGGACGAGCGCACCTGCGCGTGGCGCAGCGCATTGTCGATGAGATTGGCGATCGCCGCGCGGGTCGTCGCCTCGTTGGCCACGATCAGCACATCGCTCGTGCCTTCTTCCTCCAGCGCGATGCCGATGCCGTTGCTGAGCACGAGCGGGGCGAGATCGGCGAGCACGTCGCGGGCCAGCGCATTCAGGCGCAATGGCTCGAAGGGCAGCTCGGTGTTGTGCAGGCGCGCAAGCTGCAGCATCGAGGAGACGATGGTGGTGAGGCGGCTGACATCGGTCGTCAACGCAAGGCGGGCGGCCTCGTCGGACAGTGAATCCACCTTGGTGCGCATCACTGCGAGCGGCGTGCGCAACTCATGCGCGACATTGTTCATGAAGCGCCGCTGCACCTCCATGTTGCCCGCGATCTGGTCGAGCGCCGAGTTCAGCGCGGTCGTCAGCGGCATCAATTCGACCGGCGTCTCTTCCGTCGGCAGCAGGCCGCGCGGGGCACGGGGATCGATGCGCGCTGCGGCCTCGGCGGCGCTGCGTAGCCGGCTGGTGATGTAGGAGACTGACATGGCGATCGCGGCGGCGATCATGATCCCGAACACGACCGAGATCGCCGCGGCAGAACCTGCGATCGCGCGCAGGAAATAGCCGAGGATCACGTCCCAGCCGGGACGGCCACCGCCGGTGGCGACGAGGATGCGGCTGCCGTCCTGCTCGGCGACGTCGACCGAGAGCGCATTGTCGCCGCCGACACGCATCTGGGCGGCGATGGTCGGGCCGTCCAATCGGATGTCGATCGGCAGGCCGGGGCGCAATTCTGGCGCATACTCGACGACGGAACGTCCGTCGGACACCAGATACCAGAGCAGCGGGCTGGCCTGCTCGATCTTGATCAGGCCCGGCGTCTTCTCGACCTGCAGCGCGGCGCTGCCGGAAGGGCGCACGCTTTGCCGAATGATCTGGGAGGTGACATCGTTGCGCAGGACGCCCGGGTCCTCGGTGATGAAGGTGAAGGCGAGCACGGCCGCGATGAAGGCGACGAACAGAACGGTGCCGAGCAGCGTCAGCCGGATGGTGAGGGCGCGCGAGAGCGAGGTCATCGCCGGGCGACCGCAAGCGAATGCGCGCGTTTCGACGCAGGGGATATCGAAACGGTTTCAACGTTGCGGGTCGTCACGGAGCCTCTGTGCGGGTATGGCTTCTCGGGCCGGGGGCGTCGCCCTGCCGGGCTCTGCATGGACCGTATCACCCTTGCCGTTCAACTCCCTCATGGATCGCCGGGCCTGATGCATGCGCTGCGCGCCATGGCGAGAGTGAGCTGGCTGCGCCATCTGGCGCTGGCGGTTCTGCTCGCCGTTGCGCAGGCGCCGCCGCAGGCGGCCGCGCAAGGCGTGCCTCGACGGGACGACATCCGGCCCGGCCAATTGCCGACAGCGTCGCGCCAGGACATCGCCCGGCTGGTCGAGGGGGTGTTCGATACGGCCTCCAAGGCGGTCAGCGTGCCGATCGAGCGCTCGCTCGCCCTGTTCGGGGAGCCGAACGCCTATATCGTCGGCGGCGAGCTCAGCGGCTCCTTCGTGGTCGGCGGGCGGCATGGCAGCGGCGAGTTGCGGTTCTCCGATGGAATGCCGATGCCGGTGATCTGGACGGCGCTTTCGGTCGGCATCGGGCTCGGCGCCGATTACGGGCGGGTGATCATGCTGGTCTACGGGCTCGACCGGCAGGAGGACGTGTTCGGCACCTATGCCAGCCTCGGTGGCAGCGCCCATTTCCTCGCCGGTGCGAATGCGACGATCCTCGCCTCCAGCCGGGCACGGATCGTGCTGATCTCGTCGGGCCTGGGTTTGAGGCTCTCCGGGGATCTCAGCCGCATCCGCATCGAGCCCGGCGGCGAGCCCGAGACGCTGCGCCCGCCCGCGGATATCTGCGGAGCGCCCGGCGGTTGTCCGCCGCCCGGCCGCCGCTGACGCGGTTTCAGCGCTCCCGGCCGATATTGCGCTGGGCTGTCGCATGGAGGTCGTCGAGCCGCTCGGAAATATCCATGGCGATCAGGCCGACCTCGCGGGCGTCGGCCGCCTTGCGCACATAGAGCGGCTCCGACCAGAGGATGCAACCGCGCCCGAAGGGCAGGGCGATGCTGGCATGGTCCCAGTTGTCGAGATCGATTCGCGCACTGGTGACAGCGGCGAAGAGATAGATCGGGCGGCCGGTGACGCGGGCGAGTTGTACCGCGCCCCTGCCGGCGATGCGCGGGGTTTTCGGCACGTCGGCTGTCAGCACGAGGCTGGCGCCCTGGCGTAGCGCATCGCGCATCTCGAAGAAGGCCGGGACGGAGCGCTTCGCCTGAATCTTGGCCGGGCTCTGCGAGCCGGAGCAGCGGATGCTGCGGAAACCGGCACGCTCGATCACGGAGGTCACGACCGCGCCGTCGAAATGCAGCGAGGTCAGCACCGCGACGCGCGAGGCCCCTTCCAGCGCGGCGAGGCTCAGCATCTGCTGGCCGTGCCAGGTCAGGGCGATGAAGGGCTCGCGGTTGCGCTCCCATGGGCAGGCGCCGGGAATGACCGGCTTGAAGCGCGTCGTGCGTCTGACGAGGTCAAGATAGGCATGCAGGGCGCGACCGGCGAGGGCTGCCGACCGATCGGGGCTGAAGAGCATCGTCCGATCTCCACGGTTCAGAATCACCGGGAGTGGTCGGCGCGGCGGCTTGCTGGAACATTGCGCGGGCGCGAAGGCGCCCGCGAAACAGCCCCAAAAGCCCTTTTCAGTGCCTGCCGTGGCTGTGGTCGGTCTTCAGGCGCCTTTCGATAAAGCGGCTATAGGAGCCCATGCCGTAGCTGAACACGGCATAGACCAGCGCCGCGAAGATATAGCCCTCCAGCACCGCGATGCCCTGCCAGACGGGATCGCGCATCGCCGAACGGACCGTGTCGAGGAAGTCGAGCAGGCCGATGATGGTGACCAGTGTCGTGTCCTGGAAGAAGCCGATGAAGATGTTGACCAGCGGCGGGATGACGATCTTCAGCGCCTGCGGCAGCACGATCTTGCGCATCGACAGCCAGTAGCCGAGGCCGAGCGAGGCCGCGGCTTCGTGCTGGCCCTTCGGGACGGCCTGCAGGCCGCCGCGGACCGTCTCGGCGATATAGGCGCCAGCGAAGATGATGATCGCGACCTGCGCCCGCAGCAATTTGTCGATGGTCACGCCATCCGGCATGAACAGCGGCAGCATCACCGAGGCCATGAACAGGATCGAGACCAGCGGCACGCCGCGCACCATCTCGATGAAGACGACGGCGATGACCTGGATCGCCGGCAGTTTCGACGAGCGCGCCAGTGCCAGCAGCACACCGAGCACGAAGCCGAAGGCGAGCCCGACCGAGGAGAGCATGAAGGAGAGCGGCAGGCCGCCCCAGTTCGTCGTGTTGACGACGCTCAGGCCGAACAGCCCGCCATACATCAGCACGCCGCAGGTGACGACGACCGCGAGCCAGAGCCAGAGCAGGCGGCGCGACCAGAAGCGCGGGATCATCGAATAGACCATCGCGCCGAGGAAGAGCAGCACCGCGATAGCCGGCCGCCAATGCTCGTCATAGGGGTAGAAGCCGAAGATCATGAAGCGCAGCTTCGCCGCCAGGAAGGGCCAGCAGGCGCCGGCTCCGGCTGCCGCCTTGCAGGTTTGCGGCCCGCCCTCGAGGATGGCGCGGGTGACGAGCCAGCCCCAGGCGCCGGTGACCAATCGATAGATCAGCCAGAGGCAGGCGAAGGTGACGACGGCGTTGAAAGGCGAGCCGATATAAGGCTTGAGCAGCGCATACCAACTGCTCGTGGGCCGTGTTGGACGCTCGTCGGGGATGGAAGCGAGGGTGTTGAGCTGAGCAGTGTCGGTCATCTCAACGCTCCACCAGCGCGACGCGGGCGTTGTACCAGTTCATCAGCATGGAGATCGTGATCGACATGCCGAGATAGACCAGCATGAAGATGGCGATGCCCTCGATCGCCTGCCCGGTCTGGTTCATCGTCGTGTTCGAGACCATCACGAGGTCGGGATAGCCGATGGCGATGGCGAGCGACGAATTCTTGAAGGTCGAGAGGTAGGAACTGGTCAGCGGCGGGATGATCACGCGCAGCGCCTGCGGCAGCACGACGAGCCGCATGGTCTGGCGGTCATGCAGCCCGACCGCGCGCGCCGCCTCCCATTGGCCACGCCCGACCGAGAGGATGCCGGCGCGCACGATCTCGGCGATGCCGGCGGAAGCCGAGAGGCCGAGCCCGACCAGGAGCGCCGTGAATTCGGGCGTGACCTGCAGGCCGCCGGTGATGCGGAAGCGCCCCTTCTCCGGCCAGTTCACGACCATGTCCGGCTGGAAGACCAGCATGGCGAGAAGCGGCGGGATCACCAGGGCGAGCAGGACATAGGGCCAGGCCATGCGGCCCTGGCCGGTGGCGACCCGCTTTCGGCGGAAGGCAGAAGCGATGAAGCAGGCGAGGACGATGCCGAGCACGGCTGCGACCAGCACGCCGGTATGCGCCGACGACCAGCGCAGCGAGGGCACGATCAGGCCGCCATTGCTGAGGAAGACGTCCGGCAGGATCTGCCAGGCCTCGCGCACCGGCGGGAAGACCGCGACGATCAGCGCGTACCAGAGGAAGAGATAGAGCAGCAGCGGCACATTGCGCAGCGCTTCGACATAGAGCAGCGCCAGCGTCGAGAGCAGCGGGTTGCGCGATAGCCGGGCGATGCCGACGACGAGGCCAAGCACGCTCGAGAGGGCGACCGCGAAGACCGAGACCCAGACCGTGTTGAGCAGGCCGACGAGGATGGCGCGGCCATAGGTGTTCCCGGAATCGTAGGAGATGAAGGACTGGCTGATGACGAAGCCGGCAGGCCGCGAGAGATAGTCGAAGCCGGTCGCGATGTTCTGATCCGCCAGCTTCCGCGAGACGGTGCCGAAGAGATAGAAGCCGATGCCGACGACGAGGGCGACCGCGACGACCTGATAGAGCACGGCGCGGACGCGCACGTCATAGAGCAGCCGCACCGGGCTGGAATCGGAGGTGGCCATCGGGCTGTTCCGGGCTGGGGACGCGCCGGCCGCAACGCGGCGGCCGGAGGTCTCAGGTCAATCGAGGGAACGCATGGCAGATCGCTTCGCGTCCCATTGGAGGCGGCAGCAGCGATCCATATCCTTCTTGCCGCATCGGGCCGGGGAAAGGCTTCCCCCGGTCCGAGCGGGCGCCGGGATCACCGGAAGGGCGGGGAGTAGATCAGGCCGCCCTTGTTCCAGAGCTGGTTGGGGCCGCGGGAGAGGCCGAGCGGGGTCTTCTCGCCGAGATGGCGCTCGAAGAGCTCGCCGTAATTGCCGAGCTGCTTGATGGCGTTATAGGCCCATTTGTTGTCGAGATTCAGCATCTTGCCGAGGTCGCCATTGACGCCGAGCATGCGCTGGATCTCGGGGTCCTTGCTCTTGAGCTGCTCGTCGACATTGCCCTTGGTGATGCCGTATTCCTCGGCCGCGATCAGGGCGTTGACCGTCCAGGAGACGATGTCGCGCCAGTTGCTGTCGTTCTGGCGCACGACCGGAGCGAGCGGCTCTTTCGAGATCGTCTCGGGCAGGATGACGTATTGCTTCGGGTCGTTGGCGATGGCGCGCACCGAGGCGAGGTCCGAGCGGTCGGTGGTGATGACGTCGCAGCGGCCGGAGAAGAAGGCGTTGCGCCACTCGTCGGGATTCTCGAAGACGACCGCCTCGTACTTGATGTTGCGCGGCTTGAAGTAGTCTTCGAGGTTCTGCAGCGTCGTCGTGCCCGGCAGGATGCAGACGGCGGACTGGGACAATTCGGCCGCGCTCTTCACGCCGAGCTTGCTGGCGACCATCAGGCCCTGGCCGTCATAGAAGACGACCGGCGCGAAATCGAGGCCGAGCGAGGTGTCGCGCGAGAAGGTCATCGTGGTCTGCCGCGAGAGCAGGTCGACCTCGCCGGACTGCAGACCCTGAAAGCGCACATTGGTGTTGAGCGGAACGAAATCGACCTTGTCCGGGGCGCCGAAGATGGCGGAGGAGAGGGCGCGGCAGATGTCGCTGTCGAAGCCCTGGCGAACGCCCTTGTCGTCGGCATAAGAGAAGCCCGGAGCCGTCGGGGAGACGCCGCAGAGCACCTTTCCGCGCTTCCTGACGGCCTCGAGCGTCGCCTGCGCCGAGGCCGGCGCCGCAAATACGGAAAAGGCCGCAGCGGCAAGGCCGAATGCGACCATCTTGGTGATCATCTTTGACATAGGCGTTTCCCCTTGCGCGCGCCTGTCTTCGGCGCGTCGAAGGCGAGCCTATTGGGGCGTGGTGGCGTCCGCAAGAGCGTTGCGGGCGTTCGTCGCGAAGGATTTCGATCTTTGCGTCACAGCACTTGCTCTTCACCCGACGGTGACGATCCGTGGCGGACGCTGTAGACTCGGCTGGAAACCGGACGGAATCCTTGACACCGCGCCTCGCACCGTTCCTGCTCCTGTGGATTCCGCTGGCGCTTGCCGGGCTGGGGCTCGGCGCCGGCGTCGAGTTCATGCGCGCCGGCGATGCCCTCCAGCGCGAGGGGACGACGCTGCACCGCATCGTCTCCCAGCGCGTCGAGCAGCATGACGCGCATCTCACCAGCCTGGCGGCCGTGCTCGCCAGTTCGAATGCGGAATCGGCGAGCTTCAGGGCCGTGATCGAGGCGATGCAGCGCTTCTATCCACGCATCGCCGCCGTCGAATTGATCGAGACCGCCCCCTCCGGAGGCATGCTCCCCAGCCTTCGCGATTTCGATCCGGCGGCGCTGGCCGCGCGTGTCGCTGCACTGGTGCCGGGGCAGGCCGTCACGCTGCCGAGCCGCACGGGCAGCCCGTTCTACGCCCTGGTCAAGCGCGTGCCGGATGCCGGCCACGGGCCCCGCGCACTGGTTCTCGTGATCGATGCACGTCTCCTGACCGAGCCGGAAGGCGGCTTACCCGACGATGCCGCGTTGAAGCTGAGCGATACGGCAGGGGCCGCTATCGTCCAGCAAGGCTGGCCGCTGTCCGCGGGCAGCTGGGTACCGGAACTCTCCTTCGAGAAGGCGTTGGGCAGCCGCTCGCAGCCTTTGGCGCTGGCGCTGGCGCGGCGGCCGGCCCTGGCCGAGCTTTTGCCGCCGGGCCTGCTGCTCGGCTGGCCGATCGCCGCCGGCTTAAGCCTCTACCTGTTGCTGACGGTGCTGCGCGAGCGGCGCGCCAGCCGGCGGGCGCGCGAGGCGGTGCGCCTGCATGAGCACGATGCCCGGCTCGCCCATGCGATGCGGGTCAATACCGTCGGCGAGATGGCCTCCGGCATCGCCCATGAGATCACCCAGCCGCTGACCGCGATCCTGAGCCAGAGCCAGGCGGGGTTGCGGCTCGCCACGTCGGGTGAAGCAACGCCCGGCGAGCTCGTCGGCGTGCTCGAAGCTAATGTCAGGCACGCGCGCCGGGCCGGCGAGATCCTGGAGCGTTTGCGCGCTTATGTGACGCGGCGCGAACCGCAGCGGCAGCCGAACGATCTCAACCGGATCGTCAGCAATGTTGTGGAGCTCAGCCAGCGCGACCTGCAGGAGCGGGGTGTCACGCTCCGGCTCCAGTTGAGCGAGCCCGGTCCGCAGGCGCTGCTCGACCGGGTCTCGATCGAGCAGGTCGTGCATAACCTCGTCCGCAACGCGGCCGAGGCGGTCGAGGCGATGCCGGCCGCGCGACGGGAGATCGTGCTGGCCACGCGCCTCGCCGACGGCGAGGCCGAGATCACGGTCACGGATGAGGGGCCGGGTATCGCCGAGGCGGACATGGCCCGTCTGTTCGAACCGTTCTTCACCACCAAGAGCAGCGGCATGGGGCTCGGCCTGCCGCTCTGCGAGCGATTGGTCGAAGCCGCTGGCGGGCGCATCTTCGTGCGCAACGGAACTGAGCGCGGGGCGATCTTCAGCGTGCGCTTTCCCGCGCTGGCGACCGAGTTTGGAGTGGCCGCAGAATGAAGCCCGCACCGCGCCTCGTCTATCTGATCGACGATGACGCCGATGTGCGCGATGCGCTCGTCCTGCTCCTGCGCACCATGGGCTTCGCACCGCGGCCCTTTGCCGGCGTGCAGCCCTTCCTCGACCGGCCCGACCCACGCCAGGACGGCTGCCTCGTCGTCGATATTCGCATGCCCGGTACGTCCGGCCTGCAATTGCTGGAGCGCATGGCCAAGGAGGCCGGCGGCATGCCGACCGTAATGATCACCGGCCATGGCGATGTCGCCGCCTGCCGGCGCGCCTTCAAGGCGGGTGCCGTCGATTTCCTGACCAAGCCGATCGACGAGCAGGTCTTGCTCGAAGCGGTCGAGGCGGCTTTCGCGGCGCTCGACGTGCGGAATCAGACGCAGGCCGCCCGCGCGGAACGTGACGCGCTCAGGGCAAAGCTGACGCAGCGCGAGCGCGAGATCCTCGATCTCGTGGCCGAGGGGTTGTCGACCAAGGAGATCGCGCGGGCGCTCGATGTCTCGCCGCGCACTGTCGAGACCCATCGCGCCCATATCGCCGAGAAGCTCGGGGCGGGGTCCGTCGCCGAGATGGTGCGTTTCGCGCTGGAGGGTTAGGCGGATCGATTTTCCGCGGAACCACCACGTCATCCCGGGCTTGCCCCGGGATCCATCGGAGGGCGCCGAGCCCTACGATGGATCCCGGATCGGCGCGGCTGCGCCGCTTGTCCGGGATGACGTTGCGGTTCATCGAAAATTGGTAGGCATCACAGGCGGGTCTCTCCGTAGGATTACGGAGGCGGCTCCGGCACCGCACCGATCAAAATGCCTGGCGGGACCGGGTAGCTTGCGGCCATCGAGCTTAGGGCTCGTCCTCGCTCAAGTCCCGGAGAGATCATGACCCAGATCCGTTTCGCCGCCGCTGCCGTTGTGCTCGCGCTCG
>NZ_CAMFJF010000035.1 GCF_945956895.1 uncultured Allobosea sp. | reverse complement strand
TGAGATTGTCTGGAGCGGGCGAAGGGATTCGAACCCTCGACCCCAACCTTGGCAAGGTTGTGCTCTACCCCTGAGCTACACCCGCATCCGAGACAGTCGCGCCGTGTTGGCGGCGCGGCCGGGTTATTGCCCCAAAGCGCCGCGAAGCGCAAGCACCCTTGTGAAAGTTTTTTTGCCGCCTTCCACAAAAGCGCGAATTCGCCGGCCCTGTCTTGCTGCCGGCGCCCGGCGAGGATAGGCATCATCCGGCCCGTTCCCGCCGTTCCGACAGGCGTTTTCGGTGCCGACTCGAACCCTGCCCTCTACCGATCGCTTCGCCATGACCGCGCCCGTCACGTCCGACCAGCTCTGTGATTATCTCACGGATCAAGGCATCGCCTTCCACCGCACCGACCATCCGGCCGTCTTCACCGTCGCCGAAACGGCCCCGCATCGCGACGAGATGGTCGGCCACCACACCAAGAACCTGTTCCTCAAGGACAAGAAGGGGCGGATCTTTCTGGTCTCGGCCGAGGCGCACGCACGAATCGACCTGAAGCGCCTGCACGAGCGGATCGGCGCCAGCGGCCGGCTCTCCTTCGGCTCGGCCGAGCTGCTGCTGGAGAAGCTCGGCGTCACGCCAGGCTCCGTCACCGCCTTCGCCGTGATCAACGATCGCGCCGGCGAGGTCACCATGGTGCTGGACGCCACGCTCGCAACCGGCGAGGACGTCAATTTCCATCCCCTGATCAACACGGCGACGCTGCGGGTCAGCCGCGACGATCTCCTGGCCTTCTTCCGGAGCACGGGGCATGAGCCGCTGATCGTCGATTTGCCCGTCCCACCCGATGGACAGAATGGCTGAAGCACCCCATCTATGGGGCAACTGCGCGGGCGGCCGTAAGGACATGCCCTCGCCTCCAGTATATCTCACGAAGGACGACCCATGCTGGTCAATGGCGAGGCGGCCGAGCAATCCGGCCTGATCAAGGACACCACGACCCAGGGCTTCCGCCAGGACGTCATCGCCGAATCGATGAAGCAGCCGGTGCTGATCGATTTCTGGGCACCCTGGTGCGGCCCCTGCAAGCAGCTCACCCCCGTCATCGAGAAGGTGGTCAAGGCTGCCGGCGGGAAGGTCAAGCTCGTCAAGATGAACATCGACGAGCACCCGCAGATCCCCGGCCAGCTCGGCATCCAGTCTATTCCCGCCGTGATCGCCTTCAAACAGGGCCAGCCGATCGACGGCTTCATGGGCGCCCAGCCCGAGGGCCAGATCAAAGCTTTCATCGAGCGTCTGGTCGGGCCGATGGGGCCGGGCCAGACAGGTGAGCTGATCGAGGCCGCCGCGGCTGCCATCGCCGCCGGCGACCCTGCTGGCGCGAGCGAGCTCTATGCCGGCGTGCTCGAGATCGAGCCCGACAACCTCGCCGCCATCGCGGGGCTAGCCCGGCTGCATCTCGACAACGGCGATATCGAGGGCGCCAAGGGCATTCTGGGCATGGCCCCACAGGACAAGGCTTCCGATCCGGCGATCACGGCCATCCACGCCGCGATCGAGCTCGCCGAACAGGCCGCCTCGCTCGGCGACACGGCCGAGCTGGAAGCCAAGGTCGCGGCCAACCCGAAAGATCATCAGGCCCGCTTCGATCTGGCGCTCGCGCTCAACGCCCGCGACAAGCGCGAGGAGGCGGTCGACCATCTCGTCGCCATCATCAGGGCCGACAGGACGTGGAACGACGACGGCGCGCGCAAGCAGCTCCTGCAGTTCTTCGAGGCCTGGGGCCCGATGGACGAGGCGAGCGTCGCCGGACGCCGCAAGCTTTCGACTCTGCTGTTCTCCTGACCGGCATAAGGACTAGGCGCGCATGGGCATGAACGCCGTCTACGAAGGAGCCAAGGATTGCCCGCAGGCGATCCCGCTCTTTCCGTTGGGCGGCGCATTGCTCCTGCCGCGCGGCCAGATGCCGCTCAACATCTTCGAGCCGCGCTATCTCGCCATGATCGACGATGCCCTCAAAGGCGAGCGCGTCATCGGCATTATCCAGCCCGAGCCGGAAACCGGGCGCCAACCCGAGATCCCGCCACTGCTCAAGGTCGGCTGCCTCGGCCGCATCACCCAGTTCGCCGAGACCGGCGATGGGCGCTACATCATCACGCTGACCGGGATCAGCCGGTTCCGCCTGCTCGACGAATTGTCGGTGATGACGCCCTATCGCCAGGGCCGCGTCGGCTATGACTCATTCGCCGCCGATTTCGTCGCCCGCACCGGCGAGGAGGAGGTCGACCGCAAGGGCCTGCTCAAGGCGCTCCGCGACTTCGCCAAGGCCAACGACCTCAAGATCGACTGGAAGGGCGTCAACGAGGCGCCGAACGAAGCCCTGGTCAACGCGCTCTCGATGATGTGCCCGTTCGGGCCGCGCGAGAAGCAGGCGCTCCTGGAAGCGCAAACGCTGAAGGATCGGGCCGAGGTGCTGGTCGCGATCACCGAGATCGAGCTCGCCCGCGGCGGCGGCGACCCGGACACGACCCTGCAGTGATTCCCGCTACCCCGCCTGCCGAAGCGCCACCCACTGTTTGGCCGCCGCGCCGCGCGGTTGCGGCGTGGATTTTCTTCGATTGGGCGGCGCAGCCCTTCTTCACGCTGATCACGACCTTTGTCTTCGCACCCTTCTTCGCCTCGGCGTTGGCCAGGGATGCGGCCGCCGGCCAGGCACTCTGGGGCTATGCCACCGGCCTCGCCGGCCTGTGCATCGCCCTGCTCTCGCCCCTGCTCGGCGGCATCGCCGACCGAACCGGGCCGCGCAAGCCCTGGATCGCCGCCTTCGGCGCGCTCCTGGTCATCGGCTCCGCCATGCTCTGGTTCGCGGTGCCGGGTTCGGCCTCGGCCGTGCCGATCGCGCTTGCCGGCTTCGTCATCGCGACGATCGGCGCCGAATTCGCCACCACCTTCAACAATGCGATGATGACGCGGCTGGTGCCGCCGGAGCGGCTCGGCTGGCTTTCGGGTACGGGCTGGGCCGTCGGCTATCTCGGCGGTCTCCTGTCGCTTGCCATCACGCTCGGGCTGCTCGCGGCCGATCCGCAAACCGGCAAGACGCTGGCCGGCATCGCGCCGATCCTCGGGCTCGATGCCGCCGCGCGCGAGGGCGACCGCTTCTCCGGCCCGCTGACGGCGCTCTGGTTCATCGTCTTCGTCACGCCGATGTTCCTGCTCACCCCGGATTCGTGCAGGACGGGCCTGAGCCTCGCGGAAGCGGCGCAAGGCGGCGTCGGGCGGCTGAAGGCGACGCTCGCCGAATTGCCGAAACTGCCCGCGCTTGGCCGCTTCCTGCTTGCCAACATGATCTACCAGGACGCGCTGGTCGCGCTCTTCGCCTTCGGCGGCATCTACGCGGCCGGTGTCTTCGGCTGGCAGACCATCGAGCTCGGCATCTTCGGCATCCTGCTGACCATCACCGGCACGCTGGGCGCCTGGGCTGGCGGCAAGCTCGACGATGCCATCGGCGGCAAGCCGGTGATCCTCGGCGCGATCGCCTGCCTGCTCTTCGCTTGCCTCGGCATCCTCTCGCTCAGCGCCGACCATATCTTCTTCGTGATTCCCGCGACCCCGCCCGTGCCGGGCGACGGGCTCTACGCTTCAGTGCCGGAGCGGGTCTATCTTGGCTTGGGTCTGCTGATCGGCCTCGTTGCCGGGCCGATGCAGGCGGCCTCACGCAGCCTGATGGCACGGCTGGCGCCGGAGGGGCGCATCGGCGAGTTCTTCGGGCTCTTCGCCCTGTCGGGCAAGGTCACGTCCTTCATGGGGCCGACGCTGGTCGCGCTGGCGACGACGATCTTCGCCAGCCAACGGGCGGGGCTTGCCGTGTTGATCGTGTTCTTCCTGGCCGGCGCAGGGCTGCTGGCCGGCGTGAAGGTCTCCCGTAAGTCGTAGGGTGCCTTAGGTCATAGAGTGTCTTCCCGCACGCGCTGCGGCACGCAGTGCTGCTGCGCAGATGCGGGACCGCGCGGTGAGAAGGCATCTCTCAAACGAAAGGGCGCCCCCTTCATCAGAGAGCGCCCTTTCCTGAAAACGGTCCCGTGTCTGCGCCGCAGCACTGCGTGCCGCAGCGCGCACGGGAAGACACCCTTCAAAAGGTGCCCTTCAAATGGCGCCCTTTACCGAACCAGGATGTTCTTGAACTGCCAGGGATCGCTGGTATCGATATCCTCCGGGAACAGGCCCGGGCGGCCATCGAGCGGCGTCCAGTCGGTGTAGTAGCCCTTCACCGGGCCGAGATAGGGCCGCTGGATCTCGAGGCAACGATTGAAATCGAGTTCCTCGACCTCGACGATCCCCGCGCGCGGATTCTCCAGCGCCCAGACCATGCCGGCAAGCACGGACGAGGTCACCTGTAGACCGGTCGCGGTCTGGTAGGGCGCGAGCGAACGCGCTTCCTCGGTCGAGAGCTGCGAGCCGAACCAGTAAGCACCCTTCTCGTGGCCGTAGAGCAGCACGCCGAGCTCGTCGATGCCATCGACGACCTCCTTCTCCTCCAGGATATGATGCTCTTCCTGCGGACGGCCGGCATTGCCGAACATCTCGTGCAGCGAGAGCACGGCATCATTCGCCGGATGATAGGCGTAGTGGCAGGTCGGCCGGAACACGGCCTTGCCGGCCTCGTCGCGCACGGTGAAATAGTCCGCGATCGAGATCGACTCGTTATGCGTGACCAGGAAGCCGTACTGCGCGCCCGGCGTCGGGCACCAGCTGCGGACCTTGGTCTCGGCGCCGGCCTGCATTAGGTAGATCGCGGCCTGCGAGCCGGTCTCGTGGCCATGGGCGTTCGCCGGCATCCATTTCTCATGCGTACCCCAGCCGAGTTCGGCAGGCTGCACGGCTTCGGCGATGAAGCCCTCGACCGACCAGGTGTTGACGAAGACGCCCGGCGGCTTGGGGTTCTTCGAGCGCTGCGTGTCGCGCTCGGCGATATGGATGCCCTTGACGCCGACGCGCTGCATCAGCGCAGCCCATTCCTCGCGGGTGTTCGGCTGCGTTGCGTTGAGACGCATATCGGCGGCGAGATTCGTCAACGCCCGCTTCACCAGCGAGGAGACCATGCCGGGATTGGCGCCGCAGCAGGAGACCGCCGTCGGCGTGCCCGCCGGACGCGCCCGCTTGGCGGCGAGCGTCATCTCGCGCAGCGCGTAGTTCGAGCGCTCGGCCGGGCCCTTGCTCTCGTCGAAATAGAAGCCGAGCCAGGGCTCGTTGACCGTGTCGATATAGAGCGCGCCCAGGCTGGAGCAGAACTCCATGATGTCGCGCGAGCCGGTATCGCAGGAGAGATTGACGCAAAAGCCCTGACCGCCGCCGGCGGTCAGCAGCGGCTCCAGCATCGTCTTGTAGTTCTCGACGGTGACGGCTTCCTGGATGAAGCGGATGCCGCGCTCGTCGAGCAGATGGCGATTGGAATCATCGGGAGCAATGACGACGAAGCGGCTCTTGTCGAACTTGAAGTGCCGTTCGAGCAGCGGCAGCGTACCGCGGCCGATCGAGCCGAAGCCGATCATCACGATCGGGCCGGTGATCTCGCCGTAGACGGGCCAATTCGTCATTCTCTGAAACTCCTGGGTTCTGGGGATAAAAAAGGTCGAAAGGGTCGTATGAGCGCAAAATCGCGCCGTCAATCGCCGGAACGCCTTCCACACGGGGTGAGCGCATGGAAAGCGCCGGCGATGACGGCGCGATGACGATGGGTCGGAGGCATCAGGCGGCCTGCGCCACCTCTTCCGCCGCGAAGGCCGAGGGAACGGCTGCACCGGCAGCAACCAGCACGCCGTGTGCGCCATCGAGGGCGCCGTCGCGCAATTCGATCGCGAGGAAGCGCTCGCGTTCGACCGGGCCGGGCATGGCGAGCTCGCGCGTCAGCGCCGGATCGAAGCCGAAGCGGGCGTAATAGGGCGCGTCGCCGACGAGGATGACAGCGCCATGGCCGCGGCAGGCCGCGCGCCAGAGCGCCTCGCGCATCATCGCCTTGCCGAGCCCCTCGCCCTGCAATTCAGGCTTCACCGCGAGCGGGCCGAGCAGCAGCGCCGGCACGCCATTGGCTTCGACATGCCAAAGGCGGACGGTGGCGAGCACTTCGCCGTCACGCTCGGCCGTGAGCGCCAGGCCCTGCGCCGGCAGGCGGCCCTCGCGCAGGCGCTCGCTCGACTTGGCGGTGCGGCGCTCGCCCAGGCAACGGTCGAGCAGCGCCTCGCGGGCGGGAATGTCGTTGGCGATCTCGTCGCGGATCGTGATCATGACGCACCTCCTGCCGGAGCGCCTGCGCTCACGCAGACTTTCCCGGCGCCGCGCGAACGCAGCCACAAGCAGATTGGATTGTGTGGAAGGGGTCCGGCGGGAGCCACGCTCCGCATCTCCGTTCTGGAGATGCGAACGCTCCACCCGACTTAGCGTCGGACAGCCTGCCATGCGGCAGGGCGCTTCGCCGGACCCGATTGGATCAGGAAGGAGCTCGCGCTCCTTCCGACGTCAGATGACGTACTGCTTCAGCGGCGGGAAGCCGTTGAAGGCGACCGACGCATAGGTCGTCGTATAGGCGCCCGTGCCCTCGATCAGCACCTTGTCGCCGATCTCCAGCGAGAAGGGCAGCATGTACGGGGTCTTCTCGTACATGACGTCGACCGAGTCGCAGGTCGGGCCGGCGAGCACGCACGGGACGGTCTCGTCGCCATCGCGCACGGTGCGGATGGGGTAGCGGATGGCCTCGTCCATGGTCTCGGCGAGACCGTTGAACTTGCCGATATCGAGATAGACCCAGCGGACCTCGTCCGTTTCGGCCTTCTTCGAGATCAGCACGACCTCGGCCTCGATCAGGCCGGCTTCGCCGACCATGCCGCGGCCCGGCTCGATGATCGTCTCGGGCAGCTGGTTGCCGAAATGCTTCGACAGCGCCCGGAAGATCGCGTCGCCATAGGACGGCACGCCCGGAATCGGCTTCAGGTAGCGCGCCGGGAAGCCGCCGCCGAGATTGACCATCGACAGCGAGATGCCGCGCGTGGCGCATTCCTTGAAGATCGCCGAGGCCGAGGCCAGGGCCGAATCCCAGGCGTTCACGTTCGCCTGCTGCGAGCCGACATGGAACGAGATGCCATAGGCCAGGAGGCCCATGCGATGGCCGTGCTCGAGCACGTCCGCGGCCATCTCGGGCACGCAGCCGAACTTGCGCGAGAGCGGCCAGTCAGCGCCGGCACCGTCGCAGAGGATGCGGCAGAAGATGCGCGCATCGGTCGTGCCGGTCTTCTCGGCGGAACGGGCGACCTTCTCGACCTCGGCCGTGCAGTCGACGGCGAACAGGCGCACGCCGAGCTCCATGGCGCGCACGACGTCGCGCTCCTTCTTGATAGTGTTGCCGAAGGAGATGCGATCGGCCGTGGCGCCGGCCGCGAGCGCAAGCTCGATCTCGACGACCGAGGCGCAGTCGAAGCAGGAGCCGAGCTTGGCCAGCAGGGCGAGCACCTCCGTCGCCGGGTTGGCCTTCACCGCGTAGAAGACGCGGGTGTCGGGCAACGCACGGGCGAAGGCATGATAGTTCGCGCGCACGACTTCGGTGTCGATGACGACGCAGGGCCCGTCCTCACGTCGGGTACGAAGAAACTCACGGATGCGGTCGGTCATGAGACGCGACTCCCCTGCGACGCAAGCGGCGTCGATGCGATGTATCGCCGGAGTGAATCGTCGCTGTCGCGCGGCGCTGTGGAGACGCCTGCTACAACGGACGAGTCGTCCGGACCCGAAACACCGTTCGATTGGGGAAGACCCCGCACGGCCGGCAATGAAGGACAAGCCTCTTCGGTGCCGGCCTGTGGAAAGCCGGCGAGACCAAAAAAGCCCGCTCCGTCGTTGCTTTAAGCTGCGTCCCCCGTGGAGATTCGGGGTTCGCCGGTTTTGCCTCCGGCTGCCGGTCTGTGTCGGGGAACAATCTCCTTGCGAAGACTGGGAGGCGTGATTTGAGGGATGTCCATCCCCTCCATCCGTCCTCCAACCCCTGGCGGCTGTCCGGCCTCTTGTCCGGATGCCCACCGACCAGCACGCGGCCACAGGCACGTGCGAATTGGGTGAACGCGATATACGGATAGCGACCCCGGACCACAAGTGTTTTGTGCACCCGAAGTCGCATTTTTTTGCAAGGGTGATCCGCGTCCGTTCGGGAGCGGGCCAACGGCAAAAAGCCCTTCGCCGGCTAGGAGTTAGTCGCGCTTCTCGCAGAAGCGGATTCTGTTGCCGAAGGGATCGGGAACCTGCAGCGTCCGGCCGGCCGCGAAGGTTGCGATATCTTCATCTCCCGTCAATGCCGGATGCCCTAGACCGGCCCCATTTGATGGCCTTAAGTCTCGGTAGCCGCCTATTTTGCCAAGCCGAGGCGACGGGGAAGACGGACCACGCATGACCACGACAGACCGCCGCCGCGTCCTGGGCGGACTTTCAGCCGCGCTCTGCCTCTCGGCAGCGCCCTCCGTCCTCCTGGCCCAGCAGCCCCAGACGCAGGGCCCGCCGCAACCGCCCCAGCAGAACGCCGCGCCGCAGCCCCGCTTCGGCTTCGAGGACGTGCAGCGCCGCGCCCGCGAGATCGCCGCTGTTCCCTATGAGCCGATCGCGCCCTTACCGGAGGCGCTCGCCAAGCTCGACTATGATTCCTGGCGCGACATCCGCTTCCGCCCCGAACGGTCCCTGCTGCAACAGAACGGCTCGCCCTTCCGCATGCAGATGTTCCATCCGGGCTTCCTCTTCACCCGGCCGGTCACGGTGAACGTCGTGCGCGACGGCGTGCCGACGCCGGTACCCTATGCGGCGAACCTGTTCGATTACGGCAAGGTCAAGTTCGACAAGCCGTTGCCGGTCAATCTCGGCTTCGCCGGCTTCCGGCTGCATTATCCGCTGAACGACCCGCGCGTCTTCGACGAGCTGATCTCCTTCATCGGCGCGAGCTATTTCCGGGTGCTCGGCCGCGGCCAGCGCTACGGCCTTTCGGCGCGCGGCCTCGCGATCGGCGCCGGCACGAGCGCCGAGGAGTTCCCGGTCTTCCGCGAATTCTGGATCGAGCAGCCGGCCGCCAACGCCGAGCGCGTCGTCATCCATACCCTGCTCGATTCGCCGACCGTCACCGGTGCCTATCGCTTCACCATCTACCCCGACCTCGACACCGTGGTGGAGGTCGCGGCGACGCTCTATCCGCGCGCGCCCATCGAGAAGCTCGGCCTCGCGCCGCTGACCTCGATGTTCTTCACCGGCGAGAACGACCGCCGCTTCTTCGACGATTTCCGCAGCGAGCTGCACGATTCCGACGGGCTGATGATCCATTCCGGCAGCGGCGAATGGATCTGGCGCCCGCTGCGCAACCCCAGACAGCAGGCCGTCTCCTCCTTCGTCGAGCGCAATATTCGCGGCTTCGGCCTGATGCAGCGCGACCGCGCCTTCGAGCATTACCAGGATCTCGATCTCTCCTACGAACTCCGTCCCTCCTACTGGATCGAGCCGCAGGGCGACTGGGGCGAAGGCGTCGTCGAACTGATCGAGATGCCGACGACCGACGAGACCAACGACAATATCGTCGCGCTCTGGGCGCCGAAGACGCCGCTGGAGCCGGGCAAGGAATTCTCCTTCGGCTACAAGCTGATCTCGATGCTCGATTCAGGCGACCTCCATCCGGGTGGGCGCGTGGTCAATACCTACCAGGCCAAGCCCAAGGCGTTGGGTTCGGGCGAGCCGGTCACCGAGGGCTCGCGCCGCTTCATCATCGATTTCGCCGGCGGCGATCTCGACTACTATCTGAAGCAGCCGGAGAAGGTGGAGATCGTGCCCTCGATCGCCTATGGCCGGATCGACCGCGCCTTCATCGTGCCGAACCGCAAGACCGAGGGCTTCCGTGCCTTCGTCGACGTGGTGGTCGAGCCCGGCCAGCTCGCCGAGATGCGCGCCTTCCTGCGCAGCGGTGGCAAGACGCTCACCGAGACCTGGAGCTATCCCTGGCGCGCCGAAGCGCAAGGGTGACTGAACACCGGTGATCTGAAGGAGCCTGTGCCATGGATGTCGTCGAGAACCCCGAGCAGAACCGCTTCGAACTGTCGCTCGACGGCGGCACCGCGCTCGTCGCCTATCGCCGCGACGGCCAGCGGCTGGTGCTGGTCCATACCGAAGTACCCGAGCAGTTCGCCGGGCAGGGCGTCGGCTCAAGGTTGGCAAAGGGCGTCTTCGAGCTGCTCCGGGCGAGCAAGCGCAAGGCCGTGGTCCGCTGCGAATTCCTCAAGGGCTGGCTCGCAAAGCACCCCGAATACGAGGACGTCGTCGACGGCTAGGCCAGCGATCAGGACTTCTTCTTGCCGCTCCGGCGTGCCGGCGGCTTCTTGCGGCCGTAGAGCTCGAGGCGATGGCGCACCAGCTCGTAGCCGAGCTCCGCCGCGATCCGCCGCTGCAACTCCTCGATCGCATCCGAGGAGAACTCGATCACCTCGCCCGAATCGACGTCGATCAGGTGGTCGTGATGCTCCTGGTCGGCATGCTCATAGCGCGAGATGCCGTCCTCGAAGGCATGGCGCTCGATGGCGCCCTGCGATTCCAGCACCTTCATCGTCCGGTAGACGGTCGAGAGCGACAGCGTCGGGTCATGCGCGAAAGCGCGGGTAAAGATGCCCTTTGCATCGGGGTGGTCGTCGGCTTCGGCCAGCACGCGCAGGATCAATCGCCGCTGCTGCGTCATCCGCAGCCCGGCCCCCTTCAGCTGGCTCTCGAAAACGGCAATGCGCCGGTCGGTTTCGGTCATGCCTTGCCATAGCAATGCCGTTGGCCAATTGCAAAAACAGCTATAAGAAAATCATTCTCATTTGCAGCAATAATGCAAATAGGAATCAACCGCAATAAACAAGACCCGCAGTGAGATGGCACGTCATTCCGGGCTTGCCCCGGAAGCCATCATGGAGCTCAACGCCCTTCGATGGCTTCCGGACCGGCGACGCTGACGCGGCTTGTCCGGAATGACGGCGTGTCTCCGCGAAAGATCAACAAACCCTATGCCTCAAGCCCGGCCGCAATCTCGGCGACGAGCTCATAGGACCGCTTGCGCTTCTCATGGTCGAAGATCGGTGCAGTGATCATGATCTCGTCCGCCCTGGTTTCGCGCAGGAAGGCGCCGAGCGTCCGCTTCAGCGTTTCCGGCGAACCGATGAAGGCATAGCGCAACATCCCCGAGACATGCGCCTTCTCGGCCGGCGACCAGTACTGCTCGATATCGTCGATCGGCGGCTGGAGCTTGCCGCGCGCACCGCGGACCATGCCGACGAAGCGCTGCTGCAGCGAGGTCGCGAGACGGCGCGCCTCCTCGTCCGTCTCGGCGGCCACGACATTGATGCCCGGCATCGCATGCGGGCTCGCAAGCTGCTCGGACGGCTTGAAGCGCTCGCGATAGACGGCGAGTGCCTGCATCAATGCGTCCGGCGCGAAATGCGAGGCGAAGCTGTAGGGCAACCCAAGCTCGGCTGCGAGCTGCGCGCCGAACAGGCTCGATCCGAGGATCCAGAGCGGGACGTTCAGCCCCTCGCCCGGCACGGCGCGGATCGCCTGGTTCGGCCCGGCCGGTGCGAACAGCGCCTGCAATTCGAGCACGTCCTGCGGGAAATTGTCCGACGACATCGGGCTGCGGCGCAGCGCCCTGAGCGTGAGCTGGTCAGTGCCGGGCGCGCGGCCGAGACCGAGATCGATGCGCCCCGGGAAGAGCGCCTCCAGCGTGCCGAACTGCTCCGCGATGACCAGCGGGGAATGGTTCGGGAGCATGATGCCGCCAGCGCCGACCCTGATCGTGCTGCTCGCCGCCGCGAGCTGGCCGATCACCACCGAGGTCGCTGCGCTGGCGATGCCGACCATGTTGTGATGCTCGGCGACCCAGTAGCGGGTATAGCCGAGCCGCTCGGCATGGCGGATCATGTCGGTGGATTTCAGCAGCGCCTCGCGCGGCCCCTCCCCTTCGACGACGGGAACGAGATCGAGGACGGAGATCGCGACCATGATGGCCCTGCTGGCTGGCGCCGGGAGGAGGCCGGCGAGACGACGTGGCTTCACCAGATGGGAAGACTGGCCAGCTCGGTCCAGAGGGCGACAAGCTTCGTCATGGCGCGCTTGCGCTGGCGTTCTGGCGGAACGGCCGGCGCGCTCCCGCGTTTACCTATTGGAGAACGCCACGCCGAAGGGAGCGACCATGACCAAGACCGCCAACCCGGCGAAGGAAAGCCTGCGCAAGGAGCAGAGGGAGCAGCGCAGGGCCGCGCGCGAGCATGGCAAAGACGACATGCTCGAAAAGGCCCTGAAGGACACCTTCCCCGCCAGCGATCCCGTCGCCGTCGAAACGCCGACCAAACCGGGGAGCCACGATTGAGGTGGCCGCCCCGGCGCGTCAGTCGCGCTGGTAGAGCAGGCGGGCGCGGATCGTCCCGTCGAGCGCGCGGATTTCCTTGAGGATGGCGCGCGCATCGCTGCTTGAGACGCTGTCCGCTTCCATCACGACATAGCCGACCTCGCCGTCGGTCTGGTAGTTCTGCGCGGCGATGTTGACCTGGCGGTTGGCAAAGACGTCGTTGAGGCGCCGCAGCATGCCTGGCACGTTGCGCTGGACATGGATGAAGCGCGTGCCGATGGCACGCGCCGGCAGCTGCACCTGCGGAAAATTGACGGCGCCCACTGTCGAGCCGACATCCGAATAGTCGATCAGCTTGCGCGCGACCTCGGCGCCGATGCGCTCCTGCGCCTCCTCGGTCGAGCCGCCGATATGCGGCGTCAGGATCACGTTGGAGAGCCCCTGCAGCGGCGTGACGAAACGCTCGGCATTGGATGCAGGCTCGACCGGGAAGACGTCGACGGCCGCCCCGGCGAGATGCCCGCTCTTCAGCGCCGCCGCCAGCGCGTCGAGATCGACGACCGTGCCGCGCGAATTGTTGATGAGATAGGCGCCCTTCTTCATCGCGGCGATCTGGGCTGCGCCGATCATGCCGGCTGTCTGCGGCGTCTCCGGCACATGCAGCGAGACGATGTCGGCTGCGCCGAGCAGAGCCTTCAGGTTCTTGGTCGGCTCGGTATTGCCGTGGCGCAGCCGGTCGGTGTGATCATGGTAGATCACGCGCATGCCCATCGCCTCGGCCAGCGTCGAGAGCTGGCTGCCGATATTGCCGTAGCCGACAATACCGAGCGTCTTGCCGCGCACCTCGAAGGAGCCATTGGCCGACTTGTCCCAGCCGCCTTGATGCGCGTCGCGCGAGCGGTCCGGAATGCGCCGGAGCAGCATGACGATCTCGCCGATGGTGAGCTCGGCAACACTGCGCGTGTTCGAGAACGGTGCATTGAACACCGGGACGCCGCGCAAGCGCGCCGCTTCGAGATCGACCTGGTTCGTACCGACCGAGAAGCAGCCGACGGCGAAGAGCCGATCGGCGCCGGCGAAGATCTCCGGCGTGAGCTGGGTGCGCGAGCGGATGCCGAGCACATGCACGCCCTGGATCGCCTTGAGCAGGCCGTCGCGATCGAGCGCCTTCGGCAGCCGTTCGAGATTGCTGTAACCGGCCTGCTGCAGCAGTTCGACGGCGGAATCGTTGATACCTTCCAGGAGCAGAACCTTGATGCGGTCCTTCGGAAGGGAAAGGCGTTCGCTGGGGCTGGTCATGACGATGCGCTCACGGAGGAGCGGTTGCTATAGTCCCCACAGCCGAGGAGGCCAACGCCCTGGACGCAACGCTGCTACGAAAAACATCGCAGCGGATGCAAAAACCTCATGGCCCTTTCGGAGATCGACTGAACCTCAAGCCCTCATCCTGAGGAGCGCTCGGAGAGCGCGTCTCGAAGGATGTTCCAGATATCTCCGGAGCCTCCTGGAGCATCCTTCGAGACGCAAGCTTTGCTTGCTCCTCAGGATGAGGGCTGAGAATTTGGAGTTGGCCTTCACACCTTCTCGACGACCAGCGTCGAGCCCTCGACCCTGACGACCTTGACCTCGGTGCCGGCCAGCAATTCCGGGCCGACGATGCGCCAGGACGAATCGCCGACGCGCACGCGCCCCTCGCCGCCCGCCATCGTCGCGTCCAGCCGAAACACCTTGCCGATGAGCTGTCGGCCGCGATCGTTGAGCCCGGTCGCGGCATCCGGCTCCTCGCTCTTGCGACGGGTCAGCAGGCGCCCGACAGCGACGCAGGCGATGGCGAGAAACGCGAAGACGATGCAGGCCGCCTGCCAGCCGAGTCCCAGGATGCCGACCACCGCGCCGGTAATGAGCGCGGCCAACCCGAGCCAGATCAGGAAGACGCCCGGCGCCAGCATCTCGCCGCCGATGAGCAGCAAGCCGAGAATCGCCCAGAGCCAGCCATTATGTGTCGCAAGCCAGTCGGGCATCGTCGCCTGCCTCAGCCGCTGGTGCGCCCGGAAACCGGCACAGAGCCGGCCCCGTTGCGGCGTTGCGCCGTCGCGTCTTCGCCGAACACGGCCTTCGTGAGCTGCGCGATACCGCCGACCGTACCGGCGAGCGAAGCGGCCTCGATCGGCACGATCACGACCTTGCTGTTCTGACTCGAGGCGATTGCCTTCAGCGCATCGGTATAGCGCTCCGCGATGAGGAAATTGGCAGCCTGGATATCGCCACGGCTGATCGCTTCCGAAACCATCGCCGTGGCATTCGCCTCGGCCTGCGCCAGCCGCTCGCGCGCTTCGGCATCGCGCAGCGCCGCTTCCTTGCGGCCTTCGGCGGCGAGGATCTGCGACTGCTTGGCGCCTTCAGCCTTCAGGATCTCCGCCTGCCGCAGACCCTCGGCCTCGAGCACGGCGGCGCGCTTCTCGCGTTCGGCCTTCATCTGCCGGTTCATCGCACCGGCGATATCGGCCGGCGGCAGGATGTCGCGGATCTCGATGCGCGTAACCTTGACGCCCCAGGGCGAGGCCGCGGCGTCCATCACCCGCAGCAGCCGCTCGTTGATCTCGTCGCGATGCGACAGCAGCTGGTCGAGGTCCATCGAGCCGACGACGGTGCGGATATTGGTCATGGTCAGGACCATCAGCGCATCGTGGAGCGAGGCGACCTCGTAGCAGGCCTTGGCGGCGTCGAGCACCTGGAAGAAGGCGGCGGCATCGATGCGCACGCCGGCATTGTCCTTGGTGATCGCCTCCTGCGAGGGAATGTCGAGCACCTGCTCCATGACATTCACCTTGTGCCCGATGCGGTCGATCCAGGGCCAGATCAGCGCGAGACCGGCGCTCAGCGTGCGCGAATAGCGGCCGAAACGCTCGACGGTATAGTTGAAGCCCTGTGGGACGGTGCGGACGCCGCGCGCGATCGTCAGGATGGCCAGCGCCACGAGGAGGATCACGGCGATGTTGAAGCCCGACAAGTCCATCTCGTCCCCCTGCGACGCCGATGCGCCGTCCTGCCCATACGGTGCACAAACTGGCGTCTGCGAGGGCCGGATGCAAGCGCGCAGCCTGAGCGAAGTCGGTGTTCGCCCAGGTCTCGCAGCGTCATTGCGAGCGAAACGAAGCAATCCAGCGGGACTGGGTTGAGCCGTTCAGCTCTGCGGCCCCTGGATTGCTTCGTCGCTGCGCTCCTCGCAATGACGGCTCGATGTCAGGCCGATCGCTAGCTCTGGGTCGCATCCGTATTGCAGCGCGCCAGCATGCGCGACGCCGCGGTCACGCCAGCAAGCGAGAACTGATAGGTGGTGACGTTGCCGCGCAGCGAGCGCGCCTCGAGTGTCATGCTGCTCCCCGCACGCATCGCGGCGAGCAGCGCCGGCTCCCGCTCCAGCCGTTCGAGCCAGGCATTGCTGCCCTCGGTCAGCATGCGGAAGCTGTCGTCGCCGATCGTGACGGTGACGACCGAGTCCTGCGCGAAGTCGTAACCCGTCTGGAAGCTCGATTCCGTATTCGAGTCTTTATCGCCGGTCTGGACGAAGAAGAAGACTTCGCCATGGCGCAAATTTGACGGTTCCTTCGACGAAGGCTTGCTCATGATGAAGCAACGTGCCAGATCACCCTTTGCGTAAGTGGCCGCATTCCAATCACCGAACTGGCCCAATGACGTGGGGCCCGCCGCTTGTACGGCCGTGCTCGCCAGAGCGACAAGGCAGGTAGCCGAAAGCGCTGTCTTGAACATGGTCTCATCTCCTTTCATCGCGGCCAACTTGGAAAGGAGAATGTTACCGAGGCGTAAATAGGGCCTGGACAATCCATGCGTCGATCCGGCGCAGGACGGGCCGGGCGGTCGCCAGCGCCTGCCGATTTTCCTCGGAACCGCAGCGTCATCCCGGGCTTGCCCCGGGATCCATCAGAAGGCTCCGGAGCCCTGTGATGGATCCCGGATCAGCGCCGCTTCGCGGCTTGTCCGGGATAACGGCGTGGTTCCGTCGAGAAATCAAATGCCCCACAACGACGATGCCCGGCACAGGGCCGGGCATCGAATGCATTCAGGAAGACAATGCCTCAGGCGAACTGGCCATGGCAGTGCTTGAACTTCTTGCCGGAACCGCAGGGACAGGGCTCGTTGCGGCCGACCTTGCCCCAAGTCTCGGGATCGGCCGGGTTGCGGTCGAGCACGGCCGTCTCGGCATCGGTGGCGGCGAACTGCACGCCGGTCGCGCCATAGTCACCGAAACCCGAGCTCGAGCCTGCGCCGTCCAGCCCCTGCATCGGCGCCTGCTCCTCGGGCTGGTCGAAGCGCACCTCGATGCGCGAGAGATGGCCGGTGACCTGCTGGCGCAGATGGCCGATCAGCCCGTCGAACAGCTCGAAGGCCTCCTGCTTGTACTCCTGCAGCGGGTCGCGCTGGGCAAGACCGCGCCAGCCGATGACCTGGCGCAGATGGTCGAGCGTGACCAGATGCTCGCGCCAGAGATGGTCGAGCGACTGCAGCAGCACCTGCTTCTCGACATAGGTCATGACCTCGTCGGTATTGCGCTCGATGCGGCCGGCATAATCCTCGTCGGCGAGCTTGCGGATGCGCTCGCGGATCTCGCTGTCGGCGATGCCCTCTTCCTTGGCCCAGTCCTCGACCGGCAGATCGAGGTTGAGATGCTGGATCACCTCCTGCTTGAGGCCGGGGGTGTCCCACTGCTCGGGATAGGCCTCTTCCGGGATGTGACGGGCGACGACATCCTCGACCACGCCATGGCGCATGTCGTCGATGGTCTCGCGCACGCTGGCCTGCTTCATGAAATCGCGGCGCTGCTCGAACACGACCTTGCGCTGGTCGTTCATGACGTCGTCGTATTTCAGGATGTTCTTGCGGATGTCGAAATTGCGCGCCTCGACCTTGCCTTGAGCCTTCTCGACCGCCTTGTTGATCCAGGGATGGACGATCGCCTCGTCCTCCTTGAGGCCGAGCTTCTGCAGCATGCCGTCCATCCGGTCGGAGCCGAAGATGCGCATCAGATCGTCCTGCAGCGACAGGAAGAACTTGGAGCGGCCGGGATCACCCTGACGGCCGGCGCGGCCGCGCAGCTGGTTGTCGATGCGCCGGCTCTCGTGGCGCTCGGTGCCGACGATATAGAGCCCGCCGGACTTGAGCACGCGCTGCTTGAACGCGGCAACTTCGGCGCGAATGGCGGCAGCCTTGGCGTCGCGCTCCGGGCCTTCCTCCAAGCCGGCGAGATCGTGATTGATCCGCATCTCGGCATTGCCGCCGAGCTGGATGTCCGTGCCGCGGCCGGCCATGTTGGTAGCGATGGTGATCGCGCCGGGCACGCCGGCCTGCGCGACGATATAGGCTTCCTGTTCGTGGAAGCGGGCGTTCAGCACCGCGAAGGCCTTGGTCGTCTTGCCAGCGCGCGCGGCCTCGTAGATCGGCTCCAGCGCCGTCGGATTGGTGAAGTCGAGCAGCTTGTAGCCCGCCTTCTCCAACATCTCGGCAATCAGCTCCGAGCGCTCGATCGAGGTGGTACCGACCAGCACCGGCTGGCCGTTCTCCTGCGCGGCCTGGATCTCGCGGATGACGCCGCGGACCTTCTCCTCGAAGGTGCGGTAGACCTCGTCATCCTCGTCCTTGCGGGCGACGGGAACGTTGGTCGGGATCTCGACGACCTCGAGCTTGTAGATCTGGAAGAACTCGTCGGCCTCGGTCGCGGCCGTGCCGGTCATGCCGGCGAGCTTCTGGTAGAGGCGGAAATAGTTCTGGAAGGTGATCGAGGCCAGCGTCGCGTTCTCGGGCTGGACGGTGACATGCTCCTTGGCTTCCAGCGCCTGATGCAGCCCCTCCGAATAGCGCCGGCCCGGCATCATGCGGCCGGTGAACTCGTCGATGATCACGACTTCGTCGTTGCGGACGATATAGTCCTTGTCACGGATGAACAGCGAATGCGCGCGCAACGCCTGATTGACGTGGTGGACCAGCGTGACGTTGTGGGCGTCGTAGAGATCGCCCTCTTTCAAGATCCCGGCCTCGCGCAGCAATTCCTCGATATGATTGTTGCCGGCCTCGGTCAGCGCCACCGTGCGCTGCTTCTCGTCGACTTCGTAATCGGCCGGAATGAGGCCCGGCAGCACCTTGTCGATCGAGACGTAGAGGTCCGACTTGTCGTCGAGCGGACCGGAGATGATCAGCGGCGTGCGGGCTTCGTCGACCAGGATCGAATCGACCTCGTCGACGATCGCGAAATGGTGGCCGCGCTGGCTCATCTGCGCGACGTCGTATTTCATGTTGTCGCGCAGGTAATCGAAACCGAACTCGTTGTTCGTGCCGTAGGTGATGTCGCAGGCATAGGCGCGCTGGCGCTCCTCGTCGTCGAGGCCATGCACGATGATGCCGACGGTCAGGCCGAGGAAGTTGTAGAGCTTCGCCATCCACTCGGCGTCGCGCCGGGCGAGGTAGTCATTGACGGTGACGACATGGACGCCCTTGCCTTCGAGGGCGTTGAGATAGGTCGGCAGCGTCGCGACCAGCGTCTTGCCTTCGCCGGTCTTCATCTCGGCGATGGCGCCCTCGTGCAGCACCATGCCGCCGATGAGCTGCACGTCATAAGGCCGCTGGCCGAGCACGCGCTTGGCCGCCTCGCGCACCGTGGCGAAGACAGGCACGAGCAGGTCATCGAGCTTCTTGCCATCGGCGACCTGCTGCTTGAACTCTTCGGTGCGCGCCTTCAGCGCCTCGTCGCTCAGTCCCGAAAGCTCTTGCTCCAGGGCGTTGATCGCGGCGACGCGAGGCTGGTAGCCCTTGACGCGGCGGTCATTCGACGAGCCGAAGAGTTTCTTTGCGAGCGCGCCAAGCATGTTGGGCCTTTCAGGTGATGCGTTGAGCCCCCGGCCGGCGCGTAATCGCTTGTCGCGCGCGAACCGAAGGTTCGGTATTCTCGAAATGCGACCGCGTGTTTAGACGCGAGCGCGGGCAGGGTCCAGCATGCGTTTCGTCCTATCGGCAGCGAAACGGCAAGTGAATTCGGCTCCGATGTGGGGTTTTTCCGTTCCGCTTCCAAGAGCCTGCGCCTGAGATCATGCGACGCTGCGGCATCGGGGCCGGTGCAAAGCTGCGTGATCGGCCGCCGCGATCGCCTGAACCGCCTTGCCTTTGCCGCGTTCATCGGGCAGTGCAGCCGCCAAACCGTCCAGGTTTTCCGACGAAAGGCCGTCATTCATGAGCTCAGCCCGTTTCATCGCCGTCCTCGGCTTCGCGCTGCTGGCGGGCCCGGCCTTCGCCCAGGCTGACAAGGTCGTCGCCAAGGTCGACGGCATCGCCATCACCGAGAAGGACATCCAGCTCGCGACCGAGGATCTCGGCGAGCGCCTTGCCCAGCTCCCCGAGGAGCGCAAGCGCGACGAAGTGATCAACTATCTCGTCGACCTCAAGCTCGGCGCCAAGGCCGCGGCCGAGGCCAAGATCGGCGATACCCCCGATTTCGCCGCCCGCCTCGCCTATTACCGCGAGAAGGTGCTGCTCGACGAATATCTGACGCGCGAAGGCAAGAAGGCCGTCACGGCCGACGCCGCCAAGAAGCTCTTCGACGACACCACCAAGGCCATGACGCCCGAGGAAGAGGCCCATGCCCGCCACATCCTCGTCGAGGACGAGGCGCAGGCCAAGGCTGCGGTCGATCGGCTGAAGAAGGGAGAGGATTTCGCCAAGGTCGCGGCCGAGCTCTCCAAGGATCCGGGCTCCGGCAAGGAAGGCGGCGATCTTGGCTGGTTCACCAAGGACCGCATGGTGCCGGAATTCGCCGAAGCCGCCTTCAAGCTGAAGAAGGGCGAGGTTTCCGCGCCGGTGAAGAGCCAGTTCGGCTGGCATGTCATCAAGCTCGAGGACAAACGTTCCAAGCCGCTGCCAGATTTCGCCGCCGTGAAGCCGCAGATCGACCAGTATCTCGAGCGCAAGGCCCAGCAGGACCTCATCCTCGCCATGCGCGAGAAGGCCAAGGTCGAGCGCCTCGACAAGCCGGCGGCTCCTGCCGACGCCGCCAAGCCGGCCGAGCCGAAGAAGAACTGATCCAAGGCCGTCATTCTCGGGCGGAGCGAAGCGCAGACCCGAGAATCTCCGGCAAGAGATGCTCGGGGCGAGCCCGAGCATGACGCGCACAGCAATTTTGGAGGGCGGCCCTTGCGGCCGCCCTTCTTGTTTTCGTCACCGGCCTGCGGCAGAGGGGCTCTCGAACGAGACGCGCTGCCCGGCGAGAAGGACGATTCGCCGGCCCTCCAGCAGCGCTCCGCAGGAGGAAGTCGCGATGGCCGGCAAGGATGTCCCCGTTTCCCCGCTCGCGCCGAAGCGCCAGCCCAAGGTTCCGCCGATTCCGGGCGTGCGCTTCGCCACTGCCGAGGCCGGCATCCGCTACAAGGGCCGCCAGGACGTCTGGTTCGCCCTGCTCGACGAGGGCACGCAGGTCGCCGGCGTCTTCACCCGCTCGAAATGCCCTTCGGCCCCGGTCGACTGGTGCCGCGAGAACCTCGCCCAAGGCTCCGCCCGCGCCGTCGTCGTCAATTCCGGCAATGCCAATGCCTTCACCGGCCTGAAGGGCCGTGATGCGGTCAAGCTCACCGCCGAAATCGCCGCCAAGGCTGCCGGCTGCAAGCCGCAGGAGGTCTTCATCGCCTCGACCGGCGTGATCGGCGAGCCGCTCGACGCGACCAAGTTCAAGGGCGTGCTGGACGAATGCGCCAAACGCGCCGCCGACGGCCCCTGGATCGACGCCGCCCGCGCGATCATGACCACCGACACCTTCCCGAAGGCGTTGACCCGCAAGGCCAAGATCGACGGCAGGGAGGTCGTCATCGCCGGCATCGCCAAAGGCGCCGGCATGATCGCGCCGGACATGGCGACGATGCTCTCCTTCGTCTTCACCGATGCGCCGATCGCCGCGCCGGTCCTGCAGGCGCTGCTCTCCAAGGGCGTGAAGGGCTCGTTCAACGCCGTCACCGTCGACAGCGATACCTCGACCTCGGACACGCTGATGCTCTTCGCAACGGGCAAGGCCGCTTCCCGCGGCGTGCCGGCGATCACCGAAATCAATGACAGCAGACTCTCCAGCTTCAAGCGAGCGCTGAATTCGATCCTGCTGGAGCTCGCCCATCTCGTCTGCAAGGACGGCGAAGGCGCCCGCAAATTCGTCGAGGTGCGCGTCACCGGCGCGGCCTCGGCCCGCTCCGCCAAGCGCGTCGCCCTCTCGATCGCCAATTCGCCGCTGGTCAAGACCGCCATCGCCGGCGAGGACGCCAATTGGGGCCGCGTCGTCATGGCCGTCGGCAAGGCTGGCGAACCGGCCGATCGTGACAGGCTCGATATCGGCTTCGGCGAGATCGTCGTCGCCAGCCAGGGTGCCCGAGCCCCGTCCTACGACGAGCAGGCGGTGTCCGACTACATGAAGGGCGACAATATCGTCATCACCGCCGATCTCGGGCTGGGACGCGGCAAGGCCACGGTCTGGACCTGCGATCTGACCAAGGCCTATGTCGAGATCAATGGCGACTACCGCTCCTGAGGCTTCGGCCGCGCACGAGCCGAGCCGCAGCTTCATCGCCATCAATCTCGCGATCTGCGCCCTGCTCTGGGGCTCGAGCTACCTGTTCATCAAGCTGATGAGCGGGCAGGTTCCGGCGCTCGCGATCGCGGCCGGGCGCGGGCTGCTCGGCGCGGCCGCGCTGGCGCTCTGGAGCCTGGGGCGCCGGCAGAACCCGCTGCCGCGCCGGGCCGAGATCGTGCCATGGCTCGTCCTCGGCACCACCAATGGCTGGCTGCCGAACGTACTCGTCGCCTATGCGCTGACGCAGCTCGCCAGCGGCCCGGGCGCGATGATCCAGGCGGCGAGCCCGCTCGTCACCGCGCTGGGCGCACATTTCTTCTTCGCAGAGGAACGGCTGACCCGGCGCCGGCTCGGCGGCATCCTGCTCGGCATGGCCGGCGTCGCCATGCTGATCGGCCCGCGCCTGTTCGAAGGCGGCGGCACGGCGCTCAGCGTGCTGGCGATGATCGGCGCCTCCTTGAGCTACACCACCGCCAATCTCTATGTCCGCTCCGTGCCGGCCGCGACCGGCGAACCTGCCCGGCTGGCGCTGGGGCAGCAGATGTTCTCGGGCACGATCGCCACGACACTCACGCTTGCCGTACTTGGCCCGTCGGCCTTCCTGCCTGTGCTTGACCACCTGCCGACGATGCTGGCACTCGGCGTGCTCGCGACCGCGATTCCCGTCACGGTCTTCATGCGCCTGATCCGGGCAGCGGGGCCGACGCGGGCGGCGATGACCGGCTATCTCGTGCCGACGGTCGCGGTGATTCTGGGCGTCGTCGTCCTGCACGAAGCATTGGAGTTGCGGCAGATCCTCGGCGGCTGCATCATCCTGGCCGGCGTCTTCCTCGTCACGACGGCGCCGCGCAGGGTGGGGGCCTCATGAGGATCGGGACGATCGCGGCGACGGTGCTGACCGGTGCCATCATGGCGGGTTGCGTCGAGCGCAAACCGGCGACCGTGGCCTTCTCCGCCGAGGAGGCCGCCTTCATCAAGAAATCCGGCACCGGCGTCATCACCGGCCATGCCTTCCGGACGAAGCCGAGCGGTGTGGTCGTCAATGCCGCCGGGCAGGTCGTGCGCCTCGTCCCGGTCACGAGCTTCGCCCGCGAACGCTTCGCCAATCTCTACGGCAAGGGCAAATACGTCCCCCACAGCGCCTATCCCCGCGACGACGCCATCGACCCCGCCTATTCCGACTATACCCGCACGACCAAGGCTGAGGCCAATGGCCGCTTCGCCTTCGAGAAGGTCGCGCCGGGCAGCTATTTCCTGACCACTCAGGTGATCTGGGGTGAGGAGACGGCCTTCACCCGCGAGGGCGGCTCGGTCTATGACAGCGTCACGCTGACGGGTAAGGAGACCGAGCCCGTCCAGGTCATCCTCTCCGGCAACTGAGTTCCCCTGTGAAGCTGCTTCTCGTCGTCGCCTGCGCCTTGATCGATGCCGACAACCGCGTCCTCGTCACGCAACGCCCGGAAGGCAAGGCCTTGGCAGGCCTCTGGGAGTTCCCCGGCGGCAAGCTCGAAGCGGGCGAGCGGCCGGAGCCCGCGCTGATCCGCGAGCTCTCCGAGGAGCTCGGCATCACCGTCAAGGAGAACTGCCTCGCGCCGCTGACCTTCGCGAGTTTTGCCTATCCCGAATTCCACCTGCTGATGCCGCTCTATATCTGCCGGCGCTGGGAAGGCACGGCGATGTCCCGCGAGGGCCAGGCGCTGAAATGGGTCCGCCCCGGCAAATTGCGCGATCTCGCCATGCCGCCGGCCGACGAGCCCCTCATCCCGTCGCTGATCGACCTTCTGGGAGCGTGAGGAGCTGCTCCGGGGCGAAAGCCGTAGCCTGCCCTTCGTCCAGCCCGAGCTGGAAACGCTCGAATCGCTGCAACTCGTCCTCGATCGCTGCTTTCAAGGCCGGCGTCTCGCAGCCGTCGAGCCAGGTCCATTGCTGGATCAGGAGCTTGCCGGCCGCCCGATCGGTCTTGAGGTCGAGCACTGCGACGACACGCTCGCCGGCCAGCACCGGCAGCCCGAAATAGCCGTAGACCCGCTTCTCCCTCGGCAGATAGGCCTCGAAGACATGGGCGTAGTCGAGGAGGAGTTTTGCCCGCTTGCGCTGGATCATCAGCGGATCGAAGGGCGAGAGGATATGGATCAGCGTCTCGTCCGGTGCCGCGAGCGGCTCCAGCACGGCGGGTGACGCCCAGTGCTGGGTCTTGCCGGCGCCGTCGACAGCCACCGACGCCAGTTCCTTGCGCTTGACACGGGCGGCGATCAATTCAGCCACCGCCTTCTTCGAGGGCGCGTCGAGATGGCAGATCGAGTCGAGACTGACCAGCCCCTGTGCCTTCAGCGCCCGGTCGAGCAGATAGGCGGTGATCTGCCGCTCGCTCGCCTGTGTCGGCTTCCTCTCCCACTGGAAATGCCGGTCGAACAATTCATAGGTCTTGACCATGCCGGAGCGAGCCGCGATCGCCAGCTCGCCATCGTAGAAGGCCCGCTCCAGCAAGCCCTTGGACGGCTTCTTGCTGGCCCAGAGATGCGCCTTCTCGATCAGCTCCTCCTCGATGTCGCGGATCGTCAGCGCCCCGTCCCTGCGGATGCGGCGTAAAAGCTTGCGCGTTTCCTCGCGGGCACCGACTGCCGACCAGCGCTTCGGCTCCTCGCGATGCGCCTTCATCGCCGGCAGGAAATAGCGGATGTCGCGGGTGGGGACGTAAGCCAGCGCATGCGTCCAGTATTCGAAGACGCTCTTCTCGACCGATTGCAGATGGGCGAGATCGGCCCGGCGATAGGCCGGGATCCGGGCATAGAGGATATGGTGGTGGCAGCGCTCGATCACGTTGATCGTGTCGATCTGGACATAGCCGAGATGCTCGATCGCGGCGCGCGCCGCCTCCGGCCCGGTCCCGAAGGGATCGCGCCGGTCGAGCCGCTGGGCCTGGAGCCAGAGGCGGCGAGCCTGCTCGACGGGGAGGGAGATCGGCTTGCGTGGGCGCGGAGGCATGCGATGCAAGCTAGCGGCGCCGGCGACATCCGGTAAGAGGCCGCTGGCGACGTAGCTGACAGCGGTTGGCGGGAGTCCGTCAGTGCTGCCGCGGGGCGTATACTCCCGCAGCCCTTCGAGGTCCGGCTCAAACCAGGGCGGACGCCCCTGAAACCGCGAGCGGCTACGGCGCGACGATCAGCGCCCAGTAGACCTGGTATTTCGAGCCGGGCGCATAGGCCGTGGCGAGGCCCATGCGCTTGGCCTTGGCGTCCTTCATGACGCGATCGTGCTGCGGCGAATCCCGCCAGCCTGAGAACGCCTCCGCCAGGCGGCGATAGCCGGCCGACAGATTGGCCTCGGCTCCCGGCTGCCCCTCCCGGGCGAGACGCGCCTTGACCGCGTCGGCCTGGGCGGGCTTGTCAGAGCCGGCCATGGCGGTCGCTTCGCGCTGCGCCGCCTCCACCAGCACGGGATCGAGCACGAGGGGACCGAGCCCGGCATTGAGGCGATAGGCCGAGATCATCGCCCGCGCCTGCTCCGTATCAACCTGCGCCGAAGCGGAACCCAGATCACGATAGAAGGCCGGCTGGGCCTGCCGCTGCGGCTCGGTACAGCCGGCGACACCGAGAAGCGCGAGAGCGCCGGCAAGCGCAACCGGGCAGGTCATCGCGCGCGAAGCCGCGGCGCGGCGCAGAAAGCTGAGCATCCGATCATTCCTTATTATCGTCCTTGGCGGGCTCTGGAAGCGGGGCGGGAGCGGGCTTGTTGGCCTCCGCGCCTTCCTCCTCTGGCTCCTCCGCCGCGACCGGCTTGCGCGCACGGCGGCTCGAGCTGGCCGGGGCGGGCTTCGGCGCCTCCCGCTTCGCGCGGCTGCGCGCGCCTTCTCCCCGTCCGACCGCCTCGGCGATGCTGCCGAGCGAGTGCTCGACACCCTCCAGCCCCCGCACCATCAACTCGGGCACGGCGGCAGCGGGTTCCATCTCGGCGAGGCGCTTGTGGATCGCGAAATTCAGGTCGCTGTTGACGCGTCCGGTGATCTCGACATCGCCAACCACGCAGACGAGCTCGAAATCCATCGTCGTGGTGCCGAGCTTCTTGAACATCACCGCCGGCGGCGGCTTCTGCATGACGTCGCCATGGTTCGAGGCGACTTCGGACAGCATCGCCCGCACCTGGCCGGCATCGAGCGTGCGCGGCACGGTGAGCGCGATCAGCACGCGGCCCGTGCGGTCGTTGCGGACGCGGTTGCGGACAATACCGGAGATCAGGTTCGAGTTCGGGACGATCACGGTCGCCCGGTCGAAGGTCGCGATCTCCGTCGAGCGGACATTGATGCGCTTGACGATGCCTTCGACGTCGCCAACCAGCACCTGATCGCCGACCCGGATTGGCCGCTCCCAGAGCAGGATCAGGCCCGACACGAAGTTCGACACCACCGATTGCAGGCCGAAACCGATGCCGACCGAGAGGGCCGAGGCGACCAGAGTCAGGCGCTCCAGGCTCAGGCCCACCGCCGAGACCGTGATCGCCGCCGCCGCGATATAGCCGATATAGCCGGCAGCCGTGGTGATCGAGTTGCGCAGGCCGGGATCGAGCGTGGTCGTTGGCAGGAACTGCTGCTCGAGCCAGCGCTGCATCGCCCTGGTCGCGCCGATCCCCATCGCGAAGACGACCGCGCCGACGACGATCGTCGAGAGCGAGATGGTGACGCCGCCGACCTGGAAGCCGAAGAAGGCGGCCCGGAGCGAAACGAGGAAATCGCTCGATTCCAGCCCCCAGGGCGCCAGGACGAGCAGCACCGTCACCGCGATCAGCAGGAGCTTCAGCACGCCGACGCCGATGACCGAGATCTTGTCGAGCGTAGCGGCGCGCAGGCCCATGCCCGCCTTCAGCGTGAGCGCAAAGCGGCCCTTGCCGCCGAACAGCCGGGGGATGCCGAGATCGATGAACTGGAAGGCCAGCAGGAACAGGCAGGCGACGATGCCGACCCAGAGCGCCTGCTCGGCCAGGAAAGCCGCGAAGATGACATAGCCACTGAGCGTCGCGGCGATGATGGCAAAGCCGATGACCCAGCCGAGGATGCGCACCGGCCCCAGGCTTGCGCCGTCCACCGGGACGTAAGGACCGAGGCAAGCCTCCTGCTCGACCTCGTCGTCGTCGCGGATCTGGTAGAGCCCGGCGATCAGGGCGAGCGCGAACAGGACGGCAAAGAATGCCTTCACGATGATCGAGATGGCGAGGCCGGCGGCGATGGCCTGCAGCCAGGCCTCGAAAACCTTGCTGATGGACATGACCGCGGCAAGCGAGCTCGCGATCCAGACGACGCTGCGCGCGGTCGTATCCATCACCTTGACCAGGCGCCGCTGCGGGCTCGACGGCGCGAACAGCGCATCGGCGAGCGCCTGCACGAAGGCGAAGAAGGCGAGGCCCACGACGACGGCCCAGATCACCGGCTGGATGCGCGGCGGCAGCAGCCCCGTCGTGTTCAGCGCCTTGTACATCAGCCAGCTCGCCAATACCGGCGGCGCCGCGCCCGCGACGATATGGGCGAGCGCGACATAGAGGCAATGCAGGTTGCCGGTGTCCTGCGTGTTGCTGAAGCGCGCCTTGAAACGTGGCAGATAGCGCGCGCGGGCCAGATAAAGCAGGATCGCACCCATCAGGGCGAAGGCGACAACCGTGCCGCGTGTGCCGGAGAAGGCTTCGCTGACACCCTCCAGCCAGCCGCCGAAAATGTAGCCGGAAGCGCGCAAATCTTCCGGCGCCGTGGCGATGGCGTTGCCCCAGACCTCCGGATTCGCCACCGAGGGACCGGCCGCGAACAATTCCTTGGCGAAGATCTCCCGGCGCTTGTCGCCGATGCTGCTCTGCAATTGCTCGGCCTGGAGCAGCGAGGCCTTGGCGAGCTTCAGCGTCTCGTCGGCATCGGCAAAGGCCTTGGCCCTGGCCTCGCGGTCGCGCACGATCTCGGCGCTTTCGGCCGGGGCGCTCGCCTCCGGCTTCGGGCCGAGCTGATCGAGCCGGAGCTTGGCCTGCTCGACCTTCGGCGCCTGCTCGTCGATGATCCCGCGCAGCTGGTCGAGCGAAGGCTGCAGGCGCAGGCGTTGCCGTTGCAGTTCAGCGTCGCCGGGATTGGGCGAGGCCAATGTCGTCTCGATCTGCGCGAGATCGGTGCGGACGCTGTCCAGTCGGGCGCGCAGGCTGCCCGGCTCCGCAGCCACCTGGGCAAGAGCAGGCGCCACAGCCGCCCACGCCATGGCGACGAGAACCAAGCAGGCCGCGAGGAGGCTTCGCAGATTCGAAAACGACGCTTGCATCCTGCGCGCTGCCATGAAGGTGCGGCCCTGTCCTTGCAGATGATTCGGCTCCGGCTCGACCCTCGGCACAGCCATGCCCGCAAGGCAAGATGAAGAGCGGAATTCGACCGGCACAAAGGGCTCCCGGGCTTGCGGAGGGAACGGAGCGGTGAGACGGACCCCGCCGCCTCATCCCCGCAAAACACGACCTGAAGATGGCAAGGCAGCAGCTTTCAGCCACGCGCGCTCAATCGCGCGCCTTGCCCCCGGCCTTGGCGCGGTTGCGGTAGCTCGCGTTGCCGAGGCCGGTGCCGATCGTCAGCACGGCCCAGTTCTCGACATCCTGCATCGCCGGCATCTCGCTCGGGCCCTGAATCACGGCATCGTTGAGCATCAGCACTTCGATGTCGTGGTCGCCGATCTCCGGCACGAGATCACGGATGCTGTCGACGAGGTTGAAGCGGCTGCTTTCCCAATTGCCGGGCAGGTTCTGCGCACCCCGGTCAATGGCGCCGTCGGGCTGGATCAGTCCGGGGTAGCCGACGCCGGTGAAGGCGCCGCGGCTCGCCTTGTCGCCGACGAAGCCGTCATCGTCGCGAACCTCCAGATTGTAACTGGTGACCACGACCGAGGGCAGCTCGACGGCGCCATGCGGCCCGGTCGCGGCCTTGGCAGCATGGCGTGGCGTCTCGGCGGTCGCCGTGGCCATGATCTTCCCCCTCGCTCGTTAATGCACCCGCGGAGGCAACCCGCCGGCAGCTATCGCGGTTCCGCTGTCGGGGCGATGCGCCGCATGCAGTGCCCCTGCGCGCAGCCGGATCGCTGCGGCTGTTGACCGCTGCCGCGATCGCCGCTCCAACAGGTGGCAAGCCGCGTCGATGCGGTTCGGGGGGCGAAACGTGTCGGATCTGATCTTGCGGATGGTGATCATCGGGGTCGGCGCGACCGCGTTGACCGATATCTGGGCTCAATTCCTGCGACTTTTCGGCTTTCCCCAGCCGAACTGGGCGATGCCCGGCCGCTGGTTCGCCCATCTACCGCGCGGCCGCGTCCGGCATGAGGACATCGCGAAATCCGAACCGGTCGCCGGCGAGCTCGCGATTGGCTGGATCTGCCATTATCTCGTCGGCATCGCCTTCGCCGGCATCGTGCTGATGATCGCCGGTGCCGGCTGGGTCCGTAACCCGACCTTCCTGCCGGCGCTCGTCGTCGGTTGGGCGACGATCGGCTGCGGCTGGTTTATCCTGCAGCCCGGGATGGGCATGGGCATCGCCGCCTCGAAGAAGCCGAACGCGAACCAGATCCGCCTGCTGAACTTCGTCAGCCACACGCTCTTCGCCATCGGCCTCTACGGCACGGCGCTGCTGACGCGGTAGATTCCACGCGTCATGCCCGGGCTTGACCCGGGCATCTCGTGACGCGGATGCTCCGGCACCTTCTCCGGCCAGAGATTCTCGGGTCAAGCCCGAGAATGACGCCCGTCAATCGAGAATGCGCGTCTCGTAGGCATAGAGCTGCCGGAAACCGAGGCTGCCATAGAGGTTGATCGCAACGGCATTGCTCTGCTCGACCTGCAGATAGGCGCTGTGACAGCCCGTCGCCGCGGCCCAGCCCATCAGCCCCTGCATGATCTTTCGGCCATAGCCATGGCCGCGATGATCGGGATGGACGCAGATCAGGCCGATCTCGGCCATGCCGCGCTCGGCGACGCTCATGCCGAAGGCGACCGCCTCCCCCTCGACCAGCCAGGTCGCGAAAGCGGCCGGCAGCCGGACCTTCTCGATGATACCAGCGAGATTGCCGGCATGGGTCTTGTTGCCGCTTTGCAGGGCGGCAACACCGGCCGTCCATTCCTGGCTTGGGCGCGCCTCGATCTGCAATTCCGCCTCCTCGGACGCCGTGAAACCGGCAAGCGGCGCGATCTGGCCGAAGGACTTGTCCTTGACCCGGTAGCCGCGCTCCAGCACGGCGGCGCGCGTCGCATCCGCCACCAGCGGCGTCAGGCGGATCGCGGGGGTCAATCCGTCGGCGCGATAGAGCTCCTCGATCAGGTCGAGCATCGCGCCGTCGAGCTCAGCGCCATAGCTCAATGGTGTCGCCGAATTGGCCCGGCCCGAATAGCCGTTGGCGAAGCGCAGCACCCAGTCGCCGACGACGAGCGTCGACAAGGCCGGCCAGGCATTGATGATGCGCCGCTCGCAGCCGAGCACGAATTCGCTGTCGTCCGTCCTTGTCAGCATTTTATCCCCCGGAAGGCTTGCGCGGTGTCGGCCGCCAGCCCGGCGACGCCATCTCGAAGCCCTTGAATTCGAAACCCGGCGCGACCGTGCAGCCGACCAGCGTCCAGGCGCCGAGCGAGGTCGCGCTCTGCCACCAGCCGGCCGGCACCACGAATTGCGGCCGCTGGCCGGCAGCAAGCTCGGTGCCAAGATGATGGGCCGAAGCATCATGGCCGTTCGGCGAAACCGTGATCACCAGCGGCGCCCCGGCGTAATGGTGCCAGATTTCGGCGGCATCGACGCGGTGCCATTCCGAAGTCTCGCCGGTATCGAGCAGATAATAGATCGCGGTCGAGAACCCCCTGCCCTCCGGCCCGGCCGGATCGCGAAAAGTCTCGCGATAATGGCCGCCTTCCGGATGGGGCTTGAGATCGAGCAGGCGGATGACCTCCGCCGCCGTCAGCCCGTCCAGCCGCATCGTCATCGTCAGAACCGGTTCTTGGCTTCGCGCAAGGCCGCGAAGACTGCGCCCGGCGCAGCGCCGGGCAGGCCCACCGCCTTCGCCAGCGCCGGCTCGCCGGCCCGGAAAAACGGATTGGTCGCCTTTTCCTCGGCGACCGTGGTCAGCGCCCAGAAACGGCCCTCGGCCTTGGCCTTCTCGGCCTCGGCGAAGCGCGCCTTGAGCGCCTCGTTCGCGGAATCGACCGAGCGGGCGAAGCGGGCATTGGAGAGGGTGTAGTCATGGCCGCCGAGCAGGCGGACATCGCCCGGCAGCGCCATCAGGCGCGAGAGCGAAGTCCACATCCGCTCCATCTGGCCGGGCTGGACCCGCCCGCAGCCCATGACGAAGACGACGTCGCCGACCAGGGCGAGCCTGGCCCCGCGCCCGACAAAGCTGAGATGACCATCGGAATGGCCGGGCGTATGCCAGATCTCGAAGCTTTCGCCACCGAAAGACACCGTGTCGCCCTCACCCAGAACCCGGTCGATCGGCGCGCCCGTCCGCGCATCGGCCGGACCGACGACATGGGCGCCCGTGGCCTGCTTCACTTCGGCGACGCCCTGCGTGTGGTCGTGATGGGCATGAGTGATGAAGATGTCGCTGATCGTCCAGCCCTTGGCCCTGGCGGCGGCAAGCGTCTCGCTCGCCTCGGGCACATCGATGGCGGCGCAGGCACCGCTGGCGGGGTCATGGAGCAGTGCGCCCGCATTGTCGTTGAGCGTACGGAAGACGTGAAGGTCGAGCGGCATGGCTTCCTCCGGCAGGGGCGGCCCACCGGAACGGCAGGCGGTCATGCGCCTTGCATGGGCCATGCCCGGCCGCCGATCAACCCGGCCCTGCCGCAGGACAGCCCTTGCGTTCGGGCCTTGTGCGTTCCATCTCAGGCGCCATGCCTCTCGACGTCGTCGATCTGCGCGCCTTCTATGCGAGCCCGCTCGGCCATGTGGCCCGGCGCTTCATCGGCCGGGCGATGCTGCGCTTCTGGCCGGATTGCGCGCGCCAGCGCCTGCTCGGCCTCGGCTATTCGACGCCCTATCTCTCCGTGCTCGGGATGCAGGCCGAGCGGACCATCGCCTTCATGCCGGCAGCGCAGGGCGTGGTGAATTGGCCCTCGCCCGGCCTCTCGGCCTCCGCCCTGGTCGAGCCGACGCTGCTGCCCTTGCCGACGGCCTCGATCGACCGGGTCGTGCTCGTCCACGCGCTGGAAGAAACGGAAAGCCCGGACGACCTGCTGGAAGAGGTCTCGCGCGTGCTCAATCCCGGCGGGCGGATGATCCTCGTCGTGCCGAACCGGCGCGGGC
This sequence comes from uncultured Allobosea sp., assembly GCF_945956895.1. Lineage (GTDB taxonomy): Bacteria > Pseudomonadota > Alphaproteobacteria > Rhizobiales > Beijerinckiaceae > Allobosea. Next base: position 3,921 of record NZ_CAMFJF010000035.1, on the reverse strand, counting down.
TCTGGGCCCGCATGGACGGCACGCCCTTCGGCCAGGGCCGCCCCTTCAGCCGGCGCCAGCTCTCGGCCTTGATGCGTGGCGCCGAGTTCTCGCCCGAGCACTGGACCGAGGCGCTCTATGTCCCGCCCCTGCAAAGGCGCCTTATGATGCGCTCGGCGCTGGCCTGGGAACAGATCGGTGCAAGCCTCTCGCTGCCCTTCGCCGGCGTCCATATCATCGACGCCACCAAGCAGTTCTACCGGCGCGCGCCCTTGCGGGCGACACGGCGCAGCTTTGCGCTCAGACCCGTCCTGCTTCCGCAGGCTTCACCGACGCCGCGTGCGGCAAACCCACCCGTCAGGCCAGGAACGGGTTGACAATTTCGCCGTGGCGCGGCCAAGGTCCGCCGCTTTTCAAGCCCGGTTTCACTATAAACCGCCGCTCCGCCCGCTTTCGGCGCGGAATCTGAACTGGATCACGATGCGTAGCTATCTGGATTTCGAGAAACCGGTCGCCGAGCTGGAGGCGAAGGCGGACGAGCTGCGGGCCCTCGAGGCACGCGGCGACGGCATCTCCCTATCGGAGGAAATCGGCAAGCTCGACGCCCGCGCCAGCCAGGCGCTGAAGGAGCTCTATGCCGCGCTGACGCCCTGGCAGAAGACGCTGGTGGCGCGCCATCCGCAGCGCCCGCATTTCAAGGATTACTGCGCCGGGCTGATCACGGAATTCACTCCGCTCGCCGGCGATCGCGCCTTCGGCGAGGACGAAGCCATCGTCGGCGGTTTCGGCCGCTTCCGCGGCGAGCCGGTCTGCGTCATCGGCCAGGAGAAGGGCGATTCGACCGAAACCCGCATCCGGCACAATTTCGGCATGCCGAAGCCCGAGGGTTACCGCAAGGCCGTGCGCCTGGCCGAGCTCGCCGACCGCTTCGGCCTGCCGGTCCTGAGCTTCGTCGACACGGCCGGCGCCTATCCCGGCATCGAGGCTGAGGAGCGCGGCCAGGCCGAGGCCATCGCGCGCTCCACCGAAGCCTGGCTCGGCCTGCGTACGCCGAGCGTGGCCCTCGTCATCGGCGAGGGCGGCTCGGGCGGGGCGATCGCGATCGCCGCCGCCAGCCGCGTCATGATGTTGGAGCACGCGATCTATTCGGTGATCTCGCCGGAAGGCGCGGCCTCGATCCTCTGGCGCGACACCGCGCGCGCCCAGGACGCCGCGACCGGCATGAAGATCACCGCGCAGGACCTGCTGAAATTCGGCATCATCGACCGGATCGTGCAGGAGCCGACCGGCGGCGCCCATCGCGACGGCCAGGCCGCGATCAACCGCGCGGGCGACGCCATCGCCGCCGCGCTCGGCGATCTCGCCGGCCTTGGCGCCGACGACATCGTCGCGAAGCGGGCGGACAAGTTCCTCGCGATCGGCCGCAATCTCTGAGCAATCCCAGGCTGCGAGATATACCGCACCCGCGAAAGCAGGAGCTCTTTACCTCCCGTTGACCATGTGGCCAGACGCGGGAAGCCTATGGTAAGGAACCCTCAAGGCTAACGCATCTACAACGAGTCGACGGGCACAATTTGGCCGTCTTGCGAAGTCACAGGTCGCGCCCCGGCCTGCCGTTCGATGGGATTGACGACGTGGCAATCAAGCAACTCGCGCTCGTGGCTTTTGTTGCATTGACGCTAGCTGCCTGCGAGGAGGACCGTTATCGCGGCTCCGCCCGGCACAACATCCCGATTCCGAGCGCGACCTATGCCCTCATGTCCGAGAAGGGCATGAGCAAGGACCAGCCGATCATCATCCGTTCCTTCAAGAAGGAATCGGAGCTCGAGGTCTGGAAGCGCAAGGCCGACGGCCGGTACGCGCTGCTGAAGACTTATCCCATGTGCCGCTGGTCCGGCCAGCTCGGTCCGAAGGTCCGCGAGGGCGATCGCATGGCGCCGGAGGGCTTCTATGCCATCGCGCCCCAGCAGATGAACCCGAACTCGTCCTATTACGTCTCGTTCAACATGGGCTATCCCAACGCCTATGACCGCTCCTACGGCCGCACCGGCGCGCATCTGATGGTGCACGGCGCCTGCTCCTCGGCCGGTTGCTATTCGATGACGGACGACCAGATCGGCGAGATCTATGCCCTGGTGCGCGAGGCGCAGAATGCCGGCCAGCGTGCCGTGCAGATGCAGGCCTATCCCTTCCGGATGACCGCGCAGAACCTGGCCAAGCACCGGCTCGACCCCAACATCGCCTTCTGGAAGAACCTGAAGGAAGGCTCGGATTATTTCGAGGTCGTGAAGGATGAGCCGGCCGTGTCCGTCGCCGGCGGCCGCTATGTCTTCAATGGCGGCCAGGCCCCGGCCGCCGTTGCCGAGAAGCGCCGTGAGGACGAGGTCCAGGTCGCCGCGCTCGTCGCCAAGGGCACACCCGCGATCAAGCTGATCTACGATGATGGCGACCAGCACGCCTCGTTCAAGCGCGCGTTGGCCTCCAACGGCGCCGATGCCCTGAACCGCTCGGCCTCCTGGGCGTCGCGCGATGTCGGCATCAGCCGCGAGGATGCGCTCGCCTCCGGCCCGCGCGTCGTCGTGCTCGACAATGCCGGCAAGGCCAAGGCGACCATCCGCGCCGCCTCCGCCGATAACGATGCCATCCTCGCCGCCGTCGCTGCAGCGCCGGTCGAGGAACCCGCCAAGCCGGCCGAAACCAAGCCCGTCGTGGCGCCGCGCCCGGCCGCGGCCCCTGCCGCGACGCAGCTCGCCAAGGTCGCCCCGGGCAATGCCCAGCAGGCGCCGGTGCTGGCCAGCGCCTCCTCCACCCCGGTCGTGCCCGCCGCTCCGGCAGCCACGGCCGAGGAGAAGCCGTTCCTGCAGCGTGCGCTCAGCTTCATGCCGACCTTCGGCGGCACGGCTGACCAGGGCATGACCACCGCCTCTGCTCCGATCGCGTCGGTTGTCCCGGCTTCGCCGACGACCACCAGCGCGCCGCTGCCGCCGCGCCGTGCCAATGGCCTCAGGACCTCCAGTCTCGACCAGTCGACGGCGGCCTATGCCAGCCAGCCGGTGCAACGCTGAAGCCATCGGACGATCACCCGATAGCGTAACATAATTGTCACTCTTCGGCAGATAATCCGGATTGCCTTTTTTGCAGGCGCGAAGGCCCTCGTTTCGGGGGCCTTTGCTTTTTGGCTGTGCGTTCAGCCCAAAAGCTCGCCTTGCCGGAAAACCGCCCCCGCCCGCTTCATGAGACGACAGCACGATCCGCGCGCGGCGAGGGGTTCCAGCAGATGTCCGATCTCTTCCGTTCCTCGATACTCGGCCTGGCTCTGGCGGCCGGCATTGGCGGCGCCCAGGCCTCCGACCTGCCGAGCAAGAAGGGCGCACCGCCGGTCCCGGTCGTCCCGTCGATCACCTGGTTCGATATCGCCGTCAACGTGAAGGCCCAGACCGACTACAATTTCCGCGGCATCTCGCAGACCAACCGCAAGCCCGGCATCGGCGGCGGCGCCGAGCTGCAGATCTACAACAACCTGTTTTATCTCGGCGTCTACGGCTCTAGCGTCGATCTGGCGACGCGGCCCGATGCCGAGATCGATTTCTACGGCGGGATCCGGCCGAAGTTCGGCGACCTCGCCTTCGATCTCGGCGTGATGCAGTACTATTACCCGAGCGAGAAGCAGCTCATCGATGCCACCGGCGCGTTCTGGACGCCGAAGAACACCGACTACACCGAGGTCTACGGCAAGGTCTCCTACACCTTCGCAGAGAGCCTGACGCTCGGCGCCAATGTCTTCTACGCCTGGGATTGGCTCGGCACCGGGGCGAGCGGCACCTATGCCTCGGTGACCGCCAAGTACAGCCTGCCCTTCCTGGAGGGCCTCTCGGTCTCCGGTGAATTCGGCCATTACTGGCTCGGCACCACCAATCTCGCGATCTGGTCGACGGTGCCGCC
>NZ_CAMFJF010000034.1 GCF_945956895.1 uncultured Allobosea sp. | reverse complement strand
CACCAGCACAAATGCCGGCGCTTCACTGGATGGGTTTCTCACCGCCGCGCACAGCAAGGCGCGAATGAGCGTGCGGCCTTAGAAAGCCACGCGATCCGTCACGCGGTTTCCCATGTCAAAGGATCGGACGCGCTCTGGCGTTTCACCCAGGTATAGGGTGCCTGGGTTACGCCCCGGATCGTGGAGGTGAGGTTGTCGAGGACGAGGTCGCGGCGATCAGTCTTCACGACGAGGACGAGGTGGCCTTCGCCAGACGCCGTCGTGACCACGTTGATCAGGAGGGCGCTCGACGGAAAGCCGCGCTGCAGCAATTCGTAGCGCTTGGACACGACGTAGTCGTTGCAATTGCCGCTCGCCGGATTGATCCGCCAATCCGTGGACGCGCTCGATGGCCGGATGCGCAGGTTGACCTGCCGGTTCACTTCTTCGATGACGGCGAGATTCTCAGGCGACGCCTCTACCACCGCGCTGGGCTGGCCAGCCGGGCGGCACTGGCCGCCATTATGCATGCAGAAGCTGACGAATTCGAGCGGTGCGAGCGTCGCCTTGGCGGAGCCGGCTTGAATGCGCGTGGATACGGCGGAGATATCCGCGCGATTCGCCGTTGTGCAGCCTGCGATCGCAGCCGCAGCCGCGAGGGCCAACGAAAGACGAGCCAGAAGCCTCAGCATCTGCATGCCAGTACAGTTCCAACGAGCGCGCCACAATAGCGGCCACTCCTTAACGGTGGATGCGTTCTGATGGGCGGGCTGGAGCGGAAAGAAGCGAGCGAAGGCGGGGAGCGGTGAAGCGAAATGGCATGCGAGGCGTTCCATGCATCGGCGGAACCGGTCGCGAAGGCTTTTCGCATGATGTAGGCGTATCTGTGCTTCCTGGAGGGTGGGCATGAGGACGCCGCTATTCGTGTACCGGTTGCGCAAGCGGCTGCGGCGCGTGAATCTTGCCCTGGCGCTGGGAATGGCCGTCGTTACGGGAGCGGGCTTCGTGCTGCTCGGCGAAGATCGGCAGGGCTCGCCCGATGGTGCCGGCGCGCCGGTGCCACCTGTCGCAGCCGGGCCGCAGAGCGATGGTCCCGCACAGGCGAGCGCGAAATCCGCGGAAAGGATGGAAGCGGCCGTGGTCGAGGAGATGCGGCGGCAGCCGAATGCCGATCTGAGCAGCTTGCCGCCCTTCGAGCTGCCGCCGCCGCTGTTCTCGATCGACGGTACCGGCTTTCGGCGTGGCGAAGAGGTGATCCGTCTCGACCGTATCGCCGGGCCGCGGGCCGGAGAGGTCTGCCTTGACGGCACGCTGCGCTGGTCCTGTGGGTTGCAGGCCAGGGCCGCTCTTCACAATCTCACAGCAGGCCGCAGCCTGTTCTGCCAACCGCGCCGGGCCTTGGCCGGCGCAGCGACCGGCGCCGATTGCCGCCTCGAGGCGAAGGATGCCCTGCCTGCCGGGGATGTCGCACATCTGCTCGTCGGGCTGGGATGGGCGCAGCCGATGCAGGGGAACGAGGCGGAGTTCGCGGCCGATCTGGAGAGAGCGAAGGCGGCAGGGGCCGGCCTTTGGCGCGGCGGATGGCGCATCCTGTCGCCTTGACCAGCCTGCCTGCCCAGGGACCCCGACGGCGCCCCCTCCGCGGTGCGGCTCAGGCCGTCGGGCGGCTCCGGAGATACCAGAGCGCGAAGGCGCCGGAGACCGCGAGCTGGCCGGCGATCAGCAGGAAGGGCCGGTCGAAGCTGCCGGTCCGGTTCGCGATCACGGCGAAGACCAGCGGCCCGCAGATCGAGCCGACGAAGCCGAACAGGCTGGCGCCGGAGGTGACGTCGCCGATGAGCGCCGGCGGCGAGACCCGCGCCAGCTCCGCCATATGCACGCCGTTCCAGCCCATCGATGTCGCCCCGACGAGCGCCATGCAGAGATAGATCAGCCAGGGGCTCGTGCCGGCCATGACGATCAGGAGGGCGATGGTCGCGCCGGCGGCCAATGCCAGCAGGCAGAGCAGTTGCAGCCCGCTGCCCATCCGATCCGCCAACCAGCCGAAGAAGATGCGCGCGATCGTGCTCGCCACCAGCAGGGTTGCGACGAGCTGGCCGGCTTCGGCCAGCGTCTTGCCGTGGCGGGTCACCATATAGGTCGCGGTGAAGGCGGTGATGCAGGCCTGCGTGATCGAGAACGAGACGCCGAGCGCCGTCAGCACCGGCAGGGAGGCATGGGAATTCAGCACCCGGGCCGAGCGCGACAGCGACGAAGGCGACAGGAACATCCGCGCCCATGCTCGGTTCTGCCGGCCTTTCTCCGCGTCGAGGCTTCTGCGGAAGGGCTGCACGGCCAAGGCGCTGGTCAGGACGACCGCGATCACGGCCCAGATCGCGCCGGTGAAGCCGAAACCCGACACCAGCGGCGCCACGGCAAAGCCGGCGATAGCGCCGCCGAGCGGAACGCCGGCCTGCTTGATCGAGAAGACCAGCGTCCGATGATCGGCGGGCGCCGTGCGCATCAGGATCTGGCTGCCGGCCGGCGTGTTCGGGGCCAGCCCGAGCCCCAATAGCAGGGCGCCGGCAAGCCCGATGAACCCGAAGGGCTGCGAGAGCAGCAGGAGCCCCGCTGCGACGAAGGCGAGACCGATTTGCAGCGCCCGCACCGGGCCGTGGTGGTCGAGCATCGGATTGCCGCAGGCGAGGAACCAGCAGATGCCGGTCGAGACCACCGCCGAGACATAGCCGATGCTCTCGGGCGCAAGGCCCCAGCGCAGGGTGAGCAACGGGCCGAGAAGCGGGATGGCGGCGCCGGCGAAGGAACTCACGACCTGGACGAGGAGCGTGGCGCTGAGCGCGCTTCCCCACAAAGGCAGCTTCAAGGCGGTTCCCCCGATCCCGTCGCCGCGCGCCTGTCCCGCTTCTGGAATCGAGCGGGTGAGAGCGGAGGCGTCGGATCGTTCTCCGGCAAGGGCTGCGGACGGTCGAGATGGATTGATGGGCTGGCGGGCCTGCGCCAGGAGCATGCGGCCTTCAGGCGGCCGTCGGCTCGATCAGCACGAGCCTCTTGCCGGCCTGGACCGTGTCGCCTGGCTGGTTGGCGATGTCGGCGACCACGCCGCCGATGCCGGCCGAGAGCGAAGTGAACAGCTTCATCGATTCCAGCACGACGACGACCTGCCCGGCCTCCACGGTGTCGCCCGGCGCGACGCGGAGCTCGGCCACCACGCCCGGCATCGGGGCAAGCACCGCGCCCGAGCCGGCACCGCCTGCGCCGGCTGCCGCCGCTGGCCGCGCCTCGCTGCCGATCGCGATATCGAAGCTCTCGCCGTCGAGCGTCAGCCGGACGCGGCCGTCCGTCACGGCATGGCTGCCGCGCAGGAGCCGGTCCTCGAAAGTGAGCTCAAAACTCCCGGTGCTGATGCGCAAGGCCAGTTTGATCTCACCGTCAGCGTCGATGACGACGCGCCGGCCATTCGGCTGCAATCGGACTTCCAGCTTCGTCGCGCCGTCCTCCTCCTCGGCGATCAGGCGGCTCGTCGCCACGCCGCCGGCCGGCGCCAGCAAGCGGAAGCCTGCGAGATTGTTCCAGGCGTCGATATTCGGGCGCACCGCCTTCTGCTGTTCCAGCCAGAGCAGGGCGGCGACGGCGCGCGACAGCCGCTGTCGCGGCCGCCTCGCCGCCCAGCCATCGGGAAAGGCGTCCTCGATGAAGCGCGTCGTCGCCTTGCCCGCGGCGAAGAGCGGATGCTCGATCGCGTCGATCAGGAAGGGCAGGGTGGTCGCCGGGCCGAGAATGGCGAAATCGCGCAAGCCTGCCGCCAGCCGGGCGCAGGCCGTGGCGCGATCCGGCCCGGTCGCGATCGCCTTGGCGAGCAGCGAGTCATAGAACAGCGTGACCTCGGAACCTGTCCCGATACCACTGTCGACACGAATGGAAGCCGGCTCGGCATAGCCTTCGATCCGCCCCGTATCAGGCCGAAAACCCTGGTCCGCGCGCTCGGCGGTGATGCGGGCCTCGATTGCGTGGCCGTTCTCACGGATATCAGACTGCAAGGCCGGGAGCCGCTCGCCAGAGGCGATCCGGATCTGCCATTCGACGAGGTCGTAGCCGGTGATCGCCTCGGTGACGGGATGCTCGACCTGGAGCCGCGTGTTCATCTCCAGGAACCAGGGTTCGTCGAACCCGTCCTCCAGGATGAACTCGACGGTGCCGAGATTGTCGTAGCCGATGGCCTTGGCGAGCGCGACGCCGCGCTCCAGCAGCTTCGTCCGGAGCGCAGGCGCCAGATTGGGGGCGGGCGCTTCTTCCAGCACCTTCTGGTTGTTGCGCTGGACCGAGCAGTCGCGCTCGAACAGATGGACGACATTGCCATGCTTGTCGCCGGCGACCTGCACTTCGAGATGGCGCGGGCGCATCACCAGTTTCTCGATCAGCAGCGCGGGATCGCCGAAGGCGGCCTGCGCTTCGGCCCGCGCCAGCTCGAGCGCCGGCACCAGCTCCCCGGCCGAGAAGACGCGGCGCATGCCCTTGCCGCCGCCGCCGGCCGAGGCCTTGATCATCACGGGGTAGCCGATCCGCGCCGCCGCATCCACCAGCGCCGCGTTCGACTGATCTTCGCCGGCATAGCCCGGCACGCTCGGCACGCCGGCCTTCTCGGCGATCAGCTTGGAGCCGATCTTCGGCCCCATGGCGGTGATGCATTCGGCGGAGGGGCCGACGAAGATGCGCCCTGCCTGCCGGCAGAGCAGCGGCAGGTCCGGCTTCTCGGAGAGGAAGCCGTAGCCGGGATGGATCGCATCGGCGCCGCTGCGCGCGGCGGCCTCCATGATGGCTTCCGCCCGCAGATAGCTGTCGCGCGCGGCGGCGGGGCCGATGCGAACGGCTTCGTCGGCGAAGGCGACATGCCGCGCGTCGCGGTCGGCATCGGAGAAGACGGCGACAGTGCGGATGCCGAGGCGCCGGCAGGTCCGCATGATCCGAACGGCGATTTCGCCGCGATTGGCAATAAGCAGGGAGCCGATCATCGGGATTACATCCGGTAGACGGGGCGATGCCCGGGCAGGTCGGTCTCGCGGGCGGCGAGCGAGAGGCACAGGCCGATCACATCGCGGGTCTGGGCTGGCTCGATGATGCCGTCGTCCCAGAGCCGGGCCGTCGCGTAATAGGGCGTGCTCTGCTCCTCGAACTGACGGCGCGTCTCGCGGTCGAGCTTTTCGATCGCGCTCTCATCGGCATGGCCACGCGTCAGGCTGGACCGCCTGAGCTCGGTCACCACCGTCGCGGCGACATCCGGCGACATCGTCGCGATCCGCGCATTGGGCCAGGCGAAGAGGAAGCGCGGTTGGAAGCCCCGGCCGCACATGCCGTAATTGCCGGCGCCATAGGAGCCGCCGATGATCACGGTGTAGCGCGGCACGCGGGCGTTCGAGACGGCATAGACCAGCTTGGCGGAGTGCTTGGCGATGCCGCCGCGTTCGGCCTCGGTGCCGACCATGAAGCCGGTGATGTTCTGCAGGAACAGGAGCGGGATGCGGCGCTGGTCGCAAAGCTCGATGAAATGCGCGCCCTTCAGCGCGCTGTCGGAGAACAACACGCCGTTATTGGCGATGATGCCGACAGGTTGGCCGTGAATATGGGCGAAGCCGGTGACCAGCGTCGCGCCGTAATCCGGCTTGAAGGCATCGAAGACGCTGCCATCGACCATGCGGGCGATGACCTCGCGCACGTCGAAGGGCTGCTTCAGGTCGGTGCCGACGATCGCCTCGATCTCGGCGGGGTCATAGAGCGGCGCGATCACAGGGCGGGCGGAAACGTGCGGCGGCGCCGGCCAGTTGAGCGCGCCGACGATATCGCGGAGCTTGGCGATCGCCTCGAACTCGTCTTCGGCGAGATAGTCGCTGACGCCCGAGACCAGCGTGTGCATCTCGGCGCCGCCCAGCGTCTCGCCATCGACGATCTCGTTGATCGCGGCCTTCACGATCGGCGGCCCGCCGAGATGGATGCGGCCGGTGCCGCGCACCATCACGACCTCGTCGGACAGCGCCGGGATATAGGCTCCGCCCGCGGTGCAGCCCCCGAACACCGCCGAGATCTGCGGCAGGCCGGCGGCCGACATCCGGCATTGCTGCAGGAAGGTCCCGCCGAAATGGTCGCGGTCGGGGAAGACACGGTCCTGTTCCGGCAGGAAGGCGCCGCCGCAATCGACGAGATAGACGCAAGGCAAGCGGTTCTCGAAAGCGATCTCCTGCGCCCGCAGGTGCTTCTTGACCGTCTCGTGGAAGAAGGAGCCGCCTTTCACCGTCGCATCATTGGCGATGATCATGCAGGGCGTGCCCGCAACCATGCCGATGCCGGTGACGATGCCGGCGCCCGGCACCTCGTTGCCATAGAGCTCCCAGGCCGCGAGCGGAGAGAGTTCGAGGAAAGGCGACAGCGGGTCGACCAGCAGGTCGATGCGCTCGCGCACCGGGGTCTTCCCGCGTTCGCGATGGCGGGCCTGCAGCTTCGCGCCGCCGCCGGCGAGCACGCGCGCATGGCGCTCCCGCAAGGTCTGGATCAATGCCCCGTAGGCGGCCCGCTTCTGCTGCTGTTCGGCTCCCGTGCCGACCTTGCTTTCGATGACCGGCATGCGCGCTGAGCCTCCTCGGATGTCTCGCCGACTGACCCGTCAACAAGGCATGCCTTGTTACCTACCTGCCGGTAGGCAGTTGAGCAAGAGGAAACGATGGCGCCTTCGCGGAAGCTATGCGGTCAGATTGGGGATGGCCGGCCGTCGTCGTGCCGCATCACCCGTTGAGGATAGCCGCGCGGCAGCTTCGAGAGTTGTTCTGGCGTGGTCGACATTCGCCATGCTGACACGCGCGGGAGAAATGGATTGATATCAATCTAACCGGGAGCTGCCACGCTCCCCGGCCTCGCCGGAAGAGTGCCGAAGCCCATCAGCGAAGGAGACGACCATGAAGATCGTGACCAGCTTGAGTTTCCGGGGGGATTGCAAGGCGGCGTTCGAGTTCTACGCCAAGGTTCTCGGCGGCAAGATCACTGCGGCGATGCCCTATGGCGATGCGCCGCCCGGCATGCCGATCACCGACGAGAAGTACAAGAGCTGGCTGATGCATTGCTGGCTCGAGGTCGGCGACCAGGCCCTGATGGGCGCGGACATGGACACCCCCTGGGCCTCGAATATTGACAAGCCCAAGAACGGCTTCGACGTCACCCTGCATACCGGCGACAAGGCTGAGGGCCAGCGCTGGTTCGATCAGCTTTCCGCCGGCGGACGGGCCGTGATGCCGTTCGGCGAGACCTTCTGGTCGCCGGGCTTCGGCTCGCTCGTCGACAAGTTCGGCATTCCCTGGATGATCAACACCATCCCCGCGGCCGGCTGGAAGCCGTCGCAAGGCTGAGCCGTCTGGGTAATCCGGAGAGGCGCTTCACAGCGCCTCTCACGCCCGCCTATAAATATCCTCGATCCGAACGATATCGTCCTCGCCGAGATACGAACCGACCTGAACCTCGATCAGCTCCAGCGGGATCTTGCCGGGATTGGCCATGCGATGGACGCAGCCGATCGGCAGATAGATCGATTCCGTCTCATGCACGATGATGGTCTCGTCGTTGCGGGTGACTTCGGCGGTGCCGCGCACCACCACCCAATGCTCAGCGCGATGGTAATGCTTCTGCAGGGAGAGGATGCCGCCCGGCTTCACGGTGATGCGCTTGACCTGATAGCGCGTACCCAGGTCGACGGAGAGGTATTTCCCCCAGGGGCGCTGGATTTCTCGGTGCGCCCCGGCTTCCGACTCGCCATTGGCCGTGATCAGCGCCACCATCTGCTTGACCTTGTCGGACTGCTCGCGCGGCGTCACCAGAACGGCGTCGCGTGTCGAAATGACCGCGATGTCGTCGAGTCCGATCACGGCAACGAGCGCGTCCTCCGACCGAACGAGATTGTTCGCGCCGTTGAGCACATAGCCGCGCCCCTCGATGGCGTTGCCGTCCGCATCCTTCTCGGACAAGTCCCATACTGCGGACCAGCCGCCGACATCCGACCAGCCGAAATTGCCGGCGACGACGGCGGCCTTCTGCGTACGCTCCATCACCGCATAGTCGATCGAGATGGTCTTGGCCCGGCTGAAGGCAGTTGCCTCGAGCCGCAGGAAGTCGAGGTCGGGCTCGGCTTTGGCGACGGCCTCCGAAACCGGAGCCAGGACGCTTGGCTCGAAGGTTCCAAGTTCGGCCCGCATGGTGGCTGCGTCGAAGATGAAGTTGCCGGAATTCCAGAGATAGCCGTCGAGCAGATACTGCGCTGCGCGTGTGGCGTCCGGCTTCTCGACGAAGGCGGCGATCTGGCGGGCTCCGTCGCCGATATCGTCACCGGGGCGGATATAGCCATAGCCGGTGGCCGGAGACGTCGGGGGAATGCCGATCGTGACGATGCGACCCTGCTTGGCGACGATTCCGGCGTGGCGGCAGGTTTCGACGAAGAGGTTTCCGTCCTGGACGACATGATCGGCAGCGAAAACGCCGACAATCGCGTCGGGATCGCGCGCGAGCGCGAGTTCGGTCGCAGCTGCCACGGCGGCTGCAGAATCGCGTCGCATCGGCTCAAGCACGATCTGGGCGCTCACCCCACAGGTTTGAAGCTGCTCCTGAACCGTAAAACGATACTCGACATTGGTGATGACGATGGCAGGCGCAAAGACCTTGTCGTTCGAAAGGAGCTTCATGGCCCGCTGGAAGGTGGAAGCCCCACCGAACAGGGAAATGAATTGCTTCGGCATCGTGTCACGGGAGACCGGCCACAGACGGGTCCCGGCGCCGCCGCACATCACGATAGGTATAATCTTGAAAGGCATGGGCGATAGACCTGCGCGGCTCTCTATGGCGGGCTTTCAATAAAGCATGTTAGCCGATGATTCCATGAAGAAGGCGTGTGTTGAGCCAGCTTTTCAGGATCAGGCCTAACGATGCCGGAAGGGAAGTATCTCTGCGACGTCACGCGATATCGGCGATCGGGACGGAGCCGCCCGGGACATTCCTGATCATGCTCGGGCGGCTCAAATGAAAATCCCGGCATGGTGACCCATGCCGGGATCGTATCGCGGGTCGCGGTGCAATCGCCTCACGCCAGCAGGAAGGACTGCTCCAGGACTTCGCGGGAATCGAGGCCGAGCTGGACGTCGAACTGGCCGCTCTCGATCACCTCTTTCAGGTCCCCGTTGACGAATTTGAGCTGGTCGGGGCCGATCTCGAAGCGCACGACTCTGGCTTCGCCGGGCTTCAACACCACCTTCTGGAAGCCTTTCAGCTCCTTCACCGGTCGCGCGATCGAGGCGTAGGGGTCGGCGATATAGAGCTGCACGACATCGGCACCTTCGAAGCTGCCGGTATTGGTCAGCGTCGCCTCGGCGGTGAGCTTCTCGCCGCGCTTGATGCGGGCAGCCGAGAGCTTGAGGTCGGTCAGGGTGAACTTGCTGAAGCTCAGGCCGAAGCCGAACGGATAGAGCGCGCCCTGCTCCTCCTCGAAATATTGCGAGGTGTAGTTGCCGGGCTTGCCGGGCGTGAAGGGGCGCCCGATCCGCAGCGCGTTGTAATAGGTCGGGATCTGGCCGGCCGAGCGTGGGAAGCTGATCGGCAGCTTGGCCGAGGGGTTGTGATCGCCGAACAGGATGTCGGCGATGGCGTTGCCGCCCTCGGTGCCTGCATACCAGGTCTCCAGCAGCGCGTCGGCATTGTCCTTTTCCCAGCCGATGGCGAGCGGGCGGCCGTTCATCAGCACGACGACCAGCGGCTTGCCGGTCGCCTTGAGCGCCTGGAGCAGGCGACGCTGCGAGCCCGGCATCTCGATGCTGACGCGGCTCGATGATTCATGCGACATGCCGCGCACCTCGCCGACGACGGCGATCACGACATCGGCCTGGTTGGCCACAGTGACGGCTTCCTCGATCATCACGTCGATCGGGCGCGGGTCCTGGATGACCTCGGGTTTGTCCCAGTTCAGGAAGTTGAGGTAGTCGACGATCTTCTGGTCGTCGAGCACGTTGGAACCGCGTGCGACGATGAGCTTCGCCTTGTCGCCGATCGCCTTCTCGATTCCGGCCTTGACCGTGACGGCCTGCTCGGCCACGCCCTGCGCCGACCAGCTGCCGAGGATGTCGAGCCCGGAATCGGCCAGCGGCCCGACGAGCGCGATCGTGCCCTGCTTCTTCAGCGGCAGCGTCTGGTTGCGGTTCTCCAGCAGGACGATGGTCTCGCGGGCGACCTCGCGAGCCGGCTCGCGGTGCAGGCGGTCGTCGGCGCGCACGTCGGCCGGATCGTCCTGCGCCTTGCCCATGCGCAGGAACGGGTTGGCGAAGAGGCCCATGTCGTATTTCGCGCCGAGCACTTCCCGCACGCGGGCGTCGAGCTCGGCCATCTTGATCTCGCCGGAGGCGATCAGGCCGGGCACTTCGGCGAGATAGACCTGGTCGGCCATGCTGAGGTCGATGCCGGCCCGGATCGCGAGCTTGGCCGCCTCGCGGTTGTCGCGGGCCACGCCGTGCCGCGTCAGCTCCGTGATGGCGCCGTGGTCGCTGACCGTGACGCCGTTGAAGCCCCATTGCTTGCGCAGCAGGTCCTGCAGCAGCCAGGTATTGGAGGTGGCCGGCACGCCGTTGATCGAGTTGAGCGCGACCATGACGCCGCCGGCGCCGGCCTCGATCGCGGCGCGATAGGGCGGTAGATAGACCTGATGCATGCGCAGCAGGCTCATGTCGACCGTGTTGTAGTCGCGCCCGCCCTCGACCGCGCCATAGAGCGCGAAATGCTTGACCGCGGCCATGATGGTGTCGGGCTGGTCGGGCGAGGTGCCCTGGAAGCCGCGCACGCTCGCCCGCGCGCATTCGCTGACGAGGAACGGGTCCTCGCCGAAGCCCTCGGAGGTGCGGCCCCAGCGCGGATCGTGGCTGATGTCGACCATCGGCGCGAAGGTCATGTCGACGCCGTCATTGCAGGCCTCGATCGCCGAGACGCGGGCCATGCGCTCGACCACGGCCATATCGAAGCTCGATGCCAGGCCGAGCGGGATCGGGAAGGTGGTGCGGTGGCCGTGCACCACGTCATAGGCGAAGAAGAGAGGGATCTTCAGGCGGCTGCGCTTGACGGCGGCTTCCTGCATCGGCCGGTTGTCACGCCGGACGACGGTGTTGAACGAGCCGGCGATGCGCCCGGCGGCGATCTCCTCGACGATCTTGGCGAAGGGCATCTCCGGGCCGATGCTGATCAGGCGCAGCTGGCCGACTTTCTCGTCGACCGTCATCTGGGCGAGCAGCTTGTCGATGAAGGCCTTCTTCGTCGCGGCGGAATTGGCAGCGCTGGCCTGTGCCGGCTTGGCGGCGGCTGGAAGTGCGGCCATTCCGGCCACGAAGGCGGCGGAAGCCATGGCACTGAGCGCCTGCCGGCGGGAGAGGCCGGCATCGGCTTCTCCGTTCCGGGACACCGTCTCCAGTCCTTCGACGACCGGCGCAGCGTTCTTATGATCCATGCTGAGTTCGTTCACTTGAGAAGAGAGGGCGGCTGGATGGAAGGGCGGCGAAGGGTCGCGCGGGAGCGGTCCGGGGAGAACGCGCTCATTCCTTGACCCTTGTGGCGATGATGGGCATGTGTTCGGTGCGCCGCTGCCAATGTAGGACGAGCGCTCCGTCCCGCCGACGCCCACCTTTAAGGAGGTCGTGTGAACTTGTCGACCCGTTCTGCCGACGGGGCCCCGATCATGGCCCGGTCTTCCTCTTCAGTCCGACACCTGCTGACGCGGGCGCTGGCGCGGTGCGGAGCGGTTCGGGGCAGATCCGGCTTTGCGCGGCTGGGCCTGGCGCTCGGCTGGCTGGCCGTGGCGGGCCTTGCCGGGCCCTCGGCCTTTGCACAGCAGCGCCCGAAATTCGGGCTCGACGACGTGGTCGCGAAGGCGAAGGCGCTGGCGGATGCGCCCTATGTCGCGCCGGTCAGCAACCTGCCCGACGTCTTCAGCAAGATGCAGTTCGCCGACTACCAGAAGATGCAGCCGAAGCGCGATCGCTTCGCCTGGATGGAATACAAGACGCCGTTCAAGCTGGCCTTCTACCACCAGGGCATGCAGTTCAACACGCCGGTGCGGATCAGCGAGATCGTCGACGGCGCCGTCCACGAAATCCCCTACGATTCCGGGCGCTTCGATTTCGCTGATCTGCATTTCGACCGCGAGGCGACCAGCAGGCTCGGCTGGGCCGGCTTCCGGGTGGTCTATCCGATCAACCAGCCCGGCAAGCTCGACGAGGTCATGAGCGTGCTCGGCGCGAGCTATTTTCGCGTCATCGGCAAGGGGCAGATCTATGGTCTGTCCGGGCGTGGGTTGGCGATCGATACCGGTCTGCCGATCGCCGAGGAGTTTCCCGCCTTCCGCGAGTTCTGGCTGCGCCGCCCGAAGCCGAAGGACAAGCACCTGACCTTCTACGCGCTGCTGGATTCGGTGCGCGCGTCGGGCGCCTATGAATTCACGCTGACGCCGGGTTCCGACGCCGTGCTCAGCGTCAAGGCGCGCGTTTTCCTGCGCCAGGGCGCCTCGCCGACGACGCTCGGCATCGCGCCTTTGACCAGCATGTTCCTCTATGGGCCGCAGCAGCCGTCGCCGACGCCGAATTTCCGCCCGGCGATCCATGATTCCAACGGGCTAGCGGTCCGCGGCGGCAGTGGCGAATGGATCTGGCGTCCGCTGGTCAACCCGTCCATGGTCGCGATCAGCGATATCCCCGCCGAAAACCCCAAGGGCTTCGGCCTGCTCCAGCGCGGGCGCGACTTCTCGCGCTACGAGGACCTGAAGGATCGCTACGACCTGCGTCCCAGCGCCTGGATCGAGCCGACCAACGATTGGGGCAAGGGCAATGTTCGCCTCGTCGAGATCCCGACCGCCGACGAGACCAACGACAACATCGTCACGCTCTGGGTGCCCGAGAGCAGGCCCCCGTTCGGCGAGCCGATGCGCTTCGACTATCGCATGCACTGGACCATGGACGAGCCGGCCCTGATGAAGGGCGATGTCTCCCATGTCTGGCAGACCATGCGGGCGGCCGGCGAGATCTACCAGTCAAACCTGATCCGTGCCGGCGACGGCACGCTCGCCTTTCTGGTCGATTTCAAGGGGCCCTCGCTGCGCAAGCTGCCGAAGGATGCCCGCCCCACCGCCGTGGTCTCCGCCAACGACAATGTCGAGATCGTCGGCACCGAATTGCAGCCCAATCCGGCCATCCAGGGCTGGCGCCTGATCTACCGGGTCAAGGTGAAGAACCCGGCCGTCTCCTCCGATCTCGACGCGGTGCTGAAGCTGGGCGACCGCACGCTGACCGAGACCTGGAAATTCAGGCTGCCGCCGACGCAGGCTGCGACCGACAAGGAGACCTATCTCAACCGCTTCAAGGCGATGGAATAGCGATTTGGGAATGGCGCGGTCGCGCCGGGCTACCTCACGGTCAATGGAGCCATGTCGCGGACACAGGCGCCAATACGCTCCGAGATGCCTATGATCGCTTGAAGCTGGAGCCGTTCCGGGTGAGGGGCGGAGCCGGCGTGAGGCCGAGGCGCTCCTAGCTGACCTGCCCAGGGTCACCGCTCCGGCTTTCATTCGACTGTGGTGCCTTGCGATGAACATGCATGTTTCCCAGGCCGGCCGCTCGGCAGGACGCGTCGGAATTGGCCAGTCGCTGCCCCGCAAGGAGGACGCGACTCTCGTGCGTGGCGAGGGGCGCTATACCGACGATCTCGCGCTGGACGGCCAGCTCCATGCCGCCTTCGTCCGCAGCCCCCACGCGCATGGCGTCATCCGCGGCATCGACACCGCCGACGCGAAGGCGATGAAGGGCGTCGTCGCGATCTATACGGCCGAGGACCTCGAAGGGCAGGGCTATGGCGCGCTGAAATGCGTGGTGGACCTGCCGAACCGCGACGGAACAGCGATGAGAAGGCCGGTCCGGCACGCGCTGACGGCGGACAAGGTGCGTTTCGTCGGCGATCCCGTCGCCATGGTCGTCGCCCGCACGGCGCAGCAGGCGCGCGATGCCGCCGAGGCGGTGTCGCTCGATATCGACGTTCTGCCCGCCGTCACCACCACCGAGGCGGCGCTCGAGCCCGATGCGCCGCAGCTTTTCGACGACGTGCCCGGCAATCTCATCCTCGACTACCATTTCGGCGATGCCGACAAGGTCGCGGCCGCCTTTGCCGAGGCAGCCCATGTCACCAAGGTGCGGATCGTCAACAACCGCATCATCGTGAACCCGATCGAGCCGCGCGCGGCGGTCGGTGCCTATGACCGCAAGACGAAGCGCTACACCCTCCATGCCCCGAGCCAGGGCGCCTTCGGCATGCGCAACAATCTCGCGGCGGCGATGGGCGTGCCGCAGGAGCGGATGCATCTCGTCACCGGGCATGTCGGCGGTTCCTTCGGCATGAAATCAGCGGTCTTCCCGGAATATGTCGTGCTGCTGCATGCGGCGCGGCTGTTGAAAAAGCCGGTGAAATGGGCCGACCAGCGCTCCGAGAGCTTCGTCTCAGACCATCACGGCCGCGACATGGTGTTCGAGGCGGAGTTGGCCCTCGATGCGCGCGGACGCTTCCTCGCGACGCGCTTCACCGGCTTCGGCAATATGGGCGGCTATCTTTCGCCGCCCGGCCCGATGATGGCGACGCTGAACATCGGCAAGAACAGCGTCGGCATGTACCGCACGCCGCTGGTCGAGGTGCAGACGCGCTGTGCCGTCACCAACACCGTGCCGATCGCCGCCTATCGCGGGGCCGGGCGCCCCGAGGGCAATTACTTCATGGAGCGGCTGATCGACACTGCCGCCCGCGAGATGGGGATCGACCGCGCCGTCATCCGGCAGCGCAACCTGATCGCGCCGGCGCAACTGCCATGGAAGACCCCGATCGGCACGGTCTATGACAGCGGCGATTTCCCGGCGCTCTTCGCCAGGGCGCTGGAGGCGGCCGACTGGAAGGGCTACCGGGCGCGCGAGCGCGCCAGCCGCAAGGCCGGCAAGCTGCGCGGCCGCGGCATCGGCTGCTATCTCGAGGTCACGGCGCCGCCGACGAACGAGATGGGCGGCATCCATTTCGAGCCGGACGGAACCGTCACCATCGTCACCGGCACGCTCGATTACGGGCAGGGCCACTGGACGCCCTTCGCGCAGGTCCTGACAAGCCAGCTCGGCGTGCCCTTCGACAAGATCAAGCTGGTACAAGGCGACAGCGACCGCCTGATCGCGGGCGGCGGCACCGGCGGTTCGAAATCGATCATGGCGAGCGGCTCGGCGATCATCGAGGCGAGCGAGCGCGTGATCGAGAAAGGCAAGCTCTTGAGCGCGCATATCCTCGAAGCGGCCGTCGCCGATATCGAGTTTACGGACGGGCGCTTCGCCATTGCCGGAACCGACCGCTCGATCGGCATCATGGAGCTCGCCCGGAAGCTGCAGGCGGGCGTGTCATTGCCTGAGGACCTGCCCCGGACGCTCGATGTCGACCACGTCTTCAAGGCGGCGCCCTCGGCCTATCCCAATGGCTGCCACATCGCCGAGGTCGAGATCGATCCCGATACCGGCCATGTCGAGATCGCGAGCTATGTCATGGTCAATGATTTCGGGGTGCTGGTGAACCCGATGATCGTCGAGGGACAGCTCCATGGTGGCGTCGTGCAGGGCATCGGCCAGGCGCTCTGCGAGATGACCTCCTATGACGAGAACGGCCAGCTCCTGACCGGCTCCTACATGGACTATGCGATGCCGCGCGCGGCGGACGTACCCTTCTTCACCTTCATCAGCGAGGGCGTGCCGACCCGGACCAACCCGGTCGGTGCCAAGGGCTGCGGCGAGGCCGGCTGCGCCGGCTCGCTGCCTTCGGTGATGAACGCGGTCGTCGATGCACTTTCGCCGCATGGCGTGAGCCATATCGACATGCCGGCGACGCCGCAGGCGATCTGGAGGGTCATTCACGCGAAGGTCTGACAATGCGCCGGCACCGGCGCAGGATCGCAGCATTCCAACGATAACGGGGAGGAAGTCATGCGCGTCGGTGTGCCCAGGGAGATCAAGGTTCACGAATACCGGGTCGGGCTGACCCCGGAGGCCGTTCGCGAATATGCGGCGGCAGGCCACGAAATCCTGGTCGAGACCGGCGCGGGGGCGGGGATTTCCGCCTCCGATTCCGCCTACGAAGCCGCGGGCGCGAAGATCGCCGCGAGCGCATCTGAGGTCTTCGCCCGGGCCGAGCTGATCGTGAAGGTGAAGGAGCCGCAGCCCTCGGAATGGGTGCAGCTTCGCGAAGGGCAGATCCTCTTCACCTATCTGCATCTCGCGCCCGATCCGGAGCAGACGGCCGGGCTGCTCAAATCCGGGGTGACGGCGGTCGCCTATGAGACTGTGACCGACAAGGCCGGCGGTCTGCCTCTGCTCGCCCCGATGAGCGAGGTCGCCGGGCGGCTCGCGATCGAGGCTGCGGGGCGCTGCCTGCAGCGCCATGCCGGCGGCCGGGGCGTGCTGATCGGCGGCGTGCCGGGCGTGCCGCCGGCGCGCGTCGCCATCATCGGGGGCGGCGTCGTCGGCACCCATGCGGCGCGCATGGCGGCCGGTCTCGGCGCCGATGTCGTGATCATCGATCGCTCGCTGCCGCGGCTGCGGCAGCTCGACGAGCATTTCGCGGGGAGGGCACGCACCCGCTTCTCGACGCTGCACGCGATCGAGGAGGAGATCCTCGCGGCGGATGTCGTGATCGGTGCCGTGCTCATCCCCGGTGCGGCGGCGCCGCGGCTGGTGTCACGCGCGCAGCTCTCCCGGATGAAGCGCGGCGCTGTCCTCGTCGATGTCGCGATCGATCAGGGCGGCTGCTTCGAAACATCGCATCCGACGACGCATGCGGACCCGACCTTCGAGGTCGACGGCGTGATCCATTATTGCGTCGCCAACATGCCCGGCGCCGTGCCGCTGACCTCGAGCTACGCGCTGAACAACGCGACGCTGCCCTTCGGGCTGGCGCTCGCTGCCGGCGGCCTGGATGCAATCCGCAATGATCCGCATCTCGCCGCCGGGCTGAACATCCATCGCGGCCAGATCACCAATGCCCAGGTCGCGGAAAGCCTGCGCCAGCCATACAAGCCGACTCAGACGGCACTCGCGGCCTGAGGCTGCCGCTTCAGTCGGCCCGCAGGCCGGACAGGACCGGCGCGCGGTAAGAAGCCAGGGCAGGGAGGGCGGCCAGAACGCTGCCCACCAGGCACAACATCGCCGCCTGCGAAAGCTCGCCGATCCCGACGCTCGGCGAGAGCGCAAGCCCGGTGCGCGCGGCGACGAGGCCGGACACCGCATGGGTCGCGGCCAGCCCGAGCCCGAGCCCGAGGATGCAGCCTGTCGCGATCAGCAGCGCCGCGCCGAGCCATGTCACCAACAGGACATAGGAGCGCGGCGCGCCCAGCGCCCGCAAGGTCGCATAGCGTCGGCGCCGCAAGCCGTTGACCGCGATCAGGAGCAGCACGACGCTGAGCAGGATCAGCACGGTATTGGCCGCCGAGGCGACGACCAGGATCGAGCGGATATCGCCGAGCGCGCCATAGAGCGAAACCAGGACTTCGGCCGGGAAGAAGGCCATCGTTCCGCCCTGCCGGTACTGGGCGCGCAGCGCATAGGCGCCGGCGACGCTCTTCGGCTTGATCACGATCGCGGGCACGCCGGGCACGCGCTTACCGTCGAAGGGCGGGCCGATCCGCCCTATGGTTTCCGGCGGAGTGCCTGTCCTGGTCGTCCCGGCATGCCAGAACGGCGCATCGCTCGTTGCCGCTTCGGAGGCATGGCCGTTGCCGAGGCCGTGGATCTCCCAGACGCTCTCGATCGGGACGAGGATGGCGCGGTCCCAGGGCGAGCCGAGTTTCGGCAAGCGACCGACGACCGTGTAGCCATGGCCTTCATGGCGATGGGCGTGTTCTTCCTCGCTGTCCTCGCCATGGCGGCCCTGACTGCCGGCCGTGCCATGCGACGGCGCGATCGTGTCGCCCGGGCGATAATTGACGTCGGCGCCGATCACGGCTTCGCCTTCAGCCGCAAAAAGGCGTCCTTCGCTTGGGGCGATCCTACCCCAGCGACCGGCGAAGGCGGCCGTGGTGCCGATCACCGGATAGCCGCGGCTGACATCCCCGAAGCCAAGGGGTGCGAAGGCGGCGACGCGCTCGTCCTGTGCCAGCGCCTGCAGGATGCGGCCATCGAGCAGGGGCAAGGCATCCGGCTGCAGATAGACCGTCGACATGACCAGTTGCGTCTGACTGCCCGGCGCACCGACGATCAGGTCGAAATCATCGGCGGCCCTGGCCGATCCCTGGCGCAGCGCCCGCTCCTGCGCGCCGATGGCGATGCCACTGGCAATGGCGATTGCGACCAGCAGCACGATGGCGGGCGCCGTCCAGCGCAGCGCGCGCAAATCCGCCAGGAGCATCGGGAACGGGTTCATGTCGCGTGCTTTGCCGGAGTGGGCGTAAGATCGAGGCGCCGATCCATCCGCGCCAGCAGCGCGGCATCATGCGAGGCGCAGATCAAGCTGGCACCGCAGCGCGTCGCGGCCTCGACCAGCAAGGCGCCGATGGCCTCGCTGCGCGCGGCATCCAGGCTTGCGGTCGGCTCGTCGGCGAGGAGGAGGGCGGGCTTGCCGAAGAGGGCGCGTGCGATGGCGACGCGCTGCTGTTCGCCGCGCGACAGGACGGCAGCCCGGCGGCGCGGATCGGCAAGCCCCATCTGCTCCGCGAGATCGAGCGCGCGGCGCCTGTCCACCGCATCCAGTCGCCAGGACGAGAAGCTGGCCGGAAGCGCGATATTCGCGGCGACATCGAGTTCGGGAACGAGGTGGAAATCCTGGAACACGAAGCCGATCGTGCGCCGCCGCCAGCGATCGCGCTCGCCCTCGGCAAGGGCGGAGACCACGGTATCGCCCCAGGACACGCGGCCGGCGCTTGGTGTGATCAGGCCTGCGACGAGATGCAGGAGCGAGCTCTTGCCGCTGCCTGAGGGCCCGCTCACGCCCAGGCTCGTGCCGGGCTCGAGCGTCAGGGCGGGAATCGCGAGGATGCTGAAGGAGCGGCCGTCGCCATCCCTGCGATCCAGCGTCAGCTGGTCGAGGACGAGCGTCGCGGCATGCCCGTCAGGCAAGGGCGAACTCGGCATGTGTGATCCGGATCTGGCTGACGAAGCCGGTCTCGGCATCGGTCGCGGAGCCGATCTCGAGTCGCCCGGTGACGACGACCTTGCGGCCGGCCGAGACGAGCGGCGTCTCCTGCCGCATCGTGACGACGACGATGTCGACCGGCCAGTCGGCATCCGACTGGCAGAACGGGCAGATCGCCAGCGGCTCGCGTGTCAGCACGAAGAAATGGCTCTCCGGCTTCAATGGCGGCGCCATGTAGCCGACGATCCGCACCTCCTTGCCCCGCAGCGCCGTGACGTTATCGGAGAACTCGAAGCCGAGAACGCCGAAGGATTTGTAGAGCCCCTCGAAGCGGATCGCCTCCGCGCCGGCAGCGCATGCCGGGCCGGAAACGGCGACCGTCGCGAAGCCCAGCAGGGCCTCGCGACGGGTCGGCAGCGGGATGGGAGCCTGCGGCCGCATGGCCTGCCTCCGTTCGCCCCAGTCTGGGTTCACTTGCTAGCCTGAGCTTATTGGCCGCCGAGCGCCAGCGCCTCGGCCATGACGCGGAACACATAGGTGTTCGGCTTGTGGCCGCGGAAGCGCTCCGCGCCGGGGCCCATGGCGGTCAGGATGACGTCGTCCCCGGAATGCACGCCGCTATTGGCGTTGAGCGGCAGGTTGCCGACCTTACGCGTGGCGAGCGGGCCGCTGCAGTCCTTCTCGTTGGCGATATTGGCCTTGCCGTCCGGACCCTTCACCGCCGGCACGCGCTCGCCATCCATGAAGGGGCGGCCGGTGTCGCAGGTGTCGGGATAGGTGCCGTAGGCGATGGCCAGGCGGCGCGAGGTGTTGACGTCGGTCGGATAGCCTTCCGCGTCGCGCGGGCCGTAGTTCGGCGGCAGTGACTGCTGGTAGACGCCGAGCTTGTCGCGCAATTGCTGGCCCGGCAGCGCGTCGTCATAGGTGCCGACGATCGAGATCGGGTGGGCATGGTCGGGCACGACGATGATCAGCGTGTCGTTGCGCTCGCCGGCGAAATCCTTGGCGACCTTGACGGCGTTGTCGAGCATGATCGTGTCGAAGACCGAGCGCTCCCAGTCCAGCGAGTGGCTGTATTTGTCGATGCGGGCCGACTCGACCATCAGGAAGAAGCCGTCCTGGTTGCCCTTCAGCATCTCGATGGCGGCCTTGGTCTGCTCGACCACGTCCGGCTGGTCGGGGAAGCGCGAGACGGTGCCCTTCCTGGCCAGGCGCAGATCGAAGGCGCCGTCGATATTGCCGGTGTTGTAGAGGCCGAGCAGCTTCCTGGAGCCGCCCGCGACCGCCGCGTTCATCTCGGTCTTGGTTGTGGCGAGCGCGTAGCCGGCCTCCTTGAACCTGGCGATGAAGTCCTCGTTATCCGTGCGCTTCGAGCCCGGCGTGGACTTCGGCAGAAAGTTGGGCGAGCCGCCGCCCATGATGACGTCCGGCTTCACGTCATGGAACATCCTGACGATGTCGTTGAAATCCGAGCGGCGGCGAGTATGGGCGACCATCGAGGCCGGCGTCGCGTCCTCGATCTCGGAATTGGTGACGACGCCGACCGCCATGCCGCTGCGGCGCTTGATCAGCTCGGCGATGGTCTCGACCTTGGGATGGTCGAGCGTCAGGGCGTTCCTGGCGCAGTAGACGCCAAGCGCGTTGACGCAGGATTTATGCCCGGTGGTGAAGGCATGGGCGGCATTGGCGCTGTCAGTGACGACCGAGTCGGTGCCGGAGGTCGAGATCAGCGCCATGCTGGGCATATCGTCCATGGCGAGTTCGCCGCCATAGCGGCCTTCCTCCCAGCCCTTCGAGAGCAGGCGTGCCGCTGTGCGGTTCGCAACCGACATGCCGTCGCCGATGAAGAGGATGACGTTCCTGGCCTTGCGCGGCTCGTTCGTCGCGAAGACCTCCCAGTTGACCGTCGCCTTGCTTGCGCCTTGCGTCGCCTCGACGACATAACGGCCGGCGGGCAGCGAGGCGCCGCGCAGCCAGAGCGCGGAATGCTTCTGGCCCTCCTCGCTCTGCACGAAGCTGGTCGGGCGGCCGAAGATTTCGGCGACGGGCTTGCCGTTGACGGTGACCGTAACCTCGGTCGAAGTCGGCGCGTTCGGGAATTCGACCTTGAAGTCGAAGCGCGAGCCTTCGAGGATCTCGGCCCGGTTGATCGGATAGATCGTCTGGGCGAGCGCGGCGCCGCCCATGAGGCTCGTGGTCAAGGCCGCCGCCAGCAAGCAAGACGCGCGCATGTCATTCTCCGGATGTGCCTTGGGACCGATCGCGGCAGCCCTTAGAACCGGCATATGACAGTTTGATCAAGCTGTGCATCTGCGCGTCGGTCGATGCCGGGCACACCTGTCGGGCCATTGCCTGGGCGTCGTCCGAGAGCCCCGGCCAGCGCAGGCGCTCGCCCTGGTCTCAACCGAGGAAAGACGGAAGCATAGTCGCGGGATCGGAGCCGACTCGGGTGGAAGGGGGCGCGAAAACAGGACCCGAAACGGGCCGCACTCCGCAGAGACGCGGAAATGCTCCTCGGTTCCCGATAGCTCTAGGCGTTTTCCGGGTTGGCGGATCGGAGCAGGGAATTGCTGTTGGCCGGCTGCAGGAGCAGGGCGTTATTCATGCCCCAGATCGCGGCCTGCGTTCGATTTTGGACGCGAATTTTACGCAATATGGCTTTGACATGGGCTTTGACCGTCGCCTCGGTGATGCCGATCTTCCGGGCGATGGACTTGTTGGAGTCGCCATCGATCAGGCAGAGCAGGATGGCCGTTTCGCGGGGGGACAGAAGCGGCGCCGCCGCGCTTTCGAGGGACATGCACCCCTCCGCATTCTCATCCTCTTGCGCAACGGCAGGGGCGCCTTTCGGGCGCCGCAGCTTCAAGGCGGGCGCAGGCGACGGGAACGCCGGGGGGAATATGGCCTCGCCCAGCATGAGCAACTCGATCGACTTGACGAAAGCGTCGCAGGAAACGGCATTGACCAGATACCCGATCGCGCCGGCCTTGAAAGCCAGGGCCGGTTCGTTCAGGCCATAATGCTCGGCGACAACCGCGACATGCGCATCGGGGTATTGCTCTTTCAGCAATCCGATATCCGTCATGACCAGATGGAAGTCATCTCCGGCGTGCACGATCAGGATCAGGAGCTTGTTGGGCGTCGATTTGGCTTTCAGCTGATCGATGCTTAAGAACGCCGGCAGCGTGCGGAAGCCCTTATCTTGCAAGACGCGGGAGATGCCCTCTCTCATCAGAGAGTACTTGCCGAGGATCGCAATCCCGAAGCCTCTGTTCTCCTTCATGGAACTCTCCCGAAACGCAAATGGACGCAACCCCCCTTATCGAGCTTAACGCGCGTGCGTAGCTCTGTTGGGAGGATCCATCGAGATCGAGGATCCAGCCGAGTTTCCTCTTCGACGCAGGCTCACGCGGAGGACGTTTTTTATTTTACCGGGCTTATTTAACGTTTTAGGCATTGGTGTTGTCGTGTCGAGCGTATTGTATTTACAATACTTGTTTTTTGGGGGAATGGAATTTCTAATGGTCAAATCGGTCGATTTGCATTGATTTTGATTATATTCTTTCGGGCGAGGCGTTGGATGCGCGTGGTCGTGGCCGCCAGTGGCGGGTTCATCGGTCTGATATTTATGCAGATTGAGAATGATGCTGTCGATCACTGCAATGCCCGCAACATGTGAAAAAATTAGATCGAATTGGAGCCGATCTGTCGGGGCTCGGGGCTGCTGACACTACCAAAAAGCTGCTTGGTCAGCAAGTTGGTTAGCAAATGGTTAATTTTCACGAGAGTGTTATCTTAACCGCACCCTACGTCATCCTTCATTTGATGTAGTAAGGTGTTGTTTTTTTTCTGAATAAAATTTAAGCAAAATGCGTCTCTGAGAGGCATCGTAATTTATTTATTTCAGCTTTTAGGAGGTGAAGACATCCCTCTCAACATATAATACGTATGAACGCGATTGATGACGGCTTTGATCGTCCATTTCGGATTCAGGAGTAGATCGATCAGTTTCGTCGAAATACCCTTGGAGAATTTCATTCTGTCAAATCGATATCCGAGTTCATGCAGACGATCTGTATGATATTTCCAGAAATCCTTGTCCTTGAATTTCAAGGCGCTGGATGAAAGGTAACGATAATATTGATCGAGGAGGTCGCGGATCCGTTCCTCTTTTTCGGATTGAGAGAGGTACCAATCGCCATATTCCTGGCAGTCGCTGATTTCTGCCGATACATAGGCATTGTTGTCGAGGGATGAGGTGGTTGCGCGGTTATAGTGAATTCGTTCGTGCGCAAGAATTTGGTGCACGAATCCGAAATCCGCGTACCTGAGATGCTTCACGCAGGCGCTGATATCAGCCTCCTGCGTGGGGTTTGGGAAGAATTCAGGCGTATTCCGGATCAGGTCGGCCCTGTACAGCACCGATGTCGGGTTCCCCAGAACGCGTTGCAGGCCCAGCAGATGAGCGCGGCAGATATCCTGGCCCGAAATGACGGACTGCGAATGCGGAAGACCGACATTGCGGACATACCAGATGTCGTTTCCGCCGCTGAGCTGATAGGCGCCGACGATGCCGATCGACGGGTGCGCTTTGGCGAGCCCGACCATCTTTTCAAGGCATTCCGGATAGATCCAGTCATCCGCCGAGACGACCTTGCAGTACTTGCTGTCTCTGGAGATGAGACTGAAAGCCTTGTTGTGATTGGCTATGATCGGCAGCAACTCGTCATTGCTGAAGATGCGAATCCTGCTGTCCCGCCGGCCATAGTCCTCGGCGATTTCGAGGGTGTCGTCGGTGCTGGAATTGTTGAGGATGATGTATTCGAAGTTCTGGTAGGTCTGTGACAGAACGCTTTCGATGCATTCCCGCAGGAATTTGCCTCCGTTGTAGACAGGTGTGACGACGCTGACCAGCGGGTCGATATTGTCCGTCATTTTCGTCCCCATCATTCGGTTATTTCGAATTTTCGCCGTTCGGGTCGCTATGTTTCGGGAACAGCTCGTCGAACTGCTCCGTCAATTGCTCCTGGAATTTCGAGACGTTTTGCGCGATGCGCGCCTTGATCGCATCGGCATTGGCAAGCAACCGATCGGCCCGGACCGTCAGGTCCGCCGCGTCGCAGTGCGCAATATCGACGCAATATTCCGACAATCCGAGCGCCTCCATGAGGTCGCTCACCTTGGGATGAGGCGACAGCGCGATGGCCGGGACATTCTGCAGGGAAGCGAAGATCACGCCGTGGAAGCGGCAGGTGACGTAGCAATCCAGGCCGGACAGGGCGGAAAGCAGGCTGTCGATATCACAGACTGCTTCTCGCATGACACGATCGGCCGCCAATCCCGGGTTCTTCTCGCGGATAGCTGCGTCGAGATCCGCTATAGCCTGGGAATCGAACCAGATGTCGCTGCTGAAGAGCTTGATCCGATAGCCACGCTCGAGCATCCCGCCGCAGAAGCCGGCGAGGTTGTCGATCAACCGATGATAGCTCCCGTTGTCGTCGACCCAGTGCCGCGACGAGTCGCCATAGGCCATCGGCGCGATGCCGATGACGCGCTCTGCCTGCTCTTCCTGCGGTGCCTTTCCGGCATTCCCGGGCATCCGGATGTTCCAGACAGCGTCGGCGACGACCTTCATCTTGCCGCGGAAGCCGATCTTCCGCAGCAAGTCGCCGGAGGCTCTGTCGCGCACGGATACATCATCGGCGAGATTGAGCGTACGCCGGACGAACCAGCGGCTCAGCGGCGCATCCAGAGGGCCGGCGCCGGTGTTCAGGAAAATGCACCTGACGTTCAGGCATTTGGCGAGGACCAGCCACTTGAACAGTGTGTAGGGGAAGGCCCAGGGGCCGCCCCAGTCGAGCAGCTGGCCGCCGCCGCAGATCACCAGCATGTCCAGCTCGCAGAGCAGGATGAGCGAGCGTCCGAGAAAGAGCGTCTCGCGAAGGAATTGGACGGGCCGAACGATCAAGACATGGCGCAGCGTATTGCCGATGCGGAACAGAGGCCCGGTCTTCCGGGCCAGCGCCTTCAGCCTGTCCGCGAATCCGTCGGGCTCGTCCGAGCAGGGGGCTGACGACCATTCCCGCTGGAATGGGAAAACCCTGTGGCGCATGGCGAAGGCCGGGATTCCGTGCCGGCGCGTGGTGTCTTCCGGATCCATCGACAGGCCGACGACGGACACCTCGGGCCATCGGCGTGTGATATTGTCGAGGACGGCCGCGATCGAGCCCTCGTCTCCCAGGTTGCCTGTGCCGCAATGCGCCAGAAGAGCGATACGGCCGGGCCTCGAGGGCGGCGCCTTGGGAGTCTCGGTGTTGCCTTCCGGCCGGCCCGACCAGGGCTGGTCAGCCGGGACGACAGCTCCGATGTCGATGCCGATCCGCTCGTTCATGCGACTTGCGCCCGCTGCTGGGCCGGCGAGGCCGCAAGCCGCGCCAGCGCGGTCTGTGCCGCTGCCTCGCCGCTCTTGAAGCTCTCATCCGTCCACATGTACCCCCAGTCGCCGTAGCGCCCGCAATAGGCGATCCCGAGATCGTCGAGATAGCCGTGCACCGTCGCCAGCGCCGCCGCGCGATCGAGGTCGAAGATGATGTTGGCGTAGCGCAGATACATCGCGTTGCTGCAGAGGATCCGGTCAC
The DNA here is from genome assembly GCF_945956895.1 of uncultured Allobosea sp. Lineage (GTDB taxonomy): Bacteria > Pseudomonadota > Alphaproteobacteria > Rhizobiales > Beijerinckiaceae > Allobosea. Next base: position 13,013 of record NZ_CAMFJF010000034.1, on the reverse strand, counting down.
TGTCGCGCAGCAGCCCGCAGCGGCGCAGGTCGCCGATCACGGGTTCGATCCAGTCGCTCGGCTGGCCTGTGAACGGCTTGTATTTGTCCGAGAAATAGACCTCTGCCTGGATGCTGCCGGCGCCCTGCGGGGCATTGTTCGGCGAGAGCATGTGCGGGAAGCCGAGGCGCGTGAAGCAGATGTCCTCGTCGTAGAAATACGACATATGCGCCTGGGAAATGTCCTCGCGGTCGATGCCGATATTGACCAGCACGCAGGACGAGCAGGCGAGCTTCCGTGCGGCCTCCTGAACGTCGTGCGGCGTGCCGGCGATCATCGGGATGAGATCGGGAAGCGGCACGGACGAGACCAGCAGATCGTAGCCGGTCTGCGTGCCGTTCGAGAAGGTGATCTGGCGAGCCCGCGGGTCGACCGAGACCAGCTCGTGATTCAGCCTGATGTCGCCGAAGGGCACGAATTTCTGCAGGTAGGAGACGAAGCCGCCCCGCTGCGGATAACGGAAATGCGTGATGTAGTGGATATTCGGCGACGAGGCCGAAATGGCGCCGCGCAGCACTTCCTCAAGGGTCGGGCGATAGATGCGCGGCCCCAGCCAATCGGTGCTCATGTTCTCGGCGGTGGTGAGGTGGTATTTGCGCGTGTACTGCTTCGGGAAGAGCTCCGCGAAGGTCGAACCGAAGCTGGCGATCAGCCAGTCATTATAGTTGTTGATCGGCCCTTCCGGCTTTTGCCGTTCTTCGACGAAATCGGCGATGACCTTGACGATCACGTCTTCGGGCAGGCCGTGCAGGTGAAGCTGCACGGGATGCTGCGGCCAGTAGTCCCGCCAGTAGTTGTTCAGGTTGATCTGGATGGTTTCGTAGAGCTGGTCCACGCTTTCCGCGAACAGATCCTGGATGCGCTCGTCCTTCGTGAAGGAAATATGCGGTCCGATGTCGAAGACAAAGCCAGGTTCGTGGCGAAACGACATCGTGTGCCCGCCATGATACGTGTTTTTGTCGTACATGATCGGCGTGATGCCTTCGGCCCGGAGGCGGTGAGCCGCTCCGAAGCCGGCCATTCCAGTTCCGAGGACAACGGCGTTTGGCATGAGCGTGTTTCCCTTGAGCCGGCGCCCGGCTTCTGGATCAGACTTCGGCGGCTGAGAGCAGAGGCGCGGCGGCGGCCTTGATCCGCCGCGAAGCCGCCGAGCATGTCTCGGCATCGTCCTGGAGAAGATATTCGTAGCGTTCGATCTGCCGCCGCGTGAGCGACTGCAGGTCCTTCCCGGCCTGGAAGGCCTCGTACCACTCGACGATCCAGAGCAGGCTTTGGTCGAGCTGAAGCACCGGATGCCAGTTGAGCAGCGCCCGTGCCTTGGAGGTGTCGAGGCGCAGCAATTGCGCCTCGGCGGGATGCGCCGTCCCGTCCTGAGCCCAGGACGCGCCTTCGCCCCATGACGAGACGAGCTTGTCGGCGATCCACGAGACCGGCCTGGCATCCGTTTCCGCCGGCCCGAAATTCCAGCCTGACGCGAAGCGGACGCCATCCTCCGCCAGTCGCTCGCACAGCAGGAGATAGCCGTGCAGCGGCATCAGCACGAACTGCCAGGGCCGGATCGCTGCAGGATTGCGGATGCGGCAGGGTCGCCGGTCCAGGAAGGCCCGGATCAGGTCGGGGATCAGCTGGTTCGCCGTCCAGTCGCCGCCGCCGATCGCGTTCCCCGCACGGGCGCTCGCCACCGCGACGCCGTGGCGGGACAGCGTTTCCGGCGGAAAGTAAGAGTCGCGATAGGCACTGGTCACCAGCTCCGAGCAGCCCTTGGAGTTGGAATAGGGGTCGTGGCCGCCCATCGCGTCGCTCTCGCGATAGCCCCAGACCCATTCGCGATTGTCGTAGCATTTGTCGCTGGTGACGTTGACCACGACGCAGGGGCGCTCGAGCCGGCGGACGGCCTCCATGAGATGGACCGTGCCCATGACATTGGTGGCGTAAGTGTCGACCGGGTCCTCATAGCTCGTGCGGACCACCGACTGGGCCGCCATGTGGATGACGACGTCGGGCTTGCAGGCGGCCATCGCGGCTTGCAGATGCCCGAGATCGCGCACGTCGCCATGGATCGAATGCAGGCATTCCGCCACCCTGGCCTGCTCGAAGAGGTTCGGCTCGGTCGGCGGATCGAGCGCGTAGCCGGTGACGTCGGCGCCGAGCGCCTCCAGCCACAGCGACAGCCACGCCCCCTTGAAGCCGGTATGGCCGGTGACGAAGACCTTGCGGTTCTTCCAGAAAGAACGGTTCAGCATGGCTGAAGGCTCCATCGCGACGACGGGATCGATGCTTCTTTCAGGTGGCAGCCTCGGCGAGGGCGCGTGGCGGCGAAGCCTGCGCTTCCTGCGTCGGCCAGCGCCTCTGCTGTTCGCGCCAGAGCGCATCCGCCCGGCGCCCGGCCGGCACCTCGACATCGGCGAAGGAGATGACGTCATCCTTCTTCTTGTCGCAGCGCAGGACGCAGTCCTCGGACAGGCCGATCGGTAGCGCGTCAGTGGCGCGCGCCTCCGCCGCATTCTCGATCAGGCCGTAGGCACAGAACCCGCCGATCCCATCGAGGCGCTCGCCGGCCTCGAGATCGCGTTTCGCTACCGTGACGACCTCGCAGACCGGCCCTGCCAGCGGCGCCACGGTCGGGTCGTGCTGGATCACCGCGCGGGCGATGGTCGAGGCGATCTGGAGATGGGGCAGGTGGAACGGCGTGTAGAAGACGTAGAACGGGCCGTTGCCCAGCTTGTAATAGGCGAGCTGCGCCTGCTTCAGCGGATTCTCCTCGTGGATCACGACGAAGGCTCCGGTATGGGGCGCAGCCCCCAGGGCATAGTCGACCAGCCCCGTGTCGAGCATCGCCTGCGCCGGCAGGCGCTCCGCGACCTCCCGAACATCGCTGCAGGCCGGTCCGTACATGCCGCGGCGGCCCGCATGGAAGCCCGTCGCATTGGCAAGCACCGTCGTTTCCATCGACAGCTTGGTCGCATCGGCGAAGGAGGTGACCTTGCGCGGATCCTGGTCGTTCTTCTCGGCGAAGGCGCGCTGCGTCTCGGGATTGCGGTAATAGTCGACCATGCCCTTGATGTTGCCGGCAGCGACCGGCTTGAGGCCGAGCGTCCGCAGATAGCGCAGCAGGGTCATGGCGACGCCGGGCTCGTCGCCATCGGTATTGGTCAGGACGACGCCGGCCTCGCGCGCCTTCTCGTTCAGGATCGGGCCGATCAGGGAATCGAGCTCGGCATTGACCATCACGACATGTTTGCGATGCGCGATCGCGTCGAGCACCACCGCAGCACCCGCCTCGACCGTCCCGGTCACCTCGAGGATGATGTCGATCGCCTCGCAGGCGGTCAGCACGGAGGGATCGTCGGTCAGGACCGGCACGCCGCGCGCGATCGCACTCTCGGCCTCACGCGCGGTGAAGACCCGGCTCCAGCCATGGATCTTCGCCTCGCGAAAGGCCCGTTCGGCATTGCCGGGCGTCCGGTTGGCGATCGCGACCAGCCGCATCCCGGGCACCGGCGTGCCGAGCTGAAGCGCGATGGCGCGGCCGGTGGCGCCGGCGCCGACCATGCCGACGCGGATTTGCCGCCCTGCGGCCTCGTAGTCCCGCAACACCATGTCCAGAGCCATATCGCGTTCCTCTTTCGATGATCCCGGCAGGGGTGGTCAGGCCGACAGGCGCTGCGGCTGCGCAGCGTCGTCGGGGATGTGCCGCGCCAGCGGCCAGTTGCGGTCCTGTTCGGAGATTTCGGAGACGGGGAGGGGCCAGGCGATGCCGAAGGCCGGATCGTCGAAACGCACGCCCTTCGCAGACGCCGGCGCGTAGAAGGCCGAGGTCATGTAGTGCATTTCGGTATCCGGCCGGAGCGTCTGGTAGCCGTGGGCGCAGCCCTCGGGCAGGTAGAGCATGCGGCCGTTCTCGTCGTTCAGCTCGACGCCATGCCAACTGCCGTAGCTCGGCGAATCCGGCCTGAGGTCGAGGACCACGTCGAACATCGCGCCGCGTGTGCAGCGCACCAGCTTCGCCTCGAGCGCCGGCGCTTCCTGGAAATGCATGCCGCGGAGCGTGCCGCGCTTCGTGCTGAAGCCCATATTGGCCTGCACCGGGGTGAAGCTCATGCCCTGCTCGGCGAATTCCCGAAGGCACCAGGCCCGCATGAAGCGTCCCCGCGCATCGGCATGCGGGGTCGGGTCGATGACCATCGCATCGCGAACGCTCGTCTTGGTGAACTGCATTCCCCAGCCCTCGCATTCAGGCGTCGTAACTGGATAATGTCCGCAGAAGCGCGGGTGTTCCTGCGCAGAAGCCGCGTGGTTTCAAGGATTTGCCGGAATGGGCCGCGCGGCCGATGCTGTGGCGAGGTTTCGGGCCACGGTTTGCGTTCGAGAGGGCGCGCGGCGGTCCAGCGCCTGTGGCCCGTTTCGAAAGCCAGGTCCGAGCGGGAGCGCTACGCGACCTGATCGGCGCCGGTCCTGGCGCTGCGGAAGAGGTCGAGATACAGCGCCTTCTCGCCGGCGATGAGCAGTAGCACCGCGAGATAGGTCGCGCCGAAGGAGCCGGCATCCAGCATGAGGCGGAAGACCGGCAGCAGCGTCGGCGGGCGCAGGCTGTGCACGCCGAAACCGACCATGGCCGCGACGGCGCAGGCAGCGAGCGGGCACGCCAGCGCGCCGACAAACTCGCGGACCCGCACGCCCGTACCGTGCAGCGCCCAGAGCGAGATCGGCACCAGCTTGAGCACCATGACCGTGGAATAGGCCAGGGCGACGCCGCGCGGGCCATAGGGAAGACCGATCACGATACCCGTAACCATGAAGGAGGCGGAGAACAGGCCGATCTGGACGCCGCGTCGGATCAGGCCGAGCGCATTCAGCAGCCAGCCGAGCGGGCTCGAGATCGCGATGACCAGGATGGTCGGGGCCAGGATCCGGAAGATCTCGATGGCGCTCGTCCATTGCGGCCCCAGCACGACCAGGATCACGTCATCGGCGAAGAGTCCGCAGACGACCGTCAGCGGCAGGGTCAACGTCACGACCATCGAGTAGCCCTTGAGGAAGTAGCGCCGCAGGCGGTCGAGATCGTCCCGGGTCCGTGACAGCGCCGCGAAGGCGACCTCTCCGATGGTGTTGTTGAGGTTCTCGGTCGGAAAATTGATCAGATAGAAGGCGCGGCTGTACAGGCCGGTCGCTTCCGTGCCCCAGAACCGGCCGAGCAGGAGCTTGTCGGTATTGATCGTGATGTAGGAGAGGAAACCGGTCAGCGTCGCTCCGCCGCCGAATTGCAGCATCGAGCCGAGGCCGGAGACGATTCGCGGCCTGCCGGGAATCCAGCCGGTCGCCAGCCACAGGCCGATGGTCGTGACCAGCGGCAGCGAGATGGTCATCGAGACGATCGCCCAATAGCCGTATCCGGCCGTTGCCATCCCGACCGAGATGGCCGTTGCGATCACCAGCGAGCTGATCTCGATCTTGGCCGAGGTGCCGAAGGCCAGGCGCCGCTGGAGCAGCACGCCATGCTGCACGCCGGCGGCCGTGATGAGGAAGGTGAAGGCGATCACGTCCATGATCGCGAGCAGCCGCGGCTCCCGGTAGAACGCGCTGACCATCGGTGCGGCCAGCATGGCCGTCAGCGTCAGCGCGGCGCCGAAGGTCAGGTTCAGCCAGAACAGCGAGGACGATTCCGCTTCGCTGAGCACGTCGCGCTGGATGGCGGCCTGGAACAGGCCGAAGCAGCCGAACATGTTCAGCACCCCGGTGAAGGCCGTCACCATCGTGACCAGCCCGTAATCCTCGGGCGTGAGCAGCCGGCCGAGCACCATCAGCGCCAGGATGCGGATGACGAAGCCGAGGCCGCGCGAGCCGACATTGATCAATCCCGCGCGAACGGTTCTGCTCTTCAGATCCTGCATGTCGTTCTCGATTGCCGCTTTGGGCATCGGGCCGGGAGGTGGCATCTGCCGCCCGGAAACGTCCGATGCTGAAATGATAAGCTAGAGCATCAGCTTGCGAGCGTAGAACGCCTCCGCATAGCCGCTGGGGGCGTTGCACTCCATTCCGCGCAACCGCATCAAAGCCATGAAGGTGGTGCGGTCGAACCAGTGCTTGTTGCCCTGCGACTTGAAGGTGTCGAGGATCAGGTCGACCTTCTTTTCGCAGGTATCGTCCGACAAGGCATTGAAGACGCTGGGCTGCCCGAGATCGCCGTCATATTTCGGGATCTCGTATTCCAGGATCAGGTGGCTGCGAAACGTGTTCCAGGTCAATTCGGCGATCAGCCGGTGGTCCTGGTGGGAGTCGTGGCGGTTATGGGTGAAGATGATGTCCGGAGACACCTCCCGCTTGATCTCCTCGAAGACGTTCTTGATCTCGGCTCCGGCGAACGGCATGTAGCCGTCCCGGAAATCCTTCAGCACGACCCGCTTCATGCGAGCGGGATCGACGAACTGTCGCGCGCCGCTTGCCGCCTCCTCCGCACGAATGCCGCTCGCGCTGAAGACCACCCAGTGAAACACGGCGTCCGGATGGTCCGCCGCGATCTGCAGCACCGTGCCGCCACAGCCGATCTCGATATCGTCGGAGTGGCAGCCCAGGCAGAGGATCTGCAGCGGGGACTTGCCGGCACGATCCGGTCTCAGGCGCAGCATGGTCAGGCCACCTGGTTTGTCGTCGGGGCTGTCGCCGTCGTCATCGCCATCGCCATCGCGGGATAGGCGACATGCGCGCAGTCCTTCCACACCTTCCAGGGCGGGTTGGTGTCGTTGAGCTCCTCGAGGCGCTGCTTGTCCTTGAACGTGTCCATGCACTGCCAGAAGCCGGTGCATTTATGCGCCAGCAGGGCCTGGCGCTCGATCAGCCGCGCGAACGGCTCCCGCACCAGCTCGTCGCCGGGATTGATGTAGTCGAAGATCTCGTGCCGGAAGACGAAGAAACCGCCATTGATCCAGATGTCGGAATGGGCGAGCGCGGCGACCTCGGCGACCTTGCCGTCCGGCGCCATCCTGATCATGTCGAAGCTCGCCGTCGGCTGCACCAGCAGCAGCGAGCCCACGGCATCGCTCTGCTTGAGCTCGTCGATCATCGTCGGCAGAGGCAGGTCGCTGAGGCCGTCGCCGTAATTGGCCAGGAAATACTCCTCGCCCTGGAGATAGGGCTCGACGGCCTTCAGGCGCTCGCCGATCGTCGCATGCAGGCCGGTCTCGACGAAGGTGATCGTCCAGTCGTCGCTGTCCCGGTTGATGAAGTCGATCTTCCGGCCGCCGCGAGACCAGACGAAATCGTTCGAGATCGACTCGTCGTATTTCAGGAAATAGTCCTTGATCGCACCGCCCTTGTGGCCGAGGCAGAGGATGAAGTCCTTGTGGCCGAAATGGGCGTAGTACTTCATCAGATGCCAGAGGATCGGGCGCGAGCCGATCTGCACCATCGGCTTCGGAACGTCGTCGACATAGCCCCGCAGCCGCATGCCCATGCCGCCGCAAAAGAGTACGACCTTCATGATGCTCTCCCTCTGCAAATCCCGGCCTCGCGGCCAAAGCGGTCTGTTTCAAGCTGTCGTTGTGGCCTTCAAATGGGCGGGAAGCTCATAGCCATAACGCTGCATCACCTGTTCATCGGCCATGTTGAGGACGCTGCCGACGAACTTTCCCTGGGCCTGCCCGGCCGACTGGAAAGCCTGGCGGGCCAGTTCCGATGTCGTCTCGCCCCATTTCACGACGAGCAGGACGCCATCGAGCGCCGGAGCGGCAGCCCGCACCTGCGGACCGGCCACCAGCGAGGGCATGTCGAGGATCACGAGCTCATGGCTGCCTTCCGCCGCGCGCAGGACGTCGTCCAGCAGGCCGCGCGGCATTGGGCGATCGCCAGCGCCGAGCCGCTCGGCCAGCGGCAGGACATCGAGGCCGGGCTGCAGCGTGGCGAGGCCTTCGAGCGCCCGTGTCGGCGGATGCTCGCCGGGAGGGGGGGGATCCTGCGCGAGATTCGCGACCCAGCGCGAGAGGGAGGGGTCGTCCGGTACGGCGTCGATCAGCAGCACGCGCTTTCCGGCCGCCGCGGCCGTCTTCGCCAGGGCGATGGCCAACGAGGTCGCCCCTTCGCCCGGCAGGACCGAGGTCACGCCGATCGCGTGGAAGCCACCCGGTGAAACATCGTCCATCACCGCCGCGGCACGGCGCAGGACCTCGTGTTGCGATGCAAGCAGGCGCCGGGCCGCAGCGTCTTCGGGCCATGTCCCGATATCCGCGAAACGGGGGATGACGCCGAGGCATTCCAGGCCCAGGACATGTTCCATCTGACGCCTGCTGCGGATCCTGTCGTCGAACATGTCGAGCAGGATGGCGATGGTGGCGGAGGCGCCGAGACCCAGCAGGGCTGCGATGGCGAGGATCAGGATGGCCGACGGCCCGTCAGTCCCGACCGGCGGCTCCGCCTCCGACAGCACCTGGCCGCTGGGGCCGAGGCTCTGGTAAATCTCGCGCAAGGTCGGCGCACGGGACGTGGCTGCATCGGAGGCGCGTGCACGTTCCTGCAAATAGGTTCGGACGATGGCGTTGACGATCCGCGCCGCCTTGGCGGGGTCCGAGGCCTTGAGGCTCACCGCGACGATATGGCTTGTTCCGACCTGCCGGACGCTGAGCTTGCGGGCAAGGGCGCTGAGCGCCGCGCGATAGGCCGAGCCGTTCGCAGCCGCTTCCGGAGAGGCCTGCCCCTGAGGCGCCTTGGCCTGTCCGGGCGAAGCGGCGTGGCTGTCGTTGAATTCGGGATCCTCGGCCAGGCGCAGTGTTTCGACGACCGCGGCCAGAACATTGCCGGAGCGCAGCAGCTCGATCTGGTTCTGGACCATCGGGAGGTCGGCGCGTCCGGGCAGGATCGCCTGATCGGGCCCTGTCAGGACCTGCCTGATATAGATCAGCAGCTGGCTGGATGCGGTGTAGGTCGCCGGGCGCAAGCTGACATAGAGCGCAGCGACGAGCAGGCAGGCGATGGTGCCGAGGCCCAGCAGCCATTTCCGGTTGCGGAGGCTCCCGAGCCCGAAGGAGGGGCGCGGTCGCACCTCGATCCGGGCTTCGAGCCCTTCCGTGCCGGGGGAGATTTGCGGGCGGCTTCTCGTGTCCATCATGCGCTTCAATCACAATGGACCCCGTTTCCGGCGTCCGGTTCGGCTCGACGCCGGCGGATGAGGGAGGGATCGCTCTGGCGGCCTGTACCGGTCGAGACCGGGCCGCCGATTTCCGCCCCCCACCCGGCGTCTTGCGCCCGCAATGGCATTCACAGTGAAAACGCGGGGTGGTCGGCGCCGTTCCTGCGGGGCCGGCTCAAACCGGCATTGCGTGGCGGCGCCGGTCAGGGGCGAGGGCGGGCGGGGTGGCCTGCGCGCCCGGCGGCGCCTGGCAGGCGGGAGGCGGCGGCCGCCGCAAGAGCGTCGCCTCGCGCCAGCCACGCGCAGATCGTGCCCATGACGAACCAGAAATACCAGTTGAACGACAGGTAGAAATGCATGTTGTCCGAGTAGCACTCCAGCACATAGGTCATCAGGATACAGGAGATGACCAGGATGCCCGGCGGATCGCGGCGCCGCCCTCTCGCCAGGCGCCAGGCCACGCAGCCGAACAGCCAGGCGACGGTCAGGAGGCCGACAAGCCCGAGCTCGTAGGTCATCTGCAGATAGAAATTGTGACCGTCGATGCCTTGCGGGCCGATCAGCGGGAAGAAGCGCGGCGTCGCAGGCTTGAACGTCTCGAGGCCATGCCCCAGCGCGGGCATGTCCATGATCTGTGGAAGGGCGGATTCCCACAGCGCTTGCCGCCAGACATAGGAATTCAGGCGATTGCTGTCGTTGAGCTGCGAGTAGTCGTCGACTTCCGTCGCGGCGGTGACGTCCGTCAACCGGTCCATCAGGCTCGGATTGGAGACGAACATCAGCGGCACCAGAAGCAGGCCGAAGAGGAAGCGGCGCTCGATCCTGACCGCATAAACCAGGAACATCACCCCGCACACGCCCCAGGCGCTGCGCGTCTTGGTGAGCAGCAGGAAGACGGCGAGAAGGGGGATGTAGAGCGTCACCAGGAGGCGGAGCCGCTGGGACACGTCTACGGCCTGCGAGGCCCTGACATAGAGCGCCAGTCCGAGCAGCAGCACGAGGTAGAACGCGTAGATGTTCGGATGCGAGAAGGTGCTCTGCAGGCGGAAATCGCCGAAATTGGGCAGTCCGCGGGCGATGTCCACGAAGGCATAGAGCGTCGGCGGCAGGGACGAGCCGATCACCACGAGCACGAAACGGGTCAGGTCGCGCGAGGAGCGCATGATGAAGAACGGGATCGCGAAGAAGGCCCAGTAGGACAGCAGGACGAAGGCCAGCCGTGCGGCGGTGTTGAAATCCGGCGCATAGAGCGTCGAGCCGAAGGCGATCAGCAGATAGGGGCCCCAGATCGTGATGACGGGAAACGGTGCCTTGAGTGGCGCCTGCAGGAAAAGCAGCCCGGCAATCGCGATCGCGGCCATGTTGAAGAGGGCGCCGACGCCCATCGAGCCCGCGCCGGAATCGCCTCCGAGCAGATTGAAGATCGGGTCGGACGAGGCGCGGATCAGCAGGATGGCGAAGACGGCGTTCCGCAACAGGCTCCAGATCGCTTCGCGATTGGCGGTGCGAACCGAACAGGTCTGCGGGCCGCGCGCAACATCGGCGGCTGCGACGCTTTCAGGGGGCATGTCGAGAGCGCTGGATACGGGTCTCATGCCTCCAGCTCCCTGGACGTGATCCATGCCTCGGGGCGATGCGAGGCCATCCCGGCCGCCTCGCGGATCGGCCGCAGCCAGAGCTCGGTTTCCCGGCGCCATGACGCGGGTACCGCGGTGGCCGCGCGCGCCTGCCCGATGCGGTCCATCAGGCGCGGCGCGATCAGTGCAGCAGCGACCCGCGGCAGCTCGCGCCAGCGGCCGTGCCTGAAGGCCAGGGCGGCGAAGATGGACGCAGCCTGCCGGCGTGCTCCTCCGCGCAGCAACTGCCTGGCGAGGTAGCGCTCGTGGCCGGCCTCGTCGGATACGACGCCATGGGCCGCCGCCAGCACCGCATAGCGTTTCACGATGGCGAGACGGCCGGCGCGCATGGGGGAGACATTCATCGAGAGCGATTGCCGCCCCAGCCGGTAGGCGATCAGCGGCCGGTCGACCGCGGCCACCGGCGAATGCTGTGCCAGCCTGATCCAGAGATCCCAATCCTCCGAGCCACGCAGGGCCGGATCGAAGCCGCCGACATCCCGGAGCAGGTCGCGTTCAGCGATCACGGTCGATCCCGTCGGGATCCGGTTGCTCGCCAGCAGCGCCGGCAGCATGTCGCCGCCCTCGACATGGTGATGTCCGATGATCCGAAGCCCCTCGTCCACCACCACGACCCCGGTGCAGGCCCAGCGCGCTCCGCTGGCGCGCAAGGCGGCGAGCTGCGCGGCGAGCTTGTCCGGCGCCCAGAGGTCGTCGTCGTCGCAGAAGGCGATCCAGCGCCCGGTCGCCCGGGCGATGCCGGCGTTGCGTGCGCCCGAGATGAAGTGCGGCACGGCATGGTGCACGACCTTGACCCGTTGGTCCGCCGCCGCGAGCTGGTCGAGCCAGGGACCCGTACCGTCGCTCGAGCCGTCATCGACCACGACGAGCTCGATCGAGACGTCACGCTGGTGCAGGATCGCGAGGATCGCCTGCGGCAGTATCAGGCGCCGGTTATGCGTGGGGACGACGACGGTGACGTCGCTCGTCCCGGCACCCCTTGCCCAGGCCGTGTGAGGCGCGGCGTTCATCCCTTCACCAGGCCCGACTGTCCGGAGCGCAGCGTCATCAGTTCGCCGAGGCGCATGCCGTGGCTGTCGGCGAAGGCTTCGTCTCGGGCGAAGGCGGCTTCCTTGCCGCCCGCCTCGTCACTGGCCGAGATCGGCTTCGTCTGCTGCCCGGCCCTGAACAGGGTGGCCAGCTTCCGGCATTCACGGGCGATGTCGTGCTGCGCCAGCACTTGGCTGCGGCCTTCCGCGCCCATGGCCCAGATGACGGAGTCCGGCGCATGGAGGCATTGCCGGATGGCGCCGGCGAGCCGGTCGGTATTGCCGGCGGGGACGAGCCAGCCGCAGTCCCGCTCGGCGATCAGTTCCGGTATTCCAGCGATATAGGTCGTGATGACGGGGCGGCCGAGCGCCAGGGCTTCCATCAGGACGACGGGCAATCCTTCGGCGAAGCTCGGCAGCACCAGCGCCCGCGCCTCGCGGATGGCGTGGCGCACCTCCGCATTGCTCATCCAGCCTGCCAGCTCGACATGCTGCTCCAGGCCGAGCTCGCGGATGGCGCGTTCGAGCTGCGGGCGCAACGGGCCGTCCCCGGCGACGGTCAGCTTGAACGGTTCGCCATCGCGCGCGAGCTGTGCGAGCGCCTGGAGCAGGACGAGATGCCCTTTCTGCTCGCTGAGGCGGCCGATGGTCACGAGCCTGCCTTTCGGAACGACCCGCGGCGGCTGCGCGCTCAGGAAATCGGCGTCCAGTCCGCAATGCACCAGCTCGATCTTGTGCCACTGCTCGGTGGGGATCCAGCGGCAGAGCTGACTGCCGGTGAAGGAGCTGATCGCGCAGACGAAGGCGGCGTGTTTCACCTTTGTGGGCAGGCCGAGATATTCCGGCCTGTCGAACTCGTCCGGGCCATGCACCGTAAAGCTGTAGGGCACGCCGGTCACGAGGTGGCAGAGCATCGCGACCTCCGCGCCATTCGTCCCGAAATGGGCGTGGATGTGATGGACCTTCTGCTCCGTGACCCATTTGGCGAGGACGAGCGCTTCCGCGAGATAGGCGAGGTGAAGCGGCGCGGGGCGGCTCGAGGGGCGCATCATCCCGATGGTGGCCCGTGCGGCTTTCGCGAACCCGCGAGGGGTTCTCAGCACAGCATGGAAGAAGGCGATGACGAATGCCATCATGCCGCCGTCGAGAATGTAGCGCGTGCGGGCCTTCTCGGCGATGTCGTCCGGGTCC
>NZ_CAMFJF010000033.1 GCF_945956895.1 uncultured Allobosea sp. | reverse complement strand
GCCGCCGTCTGCATCGCAGCAACCGTCAGCTACTGGTTATGAGTCCGAACCCTAGGGCACCGGGCCGAAAGTGGGATCCGCTTCTCCGGGAGAATCCGATACCGGAACAAAGAGATAGATCGCCACTTTGCGTTCGTTGGGACCCACCGCGATCCAGAGCGAGATCCGGCCAGACTAGATCAGTCGGCTTGGGCTCCGAGAGACGTCAGCAAAGCCGTGCCAGCAATGCCAGAAGCTGCTTCGTCTCGCCGGGGGACAGCGGCTCCAGCGTAGCGACGGTGATCGCTTTGGCCGTCTCGAAAAACTTCGGCATCGCGGCCAGTCCCGCTTCGCTGAGCCGGATCAGGACGCGCCGCTGATCGTTCGGGTCGGAGAGACGCTCGACGAGGCCGCGCTCGGCCAGCCGCGCGATGACGCCCTTGATGGTGGCGGGGTCCATCGCTGTCATCCGGCCAAGCTGGTTTTGGGAGATCTCCTCGCCATCGGCGAGCTTGCTCAAGGCTGCGAACTGCGTCGGTGTCGGGCCGTGCGATCCCATCATCTCCTGGAAGATCGAGATGTGACGTTGCTGCGCACGGCGCATCAGAAAGCCGACCTGTTCGTCGAGCACATAGTCTGGGCATTGCCGCTCAGGTTGCGACGACGTGCTTTCGGCGCTGGCTGACCGCCTCCGCAAAGTCATGCGGCTGCCTCCCTTCCTTTGGTCGCCCAGCTTTCTCCTGGCGGCCTCGAATGTCGAAGACGCGGATTCCGCATGGCGAATGCGAGATAGCCGGGGACATTGTTACTAGACACTCAATCGCAGTTTGTCTCGCTCCATTGGCATTCTCAATGTCGCAGACGTGGATAGACGATGGTTTCCGGGCACATGTCGGAGGTGCGCCGCCCACCTAAGTCTTGGACACTGTCGAGACGACGTCGATGCTGATCGTAAACGACGAGGGAGCGGGGCCTCCGCCGGAATTGCGCGACGATCTCGTGTTCGAATCCTTCGTTCGGACCGAGAGTTCGCGCTGCCGACGTACCGGTGGCGCTGGCTCGGGGGCTGGCCATCGCCCGCAGCCTTGTCGAAGGACATGGCGGAACGATTGCAGTGGGCCTGCGCCCGGCAGCGGCGCATGTCTCACGGTGACGCTTCCACGTTTCAAGGCTCAATGAGGGCTGCCAACAATGCGCCATGGCCAGCGCTGCCAAATAAAATCTGGAATGGGGCAAAAACGGAAGCCAAGCGAGCCGAGGCGCTCTCAGCCAATGGCGGCATAATTACATCGTTACTTCAAAAACATATGTGTTCGCAGTTTTATCCTGAATGGCGCGCCATTACTTAGCTCTCTTTGAAGAGCGCCGCTTACGAGGCGGCTTACAGCTCTAAATTCACCATTGATTTTCGGCTTTCCGCCGGGCGCGGAGATCGACGATATTGTCGATCCTTGCCTGCCCGTTGTCGGCGAGACCGCCGCGTTCTGCCTGCCGGCGATAGGGCATCGGCCCGAAAACCGGCATGCGGTTTTCGAGAAAAACAGAGGCAAGATCAAAGAGTTAGAAAATCGAACTGAATACGAGATTCGGTCCGATATTCTGGAGGGGTTCCGATCGGGTTGCCCTCTAACCTGCTGCAATGAAGCCGCTTCGGCGTCCCTCGGGTTTGAAGAGGTCGATCACGAGCAGCAAGGGAATGAACGGCAGCCCGCCCTTCAGGCGACCGGCTCGCTGTCGTCACGCAGCTCTCTGACGAAGCGCGCGATCGCGAGCCTGATCGTCTCTGCGATCTCGGCGGTCTTGTCGAGGCAGCGGAATTGAGGGCCCGCAACGACGATCGAGAGCCGGCGCTGGCGGACCGGCAACGGAAAGGCGACGCCCACCAGATCGGCGCTGAAATCGCCGTTGCTGAAATGATAGCCGCGTGCTGCGGAGCGCCGGATCTCGGCCTCGACCGCCTCGATACTCATCGGCGTCGTCGCCGAATAGCGCTCGAAGCTGAGCTTGCGGTAAAGCGCCTGGCGCTCCGCCGGAGAGTATTGGGCGAGGATGGCACGCCCGGTCGAGCTGGCATGGATCGGCAGGCGATGGCCCACGCGGGCGAAATACCGGATGGGCGCCTTCGATTCGACGACATGGATGAAGAGCGCATGCGTGTTCGCAGGCGCGCCGATCGCTGTGGTCTCCCCCGTCTCCTCGGCGATCTCGGCCACGAGTTGGAGGACAGCTTCCGGCAGGGGCTCCGCCTTCGAGACCGCCTGCGCCATGGCGAGCCACCGCGGGCTGGGATAGTACCCCCCGCGCGCCCGCGGCTCGTAGAGATAGCCCTTCTCCGCGAGGGTGCCGATCAGGTTGAACGTGCTGGATCGCGGCCAGCCGAGCTCGTCCGCGAGCTCCGCCAGGGTCGCCGGGCGCTGCCGGCGGGCGAAGAACTCGAGGAGCTCCAGAACATTGGCAGCCTGCTTGACCTGCATGCGTCTTCCTGTTGCGCCTCGATCGCGACTATGACGGGGAGAGCGACGCCAAAATCCGCTCGGCGGCGCGCAGATGCGGCTTGTCGATCATCTGACCATCGATTTTCACTACGCCGAGATCGGCCTGGTTGCCAAATGCGTCGGTGATGCGGCGCGCCCAGGCGATCTCCTGCTCGCTCGGTCTGAAGGCGGCGTTGACCGGCTCGACATGCCCGGGATGGATCACGCCCTTGGCCATGAAGCCGTCGCGCCGCGCCTCGCGCGCTTCCCGTTCCACCGCGGCGAGATCGCCGATCGTCACGGCGACCGTGTCCACCGCGACGACCCCGGCGGCGGCGGCACCGGCAAGGCAGAGGTTGCGCGCGAGCTGGTAGGGCGGCAGGACGCCGCCGGCATCGCGATTGGCCGTCGCGCCGAAGGAGGCGGCGAGGTCTTCCGCCCCCCACATCATTCCCCAGAGGCGCTCGCTGCAACCGCGATAGCTGCCCAACCCGAAGAGCGAGGCGGCGGTCTCGGTGACGATCGCCAGGATGAGCGTGTTTCCGGGCACGATGCCGTGGGCGGCCTCCAGGGCGTCGAGCATATGGCCGAGACGCCGAACCTGGTCCGGCCCGTCGCATTTCGGCAGGGTGATACCGTCGGGGCGATACGGCATCACCGCCGCGAGATCGGCAGCACTGAGCCCGGTGTCGAAGGCGTTGATCCGGACGAACAGCTTCTGCCCGCTCCGCGGCGCCTGCAGCATCGTGGCCGTCTCGTGCCGCGCTACCTCCTTGGCATCGGCGGCGACGGAATCCTCCAGATCGAGAATCAGCGCATCGGCGCCGCAATCACGGGCGCGGGCGAACTTGCGCGCGCTGTCGCCGGGAACGAAGAGCAGGCTGCGCATCACGCCGCCGCCTGCCGCCGGTGCATCATCGCCATGCGCCGGCACACCGCCACCACCTCGCCGCGCTGGTTGAGGCATTCGTGCTCGAACTCGACCAGCCCCGCCGTCGGCCGCGACTGGCTCTCGCGCTTGCCGAGAACCCTGGTCCGCGAGTGCAACGTATCGCCCTGGAACACCGGCTTCGGGAAACGCACGTCGCTCATGCCGAGATTGCCGATGGTGGTGCCGAGCGTGGTGTCGGACACGCTCATGCCGATCATGATGCCGAGCGTGTAGAGGCTGTTGAACAGCGGCTTTCCCCATTCTGTCCGGCTCGAGAAATCGGCGTCGATATGGAGCGGCTGCGGGTTCAGGGTCATCAGGCTGAAGCTGATATTGTCCTGCTCCGTGACCGTCCGCGAATAGGCATGCTCGAAGACCTGCCCGATCTCGAATTCCTCATAATAGAGTCCGGCCATCATCGTGCTCCTGCAGTTCCGTTCGCTTCGGGAATATCGGCTGTGGCGCGGAGGATGCCGGCCTGTTCCAGCCTGTCGATCTCGGCCGCGGGCAAGCCCCATTCGCCGAGGGCCGCCCGGCCGCCCTCGCCCGGCGCCCGCGCCGCGGTCGGCATCGCCGCCGGCGTCCGGCTAAAGCGCGGCTGGGGAGCCGGCTGGAGAACGCCGTCGATCGCGATGAAACTCCCGCGCGCCTTTGCGTGATCATGCTCCGGGGCCTCGGCGAGGCTGAGCACCGGCGCGAAGCAGGCATCCGTCCCCTCCAGCAGGGCGCACCATTCGGCGCGGCTGCGCTCGGCGAAGCGCCGGCCCAGCAATTCGCGGGCCTGCGGCCATGACGCACGGTCGTCGACATCGGGAAACTGCGCGGGATCGAAGCCGATCCGGCGCAACAATTCGTCCCTGAACTTCCTCTCGATCGGCGCGACAGTGATCCATTCGCCATCGGCGCAAGCATAGGTCTCGTAGTGCGGAGCGCCGGAATCGAGGAGATTGGTCCCGCGTTCCGGCCCGTGCAGGCCGGCCGCCGCGAGGCCGAAGAGGCTCGCCATCAAGGTCGTGCTGCCCTCGGCCATCGCCGTATCGACGACCTGCCCCGCGCCGGACTGCCGGGCCGCGAGCAGGGCGCAGACGATGCCGAAGCCGAGCAGCATGGCGCCGCCGCCATAGTCGCCGATCAGATTGAGCGGCACGCTCGGCGCCTGGCCCGCCCGGCCGATCGCCGACAGCGCACCAGAAAGCGCGATGTAGTTGAGATCGTGACCAGCTGCCCGGGCGAGCGGCCCGCTCTGGCCCCAGCCGGTCACGCGCCCATAGACGAG
Organism: uncultured Allobosea sp.; assembly: GCF_945956895.1. Taxonomy (GTDB): domain Bacteria; phylum Pseudomonadota; class Alphaproteobacteria; order Rhizobiales; family Beijerinckiaceae; genus Allobosea. The sequence goes on along the minus strand of NZ_CAMFJF010000033.1, from coordinate 34,325 downwards.
GCGCGGGTTGCGTTCGAGGCATATTTCGGGGCCGAGGCCGAGGCGCTCCATCGTACCGGGCCGGAACCCTTCGATCAGCGCATCGGCCTTCGCGACGAGGGCGAGCGCGCAGGCGATCCCCTCCGGCCGCTTCAGGTCGAGCGCGACCGAACGACGCCCACGGCGCGTGACATCGAAGCGGGTCGGCTTCGCGATGCCGAGGCCGCTCGGCTCCAGCCGGTCGATGACGATGATGTCGGCGCCAAGATCGGAGAGCAGCATCGCGGCCATCGGGGCCGGACCGATGCCCGCGAACTCGACGATCCTCAAGCCGGCGAGCGGGCCGTTGCGGGTTTGCGTCATTGCGCGGCTCCCTCGACGAGGCTGCGCTCCAGCATCTCGCGATGCTGCGGCGCCGCGATCGCGATCAGAGCGCGGGCGCGCTCGGCCGCACCGCGATGGCTGAGTTCCGCCACGCCATATTCGGTGACGATCGTATCGGCATCGGTGCGGGCGAGCGTGACGGCGCCGACGCGCGGCACGATCCGCGAGATCGCGCCCGTCCGGTCGGTCGCGCGCAGGGCGACGATCGCGCGCCCGCCTCGGGAAGCGCTGGCCCCGCGCGAGAAGTCGCAGAGCCCGCCCGCGCCGCCGACCGGAGCGCCATCGGCCGCCTCCGCATTGATCTGGCCGGACAGGTCCGCTTCGATCGCCGCATTGACAGCGATCATCCGCTCCTGCCGTGCGAGAACGGCAAAGGCATGCGTATGGGCGGCAGGCCGCAATCGGATCGCCTCGTTGCGATGGAGCACGCCGAAGGCCCGGCCGGAGCCGACGACGACATTGGCAATGCCGAGTCCGGGGTCGACCGTCTTGCGGGCGTTGGTGAAGACTCCGCTCGCCACGAGGGCCGCCATCCGGTCGCCGAAGACGCCGGAATGGATGCCGAGTTCGCGATGATCGGCGAGACCGTCGAGAATGGCATCGGGAATGGCGCCGATGCCGATCTGGATGGTGGCGCCATCCGGGACCAGCGCCGCCACATGTCCAGCGATCGCACGCTCAACCTCTCCGGCGGCGACGGACGACGCCGAGACCGGCTCCCGGTCCGTCTCGATGACCGCGTCGATGCGCAGATCCGATGGAATTTCCGCTCCGGCGCACCAGGGCGCCCGCGCGTTCACCTCGGCGATCACGCAGCGCGCCTGACGGGCGGCGGCCAGGACATAGTCGTTGGCCAATGTCGCGCATCGGCCGCCAGGCCCTTCCGCGAGCTGGATCAGCACGACATCGGCCCGGATCGCACCCGATGCGAAGCCGGCTTCGAGCGCGCTGTAGTGCAGAGGCCAGACATCGAGCCGCCCGCGCCGGGCGACGCGGCTCGCCCGGCCCATGGCGCCATAGCCCGCGAAAGGCATGTCCGCCGGGGCGGCGTCGAAACTGTTCGACACCACCGTGCCGAGGAAGGTCTCGAACGGCCCGACGGTTCCGAAGGCGGCCGGCAGCGCGGCAGCCAATGCCTGTGGCTCGGCCGAAACCTGGCCGCACAGCACCCGGTCGCCCCGCTTGATGAAGGCGGCCAGATCCAGCGCGTCTGCTTCGATCCTGCGCATGCCGCTCAATAGGATTTGGGCAGGCCGAGCACCTTCTCGGCGATGAAGCAGAGCACGAGTTGCGGGCTGATCGGCGCGATGCGCGGGATCATCACCTCGCGCAGATAGCGCTCGACATGGAACTCCTTGGCATAGCCGAAGCCGCCATGGGTCATCACGGCCTGCTGGCAGGCATCGAAGCCCGCTTCGCCGGCGAGGTATTTCGCGGCATTGGCGCTGGCGCCGCAAGGCAGACCGGAATCATATTCCCATGCCGCGCGCATCACCATCAGCCAGGCCGCTTCGAGCTGCATCCAGTTGCGGGCGAGCGGATGCTGGATCGCCTGGTTCTGGCCGATCGGACGATTGAAGACGACGCGCTCCTTGGCATAGGCCGTCGCCCGCGAGAGCGCGAGCTGGCCGAGGCCGATCGCCTCGGCGGCGATCAGCACCCGCTCGGGATTCATGCCGTGCAGGATATATTCGAAGCCGCGGCCTTCCTCGCCGATACGATCCTCGACCGGAATCTCGAAGCCTTCGATGAAGAGCTCGTTCGAGTCGACGACCTTGCGGCCCATCTTCTCGATCTCATGCACCTTGATCCGGTTGCGGTCGAAATCGGTGTAGAACAGGCTCAGGCCATGGGTCGGCTTCTTCACCTCCTCGAGAGGGGTGGTCCGGGCCAGGAGCAGGATCTTGTCGGCGACCTGCGCGGTCGAGATCCAGACCTTCTGGCCATCGACGACGTAGCGGTCGCCCTTGCGGACCGCGCGCGTCCTGAGCTGCGTTGTGTTGAGGCCGGTATTCGGCTCGGTCACGGCGAAGCAGGCCTTCTCCCTGCCCTGCACCATCGGCGGCAACATGCGCCGCTTCTGCTCCTCGGTGCCGTTCACAAGCACCGGGTTGAGGCCGAAGATATTGATGTGCAGGCAGGAAGCGCCCGACATGCCGGCGCCGGATTCGGCGATGGCGCGCATCATGATCGCGGCCTCGGTGATGCCGAGCCCCGAACCGCCATATTCCTCGGGGATGCAGATGCCGAGCCAGCCGGCCTCGGCGAAGGCGGAATAGAAATCCTGCGGAAAACCGCCCTCGCGATCGCGCTTCAGCCAGTAGTCGTCGCCGAAGCGCTTGCAGATCGCGGAGATCGCCTCGCGGATCGCTTCCTGGTCGTCACTCAGCCTGAAATCCATCGGGTCGCCCTCAATTATCCGCCATGTCCGGCGCACGTTCCGTGGCGAGCAGAGCCCGCTGCGCCGCAAGTTCGTCGATCTCGTCATCCGAAAAGCCGGCATCGCGCAGGATCGCGATGCCGTCGGCGCCCTTGTGGGGCGGCAGGCGCGTGATTTCCGACGGGGTTCGGGACCATGTCGTGGCAAGGCGCATCATGCGCAGGCGCCCTTCGGTCGGGTGGTCGACAGGCTGGAAGAAGCCGGTCTGCGCGAGATGCGGGTCGCTCAGCACGCTGTCGAAATCATGCATCGGCATCGACGGAATGTCGGCGCGCTCCAGCAGCTCCAGCCATTCGGCCGTGCCGCGCTGCGCGAAGATGCGTCCCAATTCGCCATAGACATGGTCGATATTGGCGATCCGGTTGGCGAAATTCGCGAAGCGCGGGTCGCGCTGCGGCAGGTCCGCCTGGCCGATCGCCTCCAGGAAGCTCGCCCATTGCTTGTCGGTATAGATCAGCGCACAGACATAGCCGTCGCTGGTCCGGTACGGACGACGCTCGGGCGAGAGCTGGCGACCATAGCCACCGCCGCCGATGGGCGGCTCGAAGGTCAGGCCGCCGAGATGGTCGCCGAGCACGAAGCCGACCATCGTCTCGAACATCGGGATATCGACCTGCTGGCCGAGGCCCGTGCGGTCGCGATTGACCAGCGTGGCGCAGATCGCGCCGACCGCGGCGAGGCCGACAACGCGATCGGCGATGGCGGAGGGGACATAGCGCGGCGTGCCGTCGCCCGCCTTGGCGATCAGCGACGACATCACTGACGCGCCCTGGATCAGGTCGTCATAGGCCGGCTTGGCGGCATAAGGGCCGCCCTGCCCGAAACCGAAGAGCCCGGCATAAACGAGGCGGGGATTGACGGCTGCCAGCGTCTCGTAACCCAGCCCCAGCCGCCGCATCGCCTGGGGACGGATGTTGTAGACCAGCACATCGGCATCGGCCGCCAGCCGGAGCAGGGCCTCCCGGCCGGCATCCTGCTTGAGATCGAGGCAGATGCTGCGCTTGTTCCGGTTGGCGTTGAGGTAGATCGCGCCCATGCCCGGATTGCGCGAGGGGGCGATCTGCCGCGTGACGTCCCCGTCGGGCGCTTCGACCTTGATGACGTCGGCCCCCATGTCGCCCAGCATCTGGGTCGCATAGGGCCCCATCAGGACCGACGTCATGTCGATGATCTTGATGCCTTCGAGCGGACCCATGCCTCATCCTTTCCGGGCTTCGGCGGCCCGCCATAAATTCATATACAGAGATTCATTGTTCAGGAAAGATGAAATCAATGCTGCATCGCGGCGACGATTTGCTGCGATGCAAGACTCCTCGTGTCAGTTCATAGAAAAATTTAATTCATATAAATCAATATCTTAAATTCAATCTCGATTTTGGTCCCGCCCGGCTCGACTGGTTGACACTGGAATTCATGACTGTGTACACATTCGCCCTGCCCATGAATGGGAGGCGCCGGTGGCCGTTGCGTTGAACTCCGAATTGCAGCCGCAGAACTCCGCAGGCTCGCTGCGCCGCTACGATCGCCTCTTCATCGGCGGCGAATGGGTCGCGTCGCTGGATGGCGGCCTCGTCGAAAGCATCGACCCGGCGACGGGGTTGCCCTGGGCGGAGGTTGCGTTCGGCGGGCCACGCGACATCGACCGCGCGGTCGCCGCGGCGCGCGAAGCCTTCGAGGGACCGTGGCGCCGCATGCAGGGGCACGAGCGCGCCGCGCTGCTCCGGCGCCTGGCCGATCTCTACCGCGACTTCGCGGGCGAGATGGCCGTGCTCGAATCGCGGGATTCGGGCCGCGCCATCCGCGAGGCGCGCAGCGATGTCGGCGCGCATCACCACTGGTATCAGTGGTTCGCGTCGCTGGCCGACAAGATTTCCGGCCGCACCATTCCGATGGACGACTCGGTGCATTGCTTCACCACCCGCGTGCCGATCGGCGTGGTCGGTGCGATCACGCCCTGGAACGCGCCGATGCTGACGACGACCTGGAAGGTCGCGCCGGCGCTCGCGGCCGGCTGCACAATCGTGCTGAAGCCGGCCGAGCAGACGCCGGTCACGGCGCTGGAGCTGGCGAAGCTGATCGAAAAGGCCGGCTTCCCGCCCGGCGTCTTCAACGTCGTTCCGGGCAATGGCCACGACGCCGGCGCCCATCTCGTCGCCCATCCGGGCGTCGACAAGATCGCCTTCACCGGCGAGGGGCGCACGGCCAAGACGATCCTGCGCAATGGCGCCGAGAATCTGAAACGCTTCTCCTTCGAACTCGGCGGCAAGGCGCCGCACATCATCTTCGCCGATGCCGATGTCGACCAGGCCGTCAATGCCGCGACATCGTCGGCCTGGGCGGTCTGCGGCCAGAGCTGCGCGCTCGGCTCGCGCGTCCTGGTGGAGCGACCGATCTACGACCGTGTCGTCGCGGCCTTCGCCGAACGCGCCACGAAGGTCCGCGTCGGCATGCCGCTCGAGGAAGCCACGCATATGGGGCCGCAGGCCCATGCCGAACAGCTCGGCAAGACGCTCTCCTATATCGACATCGGCCAATCCGAGGGCGCGGAACTGGTTGCCGGCGGCAAGCGGCTGTCGGACGGCCCGCTGGCAAAGGGCTTCTTCGTCGCCCCGACGGTCTTCGCCAATGTCGCCAACGACATGCGGATCGCCCGCGAGGAGATCTTCGGCCCGGTCGCGTCGCTGATCCCCTTCTCCGGCGAGGAGGAGGCGGTCGCGATCGCCAACGACACGACCTATGGCCTGACCGCCGGCCTCTGGACCCGCGATGTCGGGCGGGCACATCGCGTCTCTGCGCGCATCCAGGCCGGCATCGTCTGGGTCAACACCTATCGCTACATCCGCTGGTCGACGCCCTATGGCGGCTTCAAGGGCAGCGGCTGGGGGCGCGAGAACGGGCTCGAAGCGCTCGACAATTTCCTGGAAACGCGGACCACGGTCGTCAGCACGACCGGCCAGTTTCCCGACGCCTACGCACAATAGAACAGCCGGAGAAAACGACCATGCGTCTTGCGGGCAAGCTTGCCGTCATCACCGCGGCGGCATCGGGGATGGGAAAGGCCGGGGTCGAGCTGTTCCTGCGCGAGGGGGCGAAGGTCGTCGCGATCGACGTCGATGCCGAGGCCCTAGCGCGGCTCGCCGCCGAAGCAAAGGCGAGAGGCGAGAGCGTCGAGACGCTGCAGGCGGACCTCTCCCGGCAGGACGTGATGCGCTCCTCCGTCCATGAGGCGGCGGCACGCCTCGGCGGCATCGACGTCATGTGGGCGCATGCCGGCATTCCCGGCCCTGCCGGCATCGAGGATCTCGACCTCGGGGCCTATGACCGGGCCATGGCGCTGAACATCGATTCGGCGGCGCTCGCGGCCGGCGAGGTCATCAAGCACATGCGCAAGCGCGGCGGCGGCTCGCTGATCTTCACGGCGTCAGTCTCCGGGCTCGTCGGCTCGATGTTCAGCCCGGTCTATTCGGCCGCCAAGTTCGCCGTCGTCGGCTTGACCAAGTCGCTGTCGCAGACATTCGCGCCCGACAAGGTCCGCGTGAACGTGATCTGCCCGGGCCTCACCGACACGCCGATGGCGTTCAACTTCACCAGCCGCTCGGGCGATCCGGCCGAAGCGGCCGCGAACGAGAAGAAGCTGCTCGCAGCGGTGCCGCTCGGGCGACTCTGCCGCCCGGATGAAATCGCCCATGCCGCGCTCTGGCTGGCATCCGACGACGCGTCCTTCGTCACCGGCGTCGCCCTGCCGGTCGATGGCGGCTTCACCGCCCGCTGAACGCGAGGGGAGGACCATGCGCTTCTTCTGTATCGAGGAATTCGGCGCCCCGCTCGCCGCCGCCGAGAAGCCGCAGCCGATCCCGACCGGCCGCGAGGTCGTCATCCGGGTGAAGGCGGCAGGCGTCTGCCACAGCGACATCCATCTCTGGGAAGGCGGCTACGATCTCGGTGCGGGGCGCAAACTCTCGCTCCGGGACCGCGGCGTGGCGCTGCCGATCACCATGGGACATGAGACGGTTGGCGAGGTCGTCGCGCTCGGGCCGGAAGCCGAAGGCGTCGCCCTGGGCGAACGCTGCCTCGCCTATCCCTGGATCGGCTGCGGCCAGTGCCAGACCTGCCGGGACGGTTTCGAGAACTACTGCGCCAAGGCCGGCTATCTCGGCGTCCACCGCGATGGCGGTTATGCCGAATACCTGCGCGTGCCCGATGCCCGCTACCTCCTGCCGATCGGCGATCTGGACCCGGCGCAGGTGGCTCCCCTCGCCTGCTCCGGCGTCACCACCTACAGCGCCCTCAGGAAGCTCGGCGACCAGATCGAGCGCCAGCCCGTGCTGGTGATCGGCGCCGGCGGCCTCGGGTTGATGTGCATCCAGATCCTGCGCGCCCTCGGCGGCATCGGCGCCGTCCTCGTCGATCTCGACCCGGCCAAGCGCCAATCGGCGCTCGAAGCGGGAGCCATCGCGGCGATCGACGGCGCCGCGCCCGATGCATTGGCGCAGATCGCCGAGGCCATCGGCGGCCCCGCCCAGTCGGTGGTCGATCTCGTCGGAAACGAAAAATCAGCGGCGCTCGGCTTCGACGCGCTCGCCAAGGGCGGAACGATGGTGATCGTCGGGCTGTTCGGAGGCACGGCGCCATGGTCGCTGCCGCTCATCCCGATGAAGGCGGCCCGCATCCAGGGCAGCCTGGTCGGTAATCTCGCCGAGCTGCGCGAGCTCCTCGCGCTGGCCCGCGCCGGCAAGATCGCGCCGATCCCGGTGACGCGGCTGCCGCTCGATAAGGCCAACGAGGCGCTGATCGGTCTTCGCGAGGGCCGCTTCGTCGGCCGCGCGGTGCTGTGCCCATGAGCTGAAGACCTAAAGCGGGCAGCGGGCAGAAGAACCCACCGCCGCATCAACCAGAGAGGAAACGCAACCATGACGAAATCCGGAATCGACCGCAGGCAGACGCTCCTGATGGGGGCGGCGATAGCCATGCCGGCCATCATCCCTTCCCACGGGCGCGCCGCGACGGAAGCCCTGAAGATCGGCGTGCTGGTGCCCACCACCGGCGTCCACGCCTCGGACGGCATCCGCATGCTCAAGGCGCATCAGCTCGCCGCCAAGTTGATCAACGACGCGGGCGGCCTCAAATCGCTCGGAGGCGCCAAGGTCGAACTGGTGGTCACCGACATCCAGTCGAAGCCCGAGGTCTCGCGGGCCGAGACAGAGAGATTGATCAGCCGCGAACGGGTGAGCGCGCTGACCGGCGCCTGGGCCTCGGCGACGACCATTCCCGCGGCGCAGATCGCCGACCGCAACCGCACCCCCTTCATGATCACCAGCGCGGTCAATGACGCCTTGACCGAGCAGGGCATGAAATACGTCTTCCGGACGGCGGTGAAGGCGAAATGGTTCGGTGGCTATATCGCCGATTTCCTCGACTACCAGAAATCGAAGGGCATCTCGGTCGGCAAGATCGCGCTCGCCACCGAGGACGGGCCCGCCGGCCAGGCGGTGCGCAGCAACTATACCTCGGTCATGCCCGGGCGCGGCTTTCCGATCCTGACGGACGAGACCTTCCGCACCGGCACGCCCGATTTCAGCACCATCGCCACCAAGCTGCGCACCAGCGGAGCCGACGGGATACTGACCTGCGCCTATGCCGAGGATTCCACGGTGCTGCTGCGCGCGCTCGCCGCACAGAACTTCCGGCCGCTCTATGTCGGCTTCGGCGGCGCGCATGTGAACCAGACGGTCCTTGCCGCCGGCAAGCCGAGCGACCGGACGTTCGGCGTCGTCGAATGGTCGCCCGACCTGAACAAGCCGGCGAGCCTGGCCTTCGTCAAGGCCTTCGCGGAAGCCCATCCGGGCGAGACCCCTCTCAGCAACCAGGCCCAGGCTTTCGTCGCGACCTATGCGCTGGCGCTGGCCGCCGACGCCGCCAAATCGACCGATCGCAACGCGATCCGCGACGCCTTGACCACGTTGAAGATCACGGACGGGCCCGCCGCGGTGCTGCCGGCCCCGGTGCTCTCCTTCGACGAGCAGGGGCAGTCGCCCGCGACCTGCGTCATCGTCCAGGCCATCGACGGCAAGTTCGTCACCGTCTGGCCGGAAGCCGTCGCCGTCCGCCCGCCGGCGCCCGTCCAGGGCTGACCGGCCGCCCCGTCACGATCAACCGCGCCTTCGCCGCGAGGCCGAGGCGCGGTGCACGAGGAGCCGCATGTCGACGACCATCTTTCTCCAGGCCTTGCTCAGCGGGCTCACGAACGGAGCGATCTACGCGCTGGTCGCGGTGGGACTGACGCTGGTCTTCGGCGTCATGCGCATCGTCAACTTCGCCCATGGCGAGTTCCTGATGCTCGCCATGTATGGCGGCTACCTCGCCTTCACCTTCCTAGGGATCGACCCGATCCTGGCCGTCTTCCTGGTCGCGCCGGTGCTGATGCTGATGGGCTATCTGCTCTTCGGCGGCCTGATCCGCCCGGCGCTGAAGGTGCCGGAGATCAACCAGATGGCGGTCACGCTCGGCCTGTCGCTGCTGTTGCAGTATCTCGCACTGGTCGTCTTCAAGGCTGACAACCTGCTGGTCACGCAGGAGCGTTCCACCGCGAGCATCTGGCTCGGCCCGGTGCTGATCCAGATGCCGCAGGCGATCGCCGCCCTCGCCTCGATCATCCTGCTCGGGCTGTTCTACGTCGTCCTGCGCAAGACCGATCTCGGCCTGATCATGCGCGTCGTCTCGCAGTCGCGCGACGGCGCGGCGCTCTCCGGCATCGATATCGGCGGCACCTATCGCTGGGCGATGGCGATCGGCCTCGGCACGCTCGGCATCGCCGGGCCGCTGATGGTCTCAGCGCTCTACGTCAACCCGCATGTCGGCCAGCTCTTCACGCTGAAGGCCTTCGTCATCGTCATCGTCGGCGGCATGGGCTCGTTCGGCGGCGTGCTGATCGGCGCATTGCTGGTCGGCATCGCCGAAAGCATCGCCGCCTCGTGGCTGACCGCCTCGGTCGCCGCCGCCGTGCCCTTTGCGCTGCTGATCCTGGTCATGCTGCTGCGGCCGGAAGGCCTCGTCCCGGCCGGAGGATCGCGCTGATGCTCCGCCGTTTCCTTCCGGCGCTGGTGCCGACACTGCTCGCGATCCTCGGCTTCGGCTTCAGCCTCACCGATCCGTACTTCATGGAAATCTTCATCATGGTCGGGCTGATCGGCACGGTGGCCGTCGCCTGGAACCTGATGGCAGGCTTCACCGGCCTGGTCTCGCTCGGCCACTCGCTCTTCTTCGGAATCGGCGCCTACACCGTCGCCTACGGCCAGGTCGGCTTCGGGCTCGGCCCGCTCGCAACCTGGCCGATCGCGGTGCTGCTGGCCGTCGCGAGCGCGCTCTTCATCGGTCTGCTCTGCTTCCGCTACGGGCTGCGGGGCTATTTCTTCTCGATCGCCACGCTCGCCTTCAGCGAGGTGGCGTTCCTGCTCGTCTCGGCCGCGCTCTGGCTCGGCCGATCCGACGGCATGATGCTGCCCTCTTCCTCCGAGACGCTGCGCTATCTGCAATTCGACCATAAATGGCCCTATGGCCTGATCATCGTCGCCTTCCTCGCCCTGACGCTTTTCCTCTCCCAGGCGTTCCTGACGGCCCGGCCGGGCTATTACTGGCGTGCCCTGCGCGACAATGAGGGGGCGGCCGAAGCGCTCGGCGTGCCGGCGATGCGCTACAAGCTGCTGGTCTTCGCGCTCAGCGCCGCGCTGACCGCGCTTGGCGGCGCGATCTTCGCCAACACCTTCGCCTTCGTCGATCCGCGCTCGACGCTCGGCGTCGAGCTCTCGATCCAGTTGCTGGTCTTCGGCATCATCGGCGGCCTCGGCCTGCTCTGGGGGCCGCTGCTCGGCGCCGCGCTGCTGATCCCGGCCGGCGAGCTGCTGCGGACCTATCTCGGCTCCAGCTTCCACGGCGTCAACATCGTCGCCTATGCGCTGCTGATGATCGTGCTGGCGCTGGTGCTGCCGCAAGGGCTCGGCGGCGTGCTGAGCGCGCGCCTCCGGCGGATCCTCCCGGGGAAGCGGGACGCGGCCGGGGAAGCTCTCGTCATGGAGACCACATCGTGAGCCCCCAGCAGCCATTGCTCGCCGTCACAGGGCTCGGCAAGTCGTTCGGCGGGCTGAAAGCGGTCTCCGATGTCAGCTTCACGGTGATGCCCGGCGAGATCTTCGGCATTATCGGGCCGAACGGCGCCGGCAAGACGACCCTGTTCAACTGCCTGTCGGGGCTGCTCCCGCTATCTGCCGGCACGGTCCATCTCGACGGGCGCCGCATCGACGGCCTGCGCCCGCACGAGATCTGCCGGCTCGGCCTCGCCCGGACGTTCCAGATCGTGCGCCCCTTCCATGGGATGAGCGTGCTGGAGAACGTCAAGGTCGCGGCCTTTGCCCGTCACCCTGCGTCCGCCGCCGCCGCGCAGCATGCCCTGCTGGCCCTGGGGCGGGTCGGCATGGCGCATCTCGCCGCTCTCGATGCGGAGCGGCTCAGCGTCGCGGAGATGCGCCGCCTCGAGATCGCGCGCGCCATCGCGACGGAGCCGCGCCTGCTGCTGCTCGACGAGATGCTGGCCGGCCTGACCGCGACGGAGGCGGCAGCGCTCTGCGAACAGATCCGGCGGATCAACGCGGAGGGAGTCACCATCATGATGGTCGAGCATTCCGTGCCGATCATCAGCGAACTCTGCGGAAACGCCATCGTGCTCAATTTCGGCGAGATGCTGGCAAGCGGCGCGACCCGCGCGGTGCTGGCCGATGCCCGGGTGCAGGAAGCCTATCTCGGGAGTGCCGTGTCGTGACCCGCCTCGTCTTGCAAGGCGTCGCCACCGGATATGGCAAGGCCAACGTCATCCGCGGCATCGACCTGACCATCGAAAGCGGCCGGCGCGTCGCGCTGATTGGCTCCAACGGCGCGGGGAAAAGCACGATCGTCAAGGCGATCAACGGCCTGCTGCCCACGCGCGCCGGCACGATCGCCTGGGACGGCACCACGCTCGGCACGATGAAGGCTTCCGACCGGACGCGCGCCGGCATCGGCACGGTGCCGGAGGGGCGGATGCTCTTCCCCGAATGCACGGTGAAGGAGAACCTCATTGCTGCCAGCACCTTCGGCAGCGCGAAGGAGTATCGCGAGCAAGGGCTCGAGCGGGTCTACGGGCTGTTCCCGCGCCTGCGCGAACGCGCCGGTCAGCGCACCGGTACCCTCTCCGGCGGCGAGCAGCAGATGGTCGCGATCGGCCGGGCGCTCATGACCCGCCCGCGCCTGCTGGTCCTCGACGAGCCCTCGATCGGCCTCGCTCCCAAGGTCGTTGCCGAAATCTTCGAGGTTCTGAGCACGCTCACCCGGGAAGGGCTCAGCCTGCTTCTGGTCGAGCAGAACGTCCAGCTCAGCTTGCGCTCCGTCGACGAAGGCTATGTTCTGCGCCAGGGCGAGATCGTCTTGCGTGGAGAAGCGGCTCAACTGCTGGCCGACCCCCAGGTTCGCGCGGCCTATCTGGGGCAATGACGCCATGAACATCGCATCCCTCCTCGGCCGCGCCGCCAGACTGACCCCCAACCGTATCGCCGTCTTCGAGGGCACGGCGCCGGTCTGGAGCTATGCCGAATGGGCCACACTGGCGGCGCGGCTCGCGGGAGGGCTCGTCGAAAGCCACAACCTCCGTCCCGGCGACCGGGTCGCGCTGGTGATGCGCAACGGCCCGGACTATCTCGCGCTGCTCTTCGCCTGCTGGCGTGCCGGACTGATCTGCGTGCCGGTGAACGCGAAGCTCCACGCCAGGGAGGTCGCGCATATCCTCGACGATTCCGGCGCGGCCCTCGTCTTCGCCACGGCGGATCTGGCCGGCACGGTCTCGGAGGCGCTGGGCTTCATGCTGGGGCGCCAGCCCCCGGTCGTCGCCATCGGCAGCCAGGATCATCGCGCCCTGATGCAGTCGGAAGAAGCCGCTGAGCGCGATGCCGCCGCCGGCGATCCGGCCTGGCTGTTCTATACCAGCGGCACGACGGGCCGCTCGAAGGGGGCGGTCCTCTCCCATCGCAACCTGCTCGCGATGACGTTGGGCTATCTCGCGGAGGTCGACGCGGTCTCGCCGGAGGATTGCATCCTGCACCCGGCGCCGCTCTCGCATGGCTCGGGTCTCTACGCCTTGCCGCATGTCGCCGGCATGGCCGCCCAGGTCGTGCCCGAGAGCGGCCGATTCGACCCGGCCGAGCTCGCCTCGCTGCTGCGCAGCCACAGGGGCTGCGCCTTCTTCGCCGCGCCGACGATCGTGACCCGCCTGATGAATGCCGGCGTGATCGGCGATGCCGAGCTCGCCGGCCTGAAGACGATCATCTATGGCGGCGGTCCGATGTATGTCGAGGACAGCCGGCGCGCGCTCGAGGTTTTCGGCCAGCGCCTCGTCCAGATCTACGGGCAGGGCGAGAGCCCGATGACGATCACCGTGCTGCCGCGCGGCCTTCACGAGGACACGGGCGACGGCCGGCTCGATCACCGGCTCGGGTCAGTCGGCTACGCGCAGGCCATCGTCTCCCTGCGGGTCGCCGGCAGCGACGGCGCCCCGCTGCCCGCCGGCGAGGTCGGGGAAGTGCTGGTCCGCGGCGACAGCGTCATGAGCGGATACTGGAACAATCCGGAGGCGACGGCGGCGGCGCTGCGCGACGGCTGGCTTCATACCGGAGATCTCGGTTCGCTCGACGCGCACGGCCTGCTGACGTTGAAGGACCGTTCCAAGGACGTGATCATTTCCGGCGGCGTGAACATCTATCCGCGCGAGGTCGAGGAGGTGCTGCTCCTGCACCCGGCCGTCGCGGAAGTCGCGGTCTTCGGGCGCAGGCACCCGGATTGGGGCGAGGAGGTCGTCGCGGCGCTCAGCCTGCACGAGGGCGCCTCAGTCGCCACCGCCGCGCTGGACGCCCTGTGCGAGGCTCACATCGCGCGGTTCAAGAAACCCAAGCAATACCTGTTCTTCGACGCCCTGCCGAAGAACTCCTATGGCAAGATCCTGAAGACGGAGCTGCGCCGACAGGCCGGCTGAATCCACCCACCTCAAGAGCGCGGCCGCAACGCGCCCCATTCGAGACGGAGGACAACGCATGAACAGAACCCTGATGGCGGCATGTCTGGCCGCGACGGCGCTCGGCGCGCTGAGCGCCTCCGCCCGGGCGGAGACCCGCAAGCTGCGCGTGGCGGATTCCTTCCCCGCCGGCCACTACCTCGTGAAGCTGATCATCCAGCCCTGGATGGCGGAAGTGACCAAGCGCACGAATGGCGGCGTCACCTTCGACTACTTCCCGAGCCAGCAGATCGGCAAGGCGGCCGACATGCTGAAGCTGACGCAGACCGGCGTCGTCGATATCGGCTATGTCGCTCCGGCCTATGTCTCCGACAAGATGGTCGCTTCCGAGGTCGCGATGCTGCCGGGCGGCTTCACCACCGCCTGCGAGGGCACGAAGGCCTATCTGGAAACGGCGCGGAACGGGCTGGTCGCAGCCGAGGATTACACGCCCAACAAGATCAAGCTGCTGCTCGCCGTCGCTCTGCCGCCCTATCAAATCCTGACGGCGAAGGCGCCAGTCGCGTCCGATGCCGACCTGAAGGGGCTGAAGCTGCGCACGACGGGCGGCGCGCAGGACCTGACCCTGCGCAGCATCGGCGCGACGCCGGTGCGGATGGCGGCACCCGACACCTACGAGTCGCTCTCGCGCGGCACGCTCGACGGCGTTCTGTTCCCGCTCGACAGCGTGATCTCCTACAATGTCGACAAGCTGGTGAAGCACTCCACCGAAGGCGAGAATTTCGGCAGCTTCATCGTCGCCTATTCGATCAGCGACGCCGCCTGGAGCAAGCTTGCCCCCGAGACGCAGAAGGCCATGGCCGAGGCTGCCGAAGTCGTCAACAAGAGCGCCTGCGCCGAGGTCGATCGCCAGGACGACGAGACCCGGCAGAAGCTGAAGACATCCGGCGTCACCTTCGCCCCGCTGCCAGCCGCGATGCATGCCGGCATCGCCGGCAAGCTCAGCGCCGTCGGCGACGAATGGGCCAGGGGCCTCGACGGACGCGGCAAGAAGGGCAGCGAGGTGCTGAAGGAGTTCCGGGCCCTCCTGAAGAAGCAGGCCGGCGGCTGATCCGCCGCGTACGGTGCGGGGAAACCCGCACCGTACGCCTTCACCGAAAGGAGTTCAGATGAAGCCGATCCTGCGTGCGCTGTCCGCGATCGAGGATGCGCTGGGCTGGCTCTCCGCCGCCGCGATGTTCGCGATCATGCTGATCGTCTTCTGCGACGTGATCATGCGCTATTTCTTCCACAGCCCGCTGTCCTGGGCCTATGACCTGATCTCGCTCTATCTCGTCGCCGCCGTCTTCTTCCTCTCGCTGTCGGCCGCCTATACCGAGGGAGCGCATGTCAATGTCGACATCCTGCAACAGACCTTTCCGTCGCGGACGATCCGGCTGACCGAACTCGTCACCACGGCGATCGGCGCACTCGTCTTCGCGCTCATCACCTATTTCGGCGCGCTCAGGACGATCGATGCCTATGCATCCCGCGACGTGCTGTCAGGTGCCATTCCCTGGCCGACCTGGCCGTCGCTGGCGCTTGTGCCGCTCGGTTGCGGGCTCATGACGCTGCGGCTCGCGGTCCAGTTCATCGCCCAGTTGCTCAGCCTCGCCACGGGGCGTGACATCGTGCCGGTCCGGATCGGGCATGGCGAGGGAGAACATTTCGAATGATCGTCGCCATCGGACTGGGCGTGCTGTTCTTCCTGCTCGCCATCGGCACGCCTGTCGGCTTCGCCATGATCGCATCGGGCGTCCTCGGCCTCTGGCTGGTCGGCGGCCTATCGATGCTCTCAGGCATCCTCGAAACGGCACCGCTCTCGACCGTCGGAGCCTATGAGCTCATCACCATCCCGATGTTCCTGCTGATGGCGGAGCTCGTGCTTCTCAGCGGCGTCGCGGACGATCTCTTCCGCGCGACAGCGGCGTGGATGGGGCGGGTGCGCGGCGGCCTCGCCATGGCGACGGCGCTCGCCGGCGCCGGCTTCGGCGCCATCTGCGGGACGAGCACGGCGTCGGCCGCCACGCTGTCGGCAACGAGCCTGCCGGCCATGCTTAAGCAGGGCTACGAGCCGGCGATGGCTGGCGGCGTCGTCGCGATCTCCGGCACGCTCGCCATGCTGATCCCGCCCAGCGTCGCGCTCGTGATCTTCGGGCTGCTCGCCGAGGTCAATATCGGTGCGCTGCTGATCGGCGGCATCATTCCCGGCATCCTCGTCATGCTCACGATCATGACGACGGTCTATGTGTTGGTGCTGCTCGACCCCTCCCGCGCCCCGCCGGCAAAGCCCGTCCCGTGGCGCGAGAAGATCGCCTGGCTCAGGGTCGTCGGCCCGATGGTCGTCCTGTTCGGGGCGGTGACCGGCGTCATCTATACCGGCATCGCCACGCCGACGGAGGCTTCGGCACTCGGCGCCGCCGGCGCGCTCGCCATCGCGGCCTGGTACGGCAAGGTCACGCTGCCGGCGCTGGTGCGCGTCCTGCGCCGCTCCGCCAATGGCACCTGCATGATCGTGATGATCCTGCTCGGCGCCCAGATCTTCGGCTATTTCTTCACGCTGACCCAGGTCACGCAGACGCTCGTCGGCTGGGTGGGCGCGCTGGAGGTCTCGCGCTGGCTGATCATCGCGCTCATCCTGTGCGGCTACATCGTCCTCGGCATGTTCATGGACCAGATCGCGATCCTGGTCCTGACCGTGCCGATCGTCCTGCCTCTGATCAAGGTGCTCGGCTTCGACCCCCTCTGGTTCGGCATCATCAAGATCGTCACGGCCGAGGTCGGGATGATCACGCCACCGATCGGGCTCAATTGCTTCGTGGTGGCGCGCTATTCGGGGCGGCCGGTGCAGGAGATCTTCCGCGGCTCGCTGCCGCATTTCATCGCCCACATCGTCATCATCGCGGTTCTGGTCGCGTGGCCCGAGATCATCCTCTGGCTGCCGCGCAAGATGATGGCCGGCTGACGCCCCCTCCCTCACCTTCTTCAACAATTCGACGTGGCGCAAAATGACGGAAGCGGTTCTCTACCAGGACGATCCTCAGGGGATCGTCACCCTGACCCTGAACAGGCCCGAGCTTCGCAATCCGATTTCGGACGAGGACATGGTCGCGGCGCTGCTTGCCGCATTCGACAGGCTCCAGGCTGATCCGGCCGTTCGCGTCGCCATCCTGACCGGAGCCGGCACGGCCTTCTCCTCCGGCGGCAACCTGAAGAAGATGGGCAGCGGCGGCGGCCTCAACGATCGGCAGCCGGTGCGAACGCGGCGCAACTATCGCAGCGGGATCCAGAAGCTGCCCCTGGCGCTCGAAGCGCTCGAAATCCCGGTCATCGCGGCGGTCAACGGGCCGGCGATCGGAGCGGGCTGCGATCTGACATTGATGTGCGACCTTCGCATCGCTTCCGAAAAGGCGAGCTTCGCCGAGAATTTCGTCAGGCTCGGCCTGATTCCGGGAGATGGCGGAGCCTGGTTGCTGCCGCGGATCGTAGGCTTCGCGAAGGCTTGCGAGATGGCCCTCACCGGTGAGGCGGTGACAGCGCAGGAAGCCAAAGCCATCGGGCTGGTTTCGACGGTCGTGCCGCATGACGAGTTGCTGGATGCCGCCCGCCAATTGGCCCTGCGCATCGCGGCAAACCCGCCCTACGCGGTCCGCATGACCAGGCGCCTGCTGCGCGAGGCCTGGGTTTCAAGGCTCGAACCCATCCTCGAAATGTCGGCCAGCATGCAGGCGCTGGCGCATCATACCGGCGACCATCACGAAGCGGTCGCCGCACTGCTCGAAAGGCGTATTCCCAACTTCAAAGGCGAATGAACGCGACAGGCTCGTTCCGGGAACAGGCAGGCCCATCTCTCGACCGATCCGGGATCGAGCCGCCGCCGACCAGGCCGAGGCTGAAGCCGACGAGGCCGCCGGAGGCGAGCGCGGGAACGAGGGCCGGCGTCATCGCGGCAGCATCCCCGCGATCACCCGGTCATGCAGCATCATCCCTGCCGCCATCGCCGCGACGAACAGCAAGACCGGGACGAGCCCCATCGACAGGGCCGAGACCGCCGGGCCGGGGCAGAAGCCGGCGAGCCCCCATCCGGCTCCGAACAATGCGGAGCCCGCCACCAGCCGCCGGTCGATCTCCGTCTTCTCCGGCAGATGGAAGCTGTCGTCGAGCCCGTCGCCACGGGCGCTCAGCAGCGCATGTATTCCCTTGTCCTGCCTTCCGCCCGCTCCAGCAGATGACCGTTCGCGCTCAGGAGCCATTTCAGATCGAGGCTGCAGTCCTCGCCCTCGCCGACACAGGAATATTGCATGCGCCAGCCCGGGCTGGCCGGCGCCGCGCTTTCAGGCGCTCCGCCGCATCGCAAGCACTCTGCCGTCGCCTCGGGCGTCGACAGCAGGCCCGTCATCGACCTTGAAGGCGGCGATCAGGCTGTCGAGGCGTGCGATCTGGCCTGAGAGAGCCGCGATGGATTCCGCGCTCTGCTCGGCGAGAACCGCATTATGCTGCGTGGCGCCATCCATGACGGCGAGGATCTGGCTCAGTTCGTCGACGCCATTGGCCTGCTCGGATGAACCGGTCGAGATACCGGAAACATTGGCGGCGACCTCCTTCGAGGCGTCGACGATTTTTTCCAGGGCGGCCCCGGCGGAACGGACCAGCGTCACCCCCTGAGCGATCTCGTTGTTGGAGGAAACGATCAGCGCGTTGATGCTCCGCGAGGCTTCGCTGGATCGTTGGGCGAGGGTCCGGACCTCCGATGCAACCACGGCAAACCCCTTCCCCGCCTCACCGGCACGGGCGGATTCGACAGCGGCGTTCAGAGCCAGCAGATTGGTCTGGAAGGCGATACCGTCGATCACGCTGGTAATGGCGGCGATCTGCCGGGACGCCTCCTCGATGCGGGTCATGGCCTCGACCGCCTGGCGGGCGACGTCGCCACCCCGCTCCGCAATCGTCATCGCCTCGCGCGACGCGGCCTCAGCATGGCGCGATGACTGGGCGTTGCTCTTGACCGAGGCCGCCAGCTCCTCCGTCGTCGCCGCGCTTTCCTCCAGCGAGGCAGCCTGTTCCTCGGCGCGCCGGGCCAGGTCGTTCGAGGCCTGCGCCACCTCGCCGACATTGGCGCGGATGTCCTGCGTCGCCAGGAGCACGGTCTTCATGGTGTCGTGCATCCGGGTCGCGGCCAGGTTGAAGTCGTCCCGGAGCTGGCGATACTCCGCCGGCAAATTGTCGGGCATGCGATAGGTGACGTCCCCACGGGCCAAGGCCGCCATGGCCTCGCCGACCGAGGCGACGACCGCAGCACGCTCCTTCGCCAGAACCTCTTGCTCGGCCTCGATGCGCGCGGCCTCGGCCGCTTCCAGATAGACCGAGATCGCAAAATCCATGTCGAGCAAGGTCGCCTTGACGATCGCGCCGATCTCGGCGGCCATCTCCGCCGCAGAGTCTTCCAGCGTCTCGCCCTGCCGGGCCCGCAAACCGAGCAAAGCGGCGCCGAAGCGCTCGCCGGGCGGCCGCTTCTGCCCGCTTCGCGGCGAGCGGGCTTCGACGATTTTGCCGATCAAGGCCTCGAGAACCAAGGCATAGCCGCCAATATACCAGCGCGGCTCGAGGCCGATGCGAGCATGGACCTGGCCTACAGCGGTGACAGCCCGGACATAGCCTGCGTCGAAGCGTCCATTCGAGATCATGTCCCAGTGGGCGAGTTGCTTGCCCCTCGCCCCCGAAACCTGATCCGGTCCGGAGAAGAGCGCCCGCGTCTCGGGAAAAGCGAAAATCTGATCGTAGAAGCCGTCGAGAACCTCAGGCAGCGCCTGCATGACGACATCCCTGACGTTTCGGAGCCTGGTCAACGCGGCCTCATCCAGCCGCATGAAATCCAGACGTTCAGTCAAGACGTTCGAAGACGACATTTCACACCTCATGATAAATAAAGGGTCAGAAACAGGCTATTTCGTAGAAGATGCTTTCAGTTCTTCGATTATAATTCTCGGCATGCCGGGACTCTGCCGCCATAGACCCTGCTTTAGGGCGCAGGCCGCGTTCTAGGCAGCGCCGACCGTTTCCAGAAACTGCTCGACCTCGACCATGAGCGCCCCTGTCTGGTGCGCGAGATCCGTGGTCGCAGACAGAGCCGCGCCCGACGCCCGGCTCGAAATCGAGGCCTGTCGCGTGACACCCACGATGCTGTTCGCCACTTCGGCAGAATCCTGCCAAGCCTGCTGGAGATTGCAGGCGGTCTGCCGGGTGGCTTCTGCCTGCTCGCCGATCGCCCCGGCGATGACAGAGCCGATCTTGGTCATCTCCTGGATGGTTTGCCTGATGCCCCCGACAGCGGCCGCAACGTAGCGGGTCGCCTCCCGGATCGCTCCGATCTGGGAATCGATCTCGGCGGTTGCCTCCGCCGTCTGGACGGCCAGCATCTTGATCTCGCCCGCGACCACGGAGAAACCACGGCTGGTTTCGCCTGCCCGCGCCGCCTCGATAGACGCGTTCAAGGCCAGAAGCTTGGTCCGCCCGGCGATCTCGCGGATCACATCGATGATGCCGCCGATCCGATCCACGGAATGCGTGAGTTCACTGACCTGGACAGTGATCTGCTGCGCTTCCCCGACGGCCCTGGCGGATATCCCGGAAGAGGAGGCGATGCGCCCGCCGATCCCCTTGAGAGATTCCGCCAGTTCATCGGTCGCGGCGGCCACCACCTCGATGTTTTTCGTCGCTTCCAGCGAGCTGGCCAGAGCAGCATCGGCCTGATGCATGGTTTCGCTCGCGGAGCCGACGAGCGAATGCGCCAGGGATTGCAGGTCGCTCGCGGCACCGGTGAGCGAACGAACGACGCTCGCCACCGCCTGCTCGAAGCCAACCGCCAACCCTTCCAGCGTCTCGCGCCTGTTTCTACGCGCCGCATCCAGATAGACGGAGATGGCGAGGTCCATGTCGAGCAGCGCCGCGCGGCTGAATGCAGCCGCAGCCCGCCTCTGCCGGCTAGCGCTTCCCTTGCGCCAGAGCCACCCGTCCCTCACCGCGACGGTGATCAGCCGGGTGACGATGAAATTGTAGCCGCCGATATACCAACGCGGCTCCAGGCCTAGCCGGCAATGGACCTCGCCGATGCGCCGGACCGAGCGGGCATAGGCGCCATCGAACGCTCCAGCGGTAATGAGCGCCCAATGGGCGATCTGCATCTCGCGAGCGCGCAGGATGACGGCGCGGCTCGGAAACAGCCGCGCGACGTCCGGGAACATCCGAATATGGTCGTAGAACTCGTCGAGAATGCCGGGCAGCTTTTCCGCAACGGCTGGCCTGAACTCCCTCAGCAAGGCCCGATCGTCGTCATCGATCCCGGCAAAGCGCAGCCGTTCGGCGATGTCTTCACTGCCCGCATCCAGCCACGCATCAGCCGATCCAGCCGGCTGCCGGCCACTTCCCGCGTGGTCGCAGCCCGCGGTTGCGGCACAGAGCTGCGCGCCTGAACGACCATGGATTTGTCGCGGGCCAAGGCCTTCCGGTCCAAACAGACTCATGAGATACAGCCCTATCGCACCGAGTTAGCCACCGCACGTCACGATCGCGGCCGCATGTGTCCGGAACCGAAATGAATATGTACCATTACGTACATATAACAGGGTTGACGAAGAGTTAACCGATCTGCTCGCGATGTACTGACATTGTCCAGGAGGGAAGTGTTTGGACCATCCGTTGAGGGGCGATTTCGATATCTCCAATCAGATACTGTTGTCGGTGCGGCCCGAAGCTCAGGAATTCCTGCGGCCGCGTCTGGTCATGCGACGCCTGTCGCAAGGTCAAGTCCTTTATGAGGAAGGCACTCCCTTCACCCATGCGATCTTTCCGCATGAAGGCATGGTTTCCATCATGGCCGCGATGCGCGACGGGCGCGGCGTCGAGAAAGTCTCGATCGGCTATGAGGGCTTTATCGGCATCGCCCTGGCCATGGGCGGCGGGGAAGCGATCGGCCAGTCCTGCGTCGTCGTTCCGGGCTATGCTTCCTGGCTTTCGATCCAGGATCTCGACGAGGCGATAGCGCGCTTTCCCTGCGTGCGGCACGCCCTGCTCAGATACGCCAAGAGCCTGATCGTTCAGCTTCTCGAATCGGTGGCCTGCAACAGCCTGCACAGTGCCGAGGAGCGGATCAGCCGCTGGCTGCTGCATGCGCATGACAGGGTTGTCGGAAATTCCTTTCACCTCACCCAGGCCGCGATCTCGCAGGCTCTCGGGCTGCGGCGAGCGACGGTCAACATGGTCTGTTCGAAGCTCATGGAGGATGGCGCCATCGCCTATGCACGCGGAAACCTGACGGTTCTGGAGCGGGACCTGGTCGAGCAACGCAGTTGCGAATGCTATGGTCGCATCAGAAAGGCGTTCGACAGGAATTCGCAGCCGCTCGACAGGTTCATCGACGAAATGCCGCTGCCATTTCGGTCCGCCGCGCCGGAGAGCGGGTAAGCCGTTACGCCGATCGCCGTTATCCGGCCGGCTTTGATGGCCGGCGCGTTGCCCGGTGACACCACCGACGCTCGTTCCGCGTCGCGGCTGCCCCTGAAGCTCGACGTCCTGACGGCCGTGCACCGCAGGCGCGGGGTCGGCGTCACAAGACATCGATGCCGACCCAGCGTCGTGCCTCGCCCCTGAGCGAGGGAACGGCCGCCGCTCAAGGCCTATCGCATGACTAAAGCATCGGCCCGAAAAGTGGAGCGCGGCTTTCGGCAAAAGCCGATGCGAAATCAAAGAGCTAGCGTATCGGACTGAAGACGATATTCAGTCCGATACGCTAGAAGGACCCGACGGCCGATCCCAGGAACAGGACCGCGATCAGCGAGATGACCACGCCGACGATCACGGTCATGACCATGTCCTTGTAGCTCTCGGCATGGGTCAGCTTGCTGATCTGCAGCAGCATCAGCACGGTGCCGTTATGCGGCAGCGCGTCCAGCGTTCCTGCGCTGATGACGGTGATCCGATGCATCAGCGCGGGATCGACGCCATAGGTCGCCGCCAGCTTGAGGAAGTGGTCGCCGAGCGCGGCGAGCGCGATCGCCGAGCCGCCCGAAGCCGTGCCCGTCAGGGCCGCCAGCGTGTTCATCGCGACCGTCAGCGAGATCAGCGGGCCACCCGGGATGCCGATAACCGCGTCCCGGACAAGATTGAACGCCGGGAGAGAAGCGATGATCGCACCGAAACCGACGAGGCTCGCGATCGTCAGCATCGGCAGCGCCGCGGAATTCGCGCCCGCGTCGAGGCTCTCGCGAATATTGGGCATGCGACGGAAATTGACCGCGATCACCGTCAGGTTCGCGGCCGCCAGCGCCAGCATCACCGACCAGACGCCGCCGATCGTGTTGATCGACGTGCTCCCCCAGACCGGCTCGGCCAGGAAGGCGAAGTTCATCCGCGGCAACACCACGAGCGCCATCAGGAAATTCACGACGATGACGACGACGAGGGGAAGCGCCGCCAGCACGAAGGGCGGATGGTCTTCCGCGCGCTGGCCATGGTCGAGCTCGGCGGGGTCGAATTCGCTGGCCACTGTGGCCTTCTCGCGCAGCTTCTCGTCGATGACGGCCGGCTCCTCCGAAACCGTCCCGAAACCCTCCCCCGCCGCGCGGGCCTTCGCTTCTGCGCGGGCGAGCCACCACAGGCCGAAGGCCAGCGTGATCAGCGAGGCGACAATGCCGATGCCGGGGGCGGCGAAGGTGGTCGTGCCGAAATACGGCATCGGGATCGCGTTGTTGACCGAAGGCGTGCCCGGCAGGGCCGTCATCGTGAAGGTGAAGGCGCCGAGGCCGATCGTCGCCGGCATCAGACGGCGGGGAATGTCGGCCGCCTTGAACATCTGCTGCGCCATCGGGACGAGCACGAAGAACGCGACGAAGACGCTGACACCGCCATAGGTGACGATGGCCGAAGCCAGCACGACGGAGAGGATGGTCCGCTTCGTTCCCAGGCGCACTGTCAGGTATTTGGCGATCGAGGCGATCGAGCCGCTATCATCCATCAGCTTCCCGAACAGTCCGCCGAGCAGGAAGATCGGGAACCATTGCGCCACGAAGCGGGCCGCCCCGGGCATGAAGGTCTGCGTCCAATGGGCGAGGATCGGCTCACCCGCCAGGATCGCCGCGGCAAGACCCGCGATCGGGGCGACCATCAGGATGCTCCACCCGCGATAGGCGAGCCACATCAGCAGCGCCAGGGCGACAAGGATGCCAATCAATCCCACAGCCGAAACTCCTTCTCAAAAACAGGTTTCGCGCCGGCGATGCGGAGCGACTGAAATACCGATGATCAATGCGCTGGCCCGGCAGTCGCGGCCGGGCCGGCAAGGTGCCGCCACCGATTGCCCTCCGGCGTGGTCGCGTCCGCGGGCAGGACCGGGATCAGGGCCTTGAAGCCCTGCGCCCCGATCAGCATGAGCCAGGTCACGAGCACGAAGGTCGAGGTCAGCACAGGCATGCCGATCGGCTTCAGGAAGATCGCGACAGAGGCCCAGAGCCAGGTCGTCAGGACGATGCCGAACAGCGTGTAGAGGAAGCTGCGCCAGGTCAGGACGAGGAAGAAGCCGCCGAGCGCGATTGCGGTGAGCGCGGCATTGTAGCCGAACAGCCCGTCGCGGATCGCTCCTTCCGGCCCGCCGAAGATGGCGGCCACCGCCGCCGCGAGCCCCGCCCCGATCAGCGCCATCAAGGCGCTGATGCGCGAGTTCACGGCGATGCCGAGGACGATCAGGTATCCGGCGATCCAGTTGTCCTGGAAGAAGATCTGCCCGATCGCGTTGCCGATCCCCATATACCAGGTCGGCAGGATATAGGCCGCAGCCTGGGCGTACTGGTCCGGCGAGACCGGCTTCGCCAGCGGACCGGCCTCGATATTGGCGAATTTCAGGACCGCGAAGAGGAAGAGCCAGCCCACCAGGACGAAGGGCGCGGTCAGCGCCGCGACCTTGTGCGGCTGGAGCAAGGCCCCGATCGCTGCGAACACGACGCTGGTCATGGCCGCGGCGAAGAGGATGTAGACGAACATGTGGAAGGACGGCACCGCGCCGGTGCGGAAATTCGCGCTGGTGAAGGCGACGAGCGCGAGCCCGACGAGTGCGCCGTTGAAGCCGAACAGCCCGTCCGCGATCAAGCCGTCATCGGCGTCGAGCAGCCGTGCCGTCAAGGTCGAGACGACGGCCCCCAGCAGGCAGATCGCGCCATAAATCCAGGAATTGAAGAAGAGCGCGCCGAGGATGATCAGCCCGGAGACGGGATTGTTCTGGAACACGACCTGCCCGATGCCGCGCAGGACATGAATCGCGAACGCCGCAATGGCATTCCCCTCAAGCTCTCTCGTATCCATGCGAAGCGCCCCTTCGACGACAAGCCCGGTCGCATGCCCGGCCGATCTCCCCGATCGGTTGGGCGGTCGTGCTACAGGCCACGGAGCAGGCGTTCCGGAGCCAAAGGCGGCCGGCACGGCGGAGCGCCATGCCGGCCGTTTCCTCCTCAGAACAGGAAGTAGCGCTGCGCCATCGGCAGCGAGGTCGCGGGCTCGCAAGTGATCAGCTCGCCGTCGATGCGGACCTGATAGTTCTGCGGATCGACCTCGATCTTCGGCGTCAGCGTGTTGTGGATCATGTCCTTCTTGCGCACGCCGCGTGTGCCCTTCACCGCCACCAGCTGCTTCTGGAGGTGCAGCTTGTCGCCGATCTTGTCATCGAGCGCCGCCTGCGAGACGAAGGTGACGCCGGTCTTGCCGCGGGCGCGCCCGAGAACGCCGTACATCGGCCGGTAATGGACCGGCTGCGGCGTCGAGATCGAGGCGTTCGGGTCGCCCATCGGCGCGATGGAGATCATGCCGCCCATCATGACGAGCGACGGCTTGACCCCGAAGAAGCCCGGCTTCCAGAGCACCAGATCCGCACGCTTGCCGACCTCGACCGACCCGATTTCATGGGCGAAGCCATGAGTGATCGCCGGGTTGATCGTGTATTTGGCGACGTAGCGCTTGCAGCGGAAATTGTCGTTGCGCGGGCTGTCCTCGGGCAGCGGGCCGCGCTGCACCTTCATCTTGTGCGCCGTCTGCCAGCAGCGCAGCGTCGTCTCGCCGATGCGCCCCATGGCCTGCGAATCCGACGACATCATCGAGAAGGCACCGAGATCGTGCAGGATGTCCTCAGCCGCGATCGTCTCCTTGCGGATGCGCGATTCAGCGAAGGCCACGTCCTCGGGAATCTCGGGGCTGAGGTGGTGGCACACCATCAGCATGTCCAAGTGCTCGTCGATCGTGTTGATCGTGTAGGGCCGCGTCGGATTGGTCGAGGACGGCAGGATGTTCTCCTGGCCTGCGGCCGTGATGATGTCCGGGGCGTGGCCGCCGCCTGCGCCTTCCGTGTGGAAGGAATGGATGGCGCGCCCCTTCATCGCCGCGAAGGTATCGGCGACGAAACCGCTCTCGTTCAGCGTGTCGGAATGCAGCGCAACCTGGACATCCATCTCGTCGGCCACGGAGAGGCAGTTGTCGATCGCGGCCGGGGTCGTGCCCCAGTCCTCGTGCAGCTTGAGGCCGATCACGCCGGCCCGGACCTGCTCGCGCAGCGGCTCGGGCAGGCTGGCATTGCCCTTGCCGAGCAGGCCGACATTGATCGGCAGATCCTCGATCGCCTCGAGCATGCGATGGATGTACCAGGGGCCGGGCGTGACCGTGGTGGCGAGCGTGCCGACCGAGGGGCCGGTGCCGCCGCCGACCAGCGTCGTGGTGCCGCTGGCGAGCGCTTCCTCGGCCTGCTGCGGCGCGATGAAGTGGATATGCGTGTCGATGCCGCCTGCCGTCAGGATCTTGCCCTCGCCGGCGATGACGTCGGTGCCCGGGCCGATGACGATGTCGACGCCCGGCTGGATATCGGGATTGCCGGCCTTGCCGATCGCGACGATGCGCCCGTTCTTGACACCGACATCCGCCTTCACGATGCCCCAGTGATCGAGGATCACGGCATTGGTGATGACGAGGTCGACGACCTCGGCCGCATTGCGCTGGCCCTGGCCCATGCCGTCGCGGATGACCTTGCCGCCGCCGAAGGTGACCTCCTCGCCATAGACGGTGCGGTCCTCCTCGATCTCGATCACGAGCTCGGTATCGGCGAGGCGGATGCGGTCGCCCTTGGTCGGCCCATAGAGGGACGCGTAGTTTTCGCGGGTAATGCGCGCCATCTCAGCCCCCCAGCTTTCCCATGACCTTGGCGTTGAAGCCGTAGACGACCCTGTCGCCACCGAGCGCGACCAGATCGACCGTGCGCGACTGGCCCGGCTCGAAGCGGACGGCGGTGCCGGCCGGAATGTTCAGCCGGAAGCCCTTCGCCTTCTCGCGATCGAAATGCAGCGCCGTATTGGTTTCGTAGAAATGGTAATGCGACCCGACCTGGATCGGCCGGTCGCCGGAATTGGCGACTTCCACCGTCCGCGTCTCACGGCCGGCATTGAGGTCGATCTCGCCGTCCTCGATGAAGAATTCACCCGGGATCATGACGCCACCTCACGGAATGGGGTTGTGGACGGTGACGAGCTTCGTCCCGTCCGGGAAGGTGGCTTCGACCTGCACGTCGTGGATCATCTCGGGGACGCCCTCCATAACGTCGTCGCGCGTCAGCAGCGTCGCGCCATAGGACATCAGGTCCGCCACGGTGCGCCCGTCGCGCGCGCCCTCCAGGATCGCCGCCGAGAGATAGGCGACGGCTTCCGGATAGTTCAGCTTGACGCCTCGCGCCTTCCGCCGCTCCGCCAGCAGCGCTGCGGTAAAGAGCAGAAGCTTGTCTTTTTCACGCGGAAGCAGCTCCATCGCCTTCCCTCTCCTTCGCAATCGATCTTTTTCAAGTGGCCCAGATGCGCGGTGTATTGGCCGGCTTGCCCTGCCCTAGGGTCCGAAGCACGTTCCATGCCCGCGCGAACAGCGCCTTGCCGTCCCCGACCCGCGGCCCGAGATAACGACAGACCACGACCTCCTCGAGCTGGCTGACCGAAAAGACGGCGCTCGCGCCGATCGCGGCCCGCACCTGCTCCGCCGCGTCCTCGGCGACGGCACCGGCATAGATCATCGTTCCCCAGGTGGGCTGGCCGGCCAGTGAATAGGCGGCCTCCATCAAGGGGGAGCCACCGTGCAGCTCAAGGCGCTCGAACCAGATCGGCCTGCCATCGCGCCGGATCTCGATGCGCTGGCTCAACCGCCCCGTCTCGAACCGCTCCCCGGCGGCCGGACGCCCGAGGCAAAGGAAATCCCAGCCGACATAGGTGGCATCGGGCGCGAGCGATATACGGGTTTCCATCTGCGCATCGCCGCCGTCGAAAACGATGGTTTCCTGCGGCAGGTATTCGCAGACCGCCCCGACGCCGATGTCGATCCGGGTCGATTGCGTGCCGGCGCCATGCTCGCTGCGATAGAACTTTGTTGCGCCGGGCGTCGTCAGCAGCGCCCGCGCACCGGCATCGACATGGAAGCGCAGGTCGAGCCGGTCGCCGCCCGCGACCCCGCCCGGCGGATGCAGCAGGTAGATGTGACAGGTCCCATCCTTCTCCGGATGGAACGGGCGCTGGACGACGAGCGGGCCGAGATGGCGCCGGCGGACGAGCCGCGTCTTGCCCGCGCTCAGTGCGAACCACAGCTCCAGTTCGGCCGGCCAGGAGCTCGGCTGCGCCGCATAATGGGCACGCGCCAGCGAAGTCGACGGGAGGGCCTCCGAAGGCGGAATGGGCACGATTGCATTCATGGACCGCTCTTCAGTCAAACCGCTTCAAATCCAAGCCGATCCAGCCCAGAATGAGGCGAAATTGCTAGCACGCGCCCGCGAGAGCGGCAAACAGAAAGCCCAATACAGGAAGCTGGAAAGCCATACCTGTGCCACGCGTCCCAGGATTTATACAATTTATCTCAAAAGAAACCCTGAGGATTTCACGCCATCTTGAAAGCAATGCTGGGGCGGATACTGGAACGACAACGTTAATTGCAGAACCCCACGAACCTATTTCATCGTGGGAGCTTGACACAGCCTATTCGCCGGGCTCACCGCAAAGTGGTGGAACCGGCCCTGTCCGAAACGGAGTGCAGCATGTTGAAAGCGATAGCCGTCAAGCGGGCGACGGACGCCCCGACGTCTCCCGAACCGGTGCTCGGCCGTGCCGTTCTCCAGCATGACGAGCGCCATCTGCGCCGGCGCATGATCGAAACCGATGACGGCCGGAAGATCCTGGTCGACCTCCCGGAAACCGTCGTGCTGGCGGCCGGAGACGCGCTCGCGATCGAGGGCGGCGGCATCATCGCAATCGCGGCCGCCGACGAGCCGCTCTATGCCATCCGCGGACGCGATCCGCTCCATCTGACCGAGCTCGCCTGGCATATCGGCAACCGCCATCTCGCCGCGGCCATCGCGGCGGATCGCATCCTGATCCTGCGCGACCATGTCATCAAGGCCATGCTCCATGGGCTCGATGCCGAGGTCGAGGAGATCGTCGCCGCCTTCAACCCGGTGCGCGGCGCCTATTCCGGCCATGGCCACAGCCACGCGCAGGGGGATGGCGACCACCATCACAGCCATGATCACCACCACGACCATGGCCACGACCATCATCACGACCATGGCCACCACACGCATTCCCACGCCCATGGGAAGCACCACCATCATCATGACTGATCCCCGCGCTACGGCGCCCTGCGCCGCCAGCGGCCTCCATCTTGCAAGGGCACTGCGCTCATGATCTCGAAGAACGGCCCTCTCCGCGTCGGCATCGGCGGCCCTGTCGGCTCCGGCAAGACGACGCTCACGGAGAAACTCTGCAAGGCGATGCGGGATACCTACTCCATCGCCGTCATCACCAACGACATCTACACCAAGGAAGACGCGATGATCCTGGCGCGCCTGCAGGCGCTGCCCGAGGACCGCATCGTCGGCGTCGAGACCGGCGGCTGCCCGCATACCGCGATCCGCGAGGATGCCTCGATCAACCTGCAGGCCATCGCCGAGATCAACCGCAAGATCCCCGATCTCGACATCGTCTTCATCGAGTCGGGCGGCGACAATCTGGCGGCGACCTTCTCGCCCGACCTCGCCGATCTCACGCTCTACGTCATCTCCGTCTGCCAGGGCGAGGAAATCCCCCGCAAGGGCGGCCCCGGCATCACCCGCTCGGACTTCCTCATCATCAACAAGAGCGACCTCGCGCCCTATGTGAATGTCGATATCGAGGTGATGCAGGCCGATGCCGCCCGCATGCGCGGAAAGCGCCCCTTCGGCTTCACTGATCTCTCGCGCGGCAAGGGCCTCGACGCCGTCATCGACTTCATCGTCGAGCAGGGTGGGCTCCAGGCCGGCCAGCGCAGCGAGGCAAGCCCGGCCGAGGCCTGACCCATGGAGAACGATCCAGCTGCCGATAGCGGCCATACCGCGATACCGCTGCACCTGCTGCGCCTGGTCAGCCAGGGCCTGCCGGTGGGCGGGTTCTCCTACTCGCGCGGGCTCGAAGCCGCCGTCCACGCGGGCTGGGTCACCGACGAGGCGGCGGCGCGCGACTGGATCCTCGGCACGCTGCGCGCCAATGTCGCGCAGCTCGACGGCGCCCTGTTCTGGCGCATGGCGACGGCGCTGGAGGCGGGCGACCGCGAGCGCTTCCACGCCATGAACGCCTGGCTCTCGGCCGGGCGCGAAAGCCGCGAATTCCAGCGCGAGGACAGGCGACAAGGTGAGGCGCTGCTGCGGCTCCTCGCCGACCTCGACGTCCCCCTCGCCCGGGAAGAGCAGGGGCAGTCCCTGACCTATGCCGCAGCCTTCGCGATTGCCTGCCATCACTGGCGCATCGCCCCGGAAGCTGCGCTGAAAGGCTTTCTCTGGGTCTATGTCGAGGGGCAGGTGACGGCTGCGATCAAGCTCGTCCCGCTCGGACATACGGCGGGCCAGCGCCTGCTCATCGAGGCCGCAACCGCCATCGAGGAAGCCGCCACGCGCGCCCGGTCGCTCGGCGACGGCGGGGTCGGCAACCTCGCTCCCGCGCTCGCCATGGCGAGCGCCTGGCACGAGACGCAATATAGCCGCCTGTTCCAGTCGTGAACGACGGCCGTGACCAGCCCCGAGCCTCGCAATTCCCGCCAAGCCGCCCTATCCTGCGGCCGACAGGATGCGCCGGGAGCGGGAAACAAGGTGGAACGGGTCACGATCACCATCGATGCCGAGCTTCTGGCATTCGTCGACACGCTGAGCACGGCGAAGGGCTATGGCAGCCGCTCGGAAGCCATTCGCGATATCCTGCGCAAGGCCGCCCACACCGAACGACAGGCCGATCCGGCCGCGCCCTGCTTTGCGACGCTCGCCTATGTCTACGACCATGAGACGCGCGACCTCGCGCGCCGGCTGACCAACCAGCAGCACGATCACCACGATCTCTCGATCGCGACGCTACACGTCCATCTCGACCGGTACGAATGCCTGGAGGTCGCCGTGCTGCGCGGCACGACCGGAGACGTGCGCGCCTTTGCGGACGGGGTCATCAGCCAGCGCGGCGTCCGCCACGGGCAGCTTCATCTCCTGCCCGGTGCCCCCGATCATTCCCATGAACCGGGCCACACGCATTCTCACTCGCATGAGCGCTGATGCGCAGTGACTTGAGCCGTTTCCGGCGCAAGTCCGCATTTGCTATCCCGCCGTTACGGCAGTATGATATTTTTATCAAAATATCATACTGCGAGTATCCATGGCACGGCTCCTCATCGCCTCGCTCGCTCTGGCCCTTGGCCTCTCCACGCTGAGCCACGCCACTTCGCGGGAGCAGCAGCCTGCCCTGCGCGTCGCCGAGATCTGGGAGATCCCCACGCTCGACCCGACCCAGGACGGCACGCTGATGAAGGAAAAGGCCATGGTCACCGAGACGCTGGTGATCGGCCGGCCCGATTTCACTCTGGCCCCGGGGCTCGCCACCTCCTGGCAGCGCGACAGCGACACCGTCTGGAGCTTCA
Organism: uncultured Allobosea sp.; assembly: GCF_945956895.1. Classification (GTDB taxonomy): domain Bacteria; phylum Pseudomonadota; class Alphaproteobacteria; order Rhizobiales; family Beijerinckiaceae; genus Allobosea. The sequence continues at coordinate 2,472 of NZ_CAMFJF010000033.1, read as the reverse complement.
CCTTACGCCCCGGCGTGACCTTCCATGACGGCTCGCCATTGACCGCGCAGGCCGCCGCCGCAAGCCTGACCTCGGCGCTCCAGCGCAGCGGAACCGTCCGGAGCTATACCAAGATCGCCGCGATCTCGGCGCGCGACGACCGGACGCTCGAGATCACCACCTCCGAGCCCTTTCCGGCGCTCCCGGCCGCCCTTGTCTATGCCAGCGCCGCGATCGTCTCCCCGGCCTCGCCGAAGATGACAGACGGCACGATCGAGCAGCCGATCGGGACGGGGCCGTTCAAGGTCACAGCCTGGCAGCCGGCGGCGCAGAGTTTCACGGTCGAGCGCTTCGACGGCTACTGGGGCGAGAAACCCTCGATCTACGCCATCACCTTCCGCGGCATCCCCGATCCGACAACGCGCTCGCTCGAACTGCAGAAGGGCAGCGTCGATTTCACCTCGGAAGTGCCCTATGGCGACCTCGACACGCTCGTCGACAAGGGCTTCACCGTCTCGCGCAACGTAACGGCGCGCAACTACGTGCTGAGCTTCGGCAGCCTGAAGGATACGCCCTTCGCCGATATCCGCGTCCGCAAGGCCCTGTCGCTTGCCATCGACCGCAACGAGATCGCGCAGTACGTGCTGTTCGGCATGGGCCGCGCCGGCATCGGCCCCTTCCCCGGCACCATGGCCTTCGCCGACGCTTCGATCGCGCCGCCGAAAGCCGATCTCACTGCGGCCCGCAAGCTATTGACGGAAGCCGGCTATGCGCCCGGTCCCGGTGGCGTCATGACGAAGGAGGGCAAGCCGCTCCGCTTCACCCTCTACACCTATGCGCAGCGGCCCGGCCTCGTGCCGATCGCAGGTGCCCTCCAGAGCCAGCTCCGCAAGCTCGGCGTGCCCATGGAGATCAAGGTGACGACCTTCTCGGCCATCGCGAAGGAGATGAAGCCCGGCGACGCCCGGCTCGCAGCCTTGGCTTCGGCGATGTATCCGCACCCGGATTTCTACCTGCGCCAGACCTATCACTCCAGCGGTGCCATCAACACCTGGGGCTACGCGAACCCGAAGGTCGACGCGGCGCTGGCTGTCGCGATCACGACGCAGGACGAGGCCGAGCGCAAGGCGGCCTATGATCTGGTCCAGCGCATCGCGGCGGAAGAAGAACCCTGCCTGACCATCGCCCATTACGGGGTCAACGTGGCGATGCGTCCGGGCATCGCCAACTACACCTTCAACCCGATCGCCCATGACTACATGCTCGACCCGCAGATGACGCTCGCGCGCTGAGCCAACGCGATGGGGGCCTATGTTTTGCAGAGGCTCGCACTGGCCATCGCGACGGTACTCGCCGCGACCTTCCTGACCTATGTGCTCCTGCGGCTCGTCCCCGGCGAGCCGGCGCAGGTGATCCTGACCCGCGTCTTCCTCCAGGACCAGACCGCTTCCGTCTCGCAGCAGGATGTCGCTGTCATCGCCGACCGGTTCAGGCTCAACGCGCCGTTGATCGTGCAATATGGCCGCTGGCTTGCCGGCGCGCTGACCGGCGATCTCGGCAATTCGATCCGGACCGGGCGGTCGGTCGCGCTCGAGCTCGGCTGGCGGCTGTCGGCGACCGGGCTCATCGCCTTGCTGGCGACCTTCGCCTCGCTCGCGCTGACCTTCATCACCGTCGCCCTCAAGCGCGCCTTTCCGGCGCCCGCAACAGCTCGCGGCTTCGAACTGCTCGCCGTCGGCTCGATCGCGCTGCCCTCCTTCTTTCTCGGCGTCGTCCTGATCATCCTGTTCTCGCTCCGGCTCGACTGGCTGCCGGTCAGCGGCTTCGAGAGCTGGGCGCATGTCGTGCTGCCAGTTGCGGTGCTGGCGCTCGGACAGTTCGGCTTCAACGCCATCCTGCTCGACGACACGCTGAACGAGGCACTCGACGCACAACACATCACGACGGCGCGCGCGAAAGGGCTCGGCGACCGCGCGATCCTCTTCACCCACGCGCTGCCGAACGCGCTGATCCCGCTGATCCCCTATCTCGCGCTGCAATTCACCTTCCTGATCGGCGGCGTCGTCATCGTGGAGAGGCTGTTCTCGATCCCTGGTCTCGGCGCCTATCTCACCGACGCGCTCGACAGCCACGATGGCCCGGCCTTTCTCGGCGCGATCGGCGTCATCGCCCTGGCCGTGGCAGGGGCCAATCTCGCCGCCGATCTTCTTCTCGCCCGCGTCGACCCACGCATTCGCCTGAAGCGGACGGCGCAATGACGGCGCTGCGCCGGGGCGACTGGCCCCTCCTCGCGATCGCGGTCCTCTTCGCCCTCTCCATCGGCTACGGGTTGACGCTGGACCCGATCGAGACCTCGCTGCGCAACAGCCTACGCCCGCCCAGTGCCTCTTTCCCGTTCGGCACCGATCATCTCGGCCGTGATGTGCTGGCCCGGATCGCGCACGGCTTCCTGCTCGATTTAGGCCTGTCCCTGACGATCGTCGCCCTGTCCCT
>NZ_CAMFJF010000032.1 GCF_945956895.1 uncultured Allobosea sp. | reverse complement strand
AGGACCCCAGACTCTGACTCTGGTTGTCTAGGTTCGAATCCTAGTCCCCCAGCCACTTCTGCGTGGCCCGGAAAATCCGAAATCTGACGCGCGCGAACAGGCCACTGGCTGTATTTCGGCCTGTGTCGATCGGTCATCCGGCGTGGCGCCGATCACGTCGCCTTCACCTCTGCGCCTTCGAGGAACACTTCGAGACAGAGCCGCGCATGCCGGGCGCGCTCTTCGACCGTGGGCAGGCGGTCTCCGGGGAAGCGCTTGATCAGCGCCGAGAAGATCATGTCCATCAGCATCCGCGCCATCGCTGCCGCCGGAAAGGGACGCAATCTGCCCCGCTCCTGCTGAGCTGCGAGCCAGTCTTCGAGAAGGCGCCGCGCCGGCTCCGCGCCTTCCTCCACGATCACCTCGCCGATTTCGCTGAAGCGGTCGGAATCGGCGAGGACCAGTCTGATGAAGGCCAGCCGATCGCGATCGTCGATCTCGTCGATGTCGAGGCGGAAGATCGCGGCGAGCGCCTCCGCCAGCGGCAAATCCTCGTCGGGATCGCGCGGCAGCGCCAGCATCGAACGCCGGTGATCGGCCACCATCACGCGGAACAGGTCGGTCTTGGCCGGGAACAGCTGATAGAGCGTACGCTTCGAGACACCGCAACGCGCCGCCACTGCATCCATCGTCGTGCCGCCATAACCGACATCGAGGAACAGGTCGCGAGCGGATCGCACGATCCGCTGCCGCTCGGCCTCGTCGGAGCGCGTCTTCGGGCGCCCGCGCACGCGGCCTTGTCCCCCTGCCATCTCGCCGATTTTGCTGTCTGTCATCGTGGCGTCCGTCATCGCGCCGCAATCCTGGGTTTGACAGTCTCGGAAATCAAGAGATAAGAAACCAATAAGTTTCCAAAAGAGAGTCCGCATGCCGGCCGAGCGCGCCCCCTCCTCTTCCCGTCACGCCTTGCCGAGCGCCCTGTTGCTCGCGATGGCTGTGGCCGCCTGCAATTCCGAGAAGGCTGCAGCGCCCCCGCCGCAACCGCAGCTCCAGGTCAGCGTCGTGTCGCTGCACCCGCAGCCGGTGGCGATCACCGCGGAGCTGCCCGGCCGCGTCTCGGCCAACCTCATCGCCGAGATCCGCCCGCAGGTCAGCGGCATCATCAAGTCGCGATTGTTCCGCGAGGGCAGCGAGGTCAAGGCCGGCGACGTGCTCTACGAGATCGATCCTGCCCCTTATCAGGCGGCACTCGACAGCGCCGTCGCCGCCCGGGCCAAGGCGGAGGCCGCTGTCGCCAATGCCCAGGTGCGGGCCGATCGCTATCGCGAGCTGCTCCTGCGCAATGCCGGCAGCAAGCAGGATGCCGACGATGCAGCCGCCACGCTCGGGCAGGCCCAGGCCGATGTCGCAGCCGCCAAGGCCAGCGTCGAGACCGCCCGGATCAACCTCGCCTACACCAAGGTGACCGCCCCCATCGACGGGCGCATCGACAAGTCGGCGCTGACCCAGGGCGCGCTCGTTACCGCCAACCAGACCGCCATCCTGACTACGATCCGCAAGCTCGATCCGATCAATGTCGACGTCACCCAGTCGAGCACCAACCTGCTGAAATTCCGCAACGACATCGCCGCGGGCCGGCTGAAGTTCACCGGCCCGAACGTCGCGGTGAAGCTGAAGCTCGATACCGGCGACGCCTATGCGCAATCCGGCAAGCTCGAATTCGCCGAGGCGAATATCGACGAAACCACCGGCACCTTCAGCGTGCGCGCCGAATTCCCGAATCCGGAGCGGCTGCTGCTGCCCGGCATGTTCGTCCGCGCGGTGATTCAGGAAGGTATCGCCGAGAACAATTTCCTGCTGCCGCAACGCGCCGTCGGGCGCAACACCAAGGGCGAGGCGACCGCGAAATTCGTCTCGGCCGACGGCAAGGTCGAGGAGCGCGTGCTGACCACGCGCCGCAATATCGGCAATAACTGGCTGGTCGACAGCGGCGTCAAGGACGGCGAGCGCGTGATCGTCGAGGGCGGGCAGCTGGTGCGTTCGGGCCAGGCCGTGACGGTCAAGGAGGTCAGCGTCGACGAGGCGACCGGCGAGCTCAAATCGACCAATCGCCGGGCAGAGCTGCCGGCGGCCGCCATCACGGCGAAGAACTGACATCATGTCGCGCTTCTTCATCGAACGGCCGATCTTCGCCTGGGTCGTTGCCATCGTCATCATGCTGGCGGGCCTGCTGGCGCTGCGCACGCTGCCGATCTCGCAATATCCGCAGATCGCGCCGACGACCGTCCAGATCAGCGCCAACTATCCCGGCGCCGACGCGCAAACCGTCGAGAACTCGGTGACCAAGGTCATCGAGCAGGGCATGACCGGCGTCGACAACCTGCAATACATGACGGCGACCTCGACCTCGACCGGCAACGCCCAGATCACCCTGACCTTCAACAGCCAGGCCGATCCCGACGTCGCGCAGATGCAGGTGCAGAACAAGCTGCAGCTCGTCACGCGCCAGCTCCCGGCGGTGGTGCAGAGCACCGGCATCTCGGTCGCCAAGGCCTCCACCGGCTTCCTGATGGTCGTCGCCTTCGTCTCGAAGGATGGGCGGATGACGACCACCGACCTCGCCGACTATGTCGACTCGACGCTGAACGACACGCTGAAGCGCGTCGAAGGCGTCGGCACGACCCAGCTCTTCGGCGCCGGCTACGCCATGCGCATCTGGCTCGACCCCGACAAGCTGCGGAAATACGCGCTGATGCCCGCCGACATCGCCGCGGCGATCGAGGCGCAGAACACGCAAGTATCGGCCGGCCAGCTCGGCGGCCTGCCGCAGGTCGGCGGCCAGCAGCTCAACGCCACCGTGACGGCGCTCTCGCGGCTGCAAACCGTCCAGCAATTCGAGAACATCATCCTCAAGAGCGGCTCGTCGGGCTCGATCGTCCGGCTGAACGATGTCGCCCGTGTGGAGCTCGGCGCCAAAAGCTACGACACCTCGTCGCGCTACAACGGCCAGCCGACGACTGGCCTCGCCATCAGCCTCGCGACCGGCGCCAACGCGATCGAGACCGCGAAGTCCGTGACCGCGACGATCGAGCGCCTGAAGCAGACCCTGCCCGAAGGCGTCGAGGTCACGTACCCCTACGACACCACGCCCTTCGTGACGCTCTCGATCGAGAAGGTCGTGCACACGCTGTTCGAGGCGATCATCCTCGTCTTCATCGTGATGTACGTCTTTCTGCAGAACCTGCGCGCCACCTTCATCCCGATGCTGGCGGTGCCCGTCGTTCTGCTCGGCACCTTCGGCGTGCTGGCGCTGGCGGGCTATTCGATCAACACGCTGACCATGTTCGCGATGGTGCTCGCCATCGGCCTGCTCGTCGACGACGCGATCGTCGTGGTCGAGAATGTCGAGCGCGTGATGCAGGAGGAGAAGCTCTCGCCCAAGGAAGCGACGATCAAGTCGATGAGCGAGATCACCGGCGCGCTGGTCGGCATCGCCACCGTGCTCTCGGCCGTGTTCGTGCCAATGGCCTTCTTCGGCGGCTCGGTCGGCATCATCTACCGGCAGTTCTCGGTGACGATCGTCACGGCGATGGCGCTCTCCGTCCTCGTCGCGCTGGTGCTCACCCCTGCCCTCTGCGCCACCATCCTCAAGCCGGCCGGCGACCATGGCCACCGGAAGGGCTTCTTCGGCTGGTTCAACCGCAATTTCGAGCGCACCACCAACGGCTATCGCTCCGGCGTCGCCGCCATGATCGCGCGGCCGATGCGCTTCATCGTGGTCTTCCTGCTGATCGGCGGCGGCATGGCCTGGCTCTTCGCCCGCATGCCCTCCTCCTTCCTGCCCGACGAGGACCAGGGCATCCTCCTGACCAGCGTCCAGCTTCCCGTCGGCGCCACCCAGGACCGGACGCTGCGCGTGCTCGACCAGGTGCAGAAGCACTATCTCGAGAAGGAGAAGGACCTCGTCGAAGGCGTGCTGACCGTCGCGGGCTTCGGCTTCGGCGGCCAGGGCCAGAATGTCGGCCTCGCCTTCGTGCGCCTCAAGCCCTTCGCCGAGCGCACCGGCAAGCAGGCGACGGCCCAGGCCATCGCCGGGCGCGCCATGGGTGCCTTCCGCGGGATCAAGGACGGCATGGTCTTCGCGCTCGCTCCGCCGGCGATCCAGGGCTTCGGCAACACCGCGGGCTTCGACTTCTACCTGCAGGATATCGCCGGCGCCGGCCACTCCCGTCTGATGGAAGTCCGCAACCAGTTGCTCGGCCTCGCAGCCCAGAGCAAGCAGCTCACCGGCACGCGCCCGAACGGCCAGGAGGACACGCCGCAATACGCGGTCGAGATCGACCAGGAGAAGGCAAGCGCGCTGACCTTGTCGCTCGCGGCCATCAACAACACGCTGTCGACGGCCTGGGGCTCGGCTTATGTCAACGACTTCATCGACCGTGGCCGGGTGAAGTCCGTCTATGTCCAGGCTGATGCGCCCTTCCGCATGCAGCCCGGCGATGTCGGGCGCTGGTATGTCCGTAACCAGGGCGGCGAGATGGTGCCGTTCTCGGCCTTCTCCAGCGGTCGCTGGACCTACGGCTCGCCGCGGTTGGAACGCTATAACGGCGCCGCCGCCGTCGAGATCCAGGGCGCGGCCGCGGCGGGCATCAGCTCCGGCGCGGCGATGGAGGAGATCGACAAGCTGATGGCGAAGTTGCCCACCGGCTTCAGCCATGAATGGACCGGCCTCTCCTTCCAGGAGAAGCTCTCGGGCAGCCAGGCTGTGGCGCTCTATGCCATCTCGATGCTGGTCGTCTTCCTCTGCCTCGCGGCGCTTTACGAGAGCTGGTCGATTCCCTTCGCGGTCATGCTCTCGGTGCCGATCGGCATCTTCGGCGCCCTGCTGGCGGCGACGCTCTTCGGCCAGACCAACGACGTCTATTTCAAGGTCGGCCTGCTGACGACGATCGGCCTCGCTGCCAAGAACGCGATCCTGATCGTCGAGTTCGCGATCGAGCAGGAAGCCCAGGGCAAGGGTCTGGTCGAGGCGACGCTGGAGGCGGCGCGCCAGCGCCTGCGGCCGATCCTGATGACCTCGCTCGCCTTCGTGCTCGGCGTGCTGCCGCTCGCGGTTGCGACGGGCGCAGGCTCCGGCAGCCAGAACTCGATCGGCATCGGCGTGATGGGCGGCATGATCGCCGCAACCCTGCTCGGCGTCTTCTTCGTGCCGCTGCTCTACGTCACCGTCGTGCGCCTCGTCCGGCGCCTGCGCCAGACCGAGCCGGCAGCGGTCACCGCCGCAGAATGAATGACGGGGCGCCGCCGACCACGGCTGCGCCCCGCTTTCGAAGGTGCTAGACTGTCACGATGACTGAGTTTCCCGACATCATTCGCTCGCCCTTGTCGCAGACCTTCACCCATGACGGCGTCACCGTGCGGGTGGAGATCTACAAGATCGGAGGCACCGACGGCTGGACCCTCGAGCTCGTCGACGAGGAAGGCGGCTCGACCGTCTGGCAGGATGCCTTCGCCACCGATGCCGACGCCTTCGCCGAGTTCACCGACGGGGTCGAGCAGCTCGGCCTCGACCGCCTGATCGACCCGGACGACGACGACCTCGCCACCGTCCACTGAGCGGTCGCTCGCCAGCCATGCGCTATTCCGACGAACTCGACGCGCTCCGTGCCGCCCGCGACGCCCTTCGCCGCCGGATCGCGGAGCGCCTTGCCTTGGAGGCCGGCACGCCGATCGCGGGCGCGCTGCCGGAAGCCTGGCTCACCGCCGCCGACGAAGCGATCGAAGCCTGGAGCAGCGAAGGTGAGGAGGCGCAGGATTCGCGCGCCTTTCGCCCGATCGGGCCGCTTCAGGATCTGCTGGCGGACCATGCCGCACTGGTCGAACGGATCGTCGAGACGCTCGACCGGCGCCTGTCCTAGAGCGTGCTGATTTCACATGGAAACACATCGTCATCCCGGGCTTGTCCCAGGATCCATCGTAGAGCGTGCAACCCTATGATGGATTCCGGATCGGCGCCGCTCACGCGGCTTGTCCGGAATGACGGCATGCTTCCGTGAGAATGAAGCAGGCTTCAGCCCAGAATTGCCCACACCGCCTGGAGCATCAGGTTAAGCGATGAACGAGGAATCCGCACCTAGGCTGCGCTATGCCATGATCGGCGGCGGCCGCGATGCCTTCATCGGCGCCGTGCACCGTCATGCCATCGCGCTCGACGGGCAGGCGGAGCTGGTCGCGGGCGCCCTCTCCTCGACTCCTGAACGCGCCCGCGAATCCGGCCGAGCGCTTGGCCTTGCCGACGCGCATAATCACGCAAGCTGGCAGGCCCTGCTCGAAGCCGAGCACGCCCGCCCTGCCGCGGAACGCGTCGATCTCGTCGTCATCGTCACACCGACCGACACGCATTTCCCCATCGCACAGGCCTTCGCGGAAGCGGGCTTCCATGTCGTCTGCGACAAGCCGCTGACCCATACCGGCGCGCAGGCCACGGCGCTGGTCGAGACCGTCGCCAGCCAGGGCACCGTCTTCGGCGTCACCTACAACTATACGGGCTATCCGATGGTCCGGCAGGCGCGCGAGATGGTACGGGCGGGCGCGCTCGGCCGCATCCGCAAGGTCGTGGTCGAGTACAATCAAGGCTGGCTCGCCACCGCGCTGGAGGCGACCGGCAACAAGCAGGCGAGCTGGCGCACCGACCCGGCGCGCAGCGGCATCGCCGGTGCGCTCGGTGATATCGGCTCCCACGCCGAGAACCTCGTCGCGACTGTGACCGGACTCGAAATCGAGGAACTGGTCGCCGATCTCGGCGCACTCGTGCCCGGCCGCACGCTCGACGACGATGCCAGCATGCTGCTGCGCTTCAAGGGCGGCGCGCGCGGCGTGCTCGTGGCCTCGCAGATCAATGCCGGGCTGGAGAACGACCTGCGCCTGCGCGTCTCCGGCGAGAACGGCACACTGGAATGGCGGCAGGAGGAGCCCAACCGACTCGTCCATCACCGCCGCGAGGGGCCGACCGAAATCTTCACGCGCGCCTCGCCCTGGCTCTGCGAATCGGCCCGCCGCGCCGGGCGGATCCCGGTCGGGCATCCCGAGGGCTTCATCGAGGCCTTCGCCAATATCTATCGCGGCGTCTTCGCCGATATCCGCGCCCGCAAGGCCGACACGACGGCCGATCCGCTCGATACCGACTATCCGACGGTGCTCGACGGCGCGCGCGGCGTGCGCTTCATCGAATGCGCGGTCGCTTCCTCGGTGGAGCGGCGTTGGCTGCCCTTCTCAGGTTGAGCTCAGCGTCCGTCTGACACTGTCGCGCCAGCCCGTGACCTTGCGCTTGCGCTCGCTGGCGGCCATGGCCGGCGAGAAGCGCCGCTCCAGCCGCCATAGATCGGCGAAGCGCTCCGGTTCGGGCAGCAGCCCGGCATCGAGCCCGGCGAGATAGGCGGCACCGAGTGCCGTCGTCTCCAGCACGGTCGGCCGGTCGACCGGCAGGTCGAGGATGTCGGAGAGGCGCTGCATCGTCCAGTCGGAAGCGACCATGCCGCCATCGACCCGCAGCACCGACTGCTTGCCGGCGCCGGCTTCCGGCCAATCGGCCCGCATCGCCTCGACGAGGTCGAGCGTCTGGTAGCAGACACTTTCGAGCGCAGCGCGCGCGAACTCACGCGGGCCCGAGTTGCGAGTCAGGCCGAATAGGGCGCCGCGCGCATGCGCGTCCCAATGCGGCGCACCGAGGCCGACGAAGGCCGGCACCAGATAGACGTCCTGCTCGGGATCGGCGGCTTCCGCGAGCGGCCCGGTCTCGCTCGCTGTCTCGATGATGCCGAGCCCGTCGCGCAGCCATTGCACGGCGGCGCCCGCGATGAAGATCGAGCCCTCCAGCGCATAGGTCCGCTTGCCGCCGAGCTGATAGGCGACGGTGCTGAGCAGGCGATGCTTCGAGCGCACCGGCGTGTCGCCGGTGTTCAGCAGGGCGAAGCAGCCGGTGCCATAGGTCGATTTCACCATGCCGGGCGAGAAGCAGGCCTGCCCGATCGTTGCCGCCTGCTGGTCGCCCGCGATGCCGCGCACCGGAATCGCCGCTCCGAACAATTCCGGCGCAGTGTCTCCGAAATGCGCGGCGCAATCGCGCACTTCAGGGAGAAGCGCGGCCGGGATGCCGAACAGGGCAAGCAAGTCGGAATCCCAGACGCCGCGGCCGATGTCGAACAGCATGGTGCGGGCGGCATTGGTCGCATCGGTCGCATGCACGGCCCCGCCGGTCAGGCGCCAGAGCAGGAAGCTGTCGATCGTGCCGAAGGCGAGCTCGCCAGCCTCGGCCCGGCGCCGGGCGCCGGGGACGTTGTCGAGCAGCCAGGCGATCTTGGTCGCGGAGAAATAGGGATCGATGCGCAGGCCCGTCCGCTCCGCGACCTGCTCCTCATGTCCGGCCGCAACGAGTTTCGCGCAAGCCTGCGCCGTGCGCCGATCCTGCCAGACAATGGCGCGATGGATCGCCCGGCCCGTGCGGCGGTCCCAGATCAACGTCGTCTCGCGCTGGTTGGTGATGCCGATTCCCGCGATATCCCTAGCGGTCAGGCCGCCTTTGGCGATGGCCTCCCTTGCGGTCGTCAGCACGCTGTCCCAGATATCCTCCGGCTCGTGCTCGACCCAGCCCGAGGCCGGGAAATGCTGCGGAAACTCGCGCTGGGCGCTGGCGACCACGCCAAGCGACGCATCGAACAGGATCGCCCGCGAGGAGGTCGTGCCCTGGTCGATGGCGAGAATGTGTCTGGCGGCCATGTCGGTTCCCTGCCCCGTCTTTCGTGCCGGCGGAGACTGGCCGATCAGCCGGCTCCCGCGCAAGCGCGCAGCCGACGGGGTATCCGGCAAGCCTCCTGCTGGGCAAGGTTCTGCTTGGCATGTCGCTTGCCCTGTAGTTAGCTCACGAAGAAGCAGGGCCGCATTGTGCCGCGGCCCCTGTCCGAGCCCCAGGCATCGGACAGGTTGAGGGATTGGGATCAGTGGCGGTCGAAGACCGGCAACAACGAGATGTCGCGCCCATGGCGCGGCCGCAGAGACATGACGTCGATCCGCAGCGGACCGGCGCAATCCCGGTTAGCGCGTCGTTCAAGACCTTCGGACAGCCCGCCGCCCCGCGCCCGCCGGGCGCAACCTATGCCGCGCTCGACCTCGGCACCAATAATTGCCGCCTGCTGATCGCCAGGCCGGCGCAGCATGGCTTCCGCGTCGTCGACGCCTTCTCCCGCATCGTCCGCCTCGGCGAGGGCCTGGCCGCGAGCAGCCGCCTGGCCGATGCCGCTATGGACCGCGCCGTCGAGGCGCTGAAGATCTGCCGCGGCAAGATGGCGAATCGTGGCGTCACCCGCGCCCGCCTCGTCACTACCGAGGCCTGCCGCGCCGCCACCAACGGGCTCGACTTCATCCGGCGCGTCGCAGCCGAGGCGGAACTCGCGCTGGAGGTCATCGACCAGCGCACGGAGGCCGCGCTTGCCGTCTCCGGCTGCGCGGCCTTGGCCGATCCGGCGGCGGAAAGCGTCATCGTCTTCGATATTGGCGGCGGCTCGACCGAGATCGTCTGGCTCGGCGGGCGCAGCGAGGCGCGCGACCCTGCCGCCCGCATCCGCGAATGGGCCTCGCTGCCGATCGGCGTCGTCACGGTCGCCGAGCGCTACGGCGGCATCGAGGTCAGCCGCGAATTGTTCGAGCGCATGGTCGAGGATTGCACGCAGGCGCTCGCGCCCTTCGCCAAGAAGGCGGCGGGAGCCAAGGACGCCCGCAGCTTCCACCTGCTCGGTACCTCCGGCACGGTCACGACGGTCGCCGGCATCCATCTCGACCTGCCGCGCTATGACCGGCGCGAGGTCGACGGGCTGTGGATGCATCAGCGTGACATCCTCACGGTGATCGACCGTTTGATCGAGATGGACTATGCCGCCCGGGCGGCGAATGCCTGCATCGGCCGCGAGCGCGCGGATCTGGTGCTGGCCGGCTGCGCGATCTTCGAGGCGATCCGCCGCGCGTTCCCGAGCGAGCGCGTCCGCATTGCCGATCGCGGCCTGCGCGAGGGTATCCTGCTGCGCATGATGCATGAGGACCGCGCCTGGTGGCGGCGGAAATAGGCTTTTGAGGCGATGAGCAGCGGACAATCTGGCGGCAAAGCTGGCGGCGGCAAGCCTGCGGGCGCGCGCGACATGCGCGTCAAGGTCAAGAAGGCCGGCAAGCTCAAGCATTCCTCGCAGCTCTGGCTCGAGCGCCAGCTCAACGACCCCTATGTGAAGCGGGCGAGGGAGATGGGCTATCGCTCGCGCGCGGCCTTCAAGCTCGAGGAGATGGACGACCGCTACAAATTCCTGAAACCCGGCCAGCGCCTCATCGATCTCGGCTGCGCCCCGGGCGGCTGGTGCCAGATCGCGGCCAAGCGCATCGGGCTGGAGCAGGGCAAGGGCCATATCGTCGGCATCGACCTCCTGGCCGTCGACCCGATCCCCGGCGTCGACCTGATCCAGATGGATTTCATGGCCGAGGAGGCACCTGCCCTCCTGACGGAACGTCTCGGCGGCCGCGCTGACGGCGTGATGTCGGACATGGCAGCCAACACCACCGGCCACAAGAAGACTGACCATCTCAAGATCATCGCGCTCGCCGAGGCCGCCGTCGAGTTCGCACACAGCATCCTGGCGCCGGGCGGCTTCTTTCTCGCCAAGCTGTTCCAGGGCGGCGACAGCGCCGAGCTCCTTGCCGGGCTGAAGCGCGACTTCACCACCGTCCGCAACGTCAAGCCGGCCGCGAGCCGCGCGGATTCGTCAGAGCTTTACGTGCTGGCGACGGGGTACAGGCGGCCGGGCTGAGAAGAATCAGCCGACCAGCGAGAGGGGTGATCGGGCCCGGTCACTCCGGAAAGACATCCCGCGGCAGGTGGTTGGGATCGTAGCTGCCGGGCGCGCTTCGCGCCACGGAACTCCAGATCCAGAAGCCGAAACCGCCGAGGCCGATAAGCGGCCCAACGATTTCGAAGAAGCCCGCCTTACCGCTCAGGCCGATATAGAGCACCAGCAGCCCGGCCCCGCCAAAGATCACCGCCGCGATGAGCGCTACGGCGATCAGGAAGCGATGGCGCCCCTCTGGAATGCCGCGCCGGAAGGTTATATGCGCGGATCCGCCCGCGACGAGGCGACGGTGCAGGTCCTCGACGAAGGCGATGAAGACGGTGTCCCGCTGCGGATCGTCCACACCCCAGGGGCCGCTGGAATGCACGAAAAGCGGCCGGCCGGAGGAAAATGTCAGTTCTGCCAACGCTTCCCAGGGCGAGCGCGGGCCGCCATTTACCGCCTGTAGGCGCACGCCCGTGAGCTTGGCAAAGGACCGCAAGCCCGAGCGGCCATCGAGCTCGTAGGCGATGCCTTCGTCGGTGAGCGTCAGTTCGGCTTCGGCCACCTTCAACCGGGCCGCGCCGTCGCCGACGCAGAGCGTATAGCGCATCTCGTCCGAAGGAGCGGGCGCAGCCTGCATGCCCCAACCTTGCGGCAAGCCCGGCAAACTCGCAAGCTAGGGGCTGCCTCAATCCAGCGGCCTCTGCTCCGCGATCGCCTCGGCGGTGACCTTGCGCGCGCTGACCGGAACATGGCCGGACACCTCGGCGCCGGCATCGGGAGCGAGACGCATCATCCACAGCGCCGACGAAGCCGAGACCAGGCCGACGATCAGGAAGGCCGGCCAGAAGTCCCCGGCCCCCAGATCCTTGCCGCCATGGAGCGCATGCGTGCTCTCAAGGGCGAAGGCGCCGATCGTCACGCCCATCGAAAGCGAAAGCTGCTGGGCGACGCTCGACATCGAGGTCGCGCTCGACATCTCGCGATTGGAGACATCGGCATAGCTCAGTGCGTTGATGCCGGTGAACTGCAGCGAGCGGAAGCAACCGCCGACCAGCAGCACGGACAGCATGATCGCGTGCGGCGTCACCGGCGTGAACAGGCCGGAAGCCGCAAGAAAGGCCGCGCCGATCACCGAATTGACGATCAGCACGCGGCGGAAGCCGAAGCGCGCCAGGATCGTCTTCGCCAGCGTCTTCATGATCAGCGCGCCGGCCGCCGAGACGAAGGTGATCAGGCCCGATTGCAGCGCATCCAGCCCGAAGCCGAGCTGCAGCATCAGCGGCAGCAGGAAGGGAATGGCGCCGATTCCCGTCCGGAAGATCGAGCCGCCGATCACGCCGATGCGGAAGGTCGGGATCCGGAACAGCGACAGGCTGAGCACCGGATAGGGCACGCGCTGCGCATGGAACCAATAGGCCGCCAGTGCCGCCGCACCGCCCAGCACGCACCCATAGGACACGAATTCCGGCACCAGATGGCGTCCGCCGGTATTGAGCCCGAGCATCAGGCTGGCGAAGCCGAACGAAGACAAGAGGAAGCCGCGGATATCGAGGGGCGGAACGTCCTCCTCGCGGATATCCTCGAAGAACAGGCTGGCCAATACGATGCCGACGAGGCCGATCGGGATGTTGATGAAGAAGATCCAGCGCCAGTCGAAATAGGTGGTGATGAAGCCGCCGAGCGGTGGCCCGACCACGGGGCCGACCAGCGCAGGAACCGTCAGGTAGGCGAGCGCCCCGACGATCTCCGACTTGCTGACGCTGCGCAGGATGACGAGGCGCCCGACCGGCACCATCATCGCCCCGCCCATGCCCTGGATGAAGCGGGCACCGACGAAGGCACCGAGCGAGTTCGATACCGCGCAGAGGATCGAGCCGACCAGGAAGACGCAGAGCGCCGAACGGAAGATCGTCCGGGCGCCGAAGCGATCCGCCATCCAGCCCGAGATCGGGATGAAGACGGCGAGGCTGACGAGATAGGAGGTCAGCGCCAGCTTCAGCGCGATCGGATCTTCGCCCAGCGATTTCGCGATCACCGGCAGCGAGGTCGCGATCACCGTGGAGTCGGTGTTCTCCATGAACAGCGCGCAGGCGACGATCAAGGGGAGGAGTTTGGCGCGCTGCAAAGCTCGAACCTTCCGCGCCCGGTCGAATTAGGCGCGCTTGAAATCATAAGCTCGGCTATTAATCGCATGTGCATCAGGTGACGAGAACGAATTCGCGGTTTGCGGCCGGTTTTGCCCGCAACCGGCGCGCTTCTGCCATGCACAGAACTGATGGCTCGGCCACCAACACAATGCCGCCATGCGTTCGCCTTACTCCTAGGTACCCCGCGGCAGCCCCATTTTTCGGGCGCCTGGTTGTGCCGGGCCGTCGCGAGGGGCGCGCGTCGCCAACTGCGGAGAAGCAATATGACGCATATTTCAGATATTTTTGCCGCTCCTCGCCGGCTTTCCCTGAGCGCCCGCATTGCGGCGCTGGCCGTGCTGGCGGGGCTCTCCTATGGAGCTACGGTGGCCGCCCCGGCAGCGGCGGGCTCCAGCGATTGGCGCGCCGCCTGCCAGTTCAAGAATATCCCCGGGAGCGCCTCCGGCAGCATCCAGTACGATGCCTGTATGCATCTCCAAAGCTGCCAGACCATGGCAAACAAGGCCGGGCACGAAATCTTCGGAATGGGCTGCTTCGGAATCAAGCCGGACAACCTTCCCGAGCCCGTCACCAAGCGCTGAGCTTCCTCCAACCCAGGCAAACCCGACCAGCACAGTTCCCTGCAATGGTCGGGTTTGCCTGCCAAGCTTGTGCCGACATATCGCCCCGCTTCGGGCTGCGAATGCCCAGCCATGCGCGTCAGGCCTTTTTGCACTGCAAAAGAATCCGAACTGCGCACTAGCGGAGGCAGCCCGCCCATGCTAACGGGCCTCGTCAACTCGGCACTGGGCCTCTTGCCCTGCCCCCTTGAAAAGCCGGTCCTTCCCGGCGGTCGGAGTTGACGATGACGCTTTCCCTCGACGGTCTGATTCGTGACGGCCTCACCTTCGACGACGTGCTGCTCGAGCCCGGCCCGTCCGAGGTCATGCCGGCGGATGTCGATATCCGCACCAGGCTCACCCGCAGCATCTCGCTGAACCTGCCGATCATCGCCTCGGCGATGGATACGGTCACCGAAGCCCGCATGGCGATCGCCATGGCACAGGCCGGCGGCCTCGGCGTCATCCACCGCAATCTCGACGCCGACCAGCAGGCCGCGCAGGTCCGCCTCGTCAAGAAATTCGAATCGGGGATGATCGCCAACCCGATCACCATCCATCCCGACGAGACGCTGGCCGATGCGCTGGCGCTGATGAAGAACAACGGCATCTCCGGCATCCCGGTCGTCGAGCGCGGCCCGCAGGGCCATAACGGCAAGCTCGTCGGCATCCTGACCAACCGCGACGTGCGCTTCGCCCAGAACCCGGCCCAGCCGGTCTCCGAGCTGATGACCAGGGAGCGGCTGATCACGGTGCGCGAGGGCGTCAGCCCCGACGAGGCGCGCCGCCTGCTCCATCAGTTCCGCATCGAGAAGCTGCTCGTCGTCGACGATCACTATCGCTGTATCGGCCTGATCACCGTCAAGGACATGGAGAAGCAGGTCGCCCATCCGAACGCCGCCAAGGACGTGCACGGCCGGCTCCTGGCTGCCGCCGCCACCACCACCGGCGACCAGGGCTTCGAGCGCTCCGAGATGCTGATCGATGCCGGCGTCGACCTGATCGTCGTCGACACCGCCCATGGCCATTCAGCCAAGGTGCTGGAAGCCGTCAGCCGGGTGAAAAAGCTCTCCAACTCGGTCCAGGTCATCGCCGGCAACATCGCCACCGCCGGCGGCGCCCAGGCCCTGATCGATGCCGGCGCCGACGCCATCAAGGTTGGCATCGGCCCGGGCTCGATCTGCACGACCCGCATCGTCGCCGGCGTCGGCGTGCCGCAGCTCACCGCGATCATGGACGCGGCCTCCGCCGCCTCGAAGGCCGGCGTTCCGGTCATCGCCGATGGCGGCATCAAGTATTCGGGCGATCTCGCCAAGGCGCTGGCCGGCGGCGCCTCTTGCGCCATGGTCGGCTCTCTGCTCGCCGGCACGGACGAGACCCCCGGCGAAACTTTCCTGTACCAGGGCCGCTCCTACAAGGCCTATCGCGGCATGGGCTCGGTCGGCGCGATGGCGCGCGGTTCGGCCGATCGCTACTTCCAGCAGGACATCAAGGATTCGCTGAAGCTCGTGCCGGAAGGCATCGAGGGTCAGGTCGCCTACAAGGGCCCGGTCTCGAACGTGCTGCACCAGCTCGCCGGCGGCCTGCGCGCCGCGATGGGCTATGTCGGCGGCAAGGACCTCGTCGACTACCAGAACAAGGCGCGCTTCATCCGCATCACCAGCGCCGGCCTGCGCGAGAGCCATGTCCATGACGTGACCATCGTGCGCGAGAGCCCGAACTACCCGACCCGCTCTTGAGTCCGGGCAAGCTTCGTGCAGCACTGGCCTGACTGATTCAGGCCGGTGCAGGCACGGGGCTACGCGCGACCATGACTCTGAAGCTGATCTATCCGACGCTGGCGATGATCTTCTGGATTTTCGTCGTCGGCGTCGTCCTGGCTTTCCGCCGCAAGATGGCCTTCGCCAGCGGCGCCGTCCGCCCCGACGAGGTCACGGTCTCGACCGAGCGCTACCCCGTCCCGGCCCGGCTCGCATCGGCGAACTTCACCAACCAGTTCGAAACGCCGGTGGTCTTCTTCGCCATCGTCATGATCGCGATGGAGACCGGCGCCACCGGCTATGTCATGGCGATCCTCGCCTGGCTCTATGTGACGACCCGCATCGTCCACACCCTGATCCATATCGGCCCCAACACATTGCCCCTGCGCGGCGCCGTCTACGGCATCGGCGTTCTCGCGCTGTTCTGCATGTGGCTCGGCGTCCTCGTCTCCGTGCTCTGAGCGGCGGATCCCGGCAACACTCCCGTTAAGCATCTTGCCCGTTTCCGGCAGCGGAAGGCCCGGAAGCGTTGAAGCTTAACGAAAAGTAAACTACACCCCGAATGGCGGCGGACGGTGGACAAGCGTAGTTTGGAGTGACGCGATGTTACGTGTCCGTGAGGTCCCGGCGCGGGTTTTCGTCCGCGAGGGCGAGGTTCTGGCCGCCGCTTCCGGCAAGGCGAAGATCGCAAAGCGCAGCCCCGCGGGTCGCCTGCTGGCGCTTGCCGCGCTCGGGGTCACGCTCGGCTCCGGCGGCATGGTGCTGACGGCCTCGATGGTCCTGGCCGAGAACGACGAGGCCCGCGAGGCCAACATCCGGGAAGTGGCACGCCAGACCGAGCAGACCCGCCTGCGCAACGCGACCTACACCTCGACCCGGCCCGCTCCGCAGGCCAATGCCTATGCGCCCGCCGGCAATGGCTGGCGCCTGCCGCTCATGCAGACGCTGCCGGACGGGCGCCTCGCGCAGCCGCAGGTCGACCTCAACCCCTTCCGCAAATCGGCCCGGAAATCCGCCGACGGGCGACGCAAGATCGCCGGCACGACCTCGGCCACGCTCGATGTGGTGACCGGAGTAGCCGACCGGGCCCAGACTTTCTGCGTGCGCCTCTGCGACGGCTTCCACGCTCCCATCGGCTATGTCCGCTCATCCGGCGACCTGAAGGCCCATGAGGCGATCTGCAAGGCGATGAATCCGGGCATCCCGGTCAAGGTCTTCAAGGTGGCCGCCGGCGGGGCCGGCATTGCCGACGCCGTCGCGGCCGACGGCAAGCGCTATGGCGCCCTGCCGATGGCCTATAGCCACGAGAAGTCGGCCGACCCGGCCTGCCGCCCCGCCATCGTGCAGGCCGGCGAACGGCGCGTCTCCCTGCTGCGGGACATCACCTTGCGGCCCGGCGACAGCGTCGTGCTCGACGGCAAGGTCTCGACCTTCACCGGCGGCTCGGGCTGGCCTTACAGCCGGCGCGACTTCCGCGATTTCCGCACCGCCTCGGAGCTGAGCAAGACCCAGCGCAAGCAGATCGACGAACAGGTCGGCATTTCCCGGATGGAGGCGCAGGCCAGCAGCGTCCGCCGCCAGATGCGCGTCCGCGAGGCGCAATTGCAGGACGACACCGTCGCCAGCGACGCGGTCCTGCGTGGCACGGTCGATCCGACGACGCGCGAGCCGGTCCGCCTGATCTCGCTATCGCTGCCGGCGCGCTAGGTATTCAGTCCCGGCATTTGGTGGATTGGATCGAGCGTGAATCGTTCTGGCTCTGAAGTCCAGCGCTTGCGGATGAACTCGTAGGGTGTGAGGCCTTTCAGGGTCTTCAGGCGCCGGCCGAAATTGGAGGCTGAGACGAAGTCGTCGAGGTGGGGTTCGAGCTGGTCGTGGCTGTCGTGGTGATAGCGCTTGACGGCCGCGTCCTTGATCGTCCGGTTCATCCGTTCGACCTGCCGGTTGGTCCAGGGATGGTTGATCCTGGTGAAGCGATGCTCGATGCCGTTCTCCCGACAGCGCATCGCGAACATGCGGGTGATGTGGCGAGCGGTCGGGCCGTTGGCGTAACGTAGCGGGAAGCGGAGCTGGATGCCGTTGTCGATCCTGTCGGAAGCGGCGGCGATCAAAGCGACCAGGAAGATGGAGGCCGTCACCCTGTTGGCGCTCTCCATCGATTGCGCGAAGGCGAATTTGCTCGTCCGATCAATGGCGACCAACAGGCAGAGCCTGCCCTCGGCGGCATGAACCTCGGCGAGGTCGATCTGGAAGAAGCCGATCAGGAAGGACTTGAACCTCTTTTTCGGCTCCTTGTCGCCCTCGATATCCGGTAGCCGGCTGATGCCGTGCCACTGGAATCCCGTCGGCGCCCTGCTTCAGGATGAACGCCTTCGGGGCGTCCGAACCGAAGGTCCGCGAAGCGAACACTTCGAATCCTTCATCGTCTTCCGCTCCTCCCAGCCCAAGGGAAACGACACGGAAAATTCTAACCCAAAGCGATCCAGTTTTAAGGGCTCGGATCACAGGTCCCGAGATGGTGCGAATGCTCAGCAATCACATGCTTGAAGATAACAAGGTTCGCCTCGCTGACATCGCCGAGACCATGATCGCCCGAGGACCTTGGTGGAAAGCATCGGCCCGGATGCGCTCAATTTGAGAACCAAGCCGTCATCGCTCGCGTATTAAATGACCAACCGGAGCCAAATCGACGCATTCCCTGATTTATGCGCCGAGCCACACAAGCCAGTATTTCCGCGATACAGGCAGTTCGTCACGCCTGCGGCAGCACGTCAGAACCGCGGCGGGCGTTTCTCGAAGAAGGCCCGAATGCCCTCCCGGAAATCGGGCGTCGCCGCGTTGCCGATGAAGGCCTGCTTTTCCAGATCGAGCTGCGCGTCGAAAGAGACCTCGCTCGCGGCCTGAACGAGGGCCTTGACCGCCTTGACGGCGCCGCGGCTGCCTTGGCTCAGGCGCTCGGCCATGGCCTGCGCCGCCTGCACGAGCTCGCCTTCCGGCACGACCCGGTTGACGAGACCGAGGCGCAACGCCGTCTCGGCGTCGATCGCTTCGTTGAGCAGCACGAATTCGAGGGCACGCCGTGGGCCCAGCAATTGCGTGAGCGTCCAGGTCGTGCCGCCATCCGGGTTGGTGCCGAGCTTGGTATAGGCCGAGAGGAAGCTCGCCCCTTGCGTGGCGATCACCATGTCGCAAGCCAGCGCGAGCGCGACGCCGCCCCCCGCCACCGGGCCCTGCAGGGCAGCGATCACCGGCTGCGGCAGCGCCTTGATCAGGCGCATCAATGCGTGGAAGCGCTCGATCAGCAGACCCGCCGTCACGGGTGCCGCAGCAAGATCGGCATCGAAGCGGGACAGATCGCCGCCCGCCATGAAGGAGCGCCCGACCCCGGCCAGGACCACCGCCCTGACGGTCGCATCGGCGGCGATCGGCGCGAAGGCGGCGACGAGCGCATCCGCCAGAGCCTCGTCCAGGACGTTGAGCACCTTCGGCCGGTTCATCGTCACCGTCAGCACGGCTCCCTGCCGCTCGACCAGGACCACGTCGCCTGCGGAAGCCTGAATCGCCTTGTCGCTCGCCATGATGTGCCGTGCCTTTCCAGCCGCCTGCTGACTCAGGCGGGCTTTCGCGTATCGTCGATGATCTTGCCATCGTTGGGCAGTGTCCCCGGTGGAACGAAGGCGACCGTCCCGCGCAATTTCATCACATCGCGCAAGCTCGCCGCCACCGCCTCAGCCAACCCGGGCGGCGGCGCGGCGACCTCAGCGTCGAGATGCATCGCATCGGTCTCGTCGCGGCGCGTGACCACCAGCCGGCAGCGGCCGAGCGCGGCATGGCGCGCCATGATCGCGGCGACCTGCTCAGGGCGCACGAACATGCCCCTCACCTTGGCGGACTGGTCAGCGCGGCCGAGCCAGCCCCGAATCCGCCGGTTCGTCCGCCCGCAAGGCGAGGTTCCCGGCAGGAGGGCGCTGAGGTCGCCGACAGCGAAGCGGATCAGCGGCTTCGTCGGATCGAGGATCGTCACTGCGATCTCACCGACCTCGCCCTCGGCTACGGGATCCCCGGTGCCGGGGCGCAGAATCTCGACGATGATGTCCTCGTTCAGGATCAGCCCGTCGCGGGCCGGACTCTCATAGGCGATGATGCCGCATTCGGCGGTGGCATAGCATTGATAAGCGTCGATGCCGCGCGCGGCGAACTCCGCCTGCAGCGAGGGCGGGAAGGCCGCGCCGGAAACTACGGCCCGCTTCAGCGAGGCGACGTCGCGCCCGCGCGCCGCCGCCTGGTCGAGTAGTATCTTCAGGAAATCGGGCACGCCGGCATAAAGCGACGGCCGGTAGGCCTCGATCAGGTCGAGCTGGGCATCGCTGTTGCCGGGCCCTGCCGGGATGACGGCACAGCCGAGCACGCGCGCGCCGGCATCGAAGCACCAGGCGCCAGGCGTCAGGTGATAGGAGAAGGTGTTGAGCACGACATCACGGCGGCTGGCGCCTGCCGCGGCGAGCGCGCGGGCGACGCGCCACGGATCATCGTCATGGCCCTCGGGTTCGAAGATCGGCCCCGGCGACATCATCAGCCGGCGATAATCGCCAGGACGGCCGGGCAGCAAACCACCGAAGGGCGGCCTCGCGCGCTGGGTCGATGGTAGGTCCGACTTGCGCAGCACCGGCAGAAGAGCGAGCGATGCGCGGTCCGTGACGGCTCCGGGATCAATGCCGCGCAGGTGCCTGCGCCAAGCCGGCAAGGCTTTCGCCGCCGCGATCACCTTGGGCAAACGCTGGAACAGATCGGCCTCGCGGCGTGCGGGCGTCCGGGTTTCCAGGCGGTCGTAGTGCTTGCCCATCGCGCGGCCTCAGGCCAGCCAGCGCTTGCGGCGCCGGTAATGCTTGACCGCGTGATAATCGACCTTCTGATGGCCGCCGAGATAGGCGTCGGCGACGTCGGGATTGGCGCTCAGCACTGCAGCCTCGCCGCTCATCAGGATGCGGCCGTTCTCGATCAGATAGCCGTATTGGGCGATCTCCAGCGCCGCGGTGGCGTTCTGCTCGACCAGCAGGACTGCAACGCCGTCGCGCTCGTTGACGCGCCGGACGATGTCGAAGATCTCGTCGACGAGGAAGGGCGCGAGGCCGAGGCTTGGCTCGTCGAGCATCAGCAGACGCGGCTCGGTCATCAGCGCGCGGGCGATCGCCAGCATCTGCTGCTCGCCGCCGGAGAGATAGCCGGCCTCGGCCTTGGCGCGCTGGGCAAGGCGCGGAAAGGTCTCGAACATCCGGTCGATCAGCGCCGAGACATGACCGCGCTCGCGATGCATGGTCGCCGACGCGATCAGGTTCTCCCTGGGCGTCAGATGGCCGAAGACGCGGCGCCCTTCCAGCACATGGACGATGCCGAGGCGCACGCGCTCAGGCGGATCGACCGCAAGGATCGAGCGGCCGTCGAAGCTGATCTCGCCGCGGGTCACCGCGCCGCGTTCGGGCTTGAGCAGGCCGGAGATCGACTTCAGCACCGTGCTCTTGCCGGCACCGTTGGCGCCGAGCACGGCAACGAGCCCTTTCTCGGGCACTTCGATCGAGACGCCGCGCACGGCGAGGAAGACCTGATCGTAGACGATCTCGATATTGTTCAGCGCCAGCAGCGTCATCGGCCCGATCCAGCAATGGCGGGCGACGCGAGCTTAAGCGCGCCGCCCGGACCTCGTCATTTCCCGGTCTTCTTGAACTCGTCCGAGTTCTTGCGGATCTCCTCCCAGACCACGTCCTGGTTGGCGGCGAACCAATCGGTGATCGGCACGAATTTGGCACCGTCCCAGCGCGCGATCCGGCCCATGCCGCCGCCCTGGTGGTCGTCCTTGGTGATTGTGGTCGGCGGCAGCAGGCCGTCGGCGGTGAAGTTGGTGATCGAGCGCAGGCCCTCGTTGAGCCAGGGGCCGGTGACCGGGCCGTTCGGCACCTTCTCGGCCGCCTTGCGCACGCCCTCGACCATCAGTGTCGCCATCTGGACGCCGTAGTTGTAATAGGCCGTGCCGACCTTGTTCTCCGGGCCCGAGCCTTTGCCCTTGCCGACGACGTCGGCAAGAATGTCCTTGATTACCTTGGGCTCGCGCCCGCCGACGCAGGGCTCGACCTTCATCACGCCCTTGGCCGCCTCGCGCCCGACCACGTCCATGTCGGATTCAGACAGCCAGACGCTGCCCGAGACGCGGTCCATCGGAATGCCGTTGCGGATCGCTTCGGTCAGCGCCACCGTTTGGCCGACGCCGGCGCCCCAGAAGATCACGAAATCGGGCCTTGCCCGACGAACCTGCGGCCAGATCGCCGACTGGTCGTTGCCCGGCGGGGTGTAGGGGAAGGCGGTGAGTTCATAGCCTTCTTTCTTGGCAAGCACGTTGAGGATCGGCAGCGGCTCCTTGCCGAAGGGCGTGTCGATATGGACGAAGACGATCTTCTTGCCCTTGAGGCTGCCCTTCTCGGTTTTCTTGAACTGCTCGATGATCAGCCCAGCCTGGGTCCAGTAGTTGATCGAGAGCGGCAGGACGTAAGGAAAGACGCTGCCATCGGCCGCGTCACTGCGGCCGGAATAGGCGGTGATCATGTTGATCTTGTCCTCGAGCGCGCGCGGCACCAGCGCGCGCGCCACCGGCGTCGAGAGCGGGTCGATCAGCACAGCGCCCTCGCGCTTGCCGCGCTCATAGGCCTCGATGGCGCGCGGCAGGTCGTTGGCGTGGTCGGTGATGTCGGCGACGATCTTGTAGCCGCCGACGCCGCCGCGATCGTTGACCAGCGTGAAGTAGTCGCGCTGGCCCTGGTTATATTCCGAGGTCACGAAGGTGTAGATGCGGGTGAAGTCCTGCGGCAGCGAGAAGCGGACGATCTTCTCCTGGGCGAAGACGCGGACCGGCAGGGCGAGCGGCGCGGCGAGCGCAGCCGAGCCGGCGATGAAAGAACGGCGATCGAGCGACATCCTGTTTCCTCCAGCCCTGTCGTTGTTCAAGGCACCGTCACCGCTGGGCATGGCGGAACGGCCAGACAAGCAAGTAGTTGCGGAAATTCGCGTAGATCTTGGCGAGGCCGAGCGGCTCGTAGAGCAGGAAGCCGATCACGAGGGCGCCATAGGCCATCAGGGGCAGATGGGCGCGCAGGTCGATCGGCAGCGACCAGCCAAGCGTCCCGGCAGTAAAGCCGAGCAGGTTGTTGAGCAGGATCGGCGCGAACAGGATCAGCGCCGTACCGAAGAACGGGCCGAGCACGCTGCCGAGCCCTCCAACGATGATCATCGCCAGGATCTGGATCGAGAGCTCGATATGGAACTGGTCGGGCGAGATCGCCCGAAGATAGGTCACCGCCAGAACCGAACCGACGACGCCGCCGATGAAGGACGAGACCCAGAAGGCGAGCAGCTTGTAGCGGAAGGTCGAGATGCCGAGGATCTGCGCGGCATAGTCCTTCTCGCGCAGCGCTGCCAGCGCCCGGCCGAAACTGGTGCGCCGAACGTTCAGCATGAAGAGCGTGATCATGAAGCAGACGCCGAAGGCGAGGTAATAGGTCGGCAGGTCGCCCTGCAGGGGAATACCGAGGAAGCGCACCGGCGGCACCTGCAAGGTTGCCAGCGAGCCGCCGCTGATCACCGAGGAATGCGAGATGACGAAGTCGACGACGTACTGCATGGCGAGCGTCGCCATCGCCAGATAGATGCCCTTCATGCGCAAAGCCGCACCGCCGAACATCGTGCCGATGGTGGCGCTGAGCAGGCCGCCGACGATCATCGCAATCTCGAGCGGCACGCCGAGACGAACCAGGTGCACCGAGCCATAGGCGCCGATGCCCATCACCGCGCCATAGCCGAGATGGATCTGGCCGGACCAGCCCATCAGCAGGTTGAGGCCGAGCGCCGCCGAGGTCCAGATCAGCCAGGGCAGCAGGTAGCCGGAGACGTAGAGCCGGTCGAACAGGAAGGGGGCCGCCAGCAGAAGGAGGACGACCGCAATGATCAACCCGCGGTCGAAGCCGAGCGGGAAAAGCTGGCGCTCGTCCTGATAGCGCGTGTGGCGGATGCCGGCGCGACGATAGAACACGGCGTCAGACCCTCTCGATATGGTGGCGGCCGAACAGGCCGTGCGGCTTGAGCAGGAGCGTCACCAGGATGATCACGGCCGCGACCACGTCGCGTGAGCCGCCGCCGACCAGCGGGTCGAGCACACCGGTCGCGAGGCTCTCGGCCACGCCGACGATGACGCCGGCGACGAGCACGCCGGGGATCGAGTCGAGCCCGCCGAGGATCGCGATGGCGAGCGCCTTGATCAGCAGGAGCGAGAGAGACCAGTCGATGCCCTGGGTGCTGCCCCAAAGCACGCCGGCAGCGGTGGCGGAGACGGCGGCGAGGCCCCAGGCAACGGCGATCGCACGCTCGACCCTGATGCCGACCGACCAGGAGGCGGTCTGGTCGTCGGCGACGGCACGCATCACCACCCCGAAGCGCGAATTAAAGAAGAGCAGCGAGAGCACGATCAGGAGCAGCGAGATCGAACCGCCGATCAGCGTGGCGCGGTTGATCAGCAGATCGCCGACGAAGAGCGGTTGTTGCGGCATGCCGATGTCGAGGCGCTTGACCGCCGCGCCGAAGACGCCGGGGAGCAGCCCGCGCAGCATGATCTCGACGCCGAGCGTCAGCATGATCGTCATGATCACCGGCTGGCCGATCATCCGGCGCAGCGCGATGCGCTCCATCAGCAGGCCGAAGCCGAACATGGCGACAAGCGCTGCCGGGATCGCGAGCCAGATCGGCAGGCCAATGAGAGTCGCCAGCGCCCAGGTGACATAGCCGCCGGTCATCGCGATGGCGCCCTGGGCGAGATTGGCGGTGCCGGATGTCTTGTAGATCAGTACGATGCCGAGCGAGACCAGCGCATACATCAGGCCGACGAAAACGCCGTTGGCCGAGAGTTCCGCGAGCAGGATCCAGTCCATCAGGCGACGACCTCGCTGATCTTGAGTGTCCGTCGGATCACGCCGCGCTCCCCGTTCTCATAGGCGATGGTGGCGTCGAACACGGTCTCGGTCGCGCCGCCATAGAGCGCCTCGATCAGCGAGGCGTAAGTGGTCTCGATGACGTTGCGGCGCAGCTTGCGAGTGCGGGTGATCTCGCCGTCGTCGGCGTCGAAATCCTTGTGCAGGTTGACGAAGCGCCGTACGCGCAAGCCTTCCGGCTGTGTGCCGTTGACGTGCCTGACCACCTGCCCGACGAGCCCTTGGACCTCCGGCTTCTGCGAGAGCTCGGCATAGGAGGTATAGGAAATGCCGCGCTCCTCGGCCCAGTGGCCGACCGCGTCGAAATCGATGCAGACAATGGCGGTGAGCAGGTCTTGGCCGGCGCCGATCACCGCGACATTGCGGATATAGGGGCTGAACTTCAGCCGGTTCTCGATGAAGTTCGGAATGTAGCGCTCGCCGGAAGCCGTGCGCACGACCTCGCTGACGCGGCCGAGCACGATGAGCTCGCCATCCTCGTCGATGCGCCCGGCGTCGCCGGTGTGCAGCCAGCCCTCGACCAGCGCCTTGGCGCTGCTTTCGGGATCGTCATAGTAGCCGTCGACGACCGAGGAGGAGCGCACCAGGATCTCGCCGCTCTCGTCGATGCGGATCTCGCTGCCCTCCATCGGCTTGCCGACGGTGTGGAGCTTGACCTGCCCTTCGGTCTGCGCCGCCGTCAGTGCGCAGGTTTCGGTCTGGCCGTAGAACTGCTTGAGACGGATGCCGAGCGCCCGGAAGAACAGGAAAGTATCCTCGCCCAGCGCCTCGCCGCCGGTGAAGGCGCGCTCAGCCCGGTCCAGTCCAAGATGATCTCGCAGCGGCGCGTAGACCAACGCATTGCCGATCCAGTC
This sequence comes from uncultured Allobosea sp., assembly GCF_945956895.1. GTDB lineage: Bacteria > Pseudomonadota > Alphaproteobacteria > Rhizobiales > Beijerinckiaceae > Allobosea. The sequence goes on along the minus strand of NZ_CAMFJF010000032.1, from coordinate 15,639 downwards.
GAGCAGCTTCTCCTTCGGTGTCAGCACACCGCCGGACAGGCGCTTGCGCTCGAAGGCGACGGCGCGCTCCATCGTTGTCTCGAACAGCCAGCGCTTGAACGGCGTCGAGTTCTTCATGCCGACCTGGACGCGCGTCAGCATCTGGTCCCAGGCGCGCGGCGCAGCGAGATAGAAGGTCGGCGAGACCTCGCGCAGGTCGCGCAGCACGGTCTCCTGGCGCTCGGGGATGTTGATCGTCGCCGCCATCATCATGCCGGCGCCGAGCGTGAAGACGAAGTCACCGACCCAGGCGGTAGGCAGATAAGCGTAAAGCTCCTCGTGCTTGTGGAAATAGCCGCTCGCGCCGGCGTTGAGCAGGCCGCCAGCGACGTTGCGGTGGCGCAGCGGAATGCCTTTGGGCAGGCCTGTCGTCCCGGAAGAGTGCAGCAGCACTGAGATGTCGTCGGCCTGCGGCCCGTCGACGAAGCGCAGGACGAGATCGGGCTCGCGCTCTAGCCGTTCGCGCCCCTTCGCGACCAGCGCATCGAGCGACATCAGCCCGGGCATATCGTAGCCGTCGAGCCCGCGCTCGTCGTCATAGAGGATGGTGGCGACGCGTCCGGTCGCGGCCCTGAGTTCGAGCAGCTTGTCGACCTGCTCCTGATCCTCTGCGATTCCGACGGCAGGCGCGCCATGCCGGGTCGCAACGATCAATTCCTGCAGCGGGACATCGGGAAAAACCGGCGACGGGAAGGCCCGCAGCATGTTGGCGGCGAGCATGGCGTAATAGAGCCGCGGGCGGTTGTCGCCGATCACGGTCATGGCGGCGCCAGCGACCAGCCCAACCTCTTCCAGCCCGGCCGCCATGGCGGCGATCTCCGCGAAAACCTCGCGCCAGGCCTGCTCCTGCCAGATGCCGTAGCGGCGCTCCCGGAAGGCGACCCGATCGCCGAACTGCGCTGCGTTGCGGGCTAGCGCTGCGATCAAAGTCGCCGGCTCGCCATTGGCGGCGACCGGCCAATGGGCCACCTCCTTGATCTTGCCGTGCGCCACCGTCATGCCGCGCTCCCGGCCTGGTGGCGCTTGGCGGCTCGCTCGCCGAGATAGGCGCTGACCACGCTCGGATGCGAGATCGCCGCCTGCGGCTCGCCTTCCGAGATCACCTCGCCATAGCTCAAGACCACGACGCGATCGCAGATCGAGGTCACCACGTCCATGTGGTGCTCGATGATCAGGGTGGTGACGCCGCGGGCTTCGCGCGCATCGAGGATGAAGCGGGCGATGTATTCCTTCTCCTCCTGGTTCATGCCGGCCATGGGTTCGTCGAGGATCAGCAGGCGCGGCTCGGCGACGAGGGCGCGCGCCAGCTCGACGCGCTTCTGCAGGCCGAGCGGGATCACCTCGACTGGCTCGTCGCGGATGTCCTGTAGCTGCATGAATTCGATGATCTCTTCGACGACGCGCCGGTGCGCCAGTTCCTCGCGCTCCGCCCACCACCAGTAGAACAGAGCCCCGAGCGCGCTTGGCTTCATGTGGGTGTGGCGGCCGATCAGGATGTTGTCGAGGACGCTCATGCCCTTGAACAACGCAAGGTTCTGGAAGGTGCGGGCGACGCCGCGCGCGGCGACGCGATGCGGCTTCAGCGCGGTGATATCCTCACCGAACAGACTCACCCGCCCGGCATTGGGCGGGTAGAAGCCGGTGATCACGTTGACCATCGTGGTCTTGCCGGAGCCGTTCGGGCCGACGAGGCCCAGGATCTCGCCCTGGCGGACATCGAGCGACACGCCTTTCAGTGCGCGCAGCCCCCCGAAAACGCGCTCGATCCCAGCGCACGAGAGCGCGACAGGCGCGCCGGCGGCATCCGCGACGGGACGGTATTGAGCTTCATTCATCCGAGGCACTCGCCAGCGGGAGACCGCGGACGATGATTGCTACCGCAGCATTTGCCGATGCCTGACGCGTGCGCGGCACCGCCGGATGAACGGCGTCCTCTCCCACGATGTCCTCCCCGGCTGCGCTCGCTTGTTATCTATGTGGGCGTCAGCTCGATAGAGCTAATGAATACAATTCATCTTTTGCTGTCAACTCTTCCGCACTCGGGTTCCGCCACCGTTGCCAACTGCGCTTTTTCGCACAGGCGCCCCTGAAACATCCCCTGAGGTCGTTCGGCACGGAGATCTCGATGCGACCCGGCTGGCGCCCTCTCAATGAACTCGACTCAGCTCACCGGAATGGCGGAAGAAAGACAGGACAAGCCTGCCGCACCGGCCAACGCCGCCTCGTACTCACCCGCCAGTCGCCGACAAAGATCGGCCGCCCCCGGTACATCGTCAATCGCGCCGACGCCCTGCCCCGCCGCCCAGATGTCGCGCCAGGCCTTGGCTTCCGTCGTGCCGAAATCATAGCCGGCCGGCTTGCTGACATCGTCGGGATCTCGCCCTGCAGCCACGATGCTGGGGCGCAGGAAATTGCCGTGCACACCACTGATGGCAGGGGTGTAGACGATATCCGCTGCGGAAGCGTCGAGCAGCATGGCCCGCAAGGCATCGGGCGCCAGGCTCTCGCGCGTCGCCATGAAACGGGTGCCAAGATAGGCCATGTCGGCGCCCGCCATGCGGGCAGCCGCGACCTGCGCACCGTTGCCAAGCGCCCCGCCAAGCACGAGCACACCATCGAAGATGCGACGGATATCTGCCAGCGCCGCGAAGGGATTGAGCGGGCCGGCATGACCACCGGCCCCGGCCGATACCGCGATCAGCCCGTCGACGCCTGCATCGGCCGCCTTTGCCGCAAAAGCGAGGCTCGTCACATCGTGGAAGACGAGGCCGCCATAGCCTTGCACGGCCTTGATCAGGTCTCGATTGAGGCCGAGCGAGGTGATGACCAGCGGCACCTTACGCTCGATCACGACGGCAAGATCGGCATCGAGGCGCGGGTTGCTGCGATGGACGACCAGATTGACGCCGAACGGCGCAGCATCGCCCGCGCCGTCGAGCCGCCCCGCGATCTCGTCGAGCCAGTCGGCGAAGCCCGCCGTGGTCCGCCGGTTGAGCGCCGGAAAGCTGCCGATAACACCGTTTTGGCAACAGGTTACGACAAGATCAGGGCCGGAGATCAGGAACATCGGCGCGGCGATGACGGGGACGCGCAGGCGCCCGGCGAATGCGACAGGCAATGGCAATGACACGCCCCCTAAGGCAAAGGGCCAGCCCGGCCCGAGCGCCCATCCGGCAAGAGACGGCGGGCAACCGCCCTCTTGCTTCGAGGGCACAGATGATGAATGGTATTTTTTAACGTCGAGCCCGGCGTGCCAGACCAACGCGCCGCCGCCCGGACCGGGCGCTCCGGACGCCGGAAAGCGACCGGAGCGCTTCCGCGCCTCGTGTCAACAAGGATCATCATGCCGCCCCGCAGCGCCGCGAAGCGACAGGTCAACCGGCTTCCGCCGGAACGCCGCATCTCCGACATCATGGCCGCGGCCAAGGAGGTCTTCGTCGAGAAGGGCTACAACGATGCGCTGATCACCGATATCGCGCTGCGCGCCGGCGTGGTCGAGGGCAGCATCTACCGCTTCTTCGCCAACAAGCGCGAATTGCTGGTCAAGGTCGTCGAGCACTGGTTCGAGGAGATGCTGCGCGACGATGCCGAGCAGTTCGCCGCAGTGCGCGGCAGCTGGAACCAGATCCGCTTCATCGTCTACACGCATCTCACCTCGATCCACCGCGATCCGGCGCTGTCGCGCCTGATGTTCCAGGAGATCCGCCCGGCACCCGATTATCGCGGTTCGCATCTGTTTGAGCTGAACCGCGCCTACACCCATCGCCTCGTCGATGTGGTGAAGGCAGGCATCGCCGCGGGCGAACTCAGGCCGGAGGCATCGCCGAGCCTGGTGCGCGATCTGGTCTTCGGCTGCATCGAGCATCGCACCTGGGCCTTCCTGCGCGGTGAAGGCAATTTCGATCCCGCCGAGATGGCAGATGCGATCACCAATCTGGTCCATCACGGCCTGATGCTCGGCAGCGAACCGAATTCCCCGATGGAGAGCGTGATCACCCGGCTGGAAGCCGCGGCAGCCCGACTCGAGGCCACGACCGGGATCGCCTCGGCGAAGACTCCTTCCAGCTTCCCGCGCTGAGGTCATCGCCTACTCGTTGCCCCGACGACCCGGACCATCGAAGAAGGCCGGGCGCGGGATCGTCCAGGTCTCGCCCCAGAGCTGCGCCCCGCCGGCGACATTGAGCACCTCGCCGGTGACATAGGCTGCTGCCGGCCCGCAGAGATAGGCGCATGCCTCCGCCACCTCCCAGGTCGTCGCGGTCCGCATCATCGGGTTGGAGCGCGGATAGGCCTTGATTTGCTCGGGATCGTAGACCCGCCAGCCCGGCGTCTCGATCGCCCCCGGCGCGATGCAGTTCACCCGGATGTCGAGCGGCGCCCACTCCACCGCCAGCGCCTGGGTCAGGCCGACCACGCCGGCGCGCGCCGCGACCGTGTGCGCCACGCCGTGCAGCCCCTGCCGCGTCACCACCACGATCGAGACGATGCTGCCCGGACGCCGCGCGTCGCGCCAGCGCCGGGCGGCCTCCTGCATCATGTACCAGGTGCCGTTGAGGTTTGTGTCGACGACCGCGTTCCAGCCCTTCGTCGAGAAATCGATCGCCGCCTGCGGGAACTGGCCGCCGGCGCTGTTGACGAGGATATCGATGCCGCCGAATTCGGCCGCGATCCAGTCGTGCAGCGCCGCGATCGTCGCGGGATCGCGGACGTTTACCGTCCTGGCCGCCGCCTCCAGCCCGGCGGCGCACATCGCCACGACCGCCGCCTCCAGCCTGCCCTCGTCGCGGCCGGCGATGATCACCCGCGCACCGAGCCGACCGAGCAGCCAGGCCGTGGCGCGGCCGATGCCGCCGGCACCTCCGGAGATCAGAACGGTCTTGCCGGCGAAGGCCTCCGGCCCATAGACCGTCGGCAGCACGGCGAGATCGGCGTCCTCCAGCCCGAGTTCGCGGGCGTCGGCCTCAGCCATGACGCTCCATCCCCTTCAGCAATTCACCGGCGATGATCATCTTGCGCACCTCGGTGGTGCCGGCACCGATCTCGAGCAGCTTGGTGCTGCGAAAGAGCCGGTTGATCTCCGATTCCCAGATATAGCCGGCGCCGCCATGGACCTGCACGGCCTTGTCGAGGACATCGTGACAGGCCTGCGCCGCATACATCACCGAGGCCGCGGTCAGGCGGTGGATGTCGCCGCGCCCGCCGCCACCCACTTCGAGCGGCGCCGCTTCGGCCAGCGTGCGATAGCTGAAGCTGCGCATGGTCTCGACCAGCACATACATCTCGGCCAGCATCGACTGGACCATCTGGAAGGCGCCGATCGGCTTGCCGAACTGCTTGCGGGTCTTGGCGTAGTCGATCGAGAGCTCGAGCGCCCGCTCGGCGATGCCGAGGCAAAGCGGCGAGATCATCGCGCGCTCCAGATCGAGCCCGCTCATCACGATCGCGACGCCCTGGTTCTCCGCACCGACGAGGTTGGCGGCGGGAACGCGGCAATCCTCGAACAGCAGCTCCGCGGTCTGGCTGCCGCGATAGCCCATCTTGACGAGCTTCTGCGCCACCTTGAAGCCAGGAAACCCCTTCTCGACGATGAAGGCGGAGATGCCGTGAGCGCCGCGCTCCTTGTCGGTCTTGGCGTAGACCAGGAGCACGTCGGCGACCGGGCCATTGGTAATGAAGATCTTGCTGCCGTTGAGGATGTAGTGGTCGCCGTCGCGACGCGCGGTGGTGCGCATCGAGCCGAGCGCGTCCGAGCCCGCACCCGGCTCGGTCAGGCCGAGCGCGCCGATCGTCTTGCCCGAGCAGAGATCGGGCAGGTACCGGCGCCGCTGCTCCTCATTGCCGTTGCGGTAGATGTTGTTGGCGCAGAGATTGTCATGCGCGACGACCGAGAGCGCCATGGCATGGTTCCAGCGGCTGAAGCCCTGCAGGACCAGCCCGGCCTGAAGCAGATCGAGCCCCGCCCCGCCATATTGTTCGGGAATCGTCGCGCCCAGGAAGCCATTGGCTCCGATCCGGCGGAAGGCCTCGTCCGGCCACCATTCTTCATCGTCCATGCGCTGCGACAGCGGGTAGAGTTCGGTACGAGCGTAACGATCCGCCCCATCGAGAATGGCGTCCTGCTCCTCGTCGAGGCCGAAAGCGTGGGCGCGGTTGCTACCGTTCACGGAATTCACGTCGGTCTCCTCCCTCGCTTCGTATTCGAGCGAGCCTTGAGCCATTCGGCTCTTTTAATTTAGTGAGCGTATTTCATCAGCGACAAATCCCGCTGTCAACGCCGAACGGGCGCGGTCAATTGGAACAATCCATTGGCGAGAGATTTAGCGCCCCTCATCGAAGGGCGCCCTATTGACACTTCAAATGAATTGAAATCATTTATTTGGCGAAGGCTCCCGAGCGAGCTGCGCAGGGACGAAAAACCGTGAGCGAAGAGATCATCACCCGACGCGAGGGCGCGGCGCTGGTCGTCACGATCAATCGCGAAAGTCGTCGCAACGCTCTGAACGAAGCGGTCGCCGAGGGGATCGTCGCTGCGCTCGACAAGGCCGAGGCCGATCCCGAAGTGCGCGCCGTCGTCCTCACCGGAGCCGGCGACAAGGCCTTCTGCGCCGGCGGCGATCTCAAGCCGAATGCCGACGGAACGCCCTTCACCATCGAGGCGGCCGATCCTCGCCACTATGTCGCCCGGCTGCTGCGCCGGATGGATGCCTGCCGGCTGCCGCTGGTGGCACGGGTCAATGGCCATGCGCTGGCCGGCGGCTTCGGCCTGGTCTGTGCCTGCGACCTCGTGGTGGCCCGCGACGACGTTCAGCTGGGAGTGACCGAGGTCAGGGTGGGTCTCTTCCCGATGATGATCCTGCCCTATCTGATGCGGGTGCTGCCCTACCGACGACTGATGGAATTCTGCCTCACCGGCGAGACCATCCGGGCGGGGGACCCGGAAGCCGGCGCGATCGTCAACTATGCCGTACCGGCCAGTGAGCTCGACGCGAAGACGAATTGGCTGGTCGGCCGACTCGTCGACAAGTCGCCGACCGGCATTCGCCTGGGCAAGCAGAGCCTCGTCAAAATTCGCGAGATGTCGACGGATGCGGCGCTCGAATACGCCCAGTTCATGCTCGCCAACATGGCTCGCACCGAGGATGCGCGCGAGGGCTTCGCCGCCTTCGCCGAAAAACGCCCGCCGGCCTGGACCGGGCGGTGAACGCCATGCGCGAAAACATCCGTATCGGCTGCGGAGCCGGCTTCTGGGGCGACAGCCCGGAAGGCCCGCGCCAGCTCGTTCGCCAGGGCGGCATCGACTACCTCGTGCTCGACTATCTGGCCGAGATCACCATGTCGATCCTCGCCCGGATGAAAGCGAAGAACCCGGCGCTTGGCTACGCCACCGATTTCGTCTCGCTGGTGATGAAGCCGCTCGCCCGCGAGATCGCGGAAAAGCGCATCCGCGTCGTCACCAATGCCGGCGGCGTCAATCCCGAAGCCTGCCGCGGCGCTCTGCTCGCCGCCTTCGAGGAGGTCGGCGTCGACTTGAAGGTCGCGATCGTCACCGGCGACGACCTCTCAGGCGAGGCCGAGCGCCTGCGCGCCGCCGGCATCACCGAGATGTTCTCCGGCACGCCTTTCCCGGAGAAGATCGCCAGCATCAACGCCTATCTCGGCGCCTTCCCGATCGCCGCCGCGCTCGCGACTGGCGCCGATATCGTCGTGACCGGGCGCTGCGTCGACTCCGCCGTCGTACTCGGCCCGCTGATCCACGAATTCGGCTGGAAGCCAGAGGACTATGACCGGCTCTCGGCCGGCAGCCTCGCCGGCCACATCCTCGAATGCGGCGCGCAGGCGACCGGCGGCATCGTCACCGATTGGCGCGACGTTGCGGACGACTGGGCCGATATGGGCTTTCCGTACGCCGACTGCCACGCCGATGGCAGTTTCGAGATCGGCAAGCCCGATGGCACAGGCGGGCGGGTCAGCCCGGCGACCATCGCCGAGCAGGTCGTCTACGAGGTCGGCGATCCCGCCGCCTATATGCTGCCGGATGTCTGCTGCGACTGGTCGCAGGTGAAGCTGGAAAAAGCCGGCCCCGATCGCGTGCGGGTTTCCGGCGCGCGCGGGCGGAGGCCCTCGGCCAGCTACAAGGTCAGCGCCACCTATGCCGACGGTTATCGCTGCGCGGCGACGATGATGATCGTCGGCGATGACGCGGCCGTACGGGCCGAAGCGGTCGCGGCGGCGATCCTTTCCCGCTGCGGCCGCTTGATCCGCGAGGCCGGCTTTCCGGATTTCACCGAGACCTCGGTCGAGACTCTGGGCGCCGAGGCGAGCTACGGCGCCCGGAGCCGGGCCCGGACGACGCGCGAGGTCGTGCTCAAGATCGGTGTGCGCCATCCGAGCAAGGAGGCGCTGCAGGTCTTCGCCCGCGAGATCTATCCGGCCGCGACCGCGATGGCGCAGAGCCTGACCGGCTTCGCTGGCGGCCGGCCGGAACCGCAGCCGGTGATCAGGCTGTTCTCCTTCCTGGTCGACAAGACCGAGCTGAGCCCGACCGTCTGCCTGGGCGAGACGTGCCTGGCAGTGCCGGCGCAGATCCCCGCCGCAGCCACGCACGCGCCCTCGCCTGCCAGCACCGATGCGGAAGGCGCGGAAGCCGTCGGCGAAACAGCCACCGTCCCACTCGTTGCCCTCGCCTTCGGCCGCAGTGGCGACAAGGGCGATATCGCCAATATCGGCGTGATCGCGCGCGATGCCGCCTTCCTGCCCTGGCTGCGTCAGGCGCTGACGCCAGAAGCCGTCGGCCGACACTTCGCCCATCATGTCGCAGGCGAGGTCGAGCGCTTCGACTGGCCCGGCCTCAACGGCTTCAACCTCGTCATGCACCGGGCGCTCGGCGGCGGCGGCATCGCCTCGCTGCGTCACGACCCACAGGGCAAGGCGATGGCGCAGGTGCTGATGAGCCTGCCGGTGCCGGTGCCCGCAGCCTGGCTTGCGCCGGGCGGCCCCCTCCACGGCTCCAAGACCACGGACGACGCATGATGACGGCCCCGGACGACAACCCGCCCTTCCGCAAGGTCCTCATCGCCAATCGCGGCGAGATCGCCTGCCGGGTGATCCGGACCCTGCGCGAGATGGGCATCGCCTCGGTCGCGATCCACCACCCCGTCGAGGCCCGCGCCCGGCATGTGCGCGAGGCCGACGAAGCGGTTGAGATTTCCGGTGAAACCCCGGTCGCGGCCCATCTCGACATCACCCAGATCGTCGATGCCGCCCGCGCGGTCGGAGCCGACGCGATTCATCCAGGCTATGGCTTCCTCTCCGAGAATGCCCGCTTCGCCCGCGCGGTCGCGGAGTCCGGCCTCACCTTCATCGGCCCTGACGCCGAGACGATCGCGCTGATGGGCGACAAGATCTCGGCCCGCCAGTTCGCTGCCGATCACGGCGTCCCGGTCGCCCCCTCGGTGATGCCGACCGAGGACCTCGCCGAATTCACTCGCCGGGCGACGCAAATCGGCTTCCCGCTGCTGATCAAGGCGGCAGCGGGCGGCGGCGGCAAGGGCATGAGCATCGTCCGCAGCGCCGCGGAGCTGGAAGGCGCGGCCCGCCATGCCGCCAGCGAGGCGCAACGCTATTTCGGCGACGGGCGCGTCTATGCCGAGCTCTTTGTCGAGCGACCCCGCCATATCGAGGTGCAGGTCTTCGGCGACGGCAAGGGCGGCGCCATCCATCTTTTCGAGCGTGAATGCTCGGTGCAGCGCCGCTTTCAGAAAATCATCGAGGAGGCGCCGGCGGCGAACCTGCCGGCTGGCCTGCGCGACGAGATCTGCGCCTCGGCGGCCCGCCTCGCGGCGGCGGCGAACTATCGCAACGCCGGCACGGTCGAGTACATCCTCGGCGCCGATGGCCGCTTCTTCTTCCTGGAGATGAACACGCGCCTGCAGGTCGAACATCCCGTGACCGAAATGATCACCGGGCTCGACCTCGTCAGGCTGCAGGTCGAGATCGCCGCCGGGCGCGACCTCCCCTTCACGCAAGATGCCGTAACTGCCGATGGCCACGCCATCGAGTGCCGGATTTGCGCCGAGGATCCCGAGCGCGACTTCCTGCCCGAAACCGGCACGATTCTGCATCTCGACGCGCCGCAGGCAGCTTACCTGCGCTTCGAGAACGCGCTCGACCGCGGCCAGCGCGTGACCGCCGACTTCGACCCGATGCTGGCAAAGCTCGTCGCGCATGGGCCGGACCGCGCCAGCGCGACGCGGCGCGCCATCGCGGCGCTGCACGATCTCGCCTTGCTCGGGGTCAAGACGAATATCGATTACCTCGCCCGCGTGCTGGCCCATCCCTCTTTCGCCGCCGGCGAGCTGCACACCGGCTTCGTCGCCCAACACAAGGTGATGCTTGCTGCCCGCGAGCCGGATGTGGCGACGCGCGACATGGTGCTGATCGCCGCGGCGCTCGGCCTGCGCGATTTCCGCGATCTCATCCTGGGCGTACCTGAGCCGCACGCCTCGATCGGGCCTTGGAGGAACTGAGCATGGTCCTCAAGCTCGATCTCGACGGCACCGTCCACCACGTCACCATTCTGGCGCGCCGGCCGCACCTCGTGCTCTCCGTCGATGGCCGGCGGCATGTCGTCGAGTGTCTCGACGAGGCCGGCGACGGCAGCCGCCGGCTGACTGTAGATGGCGAGTCGATCGCCTTCGCCCGTGCCGGCAGCGCCGACGGCGCCATCATTCGCCTGGGCGGGCGCAGCTTCGTGCTGCACCGGCGCGATGCTGCCGAGGAAGCCTCGGCAGCCGGTGGAGGGGCGAATGTCGTGCGCGCACCGATGCCGGGCACCGTCGTCGTGGTCCACAAGCGCATCGGCGACAGGGTCCAGCGCGGCGAGACCGTCGTCACGATCGAAAGCATGAAGCTGCAGATGAAGCTCGATGCGCCACGAGACGGCGAGATCGCCGAGATCACGGCGCGCGAGGGCGAAGGCTTCGACAAGGACGCCGTGCTCGCCCGTCTCGCGGCCCCGGCGGAAGGCTGACCCGATGTCCAGACTGCAATCGTCGATCAACACCGCCTCCGCCGACTTCCGCCGCAACGAGGCGCATAACCGCCGTCTCGTCGCCGAATTCCGGGCGAAGCAGGAGGCCGCACGTCACAGCCGCCCGCAGCGCGACCTCGACCGCCTCGCCCGCCAGCAGAAGATGCCGCAGCGCAAGCGCATCGAAATGCTGCTCGACCCCGGCACGCCGTTCCTCGAATTGTCCTCGCTTGCCGCCAACATGGCCTATGGCGGGGAATCGCCTTCCGCGAGCTCGATCGTCGGCATCGGCATGATCTCAGGTCGCGAGGTGATGATCCGGGCCGACGATCCCTCGGTGAAGGGCGGCGCCTGGTATCCCCTGACGGTCAAGAAGATCGTCCGCGCTCTCGACATCGCCATGGAGAACCGGCTGCCGGTCGTCCATCTCTGCGATTCCGCAGGCGGCTTCCTGCAATTGCAGTCGGAGCTGTTTCCGGACCGCTATATGGGCGGGCGGATCTTCCGCAACCAGTCGCTTCTCTCGAAAGCGGGCGTGAAGCAGCTCGCCCTCGTCTTCGGCCATTGCACCGCCGGCGGCGCCTATATCCCCGGCCTGTCCGACTACAGCGTCATCGTGCGCGGCACCGGCGCGGTCTTCCTGGGCGGCCCGCCGCTGGTGAAGGCTGCGACCGGCGAGGACGTCACGGTCGAGGAGCTCGGCGGCGCCGAGATGCACACCAGCGTCTCCGGCACCTGCGACTATCCCGCCGACAGCGAGGAGCACGCCATCGAGATCGGCCGCGAGATCGTTGCGCAATGGGGCCGGCTGCCCCGCTGGGAGGCGCAGCGCGAGGCGCCGGAGGAGCCGTTCTACGATCCCGCCGAGATCTACGGGATCGTGCCCGACGATATCAAGAAGGCCTTCGACATGCGCGAGATCATCGCCCGCATCGTCGATGGCAGCCGCTTCCATGAATACCAGCCGGCCTATGGCACGACCCTGGTCTGCGGCTTCGCCAATATCTGGGGCTACAAGGTCGGAATCCTTGCCAATAACGGCGTGCTCTTCAACGATTCCTCTCTGAAGGGTGCCCATTTCATCGAGCTCTGCAACCAGAACGACACGCCACTGGTCTTCCTGCAGAACATCACCGGCTACATGGTCGGGCGCGAATACGAGCGCCGCGGCATCACCAAGGACGGCGCCAAGATGATCATGGCGCAGAGCTGCTCGCGGGTGCCGAAATTCACGGTGATGTGCAACGGCTCCTTCGGCGCCGGCAACTACGGCATGTGCGGGCGCGCCTTCGACGGGCGCTTCCTGTTCTCCTGGCCGAACCACCAGATCGGCGTGATGGGCGGCGACCAGGCTGCGAACACGCTGGCCGAGGTCAAGGCCAACCAGATGAAGCGCAATGGCGGCGCGGTCGACCAGAGCGAGATCGAGCGGCTCTGGGAGGAAACGCGAAAAGCCTATCAGGAGCAGCTCTCGGCCTATTACGCGACCTCCGAGCTCTGGGACGACGGCATCATCGACCCGGTCGACACCCGCAATGCGCTCGGCGTCGCGATCTCGGCCTCGCTGAACGCCCCGCTCGGCCCGCCCGGCTACGGCGTCTTCCGGTTCTGAGAGGTCCGGCCATGCCCGATCCGATCCGCCTCTATCTCGATTTCGCCTCGCCCTACTCGTATTTCATGCTGGCGCCGCTCCGGCAGCTGGCGCAGGCGCATGGCCGAGAGCTCGAGCTGCGGCCGATCCTGCTCTGGGCCGTGTTCAAGCAGCAGGGCGTCGAGAACCCACTGGGAAAGCCGGCGCGCCGCGGCTATTTCCTGGAGGATGTCGTCCGCTCGGCAGCCTTCTTCGGCGCCCCCTTCCGGATCCCCGAACCGCTGCAGATCTCGGCCCATCTCGCGGGGCGGCTTTTCCACGCCCGAACGGCGGCGGCACCGGAGGCCGGGCCGGTACTCGCGACTGAGATCTTCGAGCGGTTCTTCGCTCGAGGCGAGGACATCACCAAGCCGGAGGTGCTGGCGGCCCTGCCCTGCCTCGCCGCTCTCCCCGCCGATACGGTCCGCGAGATGCTCGACGGCGCGATCGGCCGCGAGCGGCTGGCTCATGCGATCGAGAAGGCCTGCGCCGACGGCGTCATCGGCGTCCCTTTCGTCACGCTTGACGGCGAGAGCTTCTTCGGAGCGGATCGCCTGCCCCAGATCGCCTGGCGTCTGGAACAGCAACGCGCCGCCGCGGCGGCACGGCTCTGAGAAGCCGAAGGAGGATCTCCGATGAGTGCCGAGGCTCTGGAAGACGCCCTGAAGGCAACGGCCTATGTCGATGCCGACTCGGCGCCGATCCGCGACTTCGTCGCAACCCATGCCGGCGGGGGGGCCGCGCGCGAGCGGGCGATCCGGCTCTATTACGCCGTCCGCGATGCGGTGCCGTATGACCTGCGCTATTTCGGGGTGGAGGAGGAGATCTTCGTCGCCTCGAACTGCCTCGCCTCGGCCGGCTCATTCTGCGTGCCGAAGGCGCTGACGCTGGCGGCGGCGGCCCGCGCGGCCGGCATTCCCGCGCGCATCGGCTTTGCCGATGTGCGCAACCACCTGGCCTCCCCGCGCATCCTGATGCTGATGGACAGCGATATCTTCCGCTGGCACGCTTACACGCTGCTCTTCCTCGATGGCGCCTGGGTCAAGGCGACGCCTGCCTTCGATCTCGGCTTCTGCGCGCAGTTCGGCGTCCAGCCGCTCGAATTCGACGGGCGGACGGATTCGATCTTCCATCCCTTCGACACCAGCGGGCGCCAGCACATGGAATATGTGCTGGACCGCGGCACTCATGACGACATGCCTTTCGAGGCGTTCCGCCGCGACATGCAGGAAAACTATCCCCGCCTGATCGTGGCCATGGCCGCGGACCGCGAACGCCGCGCAGCAGCCGCTCGAACCCAGGCCACACCGGAAACACGATCATGAGCGAAGCTGTCTTCATCGTTGGCGCGGCACGGACCGCGATCGGCAGCTTCGGCGGCTCGCTCGCCGGTCATACGCCGGCCGCCCTCGGCGCGCAGGTGACCCGCGAGGCCCTGAAGCGGGCCGCGATGGCGCCGGAGCAGGTCGGCCACGTCGTCTTCGGCAATGTGATCCCGACCGAGCCGCACGACGCCTATCTCGGCCGCGTCGCCGCCGTGCAGGCCGATATTCCGGTCGCCGTCCCGGCGCTGACGCTGAACCGCCTCTGCGGCAGCGGCGTGCAGGCCATCGTTTCCGCCGCCCAGTCGATCATGCTGGGCGATGCCGATACCGCCGTCGCCGGCGGCGCCGAGGTGATGAGCCGCGCGCCGCATTACCTGACGGTCGGACGCTTCGGGCAGCGGCTCGGCGACACCAGCATGCTCGACGGCCTGACCGGCGTTCTGACCGATCCGTTCGGCAACGGCATCATGGGCATCACCGCCGAGAACGTCGCCGCCGCCTACGGCATATCGCGGGACGACCAGGACGCCTTCGCGGCCGAGAGCCAGAGGCGAGCTGGCGCAGCGCGCGCCGCAGGCCATTTTGCCGATCAGATCCTGCCGATCGAGGTAACGCGCGGGCGCAACCAGGTCCTCTTCGACGCCGACGAATACCCGAAGCCGGAGACCACGATGGACAGCCTCGCCAAGCTGCCGACGGTGTTCAAGAAGGGCGGCACCGTCACAGCCGGCAATGCCTCCGGCATCAACGACGGCGCAGCGGCGGTGGCGCTGGCTTCGGAGCGTCATGTGCGGGCGGCGGGCCTCCAGCCGCTGGCCCGGATCGTGGGCTACGCCCATGCCGGCGTCGAACCAGGGCTGATGGGCATCGGCCCGATCCCGGCCGTCGGATCGCTGCTGAAGCGTACCGGGTTGTCGATCAGCGATTTCAGCTTGATTGAATCGAACGAGGCTTTCGCGGCCCAGGCGCTCGCCGTGTCCCGCGTGCTCGGCATGGACCCGCAGGTCACCAATCCCGATGGCGGCGCCATCGCGCTCGGGCATCCGGTTGGCGCGACCGGCGTCATCCTCACGGTCAAGGCCATCTCGCATCTGCGCCGGAGCGGCGGGCGCTACGGCCTCGTCACCATGTGCATCGGCGGCGGCCAGGGCATCGCGCTCGCGATCGAACGACTGTAGGGACAGCCGAGCAAGTTCCCGCTTCGCCTCCGTGACTGCAGCATGTTGCACCCGCTTTACAGCATGCCGTTAGAGGTCTTTCGCAGTGACGTGCAGGACAATTGTCTGCGCCTTATCGCCGCCATGGCCGCCGACTGCGAACGCCGCGCCGACCGATGCCCTGCCCTCACCCGTTCTTGAGGAAGATTCCTTCACTCCGCCAGCGTTGCAGTGAGGGCCGCAGCTTCGGGCCGTTCCGTCCGTCGAGCGAGCCTTGATAATATCCGGCCTGCTGCAGGCGTTGCTGCACGGCACGGATTGTATCGGCCGACCAGTTCTTGCTGGATTTGGTCAGCTCCTCGATCGTAGCGCCCGAATCCGCGGTGACGGCGCGCAGCAGGAATTCGGCCGCGGACGCCGGATCCTTCGGCGTGCCCCGGCCTTCATCGAGCAGGACGG
>NZ_CAMFJF010000031.1 GCF_945956895.1 uncultured Allobosea sp. | reverse complement strand
ACAGCCCGCCTGACCATCGGCGATATCGCCGGTGTCGCCGATGGTCAGCACGCCATCGCCTTCTCCGAAGCGGCTGAGGCCCGTATCGAGGCCTCGGCGAGCGCGCTTGCCATGCTCAGCGCCGCGGGCGAACGCATCTACGGCGTTACGACCGGACTGGGCGCCGCCGTCGACACGGCGTTGCGGGCGGATGACGACGTGCAGATGCGCGTGCCGCTGGCGCGTTGCGTCGGCGTCGGCCGGGCCGGTTCGCGCCGGGAGTTGCGCGCCATCATGACGACACGGGCTGCCCGGCTCGCCCGGGGCTGTTCCGGCGCGAGCCTCGCGACAGCGCGCGGCCTTGTCAGGCTGGTCGAGCGCGACGTGCAGCCGGTCGTGCCGATGACAGGCTCGATCGGGGAAGGCGACCTCGCGCCGCTGGCCGCGATCGCAGCCGTCCTCACCGGGCAGGGTTTCGCGACTGTGGCAGGCGAGACCGTGCCGGGGGCCGTCGCGCTGGAGCGTGCCGGTCTGTCCCCGTTCCATCTCGTCGGCAAGGACGGCCTCGCGCTGGTGTCTTCCAATGCCGCTTCGGTCGGTCTTGCGGTGCTCTGCGTCGCCGATGCACGGCGGGTGCTCTCAGCCGCCGTCGCGGCCGGCGCCCTCTCCTTCGAAGCCTATCGCTGCTCGCTGAATCCGCTGTCGGAAGCAGCGCTGGCGCTGCGGCCCCTGCCAGGACAGGAGGCGGTTGCGGCGGCGATGCGCGCCCTGTTCGAGCACGGCGCCCTCGTCCAGCCCGGCATGGCCCGCCGCCTGCAGGATCCATTGAGCTTCCGCTGCATAGCCCCGGTCATGGGGGCGGCGGTCGCAGCGCTGGATTCAGCCGGCGAGATCGTCGATGCGGAGATCAACAGCAGCGACGACAACCCGGCGATCTTCGCGGAGGGGTATTCCCTGCCCAACGCCAATTTCGACACCACCCATCTGACCCTCGCCTTCGAGATGCTTGGCCTTGCCCTCGCCCGGGTCGCGGCCATGGTCGGCGAGCGGATCATGAAGCTGATGTCGCCGGCCTCCAGCGAGCTGCCGCGCTTTCTCAGCCCGATCCAGAACGGCCGCAACGGCTATGCCACGGTGCAGAAGACGGTCGCGGCGCTGGTCGCGGAGATCCAGCACAAGGCCAATCCGATGCCCGTCTTCGTCCTGCCCGTCGCCGACCGCGTCGAGGACTACGCCACGATGGCGACGGCCGTGGTCGAGAAGACCGCCGACATCGTCGCCCGGTTGCGGCTGCTGATCGCCGTGGAGCTGATGGTCGCGGCCCAGGCCGTCGACCTGCGGGATGGCATCGCGCTCGGCCGGGGCACGGCCGGCGTCCGGGCTGCCGTGCGGAGCGCTGTCGCCATGCTGACCGAGGACAGGCCCGCGACACCCGATATCGAAACGCTGGACGCGATGATCGCGGCCGGTGCGTTCGATGTCTTCGGCGGGATCCGCGAGGAGGCGAAGTGATGCTGCGCTGGGTTCCGACACATCTGCCCGATATCGCCCAGGCGCTGTGGGAGCATGTGACGCTCGTCGTCGTCTCGGTTGCGATCGCGCTGGCCATATCGCTGGTTCTGGGCGTCTACAGCGCGCGCCGGCCCGCGGTCTATGCCGTCGTGGTCTTTCTGACCGGCGCCATCTTCGTGATTCCGAGCCTGGCGCTGTTCGCGTTGCTCATCCCCTTCCTCGGGCTCGGCTTCAAGCCGGCGATCGTCGGGCTCGTCTCCTATTGCCTGCTGGCCCTCGTTCGCAACGTGGCGCTCGGCATCAGGTCGGTGCCGCCCGAGGTGCTCGATGCGGCGACGGGCATGGGCTACGATCCCTGGCGGCGCCTGCTGCGGATCGAGTTGCCGCTGGCAACGCCGCTCATCGTCTCCGGTGTCCGCATCGCCACCATCACCGTCATCGGCATCGCGACGGTCGCAGCCTATATCAATGCCGGCGGGCTCGGCACGATCATCTTCGCCGGCATCGACCAGCGCTATCCCGAGAAGATCCTCACCGGCGGCCTGCTCGCTTCCGCCATGGCGGTCAGTGCCGATTTTGCCCTGACGCGCCTCGAGCGGCGCCTGCGTCTTGGACGGGTGGCCTGAGATGTCGCTGATCGCCGGAACCTTCGCCTGGGTCGCCGCCCATTGGGACTTGATGCGGACCGCCTTGATCCAGCATGCGGAGATGAGCGTCTGGTCGCTCGGTCTCGCGCTGGTGATCGGCATTCCGCTTGCCATCTCCGTTCTGGGGCGTGAGCGGCTGGCCGCGCTCGTCATCAACATCGTCAACACGCTCCGCACCATCCCGAGCCTCGCGATCCTCGCCGCTGCCCTGCCGCTGCTCGGCATCGGCCTCGTGCCGTCCGTCGTCGCGCTGGTGGTGCTGGCTCTGCCGCCGATCCTGCTCAACACCTATGTCGGCCTGCGGGAAGTCGACGCCGATCTCGTCGATGCGGCTGCGGGCATGGGCATGACGCGCGGCCAGATCCTGCGCAAGGTCCAGATTCCGCTGGCCGCCCCGGCGATCTTCGCGGGCATGCGGACGGCCGCCATCCAGGTGATATCGGGGGCGACGCTGGCCTCCTTCATCGGCGGCGGCGGCCTCGGAGACTTCATCACGGCCGGGATCGCGGTCATGGACCAGCAGCGCCTCCTCGCGGGAGCGATTCCGATCGCCGTCCTCGCAATGGGCGTCGAAATCCTGCTGGGTTTTGCGGAGCGGCGCCTGTTCAGGGACGTGCGCGAGGGAGGCAATGCACGATGATCAGGCTGGAAGGCATCACCAAGCGCTTCGGCGCCGCCGGCAAGCCCTCGGTGGACGATGTGACCATCGAGATGCCGGAGGGCACCACGACCGCGCTCATCGGTCCCTCGGGCTGCGGGAAGACCACCACGATGCGGATGATCAACCGCATGATCGAGCCGAGCGCCGGCCGCATCTTCATCGAGGGGCAGGACGTCACCCGGCTCGATCCGGTGACGCTGCGGCGCCGCATCGGCTACGTCATCCAGCAGATCGGCCTGTTTCCGCATATGACGGTGGCGGAGAACATCGCCACGGTGCCGCGCCTGCTGGGCTGGACGAAGGGCAAGACCGAGGAGCGCATCGACGAGCTGCTGGCGCTGGTCGGGCTCGAGCCGGAGCGCTTCCGCAGCATGATGCCGCATCGCCTCTCGGGCGGGCAGCGCCAGCGTGTCGGCGTGGCGCGCGCCCTGGCCGCCGATCCGCCGGTCATGCTGATGGACGAGCCTTTCGGCGCGATCGACCCGATCGCGCGCGAGCGGCTCCAGGACGAATTCAAGGAGATCCTCAAGCGCGTGCGCAAGACCATCGTCATGGTCACGCATGATCTCGACGAAGCCATGAAGATGGGCGACCGCGTCGCGATCATGCGCGACGGGCGCCTCATCCAGTACGCGACGCCGGACGAGATTCTCGCAGCTCCCGCGGATTCGTTCGTCGAGGCCTTCGTCGGCCCCGATCGCGCGCTCAAGCGCCTGAGCCTGCGCAGCGTCGATGCGCTGATGCGGCCCGGCTCCGTCGCGGATGCTCCAGCGATAGCCAGCGGCGCTTCCGTGCGTGAAGCACTGGCGCGCCTGATCGGTTCCGGTGCCCGCAGCGTGAACGTGCACGGCGCCGACGGCGCCGTCCTCGGCCATGTCACCCGCGACGCCATTCTCGATGGAGCGGATGCGGCGGCATGAGCTGGGTGGCCAATGCCCGCATGTATGCGGTGACCGCCGACGCCTCGGCCGCCTGGGCCGAGCTTTTCGCCTGGGTCGCCCGGAAGAGCGGCGTCGATCTGGAGACGATCCAGCATCCCACGCGCCTGCCGATGACGGCGCTCTGGACGCGATCCGATCTGGGAGCCGCGTTCATGTGCGGCCGACCCTGGTCGCGGGCCGAGCCGAAGCCGGTGCCGATCGCCTGTCCCGTGCCGGCCCCACCGCGCTACGAAGGTCTTCCGCGCTACATGACCGATATCGTCGTGCGCGCCGACAGCCCCTTCCGGACGCTGGAGGATACGTTCGGCCATCGCATCGGCTACACGCTGGAGGAATCGCAGTCCGGCTTCAATGCCCTGCGCCACCATCTGCTCGGCTATCGTACTGCGAGCCGGCCCGCGCTCTACGCGGAAAGCGTCGGTCCGCTGCATACGCCGCGCGGCGTGGTCGCGGCGCTCCTGTCCGGCGCGATCGATGCCGGTCCGCTCGATTCCTATGCCTTCGACCTCATGCGCGCCGCACCGGACGATCCCGCCCACGGCTTGCGCGTCGTCGCGACCACGGCGCCGGCCCCGATCCCGTTTTTCGTCGCGTCGCGTTCCTGCCCGCCGCAGGTCATAGAAGCGCTGCGCGCGGCTTTTCTGGCCGTGGAAGAGGCGTCCGGACTTGCGGCAGTCCGGGAGCGTCTGCTTCTCAGAGGTTTCAGCCCCGTCTCTGAGCCATCGTATGATCTTCTCGGCACCTGGGATGCGGAGGCACTTGCGGCCGGATATGAAACGCCGCAATGATCCACGGGTTCGCGGTGGTGGCCGCCTCGGTTGAGGCGGTGGCGCGTGGTCTTGCCGCTGGATGCCGGGATGGGGCAGACGCCGCAGAGTTTTGCGAAGGCGGCCTCCGATCGGATCCGTTCGGGATTGTCGCCGAGAACGATCAACATCTCCGCGATCGTGCCGGTGGCGCGGCCATCAGGGCCGGCGCTTGGTGGCAAACCAACCTCTCGAGCACATCGTCGAGTTTACGGATTTCAGCGTCGAGAGCGAGCCATCGCCGAGCCAGCATGCGCAGCGCCGTCGTGGCCGAAGCCGTTGTCGAGGAGATGGGACCGGGACGCAAGGCCGCCAACGCCCGGATCAGCGTCATCGGGCCGGTGATGGCGATGAACTCTTCGCGCAGTATCTGGGGCGCATTGACGATGAGAGTCTTGAGCGTGACCATCACCTGGGTGCGGGCCTTCAACGCGGTATCGCGGGCGATCTTCAGGCTGCCCGGATAATCTCGCCATCAAAGCAGTTCCCGCGCCCGACGTCGAGATCAGGACGCCGTGCTTCCTCAACTCCGCGTGGTAGTCGAGGGAGCAGCATTGGCTGCCGCGATCTGCGTGGTGGATCAGCCCGGCGGCCGGACGCCGCACGGCAATGGCCCGGCGCAGGGCAACAACGCCAGTTCCTTGTGGAGCCTGTCGCTGGTTGCCCAGCCGACGACACGCCGGTCTCGGATCCCTGTCTCATCTGCGCTCCTCAAAAGCTACGATGAACCAGAAATCCTCCGTTCGCACTCAGCCCTGAATGATCCAATCGGCCCTGACGCCGGACAATCTGGGCAGGCCGGCCCCTTCGACCAGCGCGTTCGCCTTCATCCTGTCCAGTGCGCTTGAAAAAGCTCTCGATCACCGCATCGCCGCTCTCACCGCCGAGTTCCCGGCGCGAGCGCGGGAGGAGCGGCGTGCGGATTACGAACCCAAATTGACGGATATCGACTTCTAATTTCCAGCGCCTACGACGGCTTCCTATAGTCCGCATCGACTTCAGAACTTCTTGTTTCGGCGCGGAGGAAAACGTGAACGTTCATAGGACAGGCATGCCGAACGAGCTGCTGCGGCTGCAGAACATGCATAATGGCCAGAAGGTCGTTCCGACCTTCAGCGCAACCGAGATGAGCTGCCGCCAGGATGGGCTGCGCAAAATTCTGGACGAGCTGAAGCTCGACGGCGCCATCCTGACCTCGTACCACAACATCTGCTATTTTTCGGACTTCCTGTACTGCTACTTCGGGCGCCGGTACGCCTTCGTGGTGACGGCCGACAAGGCCGTATCGGTTTCGGCCGGGATCGATGCGGGCCAGCCCTGGCGCCGGACCTTCGGCGACAACATCACCTACACTGACTGGCAGCGCGACAACTATTTCCATGCGCTACAGCAGCTGCTGCCCGGGGCCAGGCGTCTCGGCATCGAGTTCGACCATGTCAATCTCGATCTGCGCCGGCTCCTGCAGGACGCCTTCCCGGCCGTGGAGTTCGTCGACATCGGCGCCCCGACCATGTGGCTGCGCACGATCAAGTCGGCCGAGGAGATCGCGCTGATCAAGGAGGGCGCCCGGACCGCCGACATCGGCGGCGAAGCGATCCGCGATGCCATCCGCGAAGGCGTTCCGGAATACGAGATCGCGCTCGCCGGCACGCAGACCATGGTGCGCCACATCGCCAAGACGTTCCCGCATGTCGAACTGATGGATACCTGGGTGTGGTTCCAGTCGGGCATCAACACCGACGGCGCCCACAACCCGGTGACATCGCGCCAGGTCCAGAAAGGCGACATCCTGTCGCTCAACTGTTTCCCGATGATCGCCGGCTACTACACCGCTCTCGAGCGCACGCTCTTCCTCGACCACGTCAGCGATGAGCATTTGCGCATCTGGGAGGTCAATTGCCAGGTCCACCGGCGCGGCCTCGAACTGCTCAGGCCCGGTGTGCGCTGCGGCGACGTGGCGACGGAGCTGAACGATATCTACCGGAGTCACAACCTCCTGGGCTATCGCTCTTTTGGCTACGGCCATTCCTTCGGTGTCCTGTCGCACTACTATGGCCGCGAGGCCGGCGTGGAGCTGCGCGAAGACATCAACACGGTGCTGCAACCCGGCATGGTGGTGTCGATGGAGCCGATGGTGACGCTGCCGGAGGGCATGCCGGGCGCCGGCGGCTATCGCGAGCACGACATCCTGGTCATCACCGAGGACGGGGCCGAAAACATCACCAAATTCCCGTTCGGGCCGGAACACAACATCATCAAGGCCTAAGGGCCGATCACGAGGTAACGCGGGCCTTGGTCAGACGCCGAGGTCCGCTTGCGCTCGTGCGACGATAATGCTCATATGAGGCCACGCATAATTCCTTGGAAACACGCGCAATTCCTTGGAGCGCCGTGTAGCGGCTTTCAGTCCAGTACGGCGTAGACGCCGGAAGATTGGGCATCTCTGCGGCGCGAAGGGATCGGCAACGCCCGATAAGCGCTCATATGCGTCAGAGGCTTGTGGATGCGCAGCATTCCGACCGATCTCCTTCGTGCCTTCGTAACGGTCATAGACCTGCGCGGCTACACCCGAGCCGGCGAACAGCTTGGCCGCACCCAGCCGGCCATCAGCCTGCAGATAAAACGGCTGCAGGGACTTCTGGGTATTTCCCTGTTTACCAAAGACGGCGGATCCCAGCTCAGCGAGCAGGGCGAACTGGTGGCCGGCTATGCCCGCCGGATCCTGGCGCTCAACGACGAGATGATGCTGAAACTGACCAACCGCGACAGCAAGGGTAAGCTGAGGCTCGGCATCCCGAACGATTACGCCGATCACTTCCTGCCGAAGCTGATGGCGAGCTTCGCCCGCGACGGCGCCGACATCACCTTTGATGTGGTCTGCGACCTCTCCCACAATCTGCTGGAGGGGATGCGCAAGGGTCAGTACGACATCGTCGTCGCGATGACGCCGGACGGTCCTTCGGAAGGGGCCTTCGTGACCTGGAAGGAACCGCTGGCCTGGGTCGGCGGCGCCAGCGCGCCGACCGGCCAGTCGGCGGATGCCGGCACGAAGGGGCCGCTGCGAATCGTCTGCTATCCCGAAGGCTGCCTCTACCGGCGCAACATGCTGACGGCATTGCAGCGTGACGGGCGCAGCTTCGAGCTCGTCTATACGAGCCCCAGCTTGTCCGGGCTGGAAGCAGCCGTGGGGGCCGGCTTCGGCATGACGGTGCTGGCACGCCGCATCGTTCCCTCGGCCCTGAGCATCGTCGAGCCCGCCAGCCACCTGCCGCGCCTCGCGGACGTCGTGGTCGGCATTTATGTCGGCCCCGACTGCCAGCGCTCGGCCGTTGCTCGCAGCTTTGCAGCGCGCTTCGCCGACATGTTCGTCGCGGAACAGGGAACCGCCAGAGCCGGTTGAGGCCGGGGCGACCGCCTCACCTTGACCACTGGCCTGCCCTGTTCGTCACGCCCTTCGCTGGCGCGTCAGCAGGGTCAGGACGGCGAACAGCACGATCGACAAGGCCAGGAGCAGCGTGGCGGCGGCCATGATGGTCGGGTTGATCTGGTCGCGTATGCCGGAGAACATCTGCACCGGCAGCGTGCGCTGCTCGGCCGCCGTCATGAACAGCGCCACCACCACCTCGTCGAACGACGTGGCGAAAGCGAAGATCGCCCCGGACACCACGCCCGGCATGATGTTGGGCAGCGTCACCCGGAAAAATGCGGAGGCCGGCGGGGCGCCGGAGCTGAGCGCGGCCCGTGTCAGGTTGGTGTCGTAGGTCGACAGCGTCGCCGTCACTGTGATGACGACAAAAGGCGTCGCCAGAGCCGTGTGAGCGAGCACCAGGCCCAGCCGCGTATTAGTCAGCCCGAACTGGCCGAAGAAGAGATAGCTGCCGACCGCGACAATGACGACCGGCACGATCATCGGCGAGATCAGCAGCGCCATGACCAGGCGCCGCGCCGGAAAATCGGGGCGCGAAATGCCGAGCGCCGCCAGCGTGCCGAGCGTCGTCGCCAGCACCGTCGTCAGCACCGCCGCAATGGCACTGTTGACGATCGAGTTCATCCAGCGCGCGTTGCCGAAGAAGTCCTCATACCAGCGCAGCGAATATTCCCGCACCGGCAGGGTGAAGAACGGATCCCTGGAGAAGGACAGCGGCACGATGATGAACAACGGCGCGATCAGGAACAGGAGAACGGCGACCGCCAGAGCCACCACCAGGGTGCGCGCCAGGCGCTCAGACGGCGTTGCATAAGAAGGCAGCCACATGTCGTCACCCCAACTTGATCTTGTCGGCGCCGACCAGGCGCAGGAATAGCAGGTAGATGGCGAGCGTCACGACCAGCAGCACCCCGCCGAGGCCGGCGGCCAGGCCCCAGTTGAGGTCGCGGTTGATGTAGACGGAGATGAAATTCGAGACCATCTGGTCGCGCGGTCCGCCGACCAGCGCCGGCGTGATGTAATAGCCCAGCGACAGGATGAAGGTCATCAGGCAGCCGGCCACCACGCCGGGCAGCGTCTGCGGCGCATAGACACGCCAGAACGCCGAGGACGGCCCAGCCCCTAGCGAGCGTGCCGCGCGAAGCTGGGTCGTCGGGATCGAGCGCATCACGCTGTAGATCGGCAGGATGGTGAACGGCAGTTGGATGTGCGTCATCGCCGTGACCGTCCCGATCCGGGTGAAGATGAGCTGCATCTTCTCGCTGGTCAGGTGCAGCGCCATGAGGAGATCGTTGATGACGCCGTTCGACTGCAGCAGCACGACCCATGCCGTGGTGCGCACGAGCAGCGAGGTCCATAGCGGCAGCAGCACCAGCAGCATCATGATGCCGGCGATCGCCTTGGGCGCGATGGTCAGCACATAGGCGACGGGATAGCCGAGAAGAAGCGTGAACAGTGTGACCAAGCCCGCCACGAACAAGGTTCGCCCGAGAACGTTGAGGAAGATCGCCTGGTCGCCGGCCGCTCGCTCCAGCGTCCCGTCCGGGGCCTGCCGAAGATCGAGCGCGGTGAGGAGATAGTAGGGCGTCAGCGATGCGCCATTGCGCTTGATGACGGCCCAGACATCGGGTGAGGCCCAATCCTTGTGCAACGCGACGAACTTCTCCTTGTAGGGGCCGACCTCGAACTGATCGACCATCCGGGCAGCGGAGAGCACGCGGCTGCGCATGCCGGAGATCTCATAGTTCAGCCTCTTGCCGAGAAGGGCGGCGGTGCTGCCGTCCTTGGCGGCCTTGAGATCGGCGGCGAGGGCGGCATAGACCGGCTCGTCCGGCGGTGACACCCCGTGCCAGCTCTCCAGGGCAGCCAGCGTGCGCGGCAGCACCGCGCGGGTTTCGGGATTGGCCACGGCCGTGACCAGCAAGTAGAGAATCGGTGCGAGGAAGGCGAGCACCAGGAAGGCGATCAGCGGCAGCGCGAGCGAGAAAGCCGCGCGCCGCGCCGGCCGCTCGGCCCGGCGGACGGCCATGAAGACGTCAATGCGGTCGATATCCACGACACTCACGGTCATGCCTCCAGCAAGCGGCACGACGACACGCAGCATTCGAGCACGACATCGTCCCCCGATGCGAAGGATCGCGACCGGCTGGCCGGAATCCGGGCAGTCACGAGCTGACCGCCGAGGGCTTCTACCGTCAGCCGCATATGGTCACCCAGGAAAAAGACCTCGCGCACCTTGCCAGCGAAGCGGTTGACGTGGGGGCGGTCGCCCGCGGCGGCAAGCCCGATGTTTTCGGGCCGAACCGACATCGTCACCTTGCCGTCGGCGCCGACGGCATCCGTCCCGGCGGCGCGGAAGGTCGATCCGTCGCCCATGCGGATCACGGCGACATCGCCCTCGGCGCCAAGCCGGGTACAGGGCACGGTATTGTTTTCACCGATGAAGGAGGCGACGAAACGGTTCGCGGGTTCGTTGTAGAGCGTTTCGGGGTCGGCCAACTGTTGGATACGTCCGTCGTGAAACACCGCGATGCGGTCCGACATGGTCAGCGCCTCCGATTGGTCGTGGGTGACGTAGACCATGGTGATGCCGAGCGAGGTCTGCAGCTGCTTGATCTCGATCTGCATACGCTCGCGCAACTGCTTGTCGAGCGCCCCGAGCGGCTCGTCCATCAGCACCAGAGACGGCTCGAATACGAGCGCCCGCGCCAGGGCGACGCGCTGCTGCTGGCCGCCGGAGAGCTGGGCCGGGCGGCGGTTGCCCAAGGCATCGAGGCTGACGCGGCCGAGCGCCTCCTGCACCTTCTGCTGTGCCGCAGCTCCCTTAATGCCGCGATAGCGGAGCGGAAATGCCACGTTCTCGGCCACCGTCATGTGGGGGAACAAGGCGTAGTTCTGGAACACGAAACCGATGTTGCGCTTTTCCGGCGGCAGACGCTCGACGGGCTTGCCGTCGAGCGTGATGTGGCCAAGGGTCGGGCGCTCGAAGCCGCCGAGCATCATGAGCGTGGTAGTCTTGCCGGAGCCCGAAGGCCCCAGCATGGTTAGGAATTCGCCGCGGCGAACGTTGAGATTGAGGTCCTTCACGACGAAGTTGATGCCGTCATAGGACTTCTTCACGCCCTCGAAGCGAACGAGAGCATCGGCCGGAACATCTGCCACAACAGAGACTTTTTGAGAAAAATTCACGGACGCGCTCCTCCACACGTTCGTTTTACTGAGCGAGCCAGGTCGTAAACCGCTTGCGGAGCTCGTCGCCGTTATCGGCCCAGAAGGCATTGTCCAGCGTCAGCGACGCCGTCAGGTTCTCGGGGCTGGTGGGCAGGTTTTTGGCGTCCTTCGGCGCCACGAATTCGGCGGACGACTTCCGCACCGGGCCGTAGGGAATGTACTTGGTCAGGCCGGCCAGGACCTTGGGTTCGACCGCATATTTGATGAAGGCGAGCGAGGCGGCCGAGTTCTTGGCACCTTTCGGGATCACCCAGAAATTGGAATCGAGGATCTGGTTGTCCCAGACGATGCGGAAGTCCTTGCCTTCCTTGTTGGCGTTGTAGACGCGGCCATTCCAGGCAGTGGTCATGACGACCTCGCCCGACGCTAGCAGCTGCGGCGCCTGCGCGCCCGCTTCCCACCACACGATACTCCCCTTGATCGTGTCGAGCTTGGCAAAGGCCCGATTGACGCCTTGGGGCGTCGCCAGCGTCTTATAAACCTCCGAGGGCGGCACGCCGTCAGCGAGCAGAGCGAATTCGAGATTGGTTGCCGGATTCTTCCACAAGCCGCGCTTGCCGGGATATTTCTGCGTGTCGAACAGGTCCTTGATCGTGGTCGGACCATTGGTCAGCCTGGCCCCGTCATAGGCGAGCGTCGTCGCATAGACGATGGTGCCGACGCCGCAGTCGGAAGTCGTGCCACTGATCCAGTCCGCCTTCGGGCCGACGGCCGACCAGTTGATCTTCTCGAAGATGCCCTCGTCGCAGCCCTGCAGGAGGGTAGGCGCGTCAACGTCGACGACATCGACGGTGGTGTTGCCGGACTCGATCATGGCCTTGATCTTGGCGATTTCGCCACCGTATTCCTGCTCGCTGACCTTGATGCGGGTGGCGGTGGCGTAAGGCTCGAACAACGCCTTGCGCTGCGCTTCTTGGTATGCGCCGCCGAAGCTCATGACCGATAGGGCATCTTGTGCCAGAGCCGGCTTCGTGCAGAGCGGCGCAAGCGCGAATAATGACATGGCGAGCATTCGCCCGGCAGCGCGATATCCCATTTTCACCACTCCCATTTTTCGGTTGAAACGTCCGGCCTTAGTTTGGTTTTCTGAAGTCCCCGGCCACGTTTGGACGGTAATTTACGGTGGAGATCGCGGCAAATAAGTACATCGCATGGCTCCATGAGGAATCACTATCGGCGGCCCTGCAAGCTGATGATGGCCAGAAACAACACAGAGCCAACAAGCAACGGCCGGAGCACAACGTAAATACCGCTCAGATATAGTTCGGAGCGATCAGCGCTAAGGCCGCTTATATTGTACCAAAAGCCCCTAATCTAACAGGCTTACTACCTTGTTTAACGCTACGCTTTGCAATAAATTTCTCGAAAGCAAGATATTCCATACCCGGACCAAAACGAGCATCGTCATCGAAAACTGACGACTCCGCTTCAACACGCTACGACAAGCTCGCCCGGAACCACCTCTCAGCCGCCTTATTCGCCACCACATGCACATACTGGCTCAATTGAGCCCGGATCCTAGGCGGCGCCTCCCTCCGGGCATGCTCATACGCGGGAACCCTTCGCCTCTCGCGCCGACCAGCAGCTCTCCTTGCAAGCTGAGCCCGGATGCGTTGCCTATGCCGTGTTTGGAGCGCCTATTTCCCGAAGATGACGGTCCTACTGCCGCTGAGCATCACCCGCCGTTCGAGATGGAGTTTGACGGCGCGGGCGAGAACGCGCGATTCGACATCGCGGCCGATCGCGACGAGATCCTCGGCGGTATCCGCGTGGCTGACCCGGGCGACGTCCTGCTCAATGATCGGACCTTCATCGAGGTCGCCGGTGACATAATGGGCGGTGGCGCCGATCTGTTTGACCCCACGCTCGTACGCCTGATGATAGGGCTTGGCTCCCTTGAAGGCAGGCAGGAACGAGTGATGGATGTTGATGGCGCGGCCCGAAAGCCTGCGTGAGAGGTCGTCGGACAGAACCTGCATGTAACGGGCGAGAATGACGGCCTCGGCACCAGTCTCGTCGAGGAGCGCCAGCAGGGCGGCCTCCTGCGCTGGTTTGGTCGCCGGCGTGATCGGCAGATGGACAAAGCGGATGCCCGCCGCCTCGGCGATCGTGCGGGCCCCTTCGTGGTTCGAGACGATGGCGGCGACCTCGGCCTGCAGCCAGCCAACGCGGATCTGATACAGCAGATGCAGAAGCGCATGGTCGAACTTCGAGACCATGGCGACGATGCACGGTCGGTGGGAAGCGTCGGCAATCCGGAACTCGAGACCGAACCGCGCGACGGCCGGACCAAGCGCCTGTTCCACCGCCTGCCCGGTCAGACGGGCTGGCCCGACAAAGGCGACGCGCAGGAAAAAGCGATCTGTGCCCCGGTCCCAGTGCTGGTTCGTTTCGATGATGTTGCCATCGAGCTCGGCGATGGTAGTGCCGACGGCAGCGATGATTCCCGGCAAGGGAGCGCTGGTGAGCGTGAGGATGAAGGAGCTATCCGACATGTTCAGCACCCCGGCAAGTTGACGGCGAGACCACCGGTCGAAGTCTCCTTGTACTTCACGCTCATATCGAGGCCGGTCTGGTGCATGGTCTCGATGCAGGCGTCGAGGGGGACGACATGGATGCCGTCGCCACGGAGCGCGAGTGAAGCGGCCGCGACGGCCTTGATGGCGCCGAGCCCATTGCGCTCGATGCATGGAACCTGCACGAGGCCACGCGCCGGATCGCAGGTCATGCCGAGATGATGTTCGAGCGCGATCTCGGCGGCGTTCTCAATCTGCGCATTGGAGCCGCCCAGCGCGGCACAGAGGCCGGCAGCCGCCATCGCTGCCGCGGAACCGACTTCTCCCTGGCAGCCCACCTCGGCGCCGGAGATCGAGGCATTGGTCTTGATGATTCCGCCAACGGCGGCGGCGGTCAGCAGGAAGTCGCGGATGCCGTCGTGAGAGGCGCCGACGCAATGGTCGCGGTAATAGCGGATCACCGCGGGCACGACGCCGGCGGCGCCGTTGGTCGGCGCGGTCACGACACGGCCGCCCGCCGCATTCTCCTCGTTCACCGCCATCGCGTAGACCGACAGCCAGTCATTGACGGCATGCGGCTGGACGGCATTGCTGCCGCGCTCGGCAAGCAGCGTCTGATGGATGGCGCGGGCGCGGCGTCGGACCTTGAGGCCGCCGGGCAGCGTGCCGTCGGTGGCGAGGCCGCGGTCGATGCAAGCGTTCATCACCACCCATAGGCGATCGAGACCTGCATCGAGCGCGGAATCGCCGCCAGCCGCTTCGTTCGCGCGCTTCATCGCGGCGATGCCAAGACCGGAAGCCTCGCCCATGGCCAGCATCTCGGCAGCGGTGGCGAAGGGATAGGGCCGGCTGACCTCGGCGTCGCTCCCCTTCAGGCCCGTATTTCCGAGTTCGCGTTCGGTCAGGACGAAGCCGCCGCCGATCGAATAATAGATCTCGGACAGGTAGAGATTGCCGACAGCATCGAAGCTGCGCAGGACCATGCCGTTGGCATGGCCGGGCAATGGCGGGCCGTAGTCGAAGACGACGTCCTTGTCCGGATCGAAGGCGAGCGGACCGAGACCCGGGATGTCGATGCTGCGTGCGACTTTAAGAGCGGTCACGCGGCATTCGGCTTCCTCGGGATCGAGAGTTTCCGGCCGGTAGCCGAGAAGACCGAGGACGACGGCGCGGTCGGTGGCGTGGCCCTTGCCCGTGAAGGCAAGGCTGCCGTGCAGCGATGCCTCGATCCGAACGGGGACACGGCAGCCGGGCTTGCGGCCCTTGTCCTCGCGGAGGGCGTCGAGGAAGCGGGCTGCGGCGAGCATCGGGCCCATGGTGTGCGAGCTCGAAGGGCCGACGCCGATCTTGAAGATATCGAAGACGCTCAGGAACATCGGGCTCTCAAAGGTGCGGATCG
This sequence comes from uncultured Allobosea sp., assembly GCF_945956895.1. Classification (GTDB taxonomy): domain Bacteria; phylum Pseudomonadota; class Alphaproteobacteria; order Rhizobiales; family Beijerinckiaceae; genus Allobosea. Next base: position 31,149 of record NZ_CAMFJF010000031.1, on the reverse strand, counting down.
CGGGAGCGGCGTGCACCGCTCTCGGGCGAGATGAAGGTGGCCGGCACTCCGTCAGTCAACGTAGATCGGATGGGCGGCACAGAGTCCGTGGACCTCGGCCAGCACCTCGGCCTCGACGGCCGCATCGCCTTCGGGCCCGGCGGCAGCGAGTGCATCCACCACCTTGAGAGCAAGCGCGCCGATGCGGGCGAATTCAGCCTCGCCGAAGCCGCGGGTAGTGCCGGCGGAGGTTCCGAGGCGGACGCCGGAGGTGACGAACGGCTTCTCCGGGTCGAACGGAATGGCGTTCTTGTTGCAGGTGAGGCCGGCGCGCTCCAACGCCCTCTCGGCATCGCGACCCTTCACCCCCTTCGGGCGCAGGTCCACGAGCACCATGTGAGAATCGGTGCCGCCGGAGACGATGTCGAGGCCACCGGCCTTCAGCGCCGCGGCCAGCGCCCGGGCGTTGGCGATGACGCGGTAGGCATAGTCGCGGAAGGACGGCTGCAGCGCCTCGCCGAAGGCCACCGCCTTGGCGGCGATGACATGCATCAGCGGGCCGCCCTGGTTGCCCGGAAACACGGCGGAGTTGAGCTTCTTCGCCAGTTCCGCGTCGTTTGTCAGGATCAGGCCTCCGCGCGGCCCACGTAGGGTCTTGTGGGTGGTCGAGGTCGTGACGTGGGCGTGGGGCACCGGATTGGGATAGAGACCTGCGGCGATCAGGCCGGCATAGTGAGCCATGTCAACCATCAGCCAGGCCCCGACCTCGTCGGCGATGGCCCGGAAACCAGCGAAATCGATCTGGCGCGGATAGGCCGAAGCGCCGGCGACAATGAGCTTCGGCCGGGTTTCGAGCGCACGGGCGCGGACGGCCTCCATATCGATCAGTTGGTCGGCCTCGCGGACCTGATAGTCGACGACATCGAACCATTTGCCGGACATGGTGACCGGCGAGCCATGGGTCAGGTGTCCGCCATGAGCGAGCGACATGCCCATGATGCGGTCGCCCGGCTGCAGCAGCGCGAGGAACACGGCCTGGTTGGCCTGGGCACCTGAATGCGGCTGGACATTGGCATAGGCCGCACCGAAGAGCTGCTTGACGCGTTCGATCGCGACGATCTCGACCTCGTCGACATATTCGCAGCCGCCGTAATAGCGTTTTCCGGGATAGCCCTCGGCATATTTGTTGGTCAGGACCGAGCCTTGGGCGATCAGGACGTCACGGGAGACGATGTTCTCCGAGGCGATCAGTTCGATCTGGTTCTGCTGGCGACCGAGCTCACGGCCGATGGCGGCGGCGACGGCCTCGTCGGAGAGGCGGGAGGCGGCGATATCGAGCATGGGGTTTCCCTGATGTTCAAAGGCCGGCGGCGAGTTCGCGGGCGGCAATGTCGAGAAGGGCGCGAAGGTGGGGCGCGAAGGAGCGCCAGACCGTCAGGTGAAACCGGTCCTCGGCCTCGCGGGTCAGGACCACCTGCACGGTGTCGAAGAGCGTGCGGCAGCCGGAGCCGACCGCGAGCTTCGCAAGGTCGCGCGGGCAGCCAGTGGCAAGCAGGTCGAGGACGGCGGGGCCGGAGAGCGCGAGGGTGATCTCGCGATCCGAGACTTCGACGGCGCTGAGTGGCAGGCGGGCCTCAAGATTGGAGAAGGTCGCGATGAGGGCAGGCGTCTCCGCCTCCGGCGCCTCGATGAGCCATTCGTCGGGGCCGAGGCACAGTGCGGTGCGGGCGCCAGCGGCGGCGCGCGCGCCGACCTTCGTCGGGAGTTCGAGGCCGAGGCTGGCGCTGGCGGCAATGGGATCGGTGGTGCGTAGCGAAAACCGGGCGCTTGGCGGCAGCTCGGTGATCGTTGCCGCGGCGAACGAGGCGGTCATGACGGTCATGGCGTTTCCTCTTATGCGCTGAGGCGGGTGCCTTCGGGATCGTAGAAGACGGTGCTCTTGACCACACGGGCGGTGATCGTCCGGTCCGGCATGGGAATGTGCAGCGTCTCTCCGTCGCGGGCGCGGCCATCGGCGACCACCGCCATCGCGATCGAGCGGCCGAGCGCCTCGCTCCAATAGGAGGACGTCACATGGCCGAGCATGGTCATTGGCTTGGGCTCGTTCGGGTCGGCGACGATCTGGGCGCCTTCCTGCAGCACGACCTTCGGATCGTCGGTCAAAAGGCCGACGAGCTGCTTGCGGCCCCTCGCCACCATGTCGGGGCGCGAGAGCGAGCGCTTGCCGACGAAGTCGGGCTTGGCCTTGCCGATCGCCCAGTTCAGGCCGGCATCATCCGGCGTCAGCGTGCCATCGGTATCCTGGCCGACGATGATGTAGCCCTTTTCGGCCCGCAGCACATGCATGGTCTCGGTGCCGTAGGGGGTGATGCCGTAGGACTGGCCGGCCTGCCAGAGCTTCTCCCAAAGGGCGCGGCCATGGCGGGCGGGCACGTTGATTTCGAAGCCGAGCTCACCAGTGAAGGACACCCGGAACAGCCGGGCCCGGAAGCCGGCGACGGTGCAGGTTGCGGCCGACATATGCGGGAAGGCGGCCTCGGAGATGTCGAGTCCCTCGACGAAGGGCTCGATCAGCTTGCGCGCGTTCGGACCCTGCAGGGCGATGACGGCCCATTGTTCGGTGGTCGAGGTGAGCCACACCTTGAGGTCGGGCCATTCGGTCTGGAGGTAGTCCTCCATCATGTTGAGGACGCGGGCGGCGCCACCGGTGGTGGTGGTAACGTGGAAGCGGTCCTGCGCCAGGCGGCCGATGACGCCGTCGTCGCGGATGAAGCCGTCCTCGCCGAGCAGCAGGCCGTAGCGGCAGCGCCCGACCCCGAGCTTCGCCCAGGGATTCGTATACATGCGCTCCATGAAGGTGACGGCGTCCGGCCCGACGACCTCGATCTTACCGAGCGTCGAGGCATCGAAAATGCCGACAGAGCTGCGGGCCGCGCGGCACTCACGGGCGACGGCGGCGTGCATGTCTTCGCCCGCCTTCGGGAAGTACCAGGCGCGGCGCCAGAGGGCGACAGGCTCAAAGGCGGCGCCATGCGCCTGGGCCCAGGGGTCGATTGGCGTCTTGCGCGTGGCCTCGAAGGTCGCGTCCTGGTGGTAGCCGGCGAAGGTGCCGAAGGTGGTCGGCGTGTAAGGCGGGCGGAAGGTGGTGAGGCCGACCTGCGGCGGCTGTTTGCCGAGGGCGTCGGCAGCGATCATCAGGCCATTGATGTTCGACATCTTGCCCTGGTCGGTCGCCATGCCGTTGGTGGTGTAGCGCTTGACGTGCTCGATCGAGCGCATGCCTTCGCGGACCGCAAGGCGGATGTCCTTGGCGGTGACGTCGTTCTGGAAATCGATGAACGCCTTGGCGGCGGCCGGATCGCGGTCGGTCGGGAGCTCCTTGACCGTGACGCCGGAGCCGGTGCGGTCGACGGTGACGGCATAGCTCTGCGCCGTCACGTTCCGGCCGGCGGCGCGGGCGGCCTCGGTGCCCGCATTGGCGCCGTCGTCGAGCACGGCGGCGATGCCCCAGAGGCCGCGGCCAGCGCCCGCGATGTGGACGGCTTCGGTCTTCTTGCCCGGCAGGAACGCCTTGAGCTCGATGTCCCAGGTGAGGCTGCCCTTGGTATGGCTGAAGAGATGCAGGCTGGGAGTCCAGCCGCCGCACATGAGCACGGAGTCGCAGGCGATCTTGCGGGCGGTGCCCGCGCCGCCTTTCTCCAGCCGGCTGACGCGCAGCGACTTCACCCGCAGGCGGCCCGAGGTGCCGGTGACGCTGTGGCCGAGCAGAACCTCGATACCGACGGAACGCGCACGGACCGTGAGGACCGGATCGACGCTCGCGCGGATGTCGACGATGACGGCGGGCTTGGCGCCGGCCTCCGCGAGATCGAAGGCCGCGAACCAGGCCGAGTCGTGGGTGGTGACGATGGCCGGCCGATCGCCGACCTTGACGCCGTAGCGATGCAGATAGGTCTGGGCGGCACCGGCCAGCATCACGCCGGGGCGGTCGTTGCCGTCGAAGGCAAGGGGTTTCTCAAGCGCGCCCTGGGCGAGCACGACCTGGCCGGCGCGGACCTTCCACATCCGCTCGCGCGGGGCATCGGCGGGCGGTGTCGCGAGGTGGTCGGTCAGGCGCTGCGCCAGGCCGACGAGGTTCTGGTGGTAGTAGCCGATCGCCGTCGTCCGGGTCATGATGGTGACGTTCGGCAGCGCGGCCAGCTCGGCGAGGGTGGCGGACAGCCAGTCCCAGGCCAGCTTGCCCTCGATCGTCACCGAGGGCTCGGAGAGGAGGCTGCCACCGGGCTCTGCCGTCTCGTCGACGAGCATGACGGAGGCGCCGGAACGGCTGGCGGCGAGCGCCGCGGCAAGGCCGGCGGGACCTGCGCCGATGACGAGCACGTCGGTATGGGCGAAGCGGCTGGCGTAGCGATCGGCGTCGGGCTCGGTCGGGGAGATGCCGAGGCCGGCGGCATTGCGGATGACCGGCTCGTAGACGCGGTCCCAGAAGGCTCGGGGCCACATGAAGGTCTTGTAGTAGAAGCCGGCCGAGAACAGCGAGCCCATCCGGTCATTGATGGACCCGACATCGAAGGCGAGCGAGGGCCAGCGGTTCTGGCTGGTCGCTTCGAGACCGTCGCGGAGTTCCTGGATCGTCGCGCGGGTGTTCGGCTCGAAGCGGCCGAGGCCGCGGCTTGTGCCCATCAGCGCATTCGGCTCGTCGGAACCGGCGGAGACCACGCCGCGGGGGCGATGGTACTTGAAGGAACGGCCCATGAGGTGGACGCCATTGGCGAGCAACGCCGAGGCGAGGGTATCGCCGGCGAGCCCCTGATAGCGCTTGCCGTCGAAGGTGAAGCGGACGGGCTTGCGGTGATCGACGCGGCCGCGGTTCGCAAGGCGGTAACTGGTCATTCGGCGCCTCCCGTCAGAGCGGAGATGTCACGACGGGCCTCGCCCGCCTTGTAGGTGCAGAGGAAGCGGTCGGAGACGGTCTCGCGCGCCGCGTTGAAGAAGCGGGCGCAGCCGTTGACGTGGCGCCAACGCTCGAAATGGACGCCGCGCGGGTTCGAGCGGATGAAGAGGAAGTCGCGCCATTCCTCATCGGTGAGCTGCGACGGGTCCTGCGGCCGGGCGATATGGGCTTCGCCGGCATAGGCGAATTCGAGCTCGGGCAGGTCCTGCTCGCAATAGGGGCAACGGATCAGCAGCATGGCGGGACCTCAGTGCGCGACAGCGGCGGCGGCCGCTTCGTCGATCAGCCGGCCGGTGGTGAAGCGTTCGAGCGTGAACGGGGCGTTGATCGCGTGCGGCTGATTGCGGGCGATGGTGTGCGCGAAGACATGCGCCGAGCCCGGCGTCGCCTTGAACCCGCCGGTGCCCCAGCCGCAGTTGACATAGAGGCCAGGGACCGGCGTCAGCCCGATGATCGGCGAGCGATCCGGCGTCACGTCGACGATGCCGCCCCATTTGCGCAGCATCCGCATGCGCCGGAAGATCGGGAAGATCTCGCAGATCGACGCCAGCGTGTGTTCGATCAGCGGCAGGCCGCCGCGCTGTGAATAGCTGACATACTGGTCGGTGCCGGAGCCGATGACGAGCTCGCCCTTGTCGGACTGGCTGATATAGGCGTGCACCGAATTCGACATCACGACGCAGGGGAAGATCGGCTTCACCGGCTCGGAGACCAGCGCCTGCAGCGGGTAGGATTCGAGCGGCAGGCGTACGCCGGCGGTCTCCATCACGACCGAGGTGTGGCCGGCGGCGGAGACCGCGACCTTCTTCGCAGCGATGAAGCCCTTCGGCGTCTCGACGCCGATGACCCGCCCGTCCGGGCCGCGGCGGATCGCGGTCACCGGGCAGTTCTGGATGATGTCGATGCCCCGCGCCGCCGCGCCGCGGGCATAGCCCCAGGCGACGGCGTCGTGCCGTGCGGTGCCGGCGCGGCGCTGCAGGGCCGCGCCGACGACCGGATAGCGCGCCGAAGGCGATATATCGAGCGGCGGGCAGAAGCGCTGCGCCTCCTGCGCCGTCAGCCATTGGTTGTCGACGCCGTTCAGGCGGTTCGAATGGACGTGGCGCTGGAAGGACTGCACATCATGGACGTTGTGCGCCAGCATCATCACGCCGCGCTTGGAGTACATGACGTTGTAGTTCAGGTCCTGGGAGAGATTCTCCCAGAGATCGAGGGCGTGGTCGTAGAGGCGCGCGCTCTCGTCGTAGAGATAGTTCGAGCGGATGATCGTGGTGTTGCGGCCGGTATTGCCGCCGCCGAGCCAGCCCTTGTCGATCACCGCGACATTGGTGATCCCATGCTCCTTCGCCAGGTAATAGGCCGCGCCGAGGCCGTGCCCGCCGGCGCCGACGATGATCACGTCATAGGCGGCCTTGGGCTCAGCGTCCGGCCACTGGGGCGTCCAATTCTTCTGGCCGCTCAGCGCGCCCTTGATGACCTGGGCGAAAGAGAAGTGCGTCATCCCGGCCTCCCGAACTCTTCCGGCTATGCATGCCGGATTCCTGTAATCGAGTGCTGTATGAATCCGGCAGATGTGCTGTATGTTGACGCCACGGAGGTTGCATGGCGAAGCTCAGAGTGGGTTTCATCCTGGCGCGTCGGTTCACACTCTGCGCCTTCGCGAACTTCGTCGACGTGCTGCGCCTGTCGGCGGACGAAGGCGACCGGTCACGCCCCATCCTGTGCGCCTGGCGTGTCCTGTCGCCGACGATGGAAGCGATCGCCTCGAGCTGCGGCGTGACCGTCCAGCCGGAGGAACGCCTCGGCGACCCCGCACGGTTCGACTATCTCGTGGTCGTCGGTGGTCTGGTCGACGAGATCGAGAACCTGCACCCGGACACGGTCGACTTCCTCAAGCAGGCCGCGGCGGCAGGCGTCCCGCTGGTCGGCGTCTGCACAGGCACCTTCATCCTGCACCGGGCCGACCTGATGCAGGGCTACCGCGCCTGCGTCAGCTGGTTCCACCACGCGGATTTCCTCGAAAGGTTCGACAGGCTCAAGCCGGTCTCGGACCAGATCTTCGTGGTCGATCGCGACCGGCTGACCTGTTCGGGCGGTGTCTCCTCCGCCCATCTCGCCGCCTTCATTGTAGAGCGCCATCTCGGACGCGCCCGTGCGGCGAAGAGCCTGCACATCATGATCATCGACGAGGCGATGGCGGCCGAGGAGCCTCAACCGGGCATGCCGCTAGCACTCGTTGCCGATGATCCATTGGTGCGAAAGGCTCTGCTCCTGATGCAGCAATCGATCGACGCGCCGCTTTCCGTAGCGCGGGTGGTCACTTTGCTTGAGGTGAGCCGGCGCAAACTCGAACGGCATTTCCGCGAGGCCCTGGCCATGACGCCGCTCGAAGCCGACCGGCTGATCCGGGTCGAACAGGCGAAGCATCTGCTAAGGACGACAAGGCGATCGGCGACCCAGGTTGCGGCGGATACCGGCTTCTGCGACCTGCCCCATCTCATCCGCGTGTTCAGGGCAGCTGAGGGAATGACCCCGGACGCCTTTCGAAAAATGGTTTGGACAACGCCAACTGCGCCTGAACAGGCCGAGATTCCGAAGCGCAAAGCATCGGAACTGTAGGGATTTGCAGGCCGTACGAGATCGCCGGCGATAGTGGTCAGCGTAGCTCCCGTCTCGATGATCCGTGCGCCTCGACGCTCGCCGCGAATCTACGGATCTCGCTGCATTCCGACTGGAACGTCACGCCGATCGAACCGCTGCGCTGCGTCGAGGATGCCGTGACGCGCGTGATGAACGAGGGCGGCGAGGTGTTCTTCCCGGAGGAGCGCATCCCGGTCGAGGCCGCGCTGCGGGCGGTGAGCATCGATGCCGTCTGACCCCAAGGGCGATCTGAAGTGCGACGGCTACCGCGGAAGCGATGGAACGGTCTTCCAGTCCGACGCTCCAGACGCCATGAAACTGGATCAGCTCCTCACGAAGATCGATGAGGATTTTCACGGAGCGGTCGCATATTGGGCCTCCCGCATGCGACGGTGGGCTCAGCCCTCCGGCGAAAAGCGCGGGCTGCCATAGGGATAATAGTCCTTCAAGGCGAGGTTCTCGTAAGGCAGCGCGTCGAGATGGACGGTGCCCATGAAAGGCTCGGGCGGCTCGACCAGCAGGATGGTGGGCGTGAAGCCGCTATCGTCGAAGCCACGGCGGAAATGGACGCGCGACTTGATCGCGATCACATCGAAATCCTTCGGTTCGAGCCCGAGCTGCCAGAGTTCCGAAGGCTCGACGATCTGGACGAGATAGGGGCTGAGAACCAGCAGGTTGCCCTTGCCGAATTCGACGCAGATCCAGTCCTTGCCGTTGCCGCGCGCGGTCGTCGCCGGCCCCACGGAGCGCAGCGTTCCCGAGATGCGGATCGGCGCTCCCGCCGATTCATCGAAGAGGCCGCCGATTTCCCCGTCGAAGGCATCGCCCGGCTTGGCGCCGGACTCGATGACGGAACGCACCGCCTCGGGAGAGGCGATCGTCGCGACCAGCGTGCGTTCGAGCTTCTGCGCGATGATCTCCTGGAGGAGCCAGGTCGCATAGCCCGAGCGGTCGCTGTAATCGGCGAGCAGGACAGGGCCCTTGCCTTCCGCCACCGCTGCGCGGGCCTCGTCGACCGCCTCCTTCGTCTTGTAGATCCTGACGGTGTCCAGCAGCGCCTGGCGCCGCCGCCAGATCCATTCCGCCATATCGCGGATGACGCGCTCTGCGAGGGCCGGATCATTGTTGGTCAGCACCTGCAGCGACATGCCGGCATCGGGAACGTCGGACCAGGGAAAGCCGAAGAAGACGTTGATGAAGACGTCGGGCTCGCGCGCCTCCCAGATCAGCGCGCGCTGGATGAGGTCGGACCAGGGCGAGGCGCCGGTCCACATCACCACGGTCGGCGCGATGATCGGAATGCGAAGGGTGCGATGCACCGGCTTGAAGCTGCCGCGGATCGCCCGGACCAGCATGCGCGCCGCGCGCTCGCCCTGCAGATGCATGTCGTAATGCGGGAAGTACTTCACGCAGAACGCCATGTCGGCCTGTTCGAGGAAGGCCTCGTCCTCGTTGCCATGCGGATCGAAGGTCGCGGTGATGAAGACCTTGTCGCCGACAACCTCGCGGACGCGCCGGGCGATATCGGCTTCCGGCTTTGGCACCCCGCGCACCGCGAGCGCGCCATGAAGCGCGAGATAGACGCCCTCGAGCTGCGGCTGCGCCTTCAGCTCTGCGATCATGATGCCCATGAAATGCTCGTAGGCATCCTCGGTGACCCAGCCCGAGCCCGTCCCGGTACGCGGCCAGAGCGGAGAGGTGATGCCGACGAGCTCGACATCCTCGAATTCGCTGATGACCTGCACGAAGCCGCCCATATAGCCCTTCGGGTCGGTGGCGAGCAGGTCCTCGCCGGAAGCCGGAGAGCCCGGATAGATGAAGTCCTCCCGCGTCGTGTCGTTGGGGAGGAATGTCACCGTCTCATGAGCGAACTGGAGAACGGCGATACGAAGCTTGGAATGTGTCACAGCGGCCTGACGTCGTAGAACTGAGCGAAACCGATACGCATGCCCGATATCCCGCGATAGGCCGTCTTTTCGTAATAGGCGCCGAGCGGGATATAGGGCACGTCGATGAAGAACTGCTTCTGGATCTCGGCGCAGATCGCCTTCTGCGTCGCGAGATCCCTGGCGGCGAACCAGTCGAGCCTAAGCTCTTCGAGGCGCGGGGATTTCGGCCAGCCGAACCAGGCCTGATCGCCATTGCCGCGGATGCCGAGCTGGCTCGCCGGATCGAAATTATTGGTGCCATTCAGATAGGTGAAGAAGATGCTCCAGCCGCCCTTGTCGATCGGCTGGCGGCTCGCACGGCGCTGGACGACCGTGCCCCAGTCGGTCGAGACCAATTCGACATTCACGCCAGATTTCTGCAAGGCGTCGGCCGCCACGGCCGCGAGCGCATGGGTCGAGGGATAGTCGGTCGGGTCGAGCAGCACGACGCGCTCGCCCTTGTAGCCGGCGGCTTCCAGGGCGCGCTTGACGGCAGCGAAATCGCGCTTGCCGACGAGGACCTCGGTGCCCGCCGTCGTCGCCATCGGCGTGTCCGGGCTGAAGACGCCGACATGGTCCTTCCAGAGCGAGCGCTCGTCGCCGGCGACCGCCGTCATGCATTCGCTCTGGTCGATGGCGCCGAGCAGCGCCCGGCGGATGGCCGGATTGTCGAAGGGCGGATGCAGCGTGTTGAAGCGCAGGCAGCCGATGCCGCCGGCCGGGTCCAGCACCTCCAGCTTGAGGCCGGGCTTGCCCCTCAGCGTGCCCTGAAGATCGGGCGTCGGGTTCTGCCACCAGTCGACCTCGCCATTGGCGAGCGCGTTCGCCGCCGTCTGCGGGTCGGGAATGATGCGCCACTCGATCCGGTCGAAATGGACGTGCTTCGGGCCGGCGGTGAAGGTGGCGGAGCCGTCGGCGCGCGGAACATAGCCGTCGAAGCGCTCATAGACTGTCAGCGCGCCGGGAATCCGTTCATCGGCCTTGAAGCGGAACGGCCCGCTGCCGATCATCTCGGTGACCTGCTTGTTGGGGTCGGTGACGGCGAAGCGCTCCGGCATGATGCAGGGCATCGAGGTGCCGGTCTTGCCGAGCGCCGCCGGCAGCAACGGGAAGGGACGCTTCAACCGGAATTTTACGACACGGTCGGATTCGACCGAGAGTTCGTCCGTCACATCCATCAGGGCGCGGCCGAAGGCATCGCGGGCCGAGAAGCGGCGAATGCTCGGCACCACGTCCTGCGCCCGGACCGGTTCGCCATCGTGGAAGCGCAGGCCTTCGCGCAACGTCAATCGCCAGAGCTTGCCGTCATCCTCGATCGTATGGCCGGCGACCATCTGCGGCTCGAAACCGTAATTGGCGTTCTGGCCGTAGAGCGTGTCGAAGACGAGATAGCCGTGATTGCGCGTGACCGTCGCGGTCGTCCAGACCGGGTCGATGATCGCGACATCCGATTCCGGGATGAATTTCAGCACCTTCGCCCGCTGCGCGACAGCAGGCTTGGCCACAGCGGAGACCGCAGCACCCGCAGCAACACCCAGAAACGTCCGACGCTTCATGCCGTGATCCCTCGCCCGAGGAGATGGAAAAGCTGCAAAGGCAGCGTCACTGCAAGCCCAATGCCGCGATCCTAGGATGCCGGAATTGACCGGCGCAAGCGGTCTGGCCGGCGCTGGGCGCAGGGGCGCCCCTTCGCCCACGCGAAGTCGCCCACGCGAGAGGGCCGGCATGTTCCTGCCAACATATCGCTATTCGCGGGGCGATGTTCCGCGAGGAAACTCGATATGCGAGCAGTGCTGCCCAATCCTTGCTGCGCGTGTGACTTTGACCACCAGAACGTCTTCCCCGACCGCCCATTCCCGTGGCGTCCTGCTCGTCTTCGCCGCGACCGTTGCCTGGAGCGCCAGCGGCATCTATGCGCGCCTGCTGACGACGGATGCCCTGACCGCCATCGCCTGGCGAGCGCTGTTCGCCGCGATCTTCCTGATCGTGCCGATGACGATCTTCGGCGGCGCCGGGACGCGCCAAGGCTGGAAAAAGGCGTTCGGGCCGACCGGGCTGGCGCTGATCGCGTTCCAGACGATCAGCCAGGCCGCCTTCATCGGCGCCTATTACACGACCAGCGTCGCCAATGTCGCGGTGATCTACGCGACCGCCCCTTTCATCGCCGCCGTTCTCGGCTGGCTGCTCCTCAAGGAGCGCATCGTCCTGCGGACGATGGTGGCGGGGCTCGCCTGCCTCGTCGGCGTCGGGATCATCATCTCGGCCTCGCTGGGCGCGGGGCGCATCATCGGCGACCTGCTCGCCCTGCTGATGACGGTGACATTCGCCTTCGTCATCGTCATCCCGCGGCTGGATCCGGACCTGCCGGCGATGCCGCCGATCTTCATCAGCGCGGTGCTCACCTTCCTGCTCTTCGCGCCGTTCGGCTCCTGGAGCTCGCTCGACGCCCACAACCTCGTCGTGCTGGCGGCCTTCGGAGCGACCAATTTCTCGATCGCGCTGGTGCTCTTCATCATCGGCGCGCGGCACCTGCCGCCGGCGGAATCGGCCTTGATCGGCACGACCGAAGTCGTCATGACGCCCGTCTGGGTCTGGCTCCTCTTCGCGGAGCCACCGCCCCTTGCGACCATCGTCGGTGGCGCGGTGATCTTCGCGGCGGTCGTCTGGTACACCCTCTCCGAGCTCCGACGCGACAAGGCCTGAGCTTCTTCACCGGAAGCGCAGCTGCGGCCCTGCGCAAGGCTGTCATCATCCATCAGGCAAAATCGAGCCGGGCGCGCTGCTGGCCATTTTCGTCGAAATTCCCGGGCGCGAGCCAGGCGTCGTAACCGGCTTTCAGGCGCGGCCAGTCGGCATCGACCATCGCGAACCAGGCAGTGTCGCGGTTCTTGCCCTTTTGCACCATGTGCTGGCGGAAGACGCCCTCGAACGTGAAGCCGAAGCGCTGCGCCGCGCGCTTCGATGGCTCGTTGTGATTGTTGCATTTCCATTCGAAGCGCCGATAGCCCAGCGTATCGAAGGCGTAGTGCGCGAAGAGGTAGAGCGCCTCCGTCGCGACACGGCTGCGCGCGATCGCCGGGCCCCACAGGATGTTGCCGATCTCGATGACGCCGTGCACCGCATCGATCCGCATCAGCGCCTGCCGGCCCTCAGCCCGGCCGGTGCGCTTGTCGATGACGGCGAAGAAGAGCGGGTCGGCGGAGGTCGCGGCTTTATCGAGCCAGGTATTCAGCGCCGCCCTGTCGGCGGGCGCCTCCTCGAACAGATAGCGGAAGCGATCATCGGCGCCGGGCTCGCGGGCCGAGGCGAGCAGGTCCTCGCCGTGCTTCACCGGATCGAGCGGTTCGAGCCGCGCATAACGCCCTTCCAGCACGATCCGCCCGGGGCGCGGAACACCCTTCCAGTCCGACAGGTCCATGACGATGCCCTGATGCCATACGTGGTTGCAGATGCGGCTAAAGCCGCAGCCGCCCATCGTTGGCCGGTTCAGCGGTGTGATGTACACTGCCACTTCTTTCAATCTGACCAAACCAGTTCGCGATATGACGATCCCGGCAAGGACCTTCGCCTGGCAGCCGCTGGACCGGACGGCCGGCGACCTGGAAGGACAGCTCTATCGCGGCTTCCGGGACCGCATCCTCGACGGCACGATGCCGGCCGGGCAACGCCTGCCGTCCTCGCGCCATCTGGCAACGGCGCTCGGCATCGCCCGCTCGACCGTGATCCAGGCCTATGAGCGCCTGAAGGCCGACGGCTACCTGCTGGCGCAGGCAGGTTCGGCCACGCGTGTCGCCGCGATCGGCACGGGGCTGCTCCCACACGCGCCCGAGCCTATGGCTAGCCCAGCCAAACCGCCCGATCCGCCCGAGCCTGCGAGGCTCTTCGCGCCCGGCATTCCCGATCTCGCCGATTTCCCGCATGCGAGCTGGGCGCGCTATCTGGGCGCGCGCGCACGTTCGCTGCGCATCCACGACCTCGGCTATGGCGAAGCGGATGGCCTGCCGGCGTTGCGAGAGGCGATCCTCGACCATGTCGCCAAGACGCGGGGCATCTTTGCGCGACCGGAGCAGGTGATGGTCGTGCCCTCGACTCGCGCCGCCATCAACCTCATGTTTCATGTGCTGATGCGGTCCGGGGACGCCAGGAGCAATGTCGCCTGGATGGAGGAGCCGGGCTATCCCACGGCACAGGCGCTGCTGCGCGCCGCCGGTGCCAGCATCGTGCCGGTGCCCGGTGACGAGGCCGGGGTCGATGTCGCAAGGGCAGCAGGCCCCCCGCCCCGGCTGATCTATGTGACGCCCTCGCATCAATATCCGACGGGCGCGACCATGAGCCTGCAACGGCGGCTCGCCTTGCTGGACGTCGCGCAAGCGCATGGCGCTGTGGTGATCGAGGACGATTACGACAGCGAGTTTCAATACGGCTCGCGACCGATCGCGGCATTGCAGGGCATCGACCGCAACGGCCTCGTCGCCTATCTCGGCACCTTCTCCAAGATCTTCGCTCCCGGAGTGCGCGTCGCCTATGCGATCGTCCCGCCGCGGCTGCTGGAAAAGGTCTCGGCCGCCTTGCAGCTACAGGGTGCCGTCGTGCCGATCCATATCCAGGCAGCCCTGGCCGATTTCATGCGGGACGGCCGCCTGCGCGGCTATGTCCGGAAGATGAAGTCGCTCTACGCCGCGCGAATGGCGGCGAGCGTCGCGGCGCTCCAGCGCCATTGCAGTGACATATTGCAAATCGGGGAAGGGGCCGCCGGCGGGCTCCAGCTGGCGACCTGGTTCCGCGACCCGGATGTCGACGACGGGGCGATCGCCCAACGCCTGCTGGCGAATGGCTTCGCGATGCAGCCGATGTCGCGCTTCCATCTCGGGCCGGCGCGGCCGGGGCTGGTTTTCGGCATCGCGCGCGTCGTACCGGCCCATGTCGAGGCCGATGTGGCGCGGCTCGCCCAGCTTCTGAAATCCGGCGGCGGCTGGAGCACCGGACCGGCCTCTCCGGAAGCACTTGCGGCCGGCACCGTTCATGGCTTACCCCGAGAGTAACCAAGAGAAGAAAAGGGGGGCGGCCTTTGTCCAAGGTAGCAGCCATCGAGACCCATGATGGGCCACAAGCTCATCACGGACCTCGCTCCCCGGTCGGCCTCGCCATGCTGGGCGCGCTCGGCGTCGTCTATGGTGATATCGGCACGAGCCCGCTCTATGCGCTGAAGGAAGCGGTCCGCGCGGCGAGCGGCCACGGCGCGCTGGATCCGCGAGCCGTCATCGGCTGCGTCTCGATGATCCTGTGGGCGTTGATCCTCGTCATCTCGATCAAATACGCGCTTTTGATCATGCGCGCCGGCAACCGCGGCGAAGGCGGCATCATGGCGATGATCGCCCTGCTCAAGGCCCGCCACGCCAAACCGGGAACGCCGCGCGCGTACATTCTGGTGCTCGGGCTCGTCGGCGCCGCCCTGCTCTATGGCGACGGCGCGATCACCCCGGCGATCACGGTGCTCTCGGCCGTGGAAGGGCTCAAGCTCGACGCGCCGATCCTGGCTCCGGCCGTGGTGCCGATCACCACCGTGATCCTCCTCGGCATCTTCCTCGTTCAACGGAAAGGCACGCGCTTCATCGGCCAGCTCTTCGGGCCGATCATGCTGCTCTGGTTCATCGCGCTCGCGCTGTTGGGCATCAGGGGCATCCTGATGGCGCCCGGCATCCTCGCCGCGATCAATCCCTTCGCCGCCCTCTACTTCATCACGCATACCTCGCCGCTCGTCGGCTTCGTCGTGCTCGGCGCCACATTTCTCGCCGTCACCGGCGGCGAGGCGATGTATGCCGACATGGGCCATTTCGGCCCGCAGCCGATCCGCCTGGCCTGGTTCAGCATCGTATTGCCAGGCCTGATGCTGAACTATTTCGGCCAGGGCGGGCTGCTCCTGACCGATCCCGGCGCCGTCGACAACCCGTTTTACCAGCTCGCCCCGGGCTGGGCGCATTACCCGCTGATCGTCTTCGCCACCGCCGCCGCCGTGATCGCCGCGCAGTCGGTCATCACCGGCGCCTTCTCGCTCACCCAGCAGGCGATGCAGCTCGGCCTGTTCCCCTCGGTCCATGTCACGCATACCGCCGACGACCAGAAGGGGCAGATCTACATCCCGATCGTCAACTGGATGCTCTGCGCGGCGACCCTGATCTCGGTCTTCATGTTCCGCTCCTCCGATGCGCTGGCCGGCGCCTATGGCGTGGCCGTCTCGCTGCTGATGGCGATCACCACCTGCCTCGCCGCGCTGATCGCGCTGAAATGGGGTTACAGCCTGCCGGCGGTGCTGGCGGTGAACGGCTTCTTCCTGCTGATCGACCTGATCTTCTTTTCCGCCAATCTCGTGAAGCTGGCGGATGGCGGCTGGTATCCGCTGCTGATGGCGCTGGTGCTGACCGTCATCATGCTGACCTGGCGGCGCGGCCTCGCCCTGGTGGAGGCGGCGCGCAATCGCCAACGCGAATCCGAGAAGGACTTCCTGTCCATGCTGGCGACGAAGCCGCCGATGCGCCTGCCGGGCACGGCCGCCTTCCTCGCCTCGGCGGCGCGCGGCGTTCCGCTCTCGCTCTCGCATTTCGTGCGCCACAATCACGCGCTGCACGAGCAGATCTTCCTCGTCACAGGCAAACCGGAGGAGGTGCCGCGCGTCCCGGACGATCAGCGCATGGAGCTCGTCGAGCTGGCGCCGGGTATGACGCGGGTGATCCTGCATTTCGGCTTCATGGAGACGCCACGCTTTCCCGACGGGCTGCGCTGCGGCGTCGAGCGCGGCATGCTGCCCGGCGTGCAGCTCAACGAGCTCTCCTATTATATCGGCCGCGAGACGATCATCCCGCGCGAGGAGATCGAGGGCATGGCGGTCTGGCGCGAACATCTGTTCGCCTTCATGCAGCGCAACGCCGAGCGTTCCGCCGCGCATTTCCATATTCCCGCCACCCAGGTCGTCGAGGTCGGCGTCGAGATCGAGATCTAGGGCGCGCTGATCGCAACGGAACCTCGCGTCATTGCGCCTGGCCGGACCGGAGGCCATCCGCCCCCGTTCGAGCAGCGGTTTCGCGAAACAGCCTTCGATGCGCCGCTGGAGATGACGTCGTCGACCAACGCCACCAGCCGCCCTCGATCAGGGGCAGCCCGCGTGTGGGGATCGATTGCGTTCCTGCCATGCTTCCGCACGCATGCTCGCCCTGTCGAAACAAGGGTAGCCGCCGGCCCGGTCATCCCCATATTATGCTGCGTTGCACAATCATTGATGCGCCGCAGCAGAATTGAGAGACTGACATGGCGAAGCGGAACAGCGGCTCGGTTCGCCGTCGAAAATCCTCCGACCTGCGCAAGCAGTGGCGGGCCATCGTCGAGGCCTGGCAGCAGGGCCATCTCGAATGGCAGGGCGCCTGGGGACCGGCCCCCAACGAGGCGGGTTGCCTGTGCCCGCGCGCCATTCTGGTCGAGCTGGGACTGGTTGTCGCCGAGGCCGCCTGAGCCGGCAGAGCGACGATGGCCGCTCCGCGGCCATCGGAATGGGTCTCGCCCCGAGTCGACCCAGCCGCGCGGTCCGAGCCAAGAGCCACCCACAAGACCCGGAAAGGTCTCGCTGGGCACTGGTGGGATCGCATGCCAGGAGGAGTGCGCAGCCGATATCCTTCGAGCGACCGGCGCCGATCGGCTCATGCTTTCGTTCGCCCGCCGCTCCTCACGTTTCGGGCGTCCAATCGAGATCAACCGTTCGTTTGCCGAACCCTTGATTGTAGCGAGCCGCCGATCTCATCGAATCCTCGATCGCAGTACGATCGCTTCCGCGGGGGCACGCCGTCGTTTCGAACCTGATCCCCTGGCGCCCGAGCCAGAGGAACCATTGCCGTTCGATCGCCTCCAACGGTTTCGAGGTGGCGAACGGCTGGGATGCATAGAAGCGCCGGTCGGCATCGGATCCCGCATAGCAATAGCGCCAGTCGGTGGCCCGGGCAGCTTGCGAAAGCGGCTGCGCAACCAGAACAAGCAGCAATGCGAGCCGCCTGCGGCGGTGGCGTCGCAAACCCGGCCGGTGACGTCCGGCGGAAGGAGGGCGCTCCTTTTTCTCTAGGCACATAGCGGGGATCCAGCCCATATCAATCGCCATCCGAGGTTACTTCGATACGGATCGAGCATCCCGCGTGCCAATCGCCGCCCTGGGGGCGCCCGAGCGGTCGAACTGCGGCTCAGCGCGGTATCCAGCCTGAGAATCCCACTCAATCCGCGGGCACGGAATAGCTGCCCAAGGCCGGCCCGAATGGCGCCATGCATCCAATCCGCGTTGGAACCTTCACGATTTGATGCTTCCGACGGGGAGAAACCCGCCGAGGGGGACAAATCGCTATTCTCGGGCAAGGCAGCGCCGTCTACCCTGCGCCGACGTGGCCACGCCGCAACCATGACGGGCCACATCTCGCACCTGCGTCGACCATCGGGCTGCCGCCTTGGCCATATTGCTTGAAAAACTTCGCCGCGCAGCCTTGATCCTGGGCTGGGCCGCTGTCGGAGCGATCGTCTTCGCGACGTTGTCTCCCATCGAATTGCGACCGCATGTTGCCGGCATCCGACCGGATGGCGAGCGCTTCCTGGCGTATTTCACGGCGAGCGCATCGCTGGGCTTCGCCTATCCGCGCCGGCGCCTCATCGTGCTGGGCGCCATCATCGCGATCGCGCTCGGACTCGAATGGCTGCAGACCCTGGAAGCGACCCGCCACGGCAGGCCGCATGATGCCATCATCAAGACGGCCGGCGCGGCGGCCGGAGCCGGCGCCGCGATGCTGTGCGAGCGCATCCTGCGCCGCTTCGGCTCGTCCCCTTGAGCGTACGCGTCAGGGGATGGCGTCAGGCATGGCTCGCCGGCGAGGTCTCGTCCCGCTCGCGGATGAAATCCATGTTGAGCTTGAGACCCAGGCCCGGCAGGTCGGGCACGTGCATATGGCCGTCGATCGGCAAAGGCGCGCCGTCGAAGACCTGGGCGGTGATGTCCTCAAACATCAGCAGGCGTTCGAGGAAGAGCGCGTTCGGGACGGCCGCAACCAGATGCAGGTGGAGGTTCTCCATCGCGTGCGGCGCGAACTTGACGTTCCAGGCCTGGGTGAGCGCCGCGCATTTCAGCATCTCGGTATAGCCGCCGGCCCGCGCGCCATCGACCTGCACGATATCCGCGGCGTCGTGCATGAGCAGGTCCCTGACCCCGAACTTGGTGTATTCGTGCTCGCCGGTCGCCAGTGGTATGTCGGTGCCGCGCTTGAAGCGGGCGAGGCCGGGGATGTCGTCGGCGAAGACAGGCTCCTCGAACAGGAAGATGTCGTATTCGCGAATGCGATTGGCGAGCTGCACCGCCGTCGCCGCATCGAAGGAGTTGTTTGCGTCGACCATCAGGTTGATGTCCGGGCCGACCGCCTCGCGGACCTTGCGGACGCGCTCGGCGTCGCGCCTCGGATTGCGGCCGCCATCGAAACCGACCTTGAACTTCACGGTCGTGAAGCCGCGCGCGACCATGCCCTTGATCTCGTCGACGAGCTGATCGTCGGAATAGGAGGTCCAGCCGCCGCTGGCATAGACCGGCACCTTGGTCCGGTCGCCGCCGAGCAGCCTGTAGACGGGGAGATCGACGATCTTGCCCTTGAGGTCCCACAGAGCGATGTCGACCGCGCTCAGCGCGCAATACATCAGGCCCTTGCGGCCGACACCGCGCAGGTAGTGGAAGAATTCCTGCCAGATCGCCTCGGTTTCGAGCGGGTCGCGACCGATCAACCTCGGCGTCATGTTGCGGTTGATCAGCTCGCAGGTCGCCTCGCCTCCGACCTCGTGATAGGTGACGCCGATCCCCTCCAGCCCCTGATCCGTCGTGATGCGGACGATCACGAAGCCGATCGTCTCGACCTTGCGCGTCGCATCGGCGAAGCCGCCGAGGACGGGCGCTGAGACGAGGTGAACGTCGATCTTCCCGATCCTGTGACGCATCCTCTTCCTCCCGGCACCCGAATTGACATCATTATCAATAATGATATCGATATTCACATCAACAGACCTTGTCCAGCGAGGCGCCCGCCTTGATCCCGAAGCTCAGCCGCCCCTCCGATCTGGTCTATGGCATCGTCAAGCGGCGGATCATCCTCAATGAGCTGACGCCCGAGACGGTGCTGACGGAGCTCGGCCTCGCCCATGAGATCGGCTGCAGCCAGGGGCCGATCCGCGAGGCCTTGCTGCGCCTGCAGGAGGACGGCCTCGTCGTCCGCTCGGGGCGGCGAACGATCGTGACGCGGCTGACGGCCGAGGAAGCCGATGAAATGCTGGCCCTGCGCCGCCGCATCGAGACGCGCGGCGCACTGAAGGCCGTGCACAATGCCGACGGCCCGGCGCTCGACGACCTGCGCGGCATCCTGGCCGCGATGAAGGACGCCGCCGCGGAGGGCGACGAGTACCGCGTCATCGAAGCCGACAAGGATTTTCACCTTGCCCTGTTCCGCCTCTCCGGCCTCGATGCCCTCGGGCAGATCCTCGCACGCTGCATCATGCACTCGAACCGCTTCAAGCTCTGGGCGCCGGAGCATCGCCGCCCCCTGACCGAGACGGCACGACGCCACGATGTTCTCTACGAGCGCCTTGCGGCCGGCGATGGAGCTGGGCTCGCCGCGGCGCTCGGCTCCCACATCGATACGATCGTCATTCAGGGTGGCGACGAGGTGGCGGCATGAGCGCTTTCATCCACCCGCAAATGGCCCGGATCCTCGCCGTTTTCGCGGCGACGCCCGGCGTCGACCTCAAGGCCTTGCCGATCGCGGAGGCCCGCGCCACCTCCGACGCCGCCTCCATCGCCTGGAACGAAGGCGCGCCCGATATGCCAGTGCGCGAGATTGCCGTGCCGGTCGACGGCGCCTCGCTGCGCGGGCGGCTCTATCATCCGAAGCCCGGAACCGCCCTGCCTCTCATCGTCTATGTCCATGGCGGCGGCTGGACCTTCGGCTCGGTCGACACCCATGACGGCACGATGCGGACCCTCGCGGCGGCCTCCGGCTGCGCCGTCTTCGGCTTCGACTATCGCCTCGCGCCGGAACATCCCTATCCGATCCCGCTGGAGGATACGCTCGGCGCCATCGCCTTCGGGCTCAGCGGCGAACTCGGCGCCGATGTCGACACGCGGCGTTGGGCGCTTGCGGGAGACTCGGCCGGCGCGACGCTCGCGCTCGCGGCGATGATCCAGCGCCGCGACGCCGGGCTTGCCCTCCCCGCGACGGCGGCCCTGTTCTATGGCTGCTATGCCCCCGATTTCGACACCGGCAGCCATGCGCGGTTCGGGGAAGGCTACATCCTGACCACGGCGAACATGCGCTGGTACTGGCGCAACTATCTCGGCGCCGCCTTCGACGCGCCGCCGTCCCTCGCCACGCCGCTGCATGCCGACCTTGCCGGATTGCCGTCGCTCTACCTCTCGGCGTGCGGGCTCGATCCGCTGGCCGACGACACCATCCGCCTGGCCGATCGTCTCGCGGCGGCAGGCGTCGCCTTCCGTTACGACCATGTGGCGGGCGTCGTCCATGGCTGCCTGCGGATGAGCCGCAAGCTCGCCCCGGCCCAGGCCATGATCGACGCCGCGGCGGCCTACATCACCGAAAGACTATAAAAACATCAGGGGAGTGAAACGTCATGGAACGCAGGACTTTCATGAAACTCGCGGGAGCGGCCGCGCTCTCCTTCGAAGCCGCCAGACCAGCCATCGCCCAGGGCAAGGCGACGGTGCGCTGGTGGTACCATTACGACAATCCGCAGAACACGCCGGCCAGCCTCGTCGCGAAATTCGAGGCGGAGAACCCGGACATCAAGATCCAGGCCGAGCCGATCCCATGGGGCGGCGGCACCGACTACATCAACCGCATCTTCTCGGCCCTGGTCGCCGGCAACCAGCCGGACTGCGCCATGGTGCGCCTGTCCTATCTCTCGCGCTTCGGACAGATGAAGGCGCTGGAGCCGCTGGACGGCTTCCTCGCCGGCTGGAAGGGTCGCGGCGACATCGCCGAGGACGTCTGGACAATCAACCGCTCGCCTGATGGCAAGCAGTACTACATGCCCCTGCACTACGTGGTGATCTATCTCTACTACCGGCAGGACCTGCTTCAGCAGGCCGGGCTCCAGCCGCCCAAGACTTTCGGTGATTTCCTGACGGCCGCGCAGGCCCTGACCAAGGACGGCATCTATGGCTACGGCATGCGCGGCGGCGCCGGCTGCCATGACAACTGGGGCCCGTTCGTGTTGGGTGGCGGTGCCAGCTTCGACAAGGGCGGCATGGTCACGGAGAAGGCGCTCGCTGCCAATCGCTGGTTCGTCGACCTCGCCGTGAAGCACAAGGTCGTGCCGCCCTCGGCACCGACCGACGCCTTCCGCCAGATCGTCGACGCCTTCAAGGCCGGCCGGACCGGCATGGCGATCCACCATATCGGCTCGGTTGCCGAGGTCGTCGGCGCGCTCGGCGACAAGGTTTCGGCCGTGCCGGTGCCGCGCGGGCCGGACGGCGGCGGCTGGACCTATTTCGGCGACGAATCCAACGCGATCTTCGCGGGAAGCAAGAACAAGGAAGCGGCCTTCCGCTGGATCAGCTTCCTGTCGAGCGCCGAGAACAATGCCGAGCAGGCCAAGCTCAGCGGCCAATTGCCGATCACCATCTCGGATGCGAAGAGCTGGACCGTGCATCCCAAGCGCTTCGTCGAGGCGAGCGATGCCTCCCTGCCCATCGCCAAGCCCTTGCCGGACCATGTGAAGACGCCGGATTTCGTCGGCCGCGTCCTGCCGACCAATCTGCAGCGGGCGCTGACCGGCGGGATGAACCCTGACGACCTCATGAAGGCGGTCGAGCAGACCTTCTACGGCTGAGGCCGGATCGCATCGCGCGGCGCCGGGTGCCCCCCCGGCGCTGCCCATCGATCCAAGGGACGATGCCATGAACAAGGCAACGGCGACCAGCGCCACGGTTCGCGCCGCGACCCCATACGGTTTTCTGCTGCCGGCACTGCTGGTGACGGCGCTGGTCATCCTGTTCCCGGTCCTGCAAACGGCCTGGTACAGCCTGCACGACTACGTTCTCTACGACCCCGACAATTTCCGTTTCGTCGGCCTGCGGAACTTCGCGACCGCCCTCTCGGACGAGGTCTTCTGGATAGCCCTGCTCAATTCGGCGATCTGGGTCGCGGGCGTCGTCTCGCTCCAGCTCCTGCTCGGCCTCGGCGCGGCGCTCCTGCTCAACCAGAGCTTCTGGTGGCGCGGGCTGGCGCGCGCGCTCGTCATCATCCCCTGGGCTCTGCCCAGCGTGATCATCGGCCTGATGTGGACCTGGATCTACGATTTCAATCTCGGCGTCTTCAACGACATCCTGCTGCGCCTCGGCCTGATCTCGGCGCCTCATCCCTGGCTCGCCCAGCCTTCGACGGCGCTCGCCTGCATCATGCTGGCGCTGGTCTGGCAGGGCTTTCCGTTCTTCACCGTCACCATCCTGGCGGGGTTACAGACCGTGCCGGGCGAGCTCTACGAGGCAGCCGAGATCGACGGCGCGAGCACCTGGCGCCAGTTCCTCCACGTCACCCTGCCCTCGATCGCCGGCATCGTCGCCACGGCCGTGCTGCTGCGCATCATCTGGGTCGCCAATTCGCTCGACGTCATCCTGGTGATGACCGGAGGCGGGCCGGGCTATGCCACGCATACGCTGCCGCTCTATGCCTTCCTGCGCGCCTATACCGGCATGGAATTCGGCTATGCCGCCTCGCTTTCGCTGATGCTGACTGCGATCCTGCTCGGCATCGTCTGGCTCTATGTCCGCCGACAGGCCGGGGAGATGGAGAGATGATCCGGCGTCGCTCCTTCATCCGCAATCTGATCCAGGTCGAGATCCCCGTGCTGCTGGTGCTCGCCTTCGCGCTCGCGCCCTTCGCCTGGATGCTGCTGACCTCGATCAAGCCGAATGCGGACCTCTCGCAGTTTCCGGTGCGCTACCTGCCGAGCAGCACCACCTTCGAGCATTACCGGACGCTGATCCAACGCACGAGCTTTCCGGTCAATCTGCTGAACAGCCTGATCATCGCCTGCGGCGCCGTGCTGCTCGGGCTCGCGACCAGCGTTCCGGCGGCCTATTCGTTCTCGCGCTTCCGCTTCGCCGGGCGACGCACGCTGATGACCGGCTTCCTCGTCATCAACATGTTCCCGATCGTGCTGCTGATCATCCCGCTCTTCGTGCTGATGCGGACGCTCGGGCTGATCGACACCTTTCTCGGCGTCATCATCGGCCATTCGACCTTCTCGATCCCGTTCTCGATCTGGATGCTGGTCAGCTACTTCAACGCGATCCCCAGGGATCTCGACGAAGCCGCGACGATCGATGGCGCATCGCGCCTGCAGACGATCCGGCTGGTCGTGCTGCCACTGGTGATGCCGGGCATCGTCACCACGGCGATCTACGTCTTCATCACCTCGTGGAACGAATATCTGTTCGCGATGATGCTCTCGGGCGAGACGGTCAGGCCGGTGACCGTCGCCCTGCAATTGTTCATCGGCGAATTCACGGTGCAGTGGGGCATCCTCACCGCGGGCGGAACGATCATCGCGCTTCCCGTTACCATTCTTTTCCTTTTTGTGCAGAAGCGCCTCGTCGGCGGCCTGACGGCAGGAGCAGTCAAATCATGACCAATGCGATCGGGGTGATCTCGATGTTCTATGCGCGCCCCTTTGGGCGCGAGCATTTCCCGACCTTCCAGCGCATGAAGCAGGCTGGCGCCGATGTGGTCGAATTGCTGGTGCCGGAGCCGGGCGAACTCGACCTCGCCGAGACGAAGGCCGCCGCAGCCGATGCCGGCCTTTCGATCGTGCTCGCGGCGCGGGTGAATCTGACCCGCGATCTCGCCAGCGCCGATCCGGCCGCGCATCAAGCCGGCATCGCCTATCTCGAGCAATGCGTCGACATCGCCGCCGCGCTGGGGGCGGGCATCGTCGGCGGGCCGCTTTACGGCGCGCCGCTCGTCTTCGCCGGCCGGGCGCCGCATCCGGTCGAGCCGGCCGAGCGTCGCCGCCGGGTCGAGGCCGTCGTGCGCGGCCTGACGCAGGCAGCGAAACGCGCCGCCGACAAAGGCGTCGTCCTCGGTGTCGAGCCGCTGAACCGTTTCGAAACCGACATGTGCAACACCTGCCGGCACGCGCTGGATTATGTCGAGGCCGTCGCTTCGCCGGCCGTCGGCGTGATGCTCGACACCTTCCACATGAACATGGAGGAATACGATCTCGCCGCCTCCATCCGGCTGGCCGGGTCGCGGCTCGTGCATTTCCAGGCGAACGAGAACAACCGCGGCTTCGTCGGCTCCGGCCATATCGACTGGCCGGCGATCGCCCGCGCGCTTGCCGCAAGCGGCTACAAGGGCCCGATCGTGCTGGAACCGTTCCGCCGCGACGACGAGGCGGCGGGCGTGACGCTGGCGCAATGGCGTGCCCCCTCCCGCAACGAGGATGCCGAACTCACGGCCAGCATCGACTACCTCAGGGCGACGCTCGCCTTCGCCGAACGGCTCGCGACGACGAAGGGAATCGCGTGATGACATCCCCTCTTCGCCTCGGCTGGATCGGCTGCGGCACGCATGCCAACGAGATGCTGCTGCCGCAGGTCACCCGGCACGACGTCGTCCTGCAGGCGATCTGCGACATCTCACCGGAAAACCTCGCCGCGACCGGTCGGCGCTACGGCGTCACGCCCGAGAACCAGCTGGGCGACTGGCGCGCCCTGCTCGCCCGCTCGGATATCGACGCCGTCGGCCTCGCCATGGGGCCGCAGCAGCATTACGAGGTCGGCCTCGCGACAATCGCCCGCGGATTGCCGCTCTTCATCGAGAAGCCGCCGGCGGCGACGTCGCAGCAGGCACAGGAGCTGGCCGATGCCGCCAAGGCTCGCGGCATTCCCGTCGTCGTCGGCTTCATGAAGCGCTATTCCACCGCCAACCGCATCGCCGCCAACGTGATCCATGCGCCGGAATTCGGGGAAACGGCGAGCTTCCTTGGCCAGTACATGACCGCGCCGACCTACTTCGCCAAAGACGTCGACTACACCGGCTTCTACCTGCATCACTGTGTGCATTATTTCGACCTGATCCCACATCTGATGGGCGAGGTTGCGACGGTCAGCGCGCGCCGGCACGAGCTGGAGCCCGGCAAGCTGCTCCTCCATGTCGATTTCCGCTTCCGCAACGGCGGCATCGGAACGCTCGTGATGGGCACGCATCAGTCGCGCGGCACGCCGATGGAATGGTGGCAGGTGATGGGCGACCATCGCCGCGTCGAGGTGCGAAACCTGCACGAGGTCCGCTATTTCCGAGCTCCGCCGTTCAAGGTGTCGCGCGGCGACGCCACCCTGGTGGATATTGAGGATACATTGGTCTGGGAGCCCAATTTCACGGTCGCCGCCAACGAGGACCACAAGGGCTATCACGCGATCCTCGGCGATTTTGTCCGGGCCGCCCGTGGCGAGAAGCTCGACGTCCCTGATGCCGTTGCCGGCGCGCGCGCGCTCGCACTCCTCGAACAGGCCGTCGCGTCCGCCGAGACCGATCGGCGCCGGTGATCCAGGCTCCGGAGATCAAGCGAAGCAACCGGCTCGGGTTCTGGTATCGGCAGTGACGTTCAACCCCGATTGAGGTCCCAGCCACTCGTGGTTTCAACGAATTTCATTCAATCTCCGTTCAGGCTGGAAGGCTGATTCTGCGACGAGCGGCCTTATTGCGTGAGGTTTCCATGGTGCTCTGGCGTGTCGTCTGCGGTCTTGTCCTTGCGGCTGCGCTGCTGAGCGGACAGCCCGCTCAGGCACAATCCTCCGAGAAGCGAATCGCGCTCGTGATCGGCAACGGCGCCTATCCGGAGGGAGCCCTGGCGACGCCGGCCAACGATGCCGGCCTGATCGCACAGACACTGCAGGCCGCCGGTTTCGACGTCGTCGGCGCGCGCGACCTCGACACCACGACGCTGCGTTCCACCTTCCGCGAATTCCTCGACAAGGCCGCGGCTTCGGGACCCGACACGGTCGCCTTCGTCTATTATGCCGGGCACGGGCTGCAGTTCGAAGGCGAGAACTATCTCGCCCCCGTCGATGCCCGCATCACGCGCGATGCCGACGTGCCGCTGGCCGCCATCCGCCTGACCGATCTCGTCAAGCCGCTGGCGACGCTCCCGCTCAAGGCGCGGATCATCGTGCTCGACGCAGGCCGCGCCAACCCCTTCGCCCGCTCGGGCCAGCCGCTCGCCGGCGGGCTTGCCCTGATGCAGCCTGATCCGGGCGCGCTGATCGCCTTCAATGCCGCACCCGGCACCATCGCGCCGGAGGGCAAGGATTACAGCGCCTATGCCACGGCCTTGTCGGAGATGATCAAGGAGGGCGGCCTGCCGCTCGACGACCTGTTCGAGCGCGTGCGGCTGCGCACCAGCGAACTGACCGGCGGCGCCGGGATTCCCTGGCAGGCATCGAAGGTCCAGGCGCCCTTCCTGTTCTTCGAGCGCACGAACGCCGCCCCGCCGGCGCAGAGCCGTTTCCTCGACCTGCGCGACAAGCCGATCCGTGATTTCGACGCGCGCGACGCCTATCTCGCGGCGCTCGCCCGCGACAGCATGCGCGGCTATGAGGACTTCCTCGCCGCCTATCCGGGCGACCCGCTGGCGAAGCGCGTCCGCGCGATCCTGGCCGCCCGGCGCGAGGCGATCGTCTGGCGCGAAAGCGCCGTCGCCGATACCCCGGACGCCTATTGGTCCTATCTGCGGCGCTATCCGCGCGGTCCCCATGCCGGCGATGCGCGCCGCAGGCTGACGCATTTCGCCGCCGCCTTCGAGCCTCCGGCCGCCTTTGCCGCCCTCTCCTACGACGTGCCGCCGCCCCCGCCCGACGAGATCGTCTATGTCGAGCGCCCCGTCGTCTATTTCGCCGATCCGGTCTACGACCTGCCGCCGCCGCCGGTGCCGGCCCTGTTCCTGCCGCCGCGGCCGGTCTACTATGTCGACCTGGCGCCGCCACCCCCGCCCATCGCCGCCTTCGTGCTGCCGATCCCGATCTATCACCCGGTTCCGCTCTGGGTGGAACGGCCGCGCTATGTCGTCCCGCCGCCGGTCAACATCATCAACGCCAACATCCACAACACGGTGGTGGTGAACCCGACCGCACAATCCGTGGTGGTGACGAACCCGCAGGGCCGGCCCGAGCCGCCCTTGCCGCCGGCACTCATGGGTAATCCTCAGGCCCCGGCAGTCCCGGTTTCCCAGCCCGGACAGCCGGGCTTCGTGGCGGGTGCCCAGCAATTGATCCAGCAGCATCCGGCTGCAGCCGCGGCCCTTGCGGCAACCGCAGCCGCCTTGCCCGCCGCCGCCGTCTTGCGCGCCCGGCAGCAGCAGGTGCGTCCGCCGCAAGGCAATCCGCCATCAGTGCCCGCGCTTCAGCCCGGCCGGCAGCCGGCATTGCCTGCCGGGCCCGGCCAGTTGCGCCCCGGGCCGTTGCCGCAACCGAACCTGCCGGTGGCGGGGCGCGGTCCTGCGGCCCCCGTGCCGACCGGCGTGAAGCCCTTGCCGATGCCGGGCGCCTTGCCGGCCGCCCCCGCGCAACGTCTCGCCGCACCGCCCGGCATCTCCCAGCCGAACCGCCCGGTCGCGGCTGGCCCACGCATGGCGCCTCAGGCTCCGCAGGGCGCTGCCGCCGAGACTGCGCGACAGGCAGCAGCGCAGCGGGCTGCACAACAGCGTGCGCAGCAGGCCGGAGCGCTTCAGGCGCAACAGCAACGCGCGGCCCAGCAGCGCGCAGCCATGCAGGCACAGGCCGCACAGCAGCGACAGTCTCAACAGCGTGCGATGCAAGCCCAGCAACAGGCTCAGCAGAGGGCGGCCATGCAGGCGCAGGCCCAGCAGCAACGACAGGCTCAGCAGCGCGCGATGCAAGCCCAGCAGCAAGCTCAGCAAAGGGCGGCCATGCAGGTGCAGGCCCAGCAGCAACGACAGGCACAGCAACGTGCGATGCAGGCCCAGCAGCGCAGCCAGATGATGGCCCGCCCGCATGCTGCACCGCAGCCGGCGCGCGCTCCGCAGCATCGGCCTTGCCCGCCCGGCCAGCCGTTCTGCCGCTGAGTTCAGGCAGCAACGCAGACGGCCTGCCTCTCGTCGTCGCTCGGCGGCGTGCGATCAACCGCACGCCGCCAGCCAACTGTCGACGGAAGGGCTGTACGCTCTTTCGCGGCGTGGGCCTGCAAAACGCAACGGGTTGCGCGTTTGATCGGCAGGACGACCTCTGTTCCTGCCGCTGGGCGCCCTTCGAAAATCCCCCCGCTTGCCTCTTGCAGAGCGCAGCATCGTAGCGACCGAGGCGAAGCTCGACACCACGCGCCCCAGGCTGCGAGGTCCATCGTATCTCGCTGGAGCATCGGCTCTTCCCGAAAACCGCGTGCCACTTTTCGGGCCGATGCCCTAGCCGACCATTTTTTTTCGAGCCGTCCGTGCCGCAACGGCATCGTGCGCGTTTTTAAGGGGAGCCGCCCACGCGCGCGAGTGGCCTGCGGCTGAAGGGACGTGTCGAAAAACGAGGCTGGGCATGCGTCACCCCCTACTGAAACAGCCCTCCGTTCTGTTGGGGTCGGCCTCCTCCGGAGGAACGATCGCGGCGATGCGACACCTCACCGGCTACGGTGTCGGCGTCAATGTCATCGTCGATCATCCCTTTTGTCCGGCCGGGTGGTCGCGCTGCACCGGGCGCCGCCATGCCGGACCGGTCGAAAGCGACAGCGTGCGCTATCTCCACCGGCTGCTCGCCATCGGAAAATCCGATCCCGGCCAGGTACTGCTACCGACATCCGACGAACTGGTCTGGCTCTACACCACCAACGCGCCGCTCCTCGCGCGCTATTTCCGCCTGTACCAGCCGCCGGTCGACACCATCAGGCGCATCCTCGACAAGGCGCTGCTCGAACAGGCCGCGACGAGCGCCGGTGTCGCGGTCCTGCCAAGCTGGGATCCCCGGAACCTGGACGAGCTCGCCGAACTGGCGCCGCAGCTTCCCTATCCGGTCCTGATCAAGCCGCGGACCCATGTCCATCGCCTGCGCAACGACAAGGGCGTGGTCGTGCGATCTGCCGACGAGCTCGCGACGGAGTATCCGCGCTTCCTGGCTCGCGAACGCTACCGTTTCGACGAGACGCCGCGCGCACCCGATGCGGTGCGGCCGGTGATCCAGAAATTCGTCGAGATCGGGCGCGAAGGCGTGGTGTCCATCTCGGGCTTCATCGGACGCAGCACCGACGTGTTCGTGACCCGGCGCTCGACCAAGATCCTCCAGCGCTCACGGCCTGTGGGCGTCGGCGTATGCTACGAGTCGCGCCCGGCCGACCCCGCCCTGTCGCTGGCGGTCCATCGCCTGTGTCGCGAGCTCGGCTATTTCGGGCTGTTCGAGATCGAATTCATCCTGCACGACGGCGCCTGGACGGTCATCGATTTCAACCCGCGCCTGTTCAACCAGATCGGCCTCGATCTGCGCCGCGGGCTACCCCTGCCGATGCTGGCCTATCTGGATGCGCTCGGAGAAGCCGATGCCCTGCGGACGCTCGCGGCCACGGCACAGGACGAGGACCCGGCCGAACAGGTGGTCTTCTGCGACAGCTTCACCCTGCACGCGATCCTTCTGGCGCAGGCACTCTGCATGCGAGCTCACCTCAAGGATCTGACGTATTGGCGCAACTGGGCGAAGCAGAACCGCGCGCATATGGTTCGTTTCGCGTTCGATCGCGGCGATCCGCTACCGGGCATCATCCATGTCCTGTCCGAGCTCTATCTCGGCTTCCGGGCGGCGCCGCGCTTCGTGCGGACCATGCTGCCGTCCTCTCCCCTCGTTGCGCGCGGGCTGTGACGATGAGCAGGCAACTCGTGGCGATCATCGGCGGCGGGCCTTACGGGCTTTCGCTCGCAAGCCATCTCGCGGCCCGCAATGTCCCGCACCGGATATTCGGACAGCCCATGGCCTTCTGGAGCCAGATCGCCCGAGCGGGATCCCAACGCTATCTCAAGTCCTATTGCTTCGGGACGAATATCTCCTCGCCGGACCCGGGCTCGACCTTCGCCGACTACAACGAGCCGCGCGGCCTGGAGACGTTCGAGCCCTGCTCCATCGCGAATTTCGTCGCCTACGGCCTCTGGTTCCAGGAACGGCATGTCGAACGGATCGAGCCCGTCGACGTCGCGAGCGTCTCCCGATGGGGAGACGGTTATTTTCTGACGCTCAGCAATGGCGAGGCGGTCGAGGCATCCGATGTCGTCGTCGCCACCGGGCTGGCGAATTTCGCCAGGATGCCGCACGCCTTGCGGACCCTGCCCGGTGCCGCCGCCACGCATACGGCCAAGGTCGACAGCTTCGCCGCCTTCCAGGGGCTCGAGGTCGCGGTCGTCGGCTCCGGCCAGTCCGCCCTCGAAGCCGCGGCACTGCTCCATGAAGCCGGCGCGGCGCCGCGCTTGCTGATCCGCAAGCCGTCGACCCTGTGGATGACCCGCGGCAGCCGCACGCCGACGCTCTGGCAGCGTATCCGCTGGCCGGTCTCCGCGCTGGGCGGCAGCCCCAAGGCCTGGGCCCTGACGCAA
>NZ_CAMFJF010000030.1 GCF_945956895.1 uncultured Allobosea sp. | reverse complement strand
TGTGCCTGCATGTGCAGCGCGCGGCGCGGACGCTGGCGCGCCGTTTCGACGAGGCATTGCGCCCGGTGGGGCTGACGAATGGCCAGTTCTCCCTGATGATGGCCCTGAACCGGCCGGTGCCCGCCTCCTTCGGCCCCGTGGCGGAATTGCTGGCGATGGACCGCACGACGCTCACCGCCGCGCTGAAGCCGCTGGAGCGGCGCGGTCTCGTCGCCATCGCGGTCGACCCTGCCGACCGCCGCGGCCGCTTGCTGAGCCTGACACCCGACGGCCTGGCCCTGCTCGCCTCGGCCGTACCAATCTGGCAGCAAACGCACGAAGCGATCGAGGCCACCATGCCCGACGCCATGCCGGAAACCTTGCGCGAGACGCTGCGCAGCCTGGGTTGAACCGCCCCAGCTTGTTCCGCCCAGGCCGCAGGGCCGTTTTGACAATGCGCCTCTGGCGCATGGAGACCACTGCGACTACCTTCCCACCATTCCCCAGACGCAAGCATGATCGCGAACTCGATGGACAAGCGGCTCGACACTCCCGCCTCAGCCGCAGCCATGACGCAAGCGGATATCCGCTCGGTCCTGATCGGCGTCATGCTGGCAATGTTCCTCGCCGCGCTCGACCAGACCATCGTCGCGACCGCGTTGCCGACGATGGGGCGCGAGCTCAACGACGTCACGCATCTCTCCTGGATCGTCACGATCTACCTGCTCGCCTCGACCGCGGTCACGCCGCTCTACGGCAAGCTCGCCGACATCCATGGTCGGCGGGTGACGCTGCTCGCCGGCATCATCGTCTTCATGATCGGCTCGATCGCCTGCGCGCTGGCGCCTTCGCTCTGGCTGCTCGTCATCGCGCGCTTCGTGCAGGGGCTCGGCGGCGGCGGGCTGATCGCGCTCGCGCAGACCATCGTCGGCGACATGGTGCCGCCCAAGGAGCGCGGGCGCTATCAGGTCTATTTCGCCAGTGTCTTCATGTCCTCCTCGCTGCTCGGCCCTGTATTGGGTGGCTTTCTCTCGGAAAAGCTGCACTGGTCGGTGATCTTCTGGATCAACCTCCCGCTCGGACTCGGCGCCTACTGGATGTCGAGCGAAGCCTTGAAACGCCTGCCGCGTCATGAGCGGCCCCATTCGCTCGACGTGCTCGGCGCCGTGCTGATGACGCTGGCGACGGTGTCGCTGCTGCTCGCCCTGTCCTGGGGCGGCACCACCTATCCCTGGCGCTCGCCCGAGATCGCCGGCCTCGTCGGCGCCTCGCTCGTCTTCTGGGCCCTGTTCGCCTGGCGCCTGCGCCGGGCGGCCGAGCCCCTGATCCCGCTCGACGTCTTCGGCAATGGCGTCGTAAGGCGCGGCACGGTGGCGGCCGGCTTCGGCATGGGCACCTTCATCGGCCTCACCATCTATCTGCCGCTCTATTTCGAGACGGTGATGGGGATGAGCGCCACCCATTCCGGCCTCGGCCTGCTGCCGCTGACCTGCGGCACCGTCGTCGGCGCGACCAGCTCCGGCCGGGCGATGTCGCATCTCACGCATTACAAGCGCGTGCCGCTGGCCGGGCTGCTCGTCGCGATGACGGGAACGGCTGTTCTCGCCGCCTTCTCCGGCCAGATCCCGCTGCTGCCCTTCTGCGTGATCCTGGCGATCGTCAGCATCGGCTTCGGCACGCTGCTGCCCGTCGCGACCGTCGCGATCCAGAACGCCGTGCAGGCGCATCAGCTTGGCACGGTGACGGCGGTCGCCAATTTCTTCCGCCAGATCGGCGGCGCGCTGATTGTCGCGGTCTTCGGCGCGATCGTGCTCGGCGGCGTCGGCGGGGCGGCTGCGAAGCTTTCGCCCGAAGCGCTCAAGCTCGGCACCGTCGATCGCGAGACGATGGTCGTGCTGTTCCGCTATGTCTTCGGCGCCGCGAGCCTCGGCTTCGCGCTTGCCTGGCTGTCCCTGGCGCGGATGCAGGAGCTGCCGCTGCGCGGACGCGCCGTCGAGGCGGCCAAGGCCATCGGCGGCGAGTAAGCGGAAACGCCGTCATTCCCGGGCAAAGCGAAGCCCGGGAAGCTCAGGACGAGAGAAGACTGGTTTTCGAGATGCCCGGGCCAAGCCCGGGCATGACGTGACGCGGCCGAAACCTCAGTCGCGCAGCAGCTCGTTGATGCCGGTCTTGGAGCGCGTCTGAGCGTCGACCGTCTTGACGATGACGGCGCAGGAGAGCGACGGGCCCGGCGTGCCGTCCGGGAAGGGTTTTCCGGGCAGCGAACCCGGCACCACCACCGAATAGGGCGGCACCTTGCCGACATGGACCTGGCCGGTGGCGCGGTCGACGATCTTGGTCGAGGCCGAGATGAAGACGCCCATCGAGAGCACCGAACCCTCGCCGACGATCACGCCCTCGACCACCTCGGAGCGGGCGCCGATGAAGCAATTGTCCTCGATGATGGTCGGGTTGGCCTGCAGCGGCTCGAGCACGCCGCCGATGCCGACGCCGCCCGAGAGATGCACGTTCTTGCCGATCTGGGCGCAGGAGCCGACCGTCGCCCAGGTATCAACCATGGTGCCGGAATCGACATAGGCGCCGATATTGACGAAGGACGGCATCAGCACGACGCCGGACGCGATGAAGGAGCCCTTGCGCGCAGCAGCCGGCGGCACGACGCGGAAGCCGGCGGCGCGGAAGCGGTTCTCGCCCCAGCCCTCGAACTTCGAAGGCACCTTGTCCCAGAACACGCCCTCGCCCGGACCATTGGCCATGATGACGTTGTCGGTGAGGCGGAAGGAGAGCAGCACCGCCTTCTTCAGCCATTGATGGACGACCCAGTCGGCGCCCTGCTTTTCCGCTACGCGCGCCTGGCCGGCATCGAGCATCTCGATCGCCTGCTCGACGGCCTCGCGGACGGCGCCCTTGGTCTGGACGCCGATCTCGGCCCGGTTTTCCCAGGCGGCGTCGATGGTCTGGCTAAGATCGGCGAGGGACATCGGGTGGCTCCGGCGCTTCCAGAAAGATCGGCGCGAGCGATGGCGGATGCGGCCTCTCGCGTCAAGCAGGACGACGCCGCAGCAGATATGTATCCATGATCCAGCCATGCCGCGCGCGGGCCTTGGCCCTGACCTCGGTGATCTCGGCCGAGAGTTCGCTCAGCGGGCCGGCACGCAGGATTTCATCCGACGTGCCGAGATAGGCGCCCCACCAGATGTCGAGCCCGGCGGGATCGATCTTGCCGAAGGTCTGCTCGCCGTCGAGCATGACGACGACGCTGTCCTGGTCGGCAGGGAAGCCCGCCGTCAGCCGGCGCCCGGTGGTGATCAGGATCGGCGCGCCGATCGTGTTGAGCGGGATGCGATGACGCGCGGCCAGTACCTGAACGCTGCTGATACCGGGGTAGACCTGCCAATCGAGGCCGAGGCCGGAGGCGGCGACGCGCTCCATGATGCGCAAGGTTGAATCGTAGAGCGCCGGATCGCCCCAGACGAGCAGCGCGCCAGTCTGCCCTTCCTGCAGCTCGGCTTCGAACAGGGCGCGATAGCGATCGGCGATGCGCTCGTGCCAGTCGTCGACGACGCCGTGATAGTCATTGCCGGCCTCGGCCCGGCGCGGGATCGCGACGGGGACGGAGCGGTAGCCCGGCTTGCGGATGAACCGCGCGCAGATCGCCTCACGCAAGGTGCGCAGAGCGACCTTCTCCTCGCCCTTGTCGGGAATGAACAGGATGTCGGCGCGGTTCAGCGCCTCGATCGCCTCGACCGTCATGTGGTCGGGATTGCCGGCCCCGATGCCGATGATGAGGATGTTGCGCATGCCGCTCCGCCGGTTTGCGGCGGCTTAGCACGTCCTGCGTTCAGGATGCGAGATCAGGCCCGGCCGAGCACGGGCATGCGGACAAGATCGCCCTGCAGGATCGGCGTCGCGCTCAGCGCGATCGCCGCCTGAAGCGCCTCCAGATCCGCCTGGAGGCGCGGATGCCAGCCGCAAGGGCATGGCTGGTCACCGCAATGAGCATCCGCCACCTCTCTGTAGACAGAACCGACCGCTGCCGCCGCCAGCTCGATCAGGGTGAGCGGCAGCAGGCGAGTATCGCGGAGCGCGGCGCAAAAAGCTGTCATGACCGCTTCCCGGATCTCGGCCGGGGTAGTCTTCAGCGATTCGGCGCCCCCTGATCAGGCTGCACGTTCGATGCCCTTGATGGCCGCATGGAGGCGGCGCTGCGGCCCCTGGATGGGCTTCGGCCCCTGCTCGGGCAAGGTGACCGCGAGCAGCTCCACGAGGCGCTGCATGTGCGGCGGCAGCGCCGCATCGGCGTCGAGATCGCCCGGTCCCTTGGCCAGCGCGAGCGCCCGGCGCAGCTCCGGCCGGCTCGCGCCGGTGCGGACGATCTCGCGGATGATGATCTCGTCGATGCGGCCGATCGCGGCCGCGACATCGACCTCGGTGACTCCACCCATTCGGTCCCTCCGTCGGCTGATTCACTGATCGCGAGGGAGAGATAGGCGCGTCGATGATTCGATGCAAGTATTTGTTATTACTACATAAATAGAATTATTTTAAGGTAACGGGCCACTCTCGCCCGCAAGCATGACCGCATCGTGACAGCGCGATGAACGCCCAGCCGGTTGCGGTCTGCCTGCTCCGTCATTGCGAGGAGCGAAGCGACGAAGCAATCCAGGGGCGGCAGAGCTCTACGTCCCCTGGATTGCTTCGCTGCGCTCGCAATGACGGCTCGCACCTCAATTCGCCTCTCAGAGGTCGCGCACGATCTCCAGGCGGGCGCCATGGGCCAACCCGCCGTCGAGACGGGCATCGTCGGAGCCGTAGAAAGAGACGGCGTAAGCCCCCTGCCCGCGACGGAGAAGGTGCTCCCCGAGGCTGGCCGCGGCCGGGCCGCGCGGCTCCGCCAGGGACAGGGTCTGCCGGGCGATGCGGAACTGCGCGAGCCCGAAGCCCAGCCCCGGGACGCCGCCCAGCGCAACCGGCTCCTGCCCGAGCAGGGCGCGATAGCGCGTGACCGAGGTTGCAAGGTCCTGCACCGCCACGGTGACGCCGGCGACCCCGGTCACGCCATTGGCATGGCGGCGGGCAGCTCCTTCGGGAACGCGCAGGCTGCGGGCCGTGACATCGGTGCAGAGGAAGGGGATATCGGGCTCCGGCGGGCGGGCCGAGCGCCAGGCGATGCGCGTGCCGTCGGGCTGGAGCCGGCCGCCGTCGAGCGGGCCGTCCATGACGATGCCGGCAGCCCGCGCACGGGCGAGATCGGCGTCAAGATCATCCGGCAGCAGGGCATAGTCGACGAGGCCGGGGCCGGCCCGATCCAGCACCTGCCACCAGCGATATTCGGGCAGCGGGCGCGGGAAGGCGATGATTTCGAGATAGGCACCGTCCGCGAACACGACCAGCGCGTTGCGCGAGCCGCGCGGATGCTCGCCGCCGGGCAGGACGGTGAAGCCGAGCGCCGTATAGTCGCGGATAGCCGCGTCCAGATCGGTGACGGCGATGACGATATGATCGATCGATAGCGGCATGGTTCTCAGTCCCGATGCTGGTCTCAAGGGCTCTGCGCGATGGCTTCGATTCCCGCCATGCCGCCGAGCTGCGGCGCGAAACTCTCCCAGACCTTGCGCGCGCCGTTCTGCCAGCCGGGTCGGTCCTCGGCCGGCACGGTCCTGGCGCCCTCCGCCGTCGCGCGCGCCATCGAGGCCTCCTCGTCGGCCAGCATCAACTCATCGAAATAGGCGATGCCTTCGGTCACTGCGGCCGTCAGCGCTTCGCGATCCTGCGGCGCCAGCGCCTTCCAGAAGGGCGCGGCGAACATCACGACGCCGCTCGCCCAGATATGGCCGGTCTCGGTCACGACGGGCACGACCTCATAAAGGCGGAAACCGACATAGGCGGACTTGGTCAGGTCCATGCAATCGACCACGCCACTTTTCAGCGCATTATAGGCCTCGGGGATCGGGATCGGCGTCGGATAGGCGCCGAAGCCCGACCAGAGCGCCGTATGCAAGGGGCTCTGGATCACGCGGATGCGCTTGCCCTTGACCGAGGCGGGGGTGGTCAGCGGCTCCTTGGCGAGGAGATGGCGGGCGCCATAATTGATGAAGCCGGGCACGACGAAACCCTGCGCCTCGTAGAGCTTCCTGAGCTCGATCCCCAATGGCCCGGACAGCACGCGCGCGAGATGGCCGCGATCGCGGAAAAGGAACGGGAGGTCGAGGATCTGGCCCGCGGGCACCCAGCCGGAGAGCGAGGACACGGTCGAGAGCGCCGCCTGGATCGAGCCGAGGCGCAGGCCCTCCGCGACCTCCTTCTCGCCGCCGAGGGCTGCATTGGGCACGATCCGCAGGTCGAAACGGCCGGGCGCCGTGCGGTTGAGAATCTCGGCGATGTGCCGCCAGATTTTCGTCTCCGGCTTGTCCTCGCCCATCAGCGACGCCACGGTCACGGGCCGGCCAGCAGCGAAAGCCTGCCCGCTCCTCAGGATGGCGGGCGCGGCGAGCGAGCCTGCGGCGAACTGGCGGCGGGTGATCAGCAAGGCGTGCCTCCTTCGGCGCATGCAGCGGGATCGCGCGAAACGCGCTCCGCCGCAAGAGGCGAGCGCGTCCAGGTGGAACCCCAGTGGATTTCATCGATGTCGATCGGCTATCGGGAAGAGAGTACGCCGACGGAGATGATGATGAGCGAGACCCACGAGATTGCTTCCGACCGGCTGCGCGCGACGGTGCGGGTGCAGGGCGGCGAGTTGATCGCGCTCGCCGATGCCAAGGGACCGGCGCTCTGGAACGGCGGGCCGGAATGGCCGCGCCATGCGCCGGTGCTGTTCCCGGTCGTCGGGCGCCTCACCGATGACACGCTCATCCATGAGGGTCGCTCCTATCGGCTGACCCAGCACGGCTTCGCCCGCGACAGCCTGTTCAGCTGGGCCGAACGCGGTGCGGACCGGGCCGTTCTGGAATTGCGGGAGAGCCCGGAGACGCTGGCGATCTACCCGTTCCGCTTCGTGCTGCAGATGATCTACGCGGTTGCGGGCGATACGTTGACCGTGACCTCGCGCGTGAGCAATCCGGCCGAGGTACCCTTGATCTGCGGCGTCGGCGCGCATCCGGCCTTCCTCTGGCCGCTAACCGAGGGCATCGCGAAACAGGCGCATCGCCTGACGTTCCCGCAGGCCGAGCCGGGTCAGGGACTTGGCGTCGAGGCAGGCCTGCTGACCGCGCCAATTCCCTTGCCCTTTACCGGCAAGGAACTCGCTCTCGACGAGCGCCTCTTCATCAACGACGCGATCGTGATTCCCGATACGGCCAATCGCTCGGTGCGCTTCGCCGCGCTCGACGCGTCAGGGCGGGAGAGCCGCGCCCTGACCGTGAGCTGGGAGGGCTACAAAGATCTCGGCATCTGGTCGAAGCCGTCAGGCGCCCCGTTCCTGTGCATCGAGCCCTGGTACAGCATGGCGAGCCCCGCCGGCTGGCAGGGCGAAATCGCGGAAAAGCCCGGCATCCTCACGCTGGCGCCGGGCGAGAGCCGCGATTTCGTCTGGCGGGCGACGCTGTAGCGTTTCAACCGTGCCGTCATCCCGGGCGGAGCGCAGCGAAGACCCGGAATCCATGCCGGAGCGCATCCAATAGAGGCTCAGGCATGGATCCCGGATCGGCGCGGCTGACGCCGCTTGTCCGGGACGACCATTCAAAGGGCCAGGACCGTTTCCGACCTGGCTGAATCGTCATTGCGAGGAGCGAAGCGACGAAGCAATCCAGGGGCGGCAGAGCTCTACGCCCCCCTGGATTGCTTCGCTGCGCTCGCAATGACGGGCTGTGTCCCTTCGCCCCTCACTTCTTCTCGACGTTCCAGAACAGCATGACGGGGGCTGCCAGCACGCCGACGACATTGGTGCGCCGGGCATAGGGCTGGTCGAACTGGCCGAGCACGCGATAGGGCTGCATTTCGGCCAGGCGCTTGTGCAAGGCCTCCAGCGCGACCTTGCGGCTGGCATCGTCGGGGGCATCGACGAAGGCGCCGCGCAGCTTCTCGGCCTCGGCATCGCAGGGCCAGCCGGCCCAGGCCCGCTCGCAGGCCATGTTCGTGCCGATATTGGTCAGGGGCGATTGCATGGTCGCGCCCGAGGCATAGGTGACGAAGAGGTTCCAGCCGCCCTGATCCGGCGCGCTCTTGTTCTGCTGGCGGGTGGTGACGGCGCCCCAATCGGAGAACTGCACATCGACATTGAAGCCGACGGCCTTGAGCTGGGAAGCGGCAACCTCGGCCATGCGGCCGATCGGGGCGATGTCGTTACTGGTGGTCAGGACGAGCTTCTCGCCCTTGTAGCCGCTCTCCTTCAGCAGTTCGCGCGCCTTGTCGAGATTGGGCTTGGCATAGCCTTCGGTCCCGACTTCCGTGCCGTTTGGACCGCCGCAGACGAAATAGGCGTTGCAGCGCTTCCACCATTCCTCGTCGCCGAAGCCGGCCGCGAGGAAATCGGCCTGCTCGGTCGCATAGGCCAAAGCAAGTCTGGCCTTCGGATTGTCAAAGGGCGGGTGGAGATGGTTCGGCCGCAGCATCACCTGGTTGGCGAGATTGGAATAGCGGTCGACCTTGACCTGCTTGTTGGTCGAGATGACCGGGATCAGGTCCTGGCTCGGCTGTTCCCAGATGTCGATCTCGCCGGTCTGGAGCGCGGCGGCGGCGGTCGCCGCGTCCGGCATGATCTGCCATTCGACGCGATCGACCTTGACGACGCGCCCGCCGGCAAGGCCATCGGCTGGCTCGGAGCGCGGGACGTAATCGGGATTGCGGTCGTAGACGACCTTCGAGCCGCTGCGCCAATCCTCGCGATTGAACTTGAACGGGCCGGAGCCGATCGTCTCGGTGATCGGCTTCATCGGGTCGGACTTGGCGTCGGACTCGCGCATGATCACCGGGATCTGGCCGACGGCGGAACCCAGCGCGAAGGGCACCAGCGCCATCGGTCGCTTCAGCTTGAGGCGGAAGGTGGCATCGTCCACCACCTCCATCCCGTCGGTATATTCCGCGAGCTTGCCGCCGATGGTGTCGCGCTTCATCCAGCGGCCGAGCGAGGCGATGACGTCCTTGGTCGTCACCGGCTGGCCATCGTGGAATTTCAGGCCGGGACGGAGCTTGAAGGTCCAGGTCAGCTTGTCCGGCGAGGTCTCGAAGCTCTCGACCATCTGCGGCTTGGGCTGGAGGTTCGAATCCCAGGCGAAGAGCGTCTCGTAGATCATCAGCCCATGCATGCGGGTGATGACGATCGAGGCCGCTACGGGATCGAGCGTCTTGAGATCCGCATGCGGCGCGACGCGCAGGACGCGATTCGAAGCCGGCTGCGACTGCGCCGATGCCGGAAACGGCAGGAGCGCGGCCGCCGACAGCAGCAGCGCGGCGGTGAAACGGGACAGTTGCATCAGGCGTTCTCCTCCTTCGTCACCGGCCCTGCGGCACCGCCCCTCTGCGGAACCGCCTCAGCCGGCGCGTTTCATTTGCAAAATTCTTGCCCGGTGGCCGGCAACCCGCAAGCCACCTTCCGCATCGAGCCAAAGGCAGGGCCGTGCCCGCCAGGGACCGTGCAGGAGATCGGCGAGCGCACGACCGTTCGGCAGCGGCGTCAATTGCGACACGGTCCCGCCGGAAGGCCACGGCATCAGGGCCGTACCATCGGCACGGATTTCGATCTCCGTGCCGAACAACGGCTCACGCCAGCGCCCGACCAGCCGCTGATCGAGCGGCGTATCGGCCGGCACGCGCCGAAGCGAACGCTTGATGCCGCCGATCATGCCGGCGAGGCGTTCCTCGCCGTCACGCTTGAGCCGGATATCGAGATAGGCCGGCAGGCTGCGCAGGCCGCCATCGCCATCGGTGACGAGGTGCTCGTAACCGCCCATGAAGCTGATCGAATCCGCGGCGAGTTCAGCCCAGAACGGCCCTTCGTCGCTGGCGAACAGGCCGACCGGCGCATCCGCGATCGTCGGAAGCTCCTGCCCGAGCAGGGCCGCGAGCACGCTCAGGGCCGGCCAGAGTGCCTCTTCCTCGCGATTGGTCAGCACGACGACGCCGACGCCATGAGCGGGCGACATCCAGAAATGGTTGCGATAGCCCGTCAACGAACCGCCATGGCCGACGATAGCCGTCTCGCCGAGCCGGCTGCAGACGAGGCCCAAACGATAGACACTCTCGCTGCCGTCAGTGAAATGACGCGGCGCCGTCAGGCGTTCCAGCATGCCGGCGAGCGGGCCACGGCCCGCCAGCAGGGCCGAGGCCCAGCCGGCGAGATCATTGGCGGAGCCGGCGATGCCGCCGGAGGCGGAGAAATGGAAGCCGTAATGGCCACGCCGCCAGGCCGTGCCGTCAGCCCAATAGCCGGTGGCGAGGCCGGGAACGATCTCCGAGGAATCATAAGGCAAGCGGAAGGAGAGACCGAGCTCGCCGGACAATTCGGCGACGATCCGGCTGTAGGGTTTGCCTGTGACCTGCTCCAGGATGCGCTGGCCGAGCCGCCAGCCGGTATTGGAATAGGCCATCTCCGTGCCGGGCTCGGCACTGAGCGAGGGGAAGCGGCATGCCAGCGCGAAAACCTCGTCGGCGCTCAATGTCGCGGTGAAGGGCACGCCCTGCTGCCAGAGAGACTCCATCATGTCCGGCAGGGCGCCGGTCATGTCGAGGGCGCGGCCGAACTCGACCTCGGCGAGCGGCGCCGGCAAGTCCTTCAGCCAATGCCCGAGCGGGGCATCGAGCGGCACGCCGGCGCGCAACAATGCGACCGCCAGCACATGCTTGCTGATCGAGGCGAAGCGGTTCGGCGTCTGCGGCGTGAAGGCCACGCCATAGTCGATGCTGGCGAGGCCGCCGGCAAA
Organism: uncultured Allobosea sp.; assembly: GCF_945956895.1. GTDB lineage: Bacteria > Pseudomonadota > Alphaproteobacteria > Rhizobiales > Beijerinckiaceae > Allobosea. The sequence goes on along the minus strand of NZ_CAMFJF010000030.1, from coordinate 36,542 downwards.
AGCCTCGCGCACCCCGTCGCGATCGAAGAGCACGACGGCACCGCCCGGCCCCGCCTCGCGCTGCCAATTCGCGACGATCTCCTGCGCGCGGGTCGCGGCGCGGGTCCAGTCCAGAGCCATGTCTTGCTTCCTCAGCCCTGCGGCCGGGCTTCGCCGAGCAGATTGCGCAAGGCTCGCATGAAGACGCGCGCGCCGGGGCCGATCGCGTCATCCGGAAAATCGAAATCCGGATTGTGCAGATGCGCCGTCTCGCCGGAGCCGAGCAGGAACATCGCCGATTTGGAGCGGCGCCCGAACAAGCCGAAATCCTCCGAGCCGCGCGAGGGCGGCGTCGGGCCATGCGGCACCTTCTCCTCGTCCATCGCCCGGCGCAGCATCGCGACGGCTTCCGGCTCGTTCTCGCAATGGTGGAAGATGTCGTGATAGCTGATCTCGACGGTCAGCCGGCCGGCCTCGGCCGCCTCGCGCGCCAGCTTTTCGGCGGCTTCGCAGAGCGCGCCCATCTGCGCGTCGTTGACGGTACGCAGCGTCGCCCAGAGCTCGCCATGGCCCGGCGCGATGCCGAAAGCCTGCTCGCCGATCTCGACATGGGTCACGGTGACCAGCCGGAAATTGGCGTCGAGCGAGCCGCCCGGTCCCAGCGCGGTCAGGGCCGGGATCAGCGACGCGATGGCTGGGGCCGGCGAACGGCCATGCTCCGGTGTCGAGGCATGCGAGGTCTCGCCGGTCAGGATGATCTTGATGCCGCGCGAGGCACAATTGGCGGCGCCTTCCGAAATGCGGGCATGGCCGACCGGAACGCCGGGGCGATTATGCAGGGAGAAGGCATAGTCCGGCACGATCTCCTCGAATTTCGGATCGGCCATGACGGCGGCGGCGCCCGCGCCGGTCTCTTCCGCCGGCTGGAACAGCAGGATCGCGCGGCCCTTCTTCGGCGGGTTGCGCTGCAGGCCACGCGCGAGGCCGGCGAGGATGGTCATATGGCCGTCATGGCCGCAGAGATGGCCCTTGCCGGGGATTTCGGAGCGGTGGTCGCTGTCTGAAAGCTCTTCGATCGGCAGCGCGTCGAGCTCGGCGCGGATCAGGACGGTCGGGCCGGGTTCGGCGCCCTCGTAGATCGCGGCGACGCCATGGCCGCCGAGTTCGGTGACGATGCGGTCCGGGCCGGTCGGCTTCAGGAATTCGACGATGGTCGCGGCGGTCTCGCGCTCCTCGCCCGAGACTTCATGCCTGCGATGCAGCCGATGCCGGAGATCGACGAGATCGACCATATCGCTGTTGGTCAGGAACACGGATGAAGCCTCCCAGGCTGTTTCGCCGGCGGATCACCGGCTCTTTCCGGAAAGGTTCGACACTTCAGCCGCTTCGGCAACCCGCGTCATCGCCGGGGCGGCATGCGCGAGCGCGAGATCAGGGCCTTTCCCGATTTCTCTGACATCGGGAAAGGCCCTGAATTCTTGTTTATCGCATTTTCTTCACGCGAACCGGTGCCCACTTCGCTCGAAAATGCTTCAGTTGCCGAGCTCTGCCTCGATCTCGGCATCGAAGGCCTGCGCCAGCATCGCACGGCAGGCTTCGGCCTGCTGGCGCACCGAATCCAGCGCGATATGGGGGAGAATCTCGGCGAGATCGCGCAGGGCGAAATCAACGGCGGACATCAGGCCGAGCACCGGCTCGGGAGCGGCTGCCGGCTGTTGCGGAAGGCGGAACGCAATGACCTGACCCATAGGCATACTCACGCTGAAAGCGAATCGGCCTTCAGTGTGCGGTGGCAGGTTTCAGAAAGTGGTTAACGGCGGAATTGCGGCAGCCGCTCAAGCCGTCGGCTATCGCCGCCTACGTTCCCACCGTCATTGCGAGGAGCGAAGCGACGAAGCAATCCAGGGGCGGCAGAGCGCTACGTCCCCGTGGATTGCTTCGCTTCGCTCGCAATGACGGCAGATTACGGCCGCCGGTATCAGCCATAGCCGTGCAGGCTGGCGCCATGGCGCTTCAGCCAGACCTCCGCCTCCTCGGTATGGGGGCAGAGCTTGTGGGTCAACGCCCAGAAGCGATGCGAGTGGTTCATCTCCTTGAGATGCGCCACTTCATGGGCCGCGAGATAATCGAGCACCGGGGACGGCGCCAGGATCAACCGCCATGAGAAACTGAGGTCCCTTTGAGAGGAGCAGGAGCCCCAACGGCTCGTCGTGTCGCGGATGGTGATTTTGCGGGCGGAGATGCCGAGCGTCGCGGTGTGGCGGCGCACCGCCTTCTCGATATCCTCGAGCGCGAGCTTCCGCAGGAAATCCTTGACCCGGCGCGCGACATGGGCGGCATCGCCGGCCACTGCGATGACGGGCGCGCCATCGGTGTCGCGCGTCGCCTGCGTCAGCCCGCGCGCTTTCGACCAGTGGACGATACGATGCGGCACGCCGCGGAGCGGTATGCTCTGGCCGGGCTCGAAGGGCACCGGGCGCGGGCGCTTGGCCAAGCGCGCCGCGATCCAGCCGCCATGGTTCTCGGCGAAGGTGCGGCCGGCCGCGAAATCGGCGCGCTCGGGCAAGGTCAGCGTAATCTCGCCGGTCGCCTGCGAGACGCGCAGCGTCATCCGCCGCGCGGCGGCGCGGCGCTTGACCAGAACGGCATAGCGCGTGCCGGCATGCACGACCTCGATCCGGTCGGGGTCCGGCTGGCGCCTGAACAGGGAGATGCGCATCGCCCGCGATTGTGCGGGATTCGCGGGCGATGGGAAAGGGAGGTCTTAGCGGACGACCTTGAGCGCCTTGCGCTGCTCGCCGGCGCTGTCGTTCCGGCGCTCCTTGGCCGCCTCCATGTCGAGACTGACCATGAAGTCGGAAATGCGCGGCTGGATCTCAGCACGGAAGCGCGAGCCGTTGAAGACGCCGTAATGGCCGACCTTCGGCTGGAGGTAATGCACGCGCTTGTCGTCGGGAATGTTGACGCAGAGGTCATGCGCGGCCTGGGTCTGGCCGACGCCGGAGATGTCGTCCATCTCGCCCTCGACCGTCATCAGCGCGACGCGGCGGATGGCGGTGAGATCGACCGGCTTGTCGCGATGCATCATCTCGCCCTTGGGCAGGGAATGCTTCACGAAGACGGTGTCGACGGTCTGGAGATAGAACTCGGCGGTCAGGTCCATCACCGCCAGGTACTCGTCGTAGAAGTCGCGGTGCTTCTCGGCGGAGTCGCCGTCGCCGCTGACGAGATGCTTGAACATGTCATAATGGGCGGTGACGTGGCGGTCGATATTCATCGCCATGAAGCCCGAGAGCTGCATGAAGCCGGGATAGACCTGCCTGAATGCACCGAGGCTCGGGAAAGGCACGACGGTGATGCAGTTGCGGCGGAACCAGTCCGTGCCGCGCTCCATCGCCAGCTGGTTCACGGCGGTCGGCGAGCGCCGGGTATCGATCGGGCCGCCCATCAGCGTCATCGAGCGCGGCGCGCAGGGGTCGGATTCGGCCTCCATGCGAGCAATCGCGGCGATGACCGGCACGGACGGCTGGCAGATCGCCATGACATGAGTGTCCGGTCCCAGCATCTGCAGCATGCCGATGACGTAGTCGATGTAATCGTCGAGGTCGAAGCGTCCCTCTGAAAGCGGCACGAGGCGGGCATCGACCCAATCGGTGATGTAAACCTCATGGCCCGGCAGGAAGGCCTCGACCGTGCCGCGCAGCAGCGTGGCGTAATGGCCGGACATCGGCGCGACCAGCAGCACTTTCGGCTGCGGCTTGCGGCGACTGCTTTGAATCTTGCGGTCGAAATAGACCAGCTTGCAGAAGGGGCGCTCCCAGACGACACGCTCCTCGACGGCGACCTTGACGCCGTTGACCGTGGTCTCGTCGAGGCCGAAGGCGGGCTTGCCGTAGCGGCGCGTCATGCGCTCGAACAATTCGCAGGAGGCCGCGACGCTGCGGCCGAATGGCGTATAGGTCAGCGGATTGGCCGGGTTCTTGAAGGCCAGATGCATCGCATCCGAAACCCCGCGCACCGGGCTCACCATCATGTGAACCGCTTCGTAGGCATGGTAGGCAAACGACATGGCAGCCCCGTACATACGATCAAACGTCCTTCCGGCGGCGCAACATACGATGATGCGACGCAGCATCGCACCTTACGTTGATTTTGTTCTCATTCAACCCGGCTAAAGGCTAAGATTTTCCTGCGATGTGGATGAAACAGGCAAAACCGTCGGCAGGCGCCGCGCAGGAGACCCTCGAAACGTGAGCTTTCCGGACCTTTCCGCCCCGGCCCTGGCGCGTTCCAGCCGCCATCTGCGCCTGGATACGCTGGTCCGGCTGCGCTGGCTCGCCATCGCCGGCCAGAGCCTCGCCGTCACCGGCGTGCATTTCGGGCTTGGCTTTCCCTTGCCGTTCGGCTGGTGCTTCAGCGTCATTGCGGTCTCCGCCTGGCTCAATATCGCGCTGCGCATCCGCTTTCCGCTGAGCCACCGCCTCAACGACAGGGCCGCGACGGCCCTGCTCGGCTTCGACATCGCCCAGCTCGCAGCCCTGCTCTTCATGACCGGAGGCCTGCAGAACCCGTTCGCGATCCTCTTCCTGGCGCCGGTGATGATCTCGGCCACCGCCCTGCCGCCGCAGCGCACGCTGGTGCTCGGGCTGATGGCGATGGGGCTCGCGACCCTGCTCAGCCGCTATCACCTACCCTTGCCCTGGACCGGCGACGACCGGCCGGTGCTGCCGGCCTTCTACCAGCTCGGCAACTGGGTTGCGCTCGTGCTCGGCCTCGCCTTCACCGGCATCTATGCCTGGCGCGTCGCCAAGGAGGCGCGCGACCTCTCCGACGCGCTCGCCGCGACGGAGCTCGTACTGGCCCGCGAGCAGCACCTGTCCCAGCTCGACGGGCTCGCTGCCGCCGCCGCGCATGAACTCGGCACGCCGCTCGGCACCATCGCGCTCGTCGCGCGCGAACTGACCCGGCTCGCCCCGCCCGATGGCGAGATGGCGGAGGATATCGCCCTGCTGCGCGAGCAGGTCGAGCGCTGCCGCGGCATCCTCGGCAAGCTCTCCAGCCTGCAGGATGAAGATGCCGGGCCGCTCGGCCAACTCACCCTGCGCCTGCTGATCGAGGAAGCGGCCGGGCCGCAGCGCCCCTTCGGCACGCCCTTCGAGATCACGATGACCGGCGAGAAGCCGGAGCCGGTCTGCCGCCGCAATCCCGGCATGATCTACGGCCTCGGCAATATCGTCGACAACGCCGTCGATTTCGCGCGCTCGACCGTGACGATCGCCGGGGAGTGGAATCACAATCAGGTCGTGCTGGTAATCGCCGATGACGGTCCGGGCTTCCCGCCGGACGTGCTGATGCGAGCCGGCGATCCCTATCTTTCGCGCGGCTCCGGCGAAGGGCGCGCCGGCGGGGGCCTCGGGCTCGGGCTCTTCATCGCCAAGACCCTGCTGGAGCGGGGCGGCGCCACGCTGGAATTCTCGAACCGGCCGGCGCCCTCCAGTGGCGCTTCGATCCGAATCACCTGGTCCCGCGACGATTTCGAAGCCGATCTGCCAACCGAGGGGGGTACCCAGGCAGGCGCATCGGCTTTACATGAGCCTGGCTGAGCAGGCCCAATACGGACCTGTTCGGCAAAGCGAAACCCTAATGCGCGCGGCCGCAGCGCGCCGAGAAGCGGCAAGGAGAAGACGATGCAGGACGCAGCGAGCGAAACCGACAGGCCCGGCCCGGCCGCCGACATGTCCCTTCTGCTGGTGGACGACGACAAGCCGTTTCTCACCCGCCTCGCCCGCGCCATGGAAGGCCGGGGCTATGCGGTCCGTATCGCCGACAGCGTCGCCGCCGGCATCGCCGCCGTCGAGGAAGCCGCGCCCGCCTTCGCCGTGATCGACCTGCGCCTCGGCGACGGCAACGGGCTCGATGTGATCGCCCGCCTGAAGGAGCGCCGCCCCGATGCGCGCGGCGTGGTGCTGACCGGCTACGGCAATATCGCGACCGCCGTCAGCGCCGTGAAGCTCGGCGCCTTCGACTTCCTCGCCAAGCCGGCCGATGCCGACGAGATCCATGCCGCGCTCGCCGCACAGCGCGATGCCCGCCCCCAGCCGCCGGAAAATCCGATGTCGGCAGACCGGGTGCGCTGGGAGCATATCCAGCGCGTCTACGAGCTGTGCAGCCGCAATGTCTCGGAGACGGCGCGCCGCCTCGGCATGCATCGCCGAACGCTGCAACGCATTCTCGCCAAGCGCGCCCCGCGCTGACGGGCCAACCTCAAGCCGCTCCTTCGGGATCCTCGATCAGCGAGAGCCGGCCTGAGGCCAGCCGCGCCAGCGCGATCGTCAGCATCTTGCGCCGCGCCGCGCTCAAGGGATGGCGCGGCGGCGCGCGCAGCAATTCGCCACCATAGCCATCGGCGACGATCAGCCCGACATCGTCGGGCAGGATCTCGCGCGGGAACTCGGGCGCGACGGCGAAGAGGAAGCCGTCGCAATAGTCGCGGTAATCCGGCCATTTGCCATCGACGCGGTAATCCGCGATGCCGGACTTGACCTCGACGACCCAAAGCTCGCCCGACGGCGAGAGCGCGACGATGTCGCCGCGCCGCCCATTGGCGAAGGTCATCTCCTTGACGATGGCATAGCCGCGCTCGCGCAGGTGACGAGCGGCGCCGCGGCAGACCATGCGCGTGATATCGGGCCGCGCCGGCGGCGGGTTCAGGACGGAATCCGGGAGGGACATGGCGACATGTTCCCTCTTTGTTTCTGGGAATGCAAGCCTGCCTGTCATGAGGCTCGACCTTCCAGCAACCGCAACCGTCATTCCGGGCGAAGCGCAGCGGAGACCCGGAATCCATCATAGAGCGCCCAGTCCTACGATGGATTCCGGATCGGCGCCGCTTCGCGGCTTGTCCGGAATGACGCGTGGAGGAATCAGAGCCTCACGGCAAATTCTCGCGCAGGATGATCTCGATGCTCGGCGGCGCCGTGCCCTCCAGGGCCGGGCGGCCGGCGCGCAGATTGGCGAAGATCGCGATGCAACTCATCAGCGCCGCATGGGGATGCTGGGTGATGACCGCGTCCATCGTGCCGTCGAGCAGGAGCGCGCGGGTTGCAGGCGTCAGGCCATGGCCGACAAAGACGACCTCCTGCTGGCGGCCCGCCTCCTTCAGCGCTCTTGCGATGCCTTCCGGCCCGCCGCCGATATTGTAGATGCCGGCGAGGTCCGGATGCTGGGCGAGCAGCATCTTGGTCTGGCGATAGTTGCGCGCCTCCTCATCGTGCCCCTCACGCAGGCCGACCACCTCGATCTGCGGAAACATCTCCTCGAACAGATGCAGGAAGCCCATCTCGCGCTCCTCATGGGCGCGGTAGCTCAGGCTGCCGGCGATCATCGCGACCTTGGCCGGGCGTTTGCCGATGAAGCGGGCGACGAGATAGCCGGCTGTGCGCCCGGTCGAGCGGTTGTCGAGCCCGACATAGGCGGCGCGGCGGGCATTGGCGATGTCGGAGATCAGGGTCACGGCCGGCACGCCGCGCTCGGCGAGGCCGTTCACGGCTTCGCGCACCGCCGGATGCTCCAGTGCCATGAAGGCGATGCCGTCGACATCGCGCCCGACCTGCCGGAGCTGCTGGGCGAGGAGCTCCGGCTTGAAGCTCTCGATGAACTCGACGCGGGCGCGCATGTTGAAGGAGGCGAGTTGCTCCTGCGCCTCGGCGATATGGCGCCCGAGCATGGCGAGGAAGCGGTTACTGCCGGCGGGCAGCAGGAAGGCGAGCCGCATCGGCGTGAAGGCCTGCGCCGGCAAGGTGGGATCGAGGACATAGCCCAGTTCACTCGCGGCCTTGAGGACGCGCTGGACGGTCGCGGCGCGCACGCCCGGACGCTGGTTCAGCACCCGGTCGACCGTCGCGGTCGAGGCACCCGACAGCGCCGCGACATCGGCGATGCGGGCCATGCGCCGACGCTGGGGGCTCTCCCCGCTCCCGTTTCTCTCCGACGCATCCGTCATGGAATCACATCAAAAACCATCAGTAATTGAGTTTGACCACCATCATTCCAGCTTCCTAATCTCAGGGCAAGAAGACCGCAATCAATCAAATCGCACCAGCGATACCGGGAGGATCACCATGACGAACTTCACGCGCCGCACGGTGCTGCGCACGCTCGCCGCGGCGCCTGCCGCCTCGCTTATCGCCATGCCCCACATCGCGCGGGCGGCCGAAATCGAGCTGAAATACGGCAATAACCTGCCGCTCAGCCATCCGCTCAACATCCGCGCCCAGGAGGCGGCGGAGCGCGTCGCGAAGGAGACCAACGGCCGGGTCGAGATCAAGATCTTCCCGAACAACCAGCTCGGCGGCGATACCGACATGCTGAGCCAGGTCCGCAACGGCGGCATCACCTTCTTCACGCCGTCCGCGCTGGTCATCGCGACGCTGGTGCCGGTCGCGGCGATCAATGCGGTCGGCTTCGCCTTCGCCGATTACGATCAGGTCTGGAAAGCGATGGACGGCAAGCTCGGCGCCCATGTCCGCGATGCCATCTCGAAGGTCAATCTCTACGCCTTCGAGAAAATGTGGGACAACGGCTTCCGCCAGATGACCACCTCGGGCAAGGCGATCGAGACCGCCAAGGAGATGGCCGGCCTCAAGATTCGCGTGCCGGTGAGCCCGCTCTCGATCTCGATGTTCAAGGCGCTCGATGCCGCGCCGGCGAGCCTGCAATTCTCGGAGGTCTATTCGGCGCTGCAGACCAAGGTGGTCGATGCGCAGGAGAACCCGCTGCCGATCATCCAGGTCGCCAAGCTCTACGAGGTGCAGAAGAGCTGCGCCATCTCCAACCATATCTGGGACGGGTTCTGGTTCATCGCCAATGGACGCGCCTGGCGCGGCCTGCCGCCCGATGTCCAGACAATCGTGGCGGGCGCGATCAACGATGCCGGCGTCGCCCAGCGCGGCGACATCAAGAAGTTCAACGAAACCGTGCAGGCGGACCTGCAATCCAAGGGCCTGGGATTCAACAAGACCGACCCGGATTCCTTCCGAGCCAAGCTGCGCGAGGGAGGCTTCTACAAGGAGTGGCAGGAGCGCTTCGGCAAGGATGCCTGGAGCCTGCTCGAAGACGCCGTCGGCAAGCTGGCCTGAGGGGTGCAGGCGGGCCTATAAGGCCCCCAAAGCACAAGACAGGAAACGCCCCCGATGGATGCCCATAGCGCGCCCCTTCCCGCTGCCGCCATGCCCGCAAACGGGCTTGGCCGCGCCGCAGGCCATCTCGACCGTGCGCTGGGCGGGCTGGTCGAGACGGTGGCGGCGGTGCTGGTGCTCATCGAGATCATCATTCTCGGGGCCGGCGTCATGGCGCGCTACGTCTTCCACGCCCCGCTGGTCTGGTCTGACGAACTCGCCTCGATCCTGTTCCTCTGGCTCTCGATGCTCGGTGCGGTCGTCGCGCTCCGGCGCGGCGAGCATATGCGGATGACCGGCCTCGTCAGCCGCGTCTCGCCGCAGATGCGGGCGCTGCTGGAGGCGGTCGCGATCACCGCCTCGATCGCCTTCCTGCTGCTGATCATTCCGCATGCGATCGAATACGCCGAGGAAGAGAGCTTCATCGTCACCCCGGCGCTGGAGATCACCAATGCCTGGCGCGCCGCGGCAATTCCGGTCGGCGTCGGCCTGATGCTGATCGCGGCCTGCTGCCGCCTGCTGCGCTTCTCCTCGCTGAAGCCCGCCCTGCTCGCGATCGGGCTCACCGCGCTGTTCGTGCTGCTGTTCTGGCTCGCCGGCCCGGCGCTGAAGCCGCTCGGCAAGCTCAACCTGATCGTCTTCTTCGTCGGCGTCGTCGCGCTCAACGTCTTCTCGGGCGTGCCGATCGCCTTCTCCTTCGCGCTCGCCACCTTCGGATATCTCGCCTGCACCACTTCGACGCCGATGCTGGTCATGGTCGGGCGGCTCGACGAGGGCATGAGCCATCTCATCCTGCTCGCTGTGCCGCTCTTCATCTTCCTGGGCGCGCTGATCGAGATGACCGGCATGGCGCGCGCCATGATCCAGTTCCTGGCGAGCCTGCTCGGCCATGTCCGCGGCGGCCTGTCCTATGTGCTGGTCGGCGCGATGTATCTGGTCTCCGGCATCTCCGGCTCGAAGATCGCCGACATGGCCGCGATCGCGCCGGTGCTCTTCCCCGAGATGCAGAAGCGCGGCGCCAAGCCCGGCGATCTCGTCGCCCTGCTCTCGGCCACCGGCGCGCAGACCGAGACGATCCCACCCTCGATCGTGCTGATCACCATCGGCTCGGTCACCGGTGTCTCGATCGCCGCGCTGTTCACCGGCGGAATGCTGCCGGCGGTGGTGCTGGGCGCGGCGCTCTGCTTCGTCGTCTGGTGGCGTTGCCGCGGCGAGGACCTCAGCAATGTCACGCGCTATCCCAAGCGCGAGATCGCCAAGCTCGCGCTGGTCGCAGCACCCGCCATCGCCCTGCCCTTCGTCATCCGCGCGGCGGTGGTCGAGGGTGTCGCGACGGCGACGGAAGTCTCGACCATCGGCATCGCTTATGCGGTGCTTGCCGGCATCCTGCTCTATCGGCAGTTCGACTGGCGCCGCCTGCCCAAGATGCTGGTCGAGACGGCGTCGCTCACCGGCGCGATCATCTTCATCATCGGCTGCGCCACCGCCATGGCCTGGGGCCTGACGCAATCCGGCTTCTCGCGCGATCTGGCGCAGGCGATGGCGGCGGTGCCCGGCGGCGCCTGGGGCTTCCTCGCCATCTCGATCGTCGCCTTCACCATTCTCGGCAGCGTGCTCGAGGGCATCCCGGCGATCGTGCTGTTCGGGCCGCTGGTGTTCCCGATCGCCAAGCAGGTCGGTGTCCACGAGGTCCATTATTCGATGGTCGTGATCTTCGCGATGGGCATCGGGCTTTTCGCCCCGCCCTTCGGCGTCGGCTATTACGGCGCCTGCGCGATCAGCAAGATCAATCCCGACGAAGGCCTGAAATACATCTGGGGCTACATCCTCGCCCTGCTCATCGGCCTCATCGTCGTCGCTGCCGTGCCGTGGATCTCCATCGGCTTCCTCAGAACCTGATTTTCAGAAAGCAACGCCCATGAGCCGCTTCTTTGGCCAGATCCGTCAGGCCGGCTATGTCGTCCCGGATATCGAGGCGGCGATGGACTACTGGAGCCGCGTGCTGGGCGTCGGGCCGTTCTTCTACAACCCGAAAGTTCCGATCAAGAACTACCGCTACAAGGGCGAAGCCTACGAGCCGCACAACTCGGTGGCACTGGCCAATTCCGGCCCGCTCCAGATCGAGCTGATCCAGTGCCGCAATGCCGTGCCGTCCATGTACAAGGACTTCACCGATGCGGGGCTGACCGGCCTGCAGCATGTCGCCTACTGGACCTCGGACTATGACGCCGATCTGGAGCGGCTCGTCGCCGAGGGCTTCAAGCCGGTGATGTCAGGCGAGGTCGGCGAGCGCGGCCGCTTCGTCTATTTCGACACGCATTACCATCCGGGCACGGTGATCGAACTCTCGGAGGTCGCCGGTCCCAAGGGCGAGATGTTCCGCCTGATCCGCGAGGCCTCCGAGACCTGGGACGGCAAGGACCCGGTGCGGCCCTTCCCGGATTTGAGCAAGCTTGCTGCCGCAGCGGCCTGAATCTGCAGGACACCTCCGTCATTGCGAGCCCTCGGGTCTTGCCTTCGGTAAGCCCAAGGACAGGCTCCGCGAAGCAATCCAGGGGCGGCAGAGCTCTACGTCCCCCTGGATTGCTTCGTCGCTTCGCTTCTCGCAATGACGACCATGGATCGAAGAGCATGACCGATAACCACTTCGAAGCGACGTACCTCATCGAAACGCCGCTAGACCCGGCCAAGGTCGCGGAGGTGATGGCGGGCGAGCAGTCCTGCGGCACCTTCGCGCGCGTCGCCGGCGAGACCGACGAATTGCGCGAGCGGGCGCGGGCTGTCGTCACACGGATCGAGGAACTGGGTTCCGTCACCGAACCCAGCCTGCCGAATGCCTGGCTGGCGCGGAAGGGCGTCGGCGGGCCATGGCGGCGGGCGCGAATCACGATCTCCTTCCCGGTCGACAATGTCGGCGCCAATCTCGCGACGCTGGCGGCCGTCGTCGCCGGCAATCTCTACGATCTCGGCGAGGTCACGGGCTTGCGGCTCGAAAGCATTTCGCTGCCCTGGTCCTATCGCCAGCATTTCCCGATGCCGGCGCAAGGCATCGCAGGCACGCGGCGCCTGACGGGAGCCGCGAAGGGCCCGCTCGTCGGCTCGATCATCAAGCCGAATGTGGGCTTGAGCGCCACGCAGACGGCCGAGCTCGTCGCGAGCCTGTGCGAGGCCGGACTAGACTTCATCAAGGATGACGAGATCTCGGCCGATCCGGTGCATGCGCCCCTGGCCGAGCGCATTCCGGCGGTGATGGCGGCGGTGCGCCGGCATCAGGACAAGACCGGCAAGCACGTCATGGTCGCCTTCAACATCACCGACGAGACCGACGCGATGCGCCGCCATGCCGATCTCGTCCAGCGCGAAGGTGGCTCCTGCGTGATGGCGAGCCTGAACTGGTGCGGTTTCTCCGCGGTCGAAACCTTACGCCGCTCGACCGATCTCGCCCTGCACGGGCACCGCAACGGCTATGGCGCCTTTTCGCGCCATCCACTGCTCGGCATCGGCTTCCAGGCCTATCAGGTGCTGTGGCGGCTGGCCGGCGTCGATCATATGCATGTCCATGGCCTGCAGGGGAAATTCGCGCAGGAGGACGAGGAGGTCGTGACCTCTGCCAGGGATTGCGTCACTCCGCTGACGGAGGGGGCCGACGACCGGGTGATGCCGGCCTTCTCCTCCGGGCAATGGGCCGGCACGGCGCAGGCGACCTGGGACGCGATCGGCCATGACGATCTGCTGTTCATGGCCGGCGGCGGCATCCTTGCCCATCCCGGCGGGCCGAAGGCCGGCATCGCCAGCATCCGGCAGGCATGGGCGGCCGTGGCCGAGGGGACGCCCATCGCCGAGGCAGCACGCGCGCATCCCGAATTGCAGCAGGCGCTCGACACCTTCGGCGGCAAGGCGGGTTAGCGCGCCGTGACCGCGAAACGCATGCCCCTCTATGGCTGGTACGGCGACGATTTCACCGGCTCGACCGATACGCTGGCGACGCTGGCGGAGCGCGGTTTTCGCGCCCTGCTCTTTCTGCGTGAGCCGAGCGAAGCGCAGCTTGCGGCAGCCGGCCCGCTCGACGCGATCGGCATCGCCGGTGCGAGCCGGGCCATGGCGCCGAAGGCGGTCGCGACGGAGCTGGCAGGGATCGGGCGCTTCTTCGCCGGGCAAGGCGTCGGGCTGATGCACTATAAGTGCTGCTCGACGTTCGACAGCGCTCCCCATATCGGCAGCATCGGCGCGGCGGTTGCGGCGCTGAAGCCGTTCTTTCCGAATCCGCTCCTGCCGATCCTCGGGGGCCAGCCCAATCTCGGGCGTTTCTGCCTCTTCGGGAACCTGTTCGCGGCCGGCGGCGACGGCACGATCCACCGCATCGACCGCCACCCGACGATGAGCCGGCACCCGGTAACGCCGATGGCCGAGGCCGATCTGCGCCGGCATCTCGCCGCGCAGGGACTCGCGGATATCGGGCTGGTCGATTATCGCGCCTATGCCGGTGGCTCGGTCGCACGGGCCGCGTTGCCGGGCGGAAGCGCTGCCGCCCTGTTCGATGTTGCGGCCGAAGCCGATCTCGCAGCGATTGGCGAGTTGCTTGCGACTTCGTCGGAAAACGGGTCGATTCTCGCGGTGGGAGCAAGCTCAGTCGCCCGCGCTTTCGCGGCCGGGCACGGCAAGGCGGTCGTTGCGGCGCCTGCCGCAGATGCAACACCTCGCGAGACCGGCCCCGTCCTGGCTCTCGTCGGCAGCCTCTCGCCGGTGACGCGCGCGCAGGTCGAAGCGGCGCAAGGCTACGCAATGCTGTCGGTGGATGCCGGGCGGTTATTGGCAAATGCGGGCTTTGCGGCGGAGTTGCGCTCGGCTGCCCTGTCTCGTCTAGCTCGAGGCGACGTGATGCTGGTGACGGAGAAGCCGGAAGGCGCTCCGACCGATTCAGGCGCCGTCGCCGAAGCGACCGGGGGCTTGCTGGCAGCGATCATCGCCGAGGCCCGCCTCGGCCGGCTCGTCGTCGCGGGTGGCGATACCTCGACCATGGCGGTCCGGTCGCTGCCGCTCTGGGGCCTGTCCTATCGTGGGCCTTGCGTGCCGGGCGCGCCGCTCTGCCGCGCCCATTCCGATGACGAGCGTCTCGATGGGCTCGATATCGTGCTGAAAGGCGGGCAGATGGGACCACCCGGCTTCTTCAACGACGCGGCGCGGGCCTAAACCGGCAGGCAGCCATCGGTGCCGGCGCCGCAGACCAGCGCGCAGATTTTCTCGCCGCCGGATAGCGGCACGCGCCCGGACTGGAGCGCCGCCAACGCCGCAGCGCCCGACAGATCAGCCGCGATACCGAACTCGAACCAGAGCGCCTTCGCCGCGGCTTCCATCTCGGCATCGGTGATCAGTACGATCTCGTCGACATTGCGCGCCGTCGCCTCGTAGATCGCCTGATCGGTCTGGCGGCAGGACATGGTGGCGACGCGGGTTTCCAACTTGTCGAGCGCGACGAGGCGCCCGGCCGCGAGGCAGGCGTGCAGGGTCGGCGAGCCTACAGGCTCGATGCCGATGATCCGCGTCTGCGGACGCAGCGCCTTCACCGCCGTCGAGAGGCCGGTGATCAATCCGCCGCCGCCAATGGCGACGAGGATGATGTCGACATCAGGCATGTCGTCGAGGATATCGAGGCCGAGCGTGCCCTGCCCGGCCACCACAACGGGATCGCTGAAGGGATGGGCATAGGTCGCACCGGTTTCGCGGGAACGAGCGAGCGCGGCGGCATTGGCATCATCCCAGATCGCGCCGACGATATGCACGTCCGCACCCCAGTCACGCAGCTTGGCGATCTTGTCCGGCGCCGCGTTGGACGGCAGGAAAATCGTCGCAGGCACGCCCAGCACATGGGCCGAGCGGGCGATGGCGAGGCCGTGATTGCCGCCCGACGCCGTGACGACGCCGCGTGCGAGTTCGTCCTTGGACAGAGTCAGGAGGCGGTTCATCGCGCCGCGCGCCTTGAAGGAGCCGGCCGCCTGCAGCAGTTCCAGCTTCAGCGTGACGTTGCCGCCGAAATCGCTGCCGCGCGTCTTCGCATAGGGCAGCGTCGGGGTTTTCCGGATATAGGGCGCGATCCGCTGGCGCGCGGCACGGATATCATCGAGCGCGATCATCACAGGGTTCCGCGATAGGGCGCCGCCACGATCAGGCAGCAATTGCCCGGCTTCACCCGGCCCGGCTGGCGCCGGCCATAGAGGATGCCGTCGGCGGCATAATGCAGCGTCTCGGGCGGGCGCGTCGGGTCCCAGGTGCAATGGATGCGACCAGCCGGCTCGCCGGCGCTGACCTTGGTGCCGTTGGCATGGAAGGGCTCGAAGATGCCGTCCGCCGTCGCATAGACATAAGCCGAGATGCCGGGCAGTTCGAGGATCTGGCCCTCGCCACGCCTGGGCTCGGGTTTCTCGCGGACGACGACGCCGAGATGGTCGAGCACGTTGGCGACGCCGCGCCGGCAGACCGAGAGCGCCTCGAGCGAGACCGTGCCGGCTCCGGCCATCTCCGTGCCGACCGTGACGAGTCCGGCCCGGCAGGCGGCGGCGGTGGCGGTGCGCGGCTCGCCGAGATTGCTGATGACCACGGTCATCGGCGCATCGAAGGCCTGGACGGCGGCGACATTGCGCTTGTGCAGGGCTGGATCATCGGTCGGCTCGACGATGGCGCTCGGGATGATGTCGAGCGAGGAGCCGCCGGAATGCAGGTCGAGGAAGGCGTCGCCGACCGGCAGGATATGGTCGCTGACGAAGGCCGAGATCTGCTGGGTGATGGTGCCGCGCGGATCGCCCGGAAAGGTGCGGTTGAAGTTCAGCCCATCAACCGGCGAGGTGCGCTGACCGGCCATGACGGCATGAACATTGTTCGCCGGCATCAGGATGAGCCGGCCCTGAACGCGACCAGGATCGAGATCGCGGATCAGGTCGCAGATCGTGATCGGCCCCTCGTATTCGTCGCCATGGTTGCCGCCTTCCAGGATCACGGTCGGGCCGGTGCCGTTCTTGATCACGGCGATCGGCACGCGGGTCGCGCCCCAGGCATCGTCATGCGGCGAATGCGGGATCATCAGGAAGCCGGTCTGCTTGCCCTCGCGGTCGAGATCGACGGTGAGGAAGGCGCTGGACGGACGCGGAGTCGGCTTGGGGCGAGTGGTGGTGGTCATGGCGGGCTCGGTAACGTCAGGCGCTTGGTTGCAGGACGAACCGCGGGGAACCCTCTCCCGGAGGGAGAGGGCAGGGTGAGGGGTCGGCCGTTGGACACTGTAGCGGTGACCTGACCGTTGCTGCGGTGAGGACATGGCGAACTGGTCCGGGGGCCGACACCTCACCCCTGCCCCTCTCCTTACAGGAGAGGGGTTCCCCGCGTTTCGTTCGGGAAGGCTAGTGCGTGCCGTCGCCTCACAGCGTCGGCAGCGGGTCCATCGGCATGTCCAGGTACTTGCGGTGCAGCCGGTCGAGCTCGCCGTTCATGGAATTGAAGAAGATGAAGCCGTCGAGCCAGCGCACGAGGTTATGCTGGTCCATCTGCACGCCCATATGGGCCGGGCTGCGACGGATGACGAACTTGCGCTCGAATTCCTTGCTCGGGTTCTGCTTGGCGAGCGCCTGCGCCACGATCGAGTTGGTGGCGAGGAGATCGGCCTGGCCGGTGATGTAGGCCGCTGCCGCCGTCGCATCGTCCTCGGTGCGCATCAGGCTCGCCTTCGGCGCGGCGGCCGAGATCGCAAGCTCCTGCGTCGTGCCCTTGGCGGCGGCGACGCGGGCCGAGCCGATCGTCTCCGGGCTCGACACCGTCGAGCTCTTCGCGCCGTAAACCGCGAGGAAGGTGTTGGCATAGGGCGCGGTGAACTGGATCTGCTTGGCGCGTTCGGGCGTCAGGCCCATCACCGAGATGACGATGTCGACCTTGTCGGTCATCAGGAACGGGATGCGGTTAGCACCGGTGATCTGCTGCATCTCCAGCTTCACGCCGAGGCCCTTGGCGACCATCTCGGCCATCTCGATATCGAAGCCGATCGCCTTGCGATCCTTGTCCTGCGAGCCGAAGGGCGGTGCATCGAGCGGCACGCCGATGCGGACGACGCCCTTGGACAGGATATCCTGAAGCTTGTCGGCCTTGGCCTCGGCGGTGCCGAAGGCAGCGATGGCCAGGGCGGCTAAACCTGCGAACAGTGAACGCATCGTCTTTTCTCCCCTCGTTGATGTTGTTGGCATTCAGCCTCAGTGCAGCACCGCGCTGAGGAAGGTCTGGAGTTCCGGCGTCTTCGGCTCGGCCAGCACGGCTGCGGCCGGCCCCTGCTCGTGGATGCGGCCCTCATGCATGAAGACAACGCGCGAGCCGAAGCGGCGGGCGAAACCCATCTCATGCGTCACCAGGATCATGGTCATGCCTTCCTTCGCGACGGATTCGAGAACCTTGAGCACCTCGCCGGTCAGTTCCGGATCGAGCGCCGAGGTGACCTCGTCGAACAGCATCAGCTTCGGCCGCATGGCGAGCGAGCGGGCGATGGCAACGCGCTGCTGCTGGCCGCCGGAGAGCTGCGAGGGATAGGCGTCGAGCTTGTCCTCGAGGCCGACGCGGGCGAGCACCTCGCGGGCCACCTCGCGGGCAGCCTGCGGCGCCTGCTTCTTCACGACGCGCGGGGCGAGCGTGATGTTGTCGCAGACCGAGAGATGCGGGAACAGGTTGAAGCTCTGGAAGACGATGCCGACCTCCTGACGCAATTTGCGCAGGTTGGTCGCGGGGTCGTTGACCTGCGTGCCGTCGACGCGGATGACGCCAGCCTGCACCGGCTCCAGCCCGTTGATGCAGCGCAGCATCGTGCTCTTGCCCGAGCCGGAGCGGCCGATCACGGCGACGACCTCACCCTTGGCGATATCGAGCGAGACGTCCTTCAGCACCTGGACCGAGCCGTAGCTCTTGTTGATCCCGTGGATTTCAACGAGCGACATCGAGCTTCCGCTCAATCGAGCGGCTCCATTGCGAGAGGGGGAAGCACATCGCGAAATAGATCGCGGCGACGGTGATGTAGACGGCGAAGGGCTTGTAGGTGCCGGCCGCCGTGAGCTGGCCCTCGCGCGTCAACTCGACGAAGCCGATCACCGCGGCAAGCGAGGTGTTCTTGATGAGCTGGACCAGGAAGCCGACCGTTGGCGGGATCGCGACCCGGATCGATTGCGGCACGATGACGTAGCGCAACTGCTCTCCGAGCGAGAGGCCGAGCGAGGCACCGGCCTCCCATTGGGTTTTCGCGATCGAGACCAGCGCGCCGCGCCAGATCTCGCCGAGGAAGGCGCTGCCATAGACCGAGAAGGCCGTGGCCGCCGCGATCCACGGATTGACCGAGATGCCGGCGAGCGGCAGGCCGAAGAAGATCACGAACAGCCAGACCAGCAGCGGCGTGCCCTGGACGATGTGGATATAGGCGGCGGCAAGCCAGCGCAGCGGCGCGAAGGGCAGGATGCGGGCGATGGCGATGACGATGCCGATCAGCGATGCCCCAACGAAGGCGGTCGCGGTCAGCGCCAGCGTCCAGCGCGCCGCCGCGATCAGGTACATCACATCGATGAGGCCGAATTCGCGGATCATCGCCTGACGAACGCCCAGTAATAGAGGCCCGCGAACAGGCCGCGGAAGGCGAAGGCGAGCCCGAGATAGAGCACGCCGATGACGGTGTAGACCTCGAAATCGCGGAAGGTGCGCGACTGCACGATCGAGGCCGCGTGGAACAGGTCCTCGACCGAGATCTGCGAGACGACACTGGTCGCCAGCATCAGCAGCACGAACTGGCTGGCGAGCGCCGGGAACATCGCCTTCAGCGCCGGGAACATCACGACATAGCGGAAGACCTGCAGGCCGGAGAGGCCAAGCGAGTGGCCGGCCTCGACCTGCGCCTTCGGCACGGCCTCCAGCCCGGCGCGGACGATCTCGGTGGTGTAGGCGCCGAGATTGATGACCAGCGCGATGATCGCGGCTGTGAGCCCGTCGAGCCTGACGCCGAAGCTCGGCAGGCCGAAGAAGATCAGGAAGAGCTGCACGAGCAGCGGGGTGTTGCGGATCACCTCGACATAGGTGCCGACGATGCGGCGCAGCCAGGCGGGGCCATAGACGCGGGCGGCGGCACAGGCGATGCCGATGACGAGGCCACCGACCATCGCGAGGCCCGAGAGCAGCAGCGTGATCCAGACGCCTTCGAGGATCGATTCCCAGGCGGCGAAGACATCGCGGAACTGCAGGCCGTATTTCATCGCCTGCCGCCTCGCGACGACGGCGCGACGTCCCCAGAACCTGCGATATGATCCGACGATCGTACCATCCGCCTCCCCTTTACCTGGAGGCTAGGTTCGTTTCTTATTTGATGTCAAGCTTCATATATGAAACAGGCAGACATGAGCGACCAGCCGGATTCCGAAAGCGGAGACAAGGGCAGCTATGCGGCACCGGCGCTGGAGAAGGGGCTCGACATCCTCGAACTCCTCGCCGAAGTCGGCGAGCCGCTCTCGACGCGCGAGATCGCCGAGCGCCTCGCCCGCTCGAAGAGCGAGATCTTCCGCATGGTCTTCGTGCTGCAGCAGCGCGGCTATCTCGCCCGCGAGGCCGGGACCGACCGGCTCGGGCTGTCGCGCCGTCTGTTCGACCTGGGCATCCGCACGCCTGCCGGGCGCCAGCTCACCTCGATCGTGCTGCCGGTGATGGAGCGCTTCAGCGAGGCGAGCGGCCAGGTCGCCCATCTCGTCGTGCTGAGCCGGGCGCAGACCGTGGTGCTGGCAACGACCTCGGGCCATCTCGATGCCAGCGTCATCGTCCGGCCGGGCTATGGCCGGCCGGCGCTCGACGCCAATTCCGGCCTGCTGATCCTCGCCTTCCAGAGCGAGACGCGCCGGCGCCAATTGATGCGGGAAGCCTCGGAAGCTGACAAGCTGCGCCTCGAGGCGGCCGATACCGGGCGCATTTTTGCGGAGATCCACGCTCTCGGGCACCGCGTCGCCGCCAGCCGCGACATCATGGCGGTGACCGACATCGCCTGCCCGGTCATCGGGCCGGCTGGGCATGCGGAAGCTGCGATCCTGGTGCCCTGCCTGCAACGGCACGGCATCGCGACGAATGAGGAGGCGATCCTCAGGGCGCTCAAGGCAAGCTGCACTGAGGCCGGCTCGCAACTGTCGCTATAGCCGCGGACTTCGGCAGGAGCCCACCGCCGGAAATGAGCCTGTAACTGCAAATGAGAAGGCTTCTTATTTGCAATTACATAGATTGCGATCGATGCAGCGGCTGCAACATCCCACGCTCGCGCTGCAGCTTGACATGGCCTTCGCGGCCAACCGAACATGGGGTTCATTCTTCGGAAAGGTAGCTTATGCGCTTGTTTGCTGCGTCGCTCGCAACCGAAACGAATACCTTCTCCCCCATCCCGACATCCCGGGCCAATTTCGAGGCTTCCGCCTATTTTCCGGCGGGCCAGCATCCCGATCGGGCGACCCACACCACCGCCCCGCTCTATGTCGCGCGGCAACGTGCCAAACGCGAAGGCTTCGAGCTGATCGAGGGTTCCTGCTTCTGGGCGGAACCATCGGGGACCTGCGCCAAGGCCGATTACGAGGAGATGCGCGACGAGATCCTCGCACAGCTCAAGGCGGCGCTGCCGGTCGACGGCGTGCTGCTCGGCCTGCACGGCGCCATGGTCGCGCATGGCTATGACGATTGCGAAGGCGACATCCTCGAGCATGTCCGCGCCATCGTCGGCCCCTCCGTGCCGATCGGCGTCGAGCTCGATCCGCATTGCCACCTGACCGGGAAGCGCGTGCGCCTCGCCGATGCGGTCATCCTCTACAAGGAATACCCGCATATCGACTTCGTCGAGCGGGCCGAGGAGCTGGTCGACATCATCCTCAGGACGATCCGCGGCGAGATCAAGCCGGTGATGTCGCTCTACGACTGCCGGATGATCGAGCTGGTGCCGACGACGCGCGAGCCCGGCCGCTCCTTCGTCGACCGGATGAGCGCGCTCGAAGGCAAGGACGGCATTCTCTCGGTCTCGCTAGCGCATGGCTTCCAGCAGGGTGACGTACCGGAGATCGGCACCCGCGTGCTCGTCATCACCGACAACGACAAGGCGAAGGGCGATGCGCTGGCGGCAAAGCTCGGCGAGGAGTTCCGCTCGCTCAAGGGGCAGTTCGCGCCGCCCGTAACCCCGCTCGACGAGGCTCTCGACCGCGCGCTCGGCGGCGCCGCGAACGGCCCGCGCGTCATCGCGGATTCCACCGACAATGCCGGCGGCGGCGCGGCTTCCGACAACACCAACATCATCCACCGCCTGCGCGAGCGCGGCATCGGCGATGCAGCTGTCGGCCCGGTCTGGGACCCGGTCGCGGTCGCGTTCTGCCTGACGGCCGGCGTCGGCGCGACCATTCCGCTGCGCTTCGGCGGCAAGGCGGCCGCGACCTCCGGCACGCCGGTCGATGGCGAGGTGACGGTGCTCGGCGCCATCCGCAACGGCACGCAAAGCTTCGGCACCGCCAAGGTGCCGATCGGCGATGCGGTCGGCATCCGCATCGACGGCATCGATGTCGCGCTGCTCTCGCACCGGACGCAGGCGCTGGGGCTGGAGATCTTCACCAGCGTCGGCATCGACCCGACGCAGAAGCGCATCGTCAGCGTCAAGTCGACCAACCATTTCCATGCGGCCTACGGCCCGATCGCCAGCGAGGTGATCTACACCGATGGCGGTGGCCCCTCGCATCTCGACGTGCGCAAATATCCCTATCGCAAGATCAACCGGCCGCTTTGGCCGCATGATCCGCTCCCGCCGGGCCGGCTCGTCGTCTGACGCCACCGCACCCGAAAGGAACAGGAGAGAAGAAGCATGACCCGATGAGGGCCAGACGAGGCGAATGCCTGCGGCCCTCTGTTGCAACGCGGAGGAGAACGACATGACCACGACACGCAGACGCTTCGTTCAGGGCGGATTGGCAACCGGCGCGCTCGTCGCCGCGCCGGCCACGATCCGCGCCCAGACCACGCCTACAGCCGCCCGCACCATCCGCGCCGTCCTGCACGGCGATCTTCGCGTCTTCGATCCGATCTGGACGACGGCGAACATGACCTCGTATCACGCCGGCATGGTCTACGACACGCTGTTCGGCGTGAACGACAAGTTCGAGCCGCAGCCGCAGATGGTCTCGAAATGGTCGCTCTCGGACGACCGCAAGACCTATACGTTCGAACTCCGCGACGGGTTGCGGTTCACTGACGGCACGCCGGTCACGGCCAGGGACTGCGTCGCCTCGATCCGTCGCTGGGGCGCCCGCGACGGCGGCGGCCAGCACATGATGGCGCGTCTCGCCGACACGCCGGTGAAGGACGACAAGACCTTCCAGATCGTGATGAAGGAGCCCTACGGGCTCGTGGTGGAATGGCTCGCGAAGGCGGCCACCAATGTCTGCTACATCATGCGCGAGAAGGAGGCAGGGACCGACCCGAACCAGCAGATCAGCACGATCCTCGGCTCAGGCCCCTTCACCTTCAACGAGGGCGCGGTCGTCCAGGGCCAGCGCTATGTCTACGACAAGAACCCGAACTACGTACCGCGCTCCGAACCTGCGGTGATGACCTCGGGCGGCAAGGTCGTGAATGTCGACCGCGTCGTGTTCGAGAACATCGCCGACGAGGCGACCGCGATCGCCGCGATCCGGGCCGGCGAGATCGACATGATCGAGTATCCGAACGTCGATCTGCTCGACTCGCTCGCCGGCGAGAAGGCGATCAAACTCGAAGTCCTCAACAAGCAGGGCCAGCTCGGCTGGGCGCGCGTGAACTGGCTCCACCCGCCGTTCAACAACGTCAAGGCCCGGCAGGCCATGCTGCACCTCATCCACCCGACCGAGGTGATGAAGGCGACCTTCGGCGACGAGAAGTATTTCCGCGGCTGCTCCTCGCTGTTCGGCATGGGCACGCCGATGGAGAACGACGCCAATATCGACTGGTTCAAGGGCGCGCCGAACATCGAGAAGGCGAAGCAGCTCGTGAAGGAGTCCGGCTATGACGGGCGTCCGGTCGTGGTGCTGCAGGCGACCAACATCGCCTATATGAACAACGCCGCCAACCTGATCGCGCAGTGGATGCGCCAGGCCGGCTTCAACGTCTCGCTGCAAGCTTCCGACTGGGGCGCCGTCGTAACCCGCCGCGCCGTCAAGGCCGCGCCGGACCAGGGCGGCTGGAACGTGTTCTTCACCTCCGGCTCGGTCAATGCCTTCGGCAATCCGGTCTCGCTCAGCGGCCATGCGGCCAGCGGCGAAAAGGGCTGGTTCGGCTGGCCGACCAACGAGCTGCACGAGCAATTGCGCGACAAATGGGCCGGCGCCTCGACCGATGCCGAGCGCAAGCAGATCGCCCGCGACATCCAGCAGAACGCCTGGGATTTCGTGCCCCATGCCTATTTCGGCCAGTGGTTCCAGCCGGCCGCGCTACGCAACCTGACGGGGCTGATCGGCATGCCCGAGCTGATCCCGTTCTGGAACGTCAGGAAGGGCTGAGAGCCCAGCCCGACCGCGAACTCGATCTGCGGAGTCCGCCCCTCGGCGGGCTCCGCCTGTCCGACCGTCTTCAGGTGACCGCGCCGGCGGCGTGAGGGCGAGCACGCGATGCCGTGCCAAGCGGGCGCTCCAGCAGCCCGCATCAAAGAACGAGCCGACGGAGGACGAACGACGTAATGCTGAGCTATCTCGTACAGCGCCTGGCATCGACCATCCTGGTGATGACGCTGGTGGGCATCTTCGTCTTCCTGCTGCTCCATCTTTCGGCCGGCGACCCCGCCGCGATCATCGCCGGCGACTACGCCACGCCGCAGCAGATCGAGGCGATCCGCCAGCGGCTCGGCCTCGACGATCCGCTGCTCGTCCAGTTCGGGCGCTGGGGCTTACGCGTGATCCAGGGCGATCTCGGCGTCTCGATCTTCTCCAGCACGCCGGTTTCGACACTGATCCTGCAGCGCCTGGAGCCGACGCTGTCGCTCGCCGTGCTGACCATGATCTTCGCCGTCTCGATCGCGGTGACGCTCGGCGTTCTCGCCGCCTGGAAGGCCGGCAGGCCGATCGACCGAATGCTGATGGGCTTTTCCGTGCTCGGCTTCTCGATGCCGACCTTCGTGGTCGGCTACTGCCTGATCTACGTCTTCGCCATCGAATTGCGCTGGCTGCCGGTGCAGGGCTATCGGCCGATCCTGGACGGCATCGGTCCGTGGTTCCTGCACCTCGTGCTGCCGACGGTCACGCTCGGGCTTGCCTATGTCGCGCTGATCGCGCGCATGACGCGCGCCTCGATGCAGGAGGTGCTGGAGGAGGATTATATCCGCACCGCCAATGCCAAGGGCGTCTCGGCACGCACGATGCTGATGAAACACGCTCTGAAGAATGCCGGCGTGCCGATCATCACCGTGATCGGCATCGGCGTCGCCCTGCTGATCGGCGGCGTCGTGATCACCGAGACCGTGTTCAACATCCCCGGCGTCGGCCGCCTCGTCGTCGACGCCATCTCGAAGCGCGACTACCCGATCATCCAGGGCGTGATCCTCGTCTTCTCCGGCATCTATGTGCTGATCAACCTCGCGGTCGATCTCTCCTATTCGCTCATCGACCCTCGCATCCGGCATTGAGGAGGCGAGACCGATGACAGCCATCGATGCCCCAACCGCCCCTGCCCCCGCCGCCGGCAACCGTCTTGCCCGGATCGGCCGCTTCGTTCGCCGTAACCCGACGATGCTGCTCGGCGCGGCCATCCTGATCTTCTTCCTCGTCGTCGCGATCATCGCGCCATTGATCGCCGGCGACCCGATGCTGAAGGCTCCAACCCGAAGGTTGCAGCCGCCCTCGCCCGAATTGCGTTTCGGCACTGACCAGCTCGGCCAGGATGTCTTCGCGCGCACCGTCTACGGCGCCCGCGTCTCGCTCATCGTCGGTTTCAGCGTCGCGACGATCTCGATCCTCATCGGCCTTACGATTGGCCTTTTCGCCGGCTATTATCGCCGCTTCGACGCGATCGTCATGCGCCTGATGGACGGGTTGATGGCGATCCCGGCCATCCTGCTGGCGATCGCCATGGTCTCCCTCAACCAGGGCAGTATCGGCATCGTCATCGCAGCGATCTCGATCCCGGAACTGCCGCGCGTCGTCCGGCTCGTCCGCTCGATCGTGCTCAGCGTGAAGGAATTGCCCTTCGTCGAGGCCGCGCGCGCCTGCGGCGCCCGCACGCCGCGCCTTCTGTTCTGGCACATCATGCCGAGCACGATCGCACCGCTCATCGTTCAGGCGACCTATATCTGCGCCTCGGCGATCCTGGTCGAAGCCTCGCTCTCCTTCCTCGGTGCGGGCGTGCCGCCGGAGGTGCCGAGCTGGGGCAACATGATCGCATCGAGCCGGCTCTATCTCGCCCGCGCGCCCTGGACGATCTTCTGCCCGGCGATCGCGCTCGCCCTGGTCGTGCTGGCGGTGAATCTGCTCGGCGACGGATTGCGGGACCGGCTCGATCCGCGCCTCTCGCGGCGGC
This sequence comes from uncultured Allobosea sp., assembly GCF_945956895.1. Lineage (GTDB taxonomy): Bacteria > Pseudomonadota > Alphaproteobacteria > Rhizobiales > Beijerinckiaceae > Allobosea. Next base: position 10,839 of record NZ_CAMFJF010000030.1, on the reverse strand, counting down.
TGTAGCCTGCGTCTGGACTGCACGCCGGGCATGCGTTCGCACGCCCGGCGAATCTCCGTCACCGCGCTATGCTGCCGTCGCCATCGATGGCGACACGAAGCTGGGAGCCTGCCGGAATGAACCGACGCGATACGATCAAACTGGCGCTGCTGCCGACCCCTTTCGAGCCCCTGCCTCGCCTGTCGCAGGCTCTCAGCCGCAACGGCAAGGGCCCGTCGATCTGGATGAAGCGCGACGACTGCACCGGCTTTGCCGGGGGCGGCAACAAGGTGCGCAAACTGGAATACCTGGTCGCGGAGGCGCTGAAACAGGGTGCTGACACGCTGGTGACGATGGGCGCGATCCAGTCGAACCATGCCCGCCAGACGGCGGCCGCGGCCGCGCGCAACGGCCTGGCCTGCGTGCTGTTGCTGACCGATTCGGTGGCGAATCGCAGCGACTCCTATCGGACCAACGGCAACTGGCTCCTCGACCGGATTTTTGGGGCGGAGATTCGCCTGTTCCCGCCCGGCGGGGACGCGACCGCCATCGCTGATGAAGCTGTAGCCGGGCTGAAGGCGCAAGGGAAACGTCCCTATTTCATCCCCGTCGGCGGCTCCAACGCGCTGGGCAGCCTCGCCTATCGCGACGCCCTGTTGGAAATGGCCGAGCAGGCGAAAGCCGAAGGTGTCGGCATCGACCATATCGTCGTGCCGACAGGCAGCGGCGGCACCCATGCCGGCATTCTCGCCGGCGTCGAGGATGCCGGGCTCGCCTGCCGCGTCCAGGGCGTCAGCGTCTCGCGCTCGGCCGAGCAGGCGGGCGCCATCGTTTCCGGGCTGGTCAATGACATCTACGCGCTGGAAGGCCGGCAGCGAGGCAAGCAGGCCGCGCTTGAGATCGATGATTCGCAGGTCGGCCCCGGCTATGGCCAGCCCACGCCTGCGATGATCGAAGCGGTCGAGCTTGTCGCGCGGACGGAAGGCATCCTTCTAGACCCCGTCTATACCGGAAAGGCGATGGCCGGGCTCGTCGCGCTGGTCAGGAGCGGCGCTATCGGCCCCGAGGAGACCGTTGTGTTCTGGCATACCGGCGGGGCGCCGGGGCTCTACGCCTATCCGGAAGTGTTTCAGGGTAGAACGGACTGACGGAATCACCCCGGCATCCCACTTGCGTCATGGTCGGGCTTGTCCCGACCATCCACGCCTTCGCTGGTCGAAAGCCGTGTTCAAGACGTGGATGCTCGCCACAAGGGCGAGCATGATGGCGGGGTTTCTACGCCGTTTTTTATCGGTTCAACACCTCGCAACGAGGCTGTGGAAAGCCTCCCTCAGACCGCATCGAGCAGGCCCGTCCAGGGGCGCGGTTTACCCTCTGTTAACCATTCTCTCGATACACCGAAGCAACCGAAAATTTACCAAGATAACCGACGTGTTAACTCAACCCCGGCCTATCCGCCTCAAGGGGCGGTCCTATCTTGCGCTGACGCTGACCCCGGAGCTGCCCTTCGAGGACTGGCTGGCGCGGCTCGACGACCTCGCCTCGCGCTCCGCCGGCTTCTTCCTGCGGCGCCCCGTGGTGCTCGACATCACCGGGCTGGACGTCGACCGGGCGCAGCTTCGCACCTTCGTCAGCCAGCTCGGCGCGCGCCAAGTGCGGATCATGGGTATCGAAGGCGCCTCGCCTTCCCTGCTCGGCTCGGACCTGCCGCCAGCGATGGCCGACGGGCGCCCGACGTCCGATTTCGAGCCTCCGGTCGCTGCGGCAGAGGCGGCTACGACCGAGGTTGCCGTCGCCGAGCCGGTGATGCCGGACCTGCCCAAGGCCGTGCCGTCGATCATCGTGACGCAGCCGGTTCGCTCGGGCCAGTCTCTGGTCTTCCTAGAAGGCGACGTCACCATCGTCGGGTCGGTCGCGTCCGGCGCCGAGATCGTCGCGGGCGGCTCGATCCATGTCTACGGCACGCTGCGCGGGCGGGCTCTGGCCGGCGCGATGGGCAATCCGGCGGCACGCATCTTCTGCCGCAAGCTCGAGGCCGAGCTGATCGCGATCGACGGCTACTACAAGACGGCCGAGGACATGGGCCCGGAATTCCGCGGCAAGCCCGTGCAGATCTGGCTCGACGGCGAAACATTCAAGGTCGAAGCGCTCGCCTGAGGCAAGGCATCGGACCGAAAAGTGGCCCCACTTCTCGGAAAATTCCGCTGCGACAACAACGAGCTAGCGACGTCAACAATCAGAAGGAGCGGTCAATGGGTAAGGTCATCGTCGTCACATCGGGCAAGGGCGGCGTCGGCAAGACGACATCGTCGGCCGCGCTCGGCGCCGCGCTCGCCCAGGGTGGAGACAAGGTCGTGGTCGTCGATTTCGACGTCGGCCTGCGCAATCTCGACCTCGTCATGGGCGCCGAGCGGCGCGTGGTCTACGATCTCGTCAACGTCATCCAGGGCGAGGCGAAGCTCACCCAGGCGCTGATCCGCGACAAGCGCGTCGAGACGCTCTACCTGCTGCCGGCCTCGCAGACCCGCGACAAGGACAACCTGACGGCAGAAGGCGTCGCGGCCGTCATCGGCGCGCTGAAGGCGAATTTCGACTGGGTGATCTGCGACAGCCCGGCCGGCATCGAGCGTGGCGCGACGCTGGCGATGCGCCATGCCGATATCGCGATCGTCGTGACCAATCCGGAAGTCTCCTCGGTCCGCGATTCCGACCGGATCATTGGCCTGCTCGACTCCAAGACGCTCAAGGCCGAGAACGGCGAGCGCATGGAGAAGCACCTGCTGCTCACCCGCTACGATCCTCTCAGGGCCGAGCGCGGCGACATGCTGAAGGTCGACGACGTGCTGGAGATCCTGTCGATCCCGCTGCTCGGCATCATCCCCGAGAGCATGGATGTGCTGCGCGCTTCCAATATCGGCTCGCCGGTCACGCTGGCTGACCAGGGCAGCGCGCCGGCCATCGCCTATTTCGATGCCATCCGCCGGCTCAAGGGCGAGCAACTCCCCGTCACGGTGCCTGGCGAGAAGCGCGGCTTCTTCGGCAAGTTCTTCGGAAGGAAGGCGGCATGAGCATGAATCTGTTCCGCCTCTTCTCCCGCCCCCGCTCGGCCCCCGCGGCCCGGGAAAGGCTGCAAGTCCTGCTCGCCCATGAGCGTGCCGCGGCCGGCGGCGACGCCGACCTGCTCGGCAAGCTGCGCGACGAAATCCTGCGCGCGATCTCCAAGCACATGCAGATCGACGACGACAAGGTCAGCGTCCGGATGGAGCGCGGCCCCCAGGTCTCGACGCTCGCGGTCGACATCGAAATTCCCTTCGACGCCGGCAAGAAGGCGGCGTAGCGCCGGACACCCGATGGCGTGCGATGGCTGTCAGCCCGTCGCGCGCCCGATGATTTCATCGACCTCGTCGCGATCGATGCGGCGGCGATCGGAGAGCCTCCGGGCGATCGCCGCATGGGCGGCGAGCATCGACGGACGATAGAGGATGGCCGTGGCCGCCGTCGCGCAGCGCGCACGTAGCGCGGCCTCGTCGATCGGCCGCAGAAGCCCGAGATAGGGCTCCATCTGCCGGAGATCGTCCTCATGCGAGGCGATCGCGCCAGGATACCATCTCAAACCTTCCGCGTTCCAGTAGATCATCTCGCCGCAATAGCCGGCGGACAGGATAGCGATCTCGACCTCCGCGCGCTGCCGGTCGACCGGGCTGCCGGGTTGGAATCCCCGCGTGTAGGGCTCGAAGCAGGTCTCGCCCGAGAAGCCGTAGGGCGGCCGCAGCCAGGCATGGGTGATGTACCTCCGATGCTCCCAGCCGACGACGATATGGCCGGCCTCGTGAAAGGCGCAGGCAGCGCGCCGGATATCCGGGGGGATGTCATCGAGAAACGGCATTCCGCCCCAGTGCCACCGACAGCAATCGCCGCGCAACAGCGATCGAACGCAGAGCCTCCCCCCGAGGGACCGCCTCCGCCGACACGAACATGTCCGTCATCTTGGCAGGCGTGGCCTAGCTCGGTCGCGCCTTGATCAAATCCGCCATGCCATCGTCGCTTTCCACGATGACCAGCGTGGACACCTGCCCCGTGCGTGGAATGCGCCGAAAATGCGCAGCTGGCGTCAACAGCTCCGCCGGCACCTTGTCGGCGCCGCCAAACACATCCGCGAACCGCGCTTCGAGCTGGATCGCCCTCTGCCTGTCAACAGATCGGAGGCAAGGTGCGCCTCTGGCCTTCATCGCGTTGCGCGTCATCGTTGGAGAGACGCAGGCGGAGGCCGAGCAGCTCGCGATGCCCGCGCGCGGCGTTCAAGCTGCGGCGATCCCCGTGATGGGCGGAATGGTTTCCGCCGAGACGCGGACTGGCCTGCCTATGTCGTCGGCGCGCCCGAGCGCATGAAGGTGGCCTTGTCGTGCATGGCGGAAGCGACCGGGCTCCATGAATTCATGATCCGGGATTTCCTGGACGATCCGGGACTGCGCCTGCGCACCTACCAGCTTCTGGCTGCCGCCTTCGCGCTGAGCGACCGCCCCTGAACCGAGTTCGGATTCGCCCCCCGCTTCCGCCGACTGTTCACGACGATCGGGGGACGGGCCAGTTCATGGCGCAACCTTTCGAAACCGATGGGCGAGCGGCAGCCCAGCGCCGGGAGACGGCGCGATGGATTGTAGATCCCGCATGTAGGGGAAACCCCGGGCGCGCGCTCATTCGTCGGGAGCGCCCGAACTCCGCTCCGGCAGCCCACAGGTGAAAGAGAAGACGTCCTCGGGGAAGCGCAACAATACCGTAGCACTCGCGGTTGAAAACGAGCAGTATCGTGCGACGTGATCGCTGCCTGCTTCGCATCGGGCGCGTGCGGCAACGCTGAAACAGCGAAGGGGGTCCGATGCCTGTGTCTTTTCGGCCTGCAAACGTGAATTTCTACTTCGGGACGTCACGTTTCCTCGCTCTTGCGTTGATGGGGGGGCTCGTGCTGGGCACGAGCGCCATCGCCCAGCAAGCCGCACCGACCGCGATCCCGGTCGGCACCGTCCTGGCCGAGAAGCGCGCGATCACGCAGACCGCCGATTTCGTCGGGCGCATCGAGGCCGTCAATCGCGTCGAGATCCGCGCCCGCGTCACCGGCTATCTCGAGGACGTGCTGTTCAAGGACGGTGCAACCGTCACCGAGGGGGCTCCGCTCTTCCGCATCGAGCGCAGCCCGTTCGAAGCGGCGGTCGAGCAGGCGCAAGGCGCACTTGAGAAGGCCCAGGGCGCTCTTCAGAACGCCACCGTGCAGCGCCAGCGCGCCGAGGATCTCTTGCGCACCAATGCCGGCTCGGTCGCCGTCCGCGACCAGCGCGTCGCCGAGGAGAAGGGCGCGCAGGGCGACCAGACCACCGCCGAGGCCAATCTGAAGACGGCACAGATCAATCTCGGCTACACCGAGATCAAGGCGCCGATCGCCGGCCGGATCGGCCGCACCAAGGTGACCAAGGGCAATGTCGTCGGGCCCGACAGCGGTGTGCTGGCCCAGATCGTCAGCGACGATCCGATGTATGTCACCTTCCCGGTCAGCCAGCGCGAATTCCTGGCGCTGAAGACCAATCGGCTCCCGGCCGATGGGGCCGCCCCGCTCGTCAGCCTGAAGTTCTCGGATGGCTCGACCTATGACCAGAAGGGCCGCGTCGACTTCGTCGACGTCTCGGTCGAGCGTTCCACCGATACCGTTCTGGTGCGCGCCACGCTGCCCAACCCGGCCGGCAGGTTGCTGGACGGCACGCTCGTGCGCGTCGCGGTCCAGGCCGACAAGAGCGAGGAGAAGGTGCTCATTCCACAGTCGGCGCTGATCGCCGACCAGCAGGGCGCCTATGTCTTCGCCGTCGAGGACGGCAAGGCGGTGGTGAAGCGCGTCAAGATCGGGGCCGAGGCCGGTTCCTACATCGTCATCGAGCAGGGGCTCGCCGGCAACGAGCAGATCGTCATCCAGGGCCTGCAGAGCCTCAGGCCCGGCATGCCGGTGCTCGCCTCGCCCGTGACCCTGACCACCGGCCGGAGCTGAGCCCATGCTGAGCTCCGTCTTCGTCGACCGGCCGCGGCTGGCGATCGTCATCGCGCTCGTCACCACGATCGCCGGTCTGTTGTCGCTGTTCGCGATCCCGGTCGCGCAGTACCCCGACATCGTGCCGCCGCAGATCTCGGTGCGCGCCTCCTATCCCGGCGCTTCGGCCGCCGTGGTCGAGCAGACCGTCGCCCAGCCGATCGAGGCCCAGATCGTCGGCACCGACAAGATGCTCTACATGAAGAGCGTCAGCGGCAATGACGGCAGCTATTCGCTGCAGGTCTCCTTCGAGCTCGGCACCAACCCCGACATCAACAACGTCAACGTCAACAACCGCGTCCAGCTCGCCTTGTCCAAGCTGCCGCAGGAGGTCCAGCGCAGCGGCGTCACCGTCAAGAAGCAGTCCTCGGCCCTGCTCGGCGTCATCGCCGTCTATGCGCCGAAGGGCAATTACGACCAGCTCTTCGTCTCGAACTACGTCACCATCAACCTGCTCGACGCGATCAAATCCACGGCGGGCGTCGGCGACGCCTCGCTCTTCGGCGCGCAGGACTACGCCATCCGCGCCTGGGTCCGCACTGACGCCTTGACCGGCCTCAACCTGACCACCGGCGACATCATCGCCGCGATCCAGGGTCAGAACGCGCAGGCCGCGGTCGGCCGCATCGGCGCCCGTCCGATCTCCGACGATCAGCAGCTACAGCTCAACATCCAGACCAAGGGCCGCCTGACCTCGCCCGAGGAATTCGGCAAGATCGTGCTGCGCACCAATGCCGACGGCTCGGTGCTGCGGCTCTCGGACGTGGCGCGGCTCGAGCTCGGCGCCGCCAATCTCGACCGCGACACCCGCCTGAACGGCGGCCCGGCCGTTCTGATCGGCGTCTACCAGGCGCCCGGCGCCAATGCCCTCACCGCGCTCGAGGCCGTCAAGAAGACGATCGGCGACCTCGAGAAGTCCTTCCCCGAAGGCCTCGCCTGGAAGGTGACCTACGATCCGACCGCCTTCGTCACCGCCACGATCCACGAGGTCCAGAAGACGCTGATCGAAGCCTTCGTCCTCGTCGTCCTCGTCGTCTACCTGTTCCTCGGCAATTTCAGGGCGACGCTGATCCCGACCGTCGCCGTGCCGGTGAGCCTGGTCGGCGCCTTCATCGTGCTCAACGCCATCGGCTATTCCGCCAATACCGTCTCGCTGCTGGCGGTGGTGCTCGCCATCGGCATCGTCGTCGACGACGCGATCGTCGTGATCGAGAACGTCGAGCGCGTGATGGAGGAGCATCCCGAGCTGACGCCGGCGGAAGCGACCAAGCGCGCCATGGGCGAGATCGTCGCCCCGATCATCGCGATCACGCTGGTGCTGCTCTCGGTCTTCGTGCCTGTCGCCTTCATCCCCGGCATTTCCGGCGAGCTCTTCCGGCAGTTCGCCGTCACTGTCGCGGTCGCGATGGTGCTCTCGGCGATCAACGCGCTGACCCTGTCGCCGGCGCTCTGCGCCATTCTGCTCCGGCCGCATCACGGGCCACGGCGCGGCCCGATCGGCTATGTCATGCGCGGCATCGACTGGACGCGCGACCGCTATGGCGAGGGCGTGGCGCGTCTCGTGCGCATCTCCTTCATCAGCCTCGCTGTGACCGCAGCCTTCGGCGCCGGCATCTACGCCATGGGGCGGATCACGCCGACCGGCTTCCTGCCGGAGGACGACCAGGGCGCCTTCTTCGTCGTCGCGCAATTGCCCGACGGCGCCTCGGTCGCCCGGACATCGGCGCTCGCCGCAGAGGTCGAAGGCATCCTGAAGACGGAAAGTGCGATCGCGGACTATTCCACGGTCATCGGCCTCAACTTCATCGACAATTACTCCCAGCCCAATGCCGGTTTCTTCGTGGTGACGCTGAAGCCCTTCGCCGAACGCACCAGCCGGGAGGACTCGGCTTCGGCGGTCATTGCCCGCCTCGCCCAGAAATTCCGCGCCGTGCGCGCCGGCAACGTCGTCCCGATCGCGCCTCCGCCGATCATCGGCCTCGGCACCGGCGGCGGCTTCAGCTATGTGCTGATGGACATGGGCTCCGCCGATCCCAAGGCGCTCGGCCAGGCGCTGCGCGGCCTCACCGTCGCGGCCAACCAGGAGCCGCAATTGCGGCGGGTGTTCTCGACCTTCTCGGATTCGGCGCCCTCGATCTATCTCGACATCGACCGCGACAAGGTCCAGATCCTCGGCGTCGCCTTGAGTGACGTCTTCCAGGCGCTACAGGCCTCGCTCGGCGGCTACTACGTCAACGACATGAACCTGTTCGGCCGCACCTGGCAGGTCCAGGTCCAGGCCGATGGCGCCGACCGCGCCTCGGTCGACGACATCTACCGCATCAATGTCCGCAGCCGCGCCGGCGACATGATCCCGCTGCGCTCCTTCGTCGAGGCCAAGGTCGTGGTCGGCCCGCAGGCGCTGATCCGCTACAACAACCGCCTCGCGGTGACGCTCCAGGGCTCGCCCGCCCCGGGCGTCTCCTCCGGCCAGGCCCTGAAGGCGATGGAGGACGTCGCGGCGAGGACCCTGTCGTCAGGCTATCGCGGCGCCTGGACCGACGTCTCCTTCCAGGAGAAGCGGGCCGAGGGACAGACGACGATCATCCTCGCCTTCGCGTTGCTGTTCGCCTACCTCTTCCTCGTCGCGCTCTACGAGAGCTGGACAATCCCCGTGCCCGTGCTGCTCTCGGTCGCGGTCGGCGTGCTCGGCGCCTTCGTCGCGATCGTCGTGGCCGGGCTGACGCTCGATCTCTATGGCCAGATCGGCATCGTCGTGCTGATCGGCCTCGCCGCCAAGAACGGCATCCTGATCGTCGAGTTCGCCAAGGAGCTGCGGGAAAAGGGCCACCCGCTCCTGCATGCGGCGACCGAGGGTGCCCGCCTGCGCTTCCGCCCGGTGATGATGACGTCCTTCGCCTTCATCCTCGGCCTCTTGCCGCTGGTGATCGCGGAAGGCCCCTCGATGCTCGCCAGGCGCCATGTCGGCACGCCGGTCTTCGGCGGCATGCTGGCGGCGTCCCTCATCGGCATCTTCGTGATCCCGGCGCTCTACGTCGTCTTCCAGGCGCTGCGCGAGCGCCTGCGGCCATCGACCCGGCCTGAGCAGGAACAGGCGTAGAATCGCGTTTCGCGCGGCGCGCACGGAGCCTGAGGGAACCTTGTCTACCGGGTCGCAGCGCGCGACCCGAGACGACAACCCCTGGCAGCAGCAATTTTCGAGCTGATTGAACCGTCAGTCCGTCATTGCGAGCGCAGCGAAGCAATCCAGGGGAGACTGGGTTGAACCCTCCAGCCCAGTCCCTCTGGATTGCTTCGCTTCGTTCCTCGCAATGACAGACTCTACTCAAATCTGGAGGGAGATCAGGGGCTCAGGTCACCGGGCATCATCAAAAGTGCCCTATTGCCGAAGCCGCGCGGATCGGGCGCCCCGCTTCCAGCAGAAACAACGTGCAAGCGTGGAGCGGCGTCGCCGGCACCTGCAAACGACGAGCCGGGCTCAGCCGCCACCCGCGAGAAGCCTGAACGGAGCGCCGATAATGGTGATCGGCAGCTTGACGATGGCTTCGAGCGATCCGCTTGCGATCTCCTGGGCGCTCGCGGAGGGGTGTTGCCTGGCGACACCGCTCTCCAGTACCGCACCGAGCTTCGGCGCGACGGCAGCCAGTTGCGCGAATTTACCGTGATTGCTGGAATCGAGCCCCTTGACCTCGGTCATGTCGATCACGATGGCGCCTAGCGCGGCCAGTTCCTCTGGATTGGAATCGGCTCCGAGCCTGCCCTGACCTCCCGCCAGGAAATTAGAGGCCCCCAGCGCCTTGTCATCCTTTGAGAGCACGATGAAGAACGGCTTTGCCGGCTTGCCGAAGCGGCGCATCTGCGATTTGAAAACATCGATGTCGATATCGGGCGCGGCCAGCACCACATGCCCGAATTTCGACGCCGGTGGCAGGTCTCCGGAGAGACGAAGCTGCCGCAGAGCCTCGACCGTCACCCAGTTGCCCATGGAATGCGCCAGGATGTTGATCTGATCCGCGTTGCTGGCGAAGAGGAGGCGAAGAGTGCGTTCGAGATCGTCGCGCGCCGCCGTGGCGCTGTTGGTATCATAGACATACTGGGTGAGTTGTCCGCGCGACGCCCAGGTAAACAGGACGGACACACCGTCTGCACGCGAATCGTGCACGAGCTGGGCGAAACGATAGAGCCCCTCGGCGAACATCGTGTTGTAGCCATGGATGAAGAGGAAGATGCTGCGCTTCCCCTTCGGCTTCGCGGCGAGCTGCGCGTTCAGCGTGCTGATGAAAGCCTTCTCGCTCTCAAGGTAGCCGGCCTGGCGGACGACGAAATCGGTCTTCGGATCGCCCGGCGGGCGCGATGCCCACTCGACTTCGCCTGGGGTGTGCTTGTCCGGCACAGAAACGACGATCTTGGCGAAGTCGAGCGGCGTGCTGCGCTCTCCGTTGAACAAGGTGCCCGGCCGGTCGTCTCGCTTGCGCGTGGTGGCCACGAGCAGAGTGTGCGGCGTCGAACCAGAATCGATCTCGACGACCGGGGCCAGAAAGCCCGCTTCGGGTCGCGATCCACAACCCGCCACCTGCATCGAAGCCGTGAACGCCGCCACCAAACAGGCGCCCCTGCCAGGCAAACGCCTCGCAACTCCGCGCCACCAACCTCTCGACGCAGTCAACAGAAATCGCATGGAATGCTTCTCGGCACAGGAAACATCGTCGCCATCTGCATACGCGTATTTCGTTATTTGACCTAGGCTCAGGACTCATTGATTGAGCCAGAAGATAAAGGTTGCGGCGAAG
>NZ_CAMFJF010000029.1 GCF_945956895.1 uncultured Allobosea sp. | reverse complement strand
CGAACAGCATCGGCTCGGCGAAGGCGACGGCCGCCAGCACGATATTGGCCAGCGCCAGGATGACGCCAAGCCGCTTTTCGGGGCCGAGTTCACCGAGGACGCGGGCATAGAGCGAGAGCAGAGACATCGCAACGAGCTTTAGAGCATCGAATCAAGGCTGTCATTCCGGGTTCTTCGCTGCGCGAAGCCCCGGAATGACAAGCGTGGTGCCTATCACGAACGATCCATCAATCGTCCACGCGGCCTAGGAGCGGAGGGCTTCCGCCAACGCTTCCGCCGTCACCTCGGCCATCGCCATCTGCAATTTGTAGGCGCGGGTCTTCTCGCCGGGCTTCATCACCAGGATCACCGTCTCGTTGCCCGGGCAGGCGGGGTCGGCACAGATGATCTCGTTGACCGCGATTGCCGCCGCCTCGGGCAGGCCGAGCAGTTCCCTGACCTGCGCCTTCAACCGCTCGGCCAGAGCCTTCGCCTCGGCCTTCGCATCGCCGCCCTTGCGGGTCTCAGGCTTGCCGAAGAGACCGAAGCGCATGGCACTCAGCTCGGCAGGACAAGCACGCCGGCCGCGCCATCCTCGGCGCCGAAGGCGAGCCGCTTGCCGGCCTTGTCCCAGGCGAAGGCACTGATGCCGCTGTCGCGCAAAGCCGGCCGCACCAGCAATTCGGAGCCATCGGTCAGTCGGACCATCAGGATGCAGCCGTCATCATAGCCGATCGCCAGCACCAGCGCGCCCGGATGGAAGGCGACGCGGGTGACGCGGGCATGGCGCACGCCGCATTCGCGCGGCGCCTTGCCCTGCGGCCCATCGCCCTGGAACGGCCAGACGATCGCGCCATCCGCCCCGCTGGAGGCGAGCCAAAGCCCGTCATGCGACCAGGACAGCGAACGCGGCTTGGCGGGATAGCCGGTCATCCGCATATGGCCGGGCTTGTCGCCGAGCTTCCAGCCATGCAGCGCGTTCTCCTGCATCGAGGAGACGACGAAGCGCCCGTCCGGCGACCAGACGACGTCGAGATGCGAGCCCTTCCAGTCCAGGAATTCCGGCTTCGCCTCAGTATTGGGATACCAGAGCGAGACGCCGTTCATCTGAGCGATGGCGAGGCGATAGCCCTTCGGCGCGAAGACGAGGCCCTGCGGCGTGCTCGCGGCCTCCAGTGTGCGGATACGACCCTTCTCGTCGCGCGCCTGCACGGTCTTGCCGGTGTTCCAGGCGAGGTTGCCCGAAGGCGACAGCGTGATCGCATCGATCCAGCGGCGTTTCGGGTCCTTGGCCAGCTCCTCTGGCTCGCCCTCGGAGCGCGTCGCAACGACGCGCCCGTCATCGCCACCGGTGATCAGGCGCTCGCCATCGCCGATGGCGCAGAGGATGCCGCCGGCATGGGCCTCGACGCTGTCCACCACCGCGCCATCTCGCCAGCGCAGCACGCGCCCGTCAGCGAGCGCGAGCACGAGCCCCTGCTTCAGCCAGTGGACCGCGACGACATGCGTCTCGGCAGTGATCGGAGTGACATGCTCGCGCAGCGAGACGGGTGGGGTCATCGTCGTCATGCCGCCGGTCTAGCGCAGCTTGCAAGGAGAGGGAACGCGCTTGCCGTCATTCTCGGGCGGAGCGAAGTGCAGACCCGGGAATCTCGTCCAGGAAGAGGCTCCCGGCGCGTCAACGTCATGAGATGCCCGGGTCAAGCCCGGGCATGACGTGCCTGGTGTCACGCCGCGCAGGCTTCAAACCCCTTGCGCAATTCGTTCTCGTTGAGATCACGCCCGATGAAGACGAGGCGGCTCTCGCGGGTCTCGCCATCCTTCCAGTCGCGCTGCAGGTCGCCGTCCAGGATCATATGCACGCCCTGGAAGACGAAGCGGCGCGGCTCGTTCTTGAAGGCCAGGATGCCCTTGGAACGCAGGATGTTCGGTCCCTGGATCTGGGTGAGGTCGTTGATCCACGGCATGAACTTCTCGGGGTCGACATCCCCGGGAACCGTCAGCGAGATCGAGCGCACATCCTCGGCATGGTGGTGGTGATGCCCGGCCTCGAGGAAATCCGGCTCGATATCGAGGATACGGTCGAGATCGAAGGCGTTGCGGTCGAGCAGCGCGGCGATATCGACATTGGCGCGCTCGGCCTTGTGCAGCTTGGCATAGGGGTTGATGGCGCGGATCGCGGCCTCGACGTCGGCGAGCTCTTCCGCGGTCACCAAGTCGGTCTTGTTGAGCACGATCACATCGGCGAAGGCGATCTGGTTCTTCGCCTCCGGCGCATCCTTCAGCCGATCCTTGAGCCACTTGGCGTCGGTCACGGTCACGACCGCATCGAGGCGAGTGGCATCGCCAACATCCTGGTCGACGAAGAAGGTCTGGGCGACCGGCGCGGGGTCGGCAAGGCCGGTGGTCTCGACGATGATCGCGTCGAACTTGCCCTTGCGCTTCATGAGGCCATCGAGGATGCGGATCAGGTCGCCGCGCACGGTGCAACAGATGCAGCCGTTGTTCATCTCGAAGATTTCCTCGTCGGCACCGACAATGAGGTCGCCATCGATGCCGGCTTCGCCGAACTCGTTGACGATGACGGCGAATTTCTTGCCGTGGTCCTCGGTCAGGATGCGGTTGAGGAGCGTAGTCTTGCCGGCGCCCAGATAGCCGGTGAGCACCGTGACGGGGATTTTCTCGGACATGGCTTGACCTGCTCGATATTCAGGAATGGTTCTAGCTCGAACCGAAATCAAATCCGCAACCGTCATCCCGGCCGAAGCGCCGGGATCCATCATAGGGCGACGCCCTTCGATGGATCCCGGATCGGCGCCGCTTACGCGGCTTGTCCGGGATGACGGAGTGGTTCCTGCGGATTTGTCTCTCAGACCGGGCCGGCGGCGAGCGCCTTTTCGATTTCGCTTATATTGTGCTTCATCATCCGGATGTAAGTCCCCGCCGGCCCGGTCTCGGACGAGAGCGCATCCGAATAGAGCCGGCCGCCGACCTTGGCGCCGCTTTCGCGCGCGATCTGCTCGACGAGGCGGGGATTGGTGACGTTTTCGAGGAAGACGGCCGGTACTTTCTGCGCCTTCACCTGCCGGATGATGCGGGCGACATCCTTGGCGGAGGCCTCGGCCTCGGTCGAGACGCCCTGCGGCGCCACGAACGCGATGCCATAGGCCTTCACGAAATAGCCGAAGGCGTCATGGGTGGTGATCGCCTTGCGCCGCTCGGCCGGAATGCGGGCAATGGCAGCCTTCACCTCGCCTTCGAGCTTGTCGAGCTCGGCGAGATAGGCCGTGGCATTGGCCTCGTAGCTCGCCTTGCCCGCCGGATCGGCCGCGCTCAGCGCATCCCTGATATTCGCGACATAGAGCTTCGCATTGGCGATGCTCTGCCAGGCATGCGGATCGTCATGGCCATGGGCATGCGCGTGGCCGCCCTTGCCCTTCTCGTCATGGTCGTCATCGGCTTCGAGCGGGGTGACGCCCTTCGTCGCTTCGGCCATGGTCGCCTTGGTGCCGGAGGATTTCACGAGGCGCGGCAGCCAGCCCTCGAAATGCAGCCCGTTGACGACGACGAGCTTCGCCGCGGCCATCGCCTTCGCATCCGCCGGCGTCGGCGAATAGACATGCGCGTCGCCGTCGGGACCGACCAGCGTGGTCACGCTGACGCGATCGCCGCCGATCTGCCGGGTGAAATCGCCGAGAACCGAAAAACTCGCCACGACCGGCAACCTCTCCTGGGAGAAGGCACAGAGCGGCGCAGCGACTGCGGCAAGCCCGAAAGCAAGGCCGGCGACGAAGGCGCGACGGTTGGGCATGAGCGGCTCCAGAAAATGTAACGATATAACGTTTCTATCTCTGAAGATGGCCGCGAGGCAAGAGGCGTCGCGCAAGCCCGTCCTGCGAGCCGAACAGGAGCGAGCCGATATAGATCGCCCCGGCTGCGAGGATGATCGACGGCCCCGCCGGCAGGCTCGACCCCGCCGCATAGGACGTCACAAGCCCGGCATAGCCGGAGACCATGCCGAAGCCGGCCGCGAGCAACAGCAGGCGCGTGATATCCGCCGTCCAGAAGCGTGCCGCAGCGGCCGGGAGCATCATCATGCCGACGGCGAGCAAGGTCCCCAGCGCATGGAAACCGGCGACGAGATTGAGCACGACCAGCGCCAGGAAGGTCAGATGCACGAACCCACCGGAGCGGCTGACCGAACGCAGAAAGCCCGGGTCGACGCATTCCAGCACCAATGGCCGATACAGCGCCGCCAGCGAGAGCAGAGACACGGTCGCAACACTGGCAAGCAGGATCAACACCTGATCGTCAAGCGCCAGCACATTGCCGAACAGCACATGCAGCAGGTCGATCGCCGAGCCCCTCAGCGAAACGATGGTGACGCCGAGCGCGAGCGAGATGAGGTAGAAGGCGGCAAGCGAAGCGTCCTCCTTGAGCACCGTTGCTCGCGCCACGGCACCGGCCGCAAGCGCCACCGCGAAGCCGGCCGCAAGCCCGCCGATCGTCATCGCCGGCAACGAGAAGCCGGCAACGAGATAGCCCAGTGCGGCGCCGGGCAGGATCGCATGCGCCATGGCGTCGCCGGTCAGGCTCATCCGCCGGAGCATCAGGAAGACGCCGATCGGCGCTCCCGAAACGGAGAGCGCCGCCACACCGACGAGGGCGCGGCGCATGAAGTCAAATTCGGCGAAGGGACCGATGAGGAGATCGTAGAGCACGGGCGGGTCTGTTCCGTCGGTTGTCCTCAGCCCTCATCCTGAGGAGCCGCGAAGCGGCGTCTCGAAGGATGTTTCAGAGTGCACTGGAACATCCTTCGAGACGCAGCCTGAAGGCTGCTCCTCAGGATGAGGGCTTGATCTTTTACGCTGCGTCGCGCTGGCAGGGAGTGGCGTGGCTGTCGAAGGCCTCGACCATGCGCCGCGCCTTCAGCAGGTTCTCAGAGGTCAGCACGGTCGCAGTTTCGCCCCAAGCCACGGCCTCGCGCGCCAGCAGCAACGTCTGCGGAAAGGCCTGCCGAACCGTCTCGATATCGTGCAGCACGGCGACGACGGTACGGCTCTCGCCATGCCAGCGCCGGACCAGATCAAGCAGGTCAGCTGTGGTTCGCGCATCGATCGCGGTGAAGGGCTCGTCGAGCAGGATCACGTCGGCATCCTGCAGCAGGAGCCGCGCGAACAGCGCCCGCTGCATCTGCCCGCCGGAGAGCGTACCGATCGGCCGGCGCTCGAAGCCGGTCAGTCCCACCGCCGCAATGGCATGCTCGATCTTGTGGGCCGCTCTCGCGCCGATGCGGCCGAAGATACCGGCCCGGTTCCATAGGCCCATGGCGACGAGATCGTAGACATGGATCGGGAAGGAACGATCAAGATCGGCCGATTGCGGGAGATAGGCAAGCCGCTTGCCCTTGGCGAGCGAAACGCCGCCCGACAGCGGCGCGAGCGCCCCCGCAATGCCCTTGAGCAGGGTCGACTTGCCGGCGCCGTTCGGCCCGACGATGGCGGTGAGGCTCCCGGCCTCGATCTCGCCGGAGAGGTGATGCACCGCCGGATGGCGGTCATAGCCCAGCGTCAGGTCGGTCAGGCGGATGGCAGACATCGAACGCAAACTCACAGGATCACGGCCAGCGTCGCCAGCCAGAGCAGCGCGACGACGACAGCGGCCAATCCCACGCGCGTTCCCGCCGACAGGCGCAACAGCGACCACCCCGGGGCTTCCGAGGCAGCGCGATGCGTGCGAGGGGCGTGCGCGTGAGCCATGAGAAACGATATAATGTTACGCTCACGCCGGAGCAAGCGCGATTCCGCACCCGTCCCCGTTCAGAACGGCAGGTATTGGTAGAGCCAGGTCTCGGTCAGCACGGTATCGCCGGCCTTGAGATAGCAACGCATCTCGACGGGATCGCTGCCGGCAACGGAAAGGTCGAACTGGGCGCGCCAATGGCCGGGCACGTCGTCCGGCATCGCTTCGGCGAAAACATAGGAGAAGCTGCCGCGCGAGGTCGAGAGCACCACCTCCGGCTTCACACCAAAGGGAACAGACTCCAGTGCCGGCCCGAGGAACTCGACCATGAACTTGCGCACGCCGCGCGGCCGCGCCGTCCCCGGCTGGCCGCCATTGCCCAGCCGTGTCGCGACGACCCGGCCGAGCTGGGTAGGGAACGGCTCGTCGGCGAGCCAATGCAGCGTGTAGCGGAAATTGTAGGCGTTGCCGGCCCGGGCGGGCGCCTCCGGCACCCACATCGCGACGATGTTGTCGTGGATCTCGTCATCGGTCGGGATCTCGATGAGCTGCACGGAGCCCCGGCCCCATTGGCCATCCGTCTCGACCCAGAGGCTCGGGCGGCGCTCGTAATGCATACCGTCGAGATAATGCCCGGTCTCGCGGTCGCGCTGCATCAGGCCGAAGCCGCGCGGATCACTGTCGACGAAGGCCGAAGCCATGATGCGCGGAGGATTGTTCAGGGGGCGCCAGGCCCGCTCGCCCGGCCCGGTCCAGAGCGCGAGCCCGTCGGAATCATGCACCTCGGGGCGCCAGTCGATGGCGGTCGGCTTCGCCGTCTCGGAATACCAGAACATCGAGGTCAGTGGCGTGATGCCGAGCCGCGAGACATCCTTGCGCAGATGAAGCGCGGTCTCGATCTCCATGGTCACGCCCTTGCCGCGATGCATGCGGAAGCGATAGGCGCCAGCGAGACTTGGCCCCGAGAGCAGCGCGTAGATGACGACATATTCGGCGCCCGCCTTCGGCGTCTCCAGCCAGATATGGGTGAAGTCGGGAAACTCCTCCGCCTTGCCGGAGACGGCCGGATCGACCGCGACGCCGCGCGCCGACAGACCGTACTGGTAGAGCTCGCCGATGGCCCGGAAATAGGAAGCGCCAAGGAAAGCGACCCAATCGTTCGTCTTCCAGTCCAGCGCCTCGCCATTGCGCCCGGGATGACCGCTGCGGCTCTCCTGCAGGCGAAAGCCGGCGAAGCCCGCGCCGGCAGGCAGCTCGCGCGCCGGCGAATTCGCCGGCATCTCGAAATAGCTGGCATCGTAGACGATCTCGCGGGCCTTGCCGTCCTCGACGACATGCATCCTGACCGGCTTCTGGAAGAAGCGGCCGAGATGGAAGAAGGTCACCGGCCAGGGCGAGGGGCCATTCGCCCAGAGCGCCGAATCCGGCTTGAATGCGATCTTGCCATGCGCGTCATAGTCGATCCGCTGCATCACCTCGGGCCGCGGACTGGGCGGCGCCTCATAGGGCTTGGCCGCCATCTCCTTCGCACGCGCCTTCAATGTGTCGAAGCTGAAATCCCTGGAATCGACGAGCTTCAGCCCCTGCTGCGCCAGCGCTTCCGGCGCGAAGCCGAGCGCGGCAAGCGCCGCTGTCGCACCCGCGCCTGCGAGAAGAGTTCGTCGGTCGAGGCGAAGCCCCTGGCTGCTACCCTGCTCGGCGCGGTCGTGCATGTCGTCCCTGGTCACTCGTTGTTCGGAGGGCCCGGCCGGCTCGCCCCTGGCGAGATGGCCGTGTGAAACCGGAGATAGGCAGTCAATCATGGCGAAACCAGTCCGGCGCTTCGGCTAAAGGCGGACTGCCACCTGTCGTCGAGCGCTTTCCCTTTCCGGTTCAGCATGCTCTAAAAACGCGACAACTGGCCGCGTGAGCCGGACCTGACCAGGGAGACATCATGACATCGCTGTTCCGCAGCCGCCTTGCCGGCCTTGCTGCCGCCGTCGCGCTCGTCGCCGCACCGGCCGCCGCCAGCGCCCAGGACTTCATCAACGTCCTGACCGGCGGCACCTCCGGCGTGTATTATCCGATGGGCGTCGCGCTCTCGAAGATCTATGGCGAGAAGATCCAGAACGTCCGGCCGACCGTGCAGGCCACCAAGGCCTCGGTCGAGAATCTCGTGCTGCTGCAGCAGGGCCGCGGCGAGATCGCCTTCACGCTGGGCGATTCGCTCGACGCCGCCTGGAAGGGCGACGAGGAGGCCGGCTTCAAGGCCCCGCTGAAGAAGCTGCGCGGCATCACCGCGATCTATCCCAACTATGTCCAGATCGTCGCCTCCAAGGAGAGCGGCATCAAGACGCTGGCCGATCTCAAGGGCAAGCGCCTCTCGGTCGGCGCTCCGAAATCCGGCACCGAGCTCAATGCCCGCGCCATCCTCGCCGCCGCCGGCATCACCTACAAGGACCTCGGCAAGATCGAGTACCTGCCCTTCGCCGAGTCGGTCGAGCTGATGAAGAACCGCCAACTCGACGCCACCCTGCAATCGGCCGGGCTCGGCGTCGCCTCGCTGCGCGATCTCGCGACCTCCGTCGAGATCAATGTCGTCGAGGTGCCGAAGGCCGTCATCGACAAGGCCGGCCCACCCTTCATCAGCGCCCCGATCCCGGCCAACACCTATACCGGCCAGGCCAGCGACGTGAACACGGCCGCAGTCGTGAACTACCTCGTCACCCATGAAGGCGTGAAGGAGGAACTGGTCTACCAGATGACCAAGGCCATCTTCGAAAATCTCGGCGATCTCGCCGCCTCGCACGCGGCCGGCAGGGAGATCAAGCTGGAGAAGGCGCTCGACGGCATGCCGATCCCGCTCCATCCGGGCGCCGCGCGCTATCTCAAGGAAAAGGGCCTGAAGGCCGGCTCGTAAGGCGCCTGTCATCCCGTGCGCGCTGCAGCGTGTAACGCTGCTGCGCAGACACGGGACCGCGTGAAAAGAGCACTTTTTTCTGAAGACGATCCCGCATCTGCACCGCAGCACTGACGTGCCGCGGCGCGTGCGGGATGACACATGAGCATCGGCAGGACTTCGACCATGGCCGCTACCGAGACCGACCAGTTGGAAACCCTCTCCGGTGCGAAGCCGGGCGAAGTCGAGCGTGCCGATCTCGACAATTTCGAGCATGGTTTCCCGCCCGGCTTCGGCCCCGGCCGCTGGGGCGTGCTCGCCTATGGCCTGGGCCTCGCCTTCGCCGCCTTCCAGATCGCGATCTCCGCCTGGAACTTCCTGCCGAGCCAGGCGGCGCGCGGCGTCCATGTCGGCTTCCTGCTGCTGCTCTCCTTCGGCCTCGTCGCCAATTTCCGGGCCAAGGACACCCCCGGCCGGCTGCTCGGCTGGGCGCTCGGCGTCCTCGGCTTCGGCCTCGGTCTCTATCAGTGGATCTTCTACGCGGACCTGATCCTGCGCGACGGCGACCCCTCGACGCTCGATCTCGTCGTCGGCACGCTCCTGATCGTGCTGATCTTCGAGGCAGCGCGCCGGCTGATGGGCAATGCCCTGCCGATCATGTGCGGCATCTGCCTGCTCTACTGGTTCTTCGGCCAGTACCTGCCCTCGCCCTTCAACCATCGCGGCTACGGCTTCGACCAGATCATCGGCCATCTCTCCTTCGGCACCGAAGGCTTCTACGGCACGCCGATCTACGTTTCCGCGACCTATATCTTCCTGTTCATCGTCTTCGGCTCCTTCCTCGAGAAGGCCGGGATGATCCATCTCTTCAACGACGTCTCGCTCGGCCTCTTCGGCGGCACGCGCGGCGGCCCGGCCAAGGTCGCGGTGTTCTCGTCCGGCCTGATGGGCACGATCTCCGGCTCAGGCGTTGCCAATGTCGTCACCGTCGGCCAGTTCACCATTCCGCTGATGATCAAGTTCGGTTATCGGCGCGCCTTCGCCGCCGGCGTCGAGGCGACCGCCTCGATGGGCGGCCAGATCATGCCGCCCGTGATGGGCGCCGTCGCCTTCATCATGGCCGAGACGCTGGGCGTGCCTTATGCCGAGATCGTCAAGGCGGCGGTGATCCCCGCTGTGCTCTATTTCGCTTCGGCCTTCTGGATGGTGCATCTCGAAGCCGGAAAATACGGGCTCAAGGGCATCGAGCGCGCGATGCTGCCGAGCCCGCTCAAGGCGCTGCGCGAACGCTGGTACCTCGTGCTGCCGCTCGCCGTCCTCGTCTTCATGCTGTTCCACGGCTTCACGCCGCTCTTCGCCGGCACGATCGGGCTGGCGCTCACCGTCGGCCTGCTGCTCGGCGCGGGGGTCGCGGCAGGGCTGAACACGCAGACGCTGCGCGTAATCTTCTGGGTCGGGCTCGGCCTGATCGCCGCCGCGCTCTTCCGCGAGGGCATGGATATCCGCGTCGTCGCCGGGCTGATAGCGGTCCTGATCCTCGCCAACGCCTTCACGCTGGGCGGGCGTACAACGCTCGCGATCAGCCGTGACGCGCTCGCCGACAGCGCCAAGACGGCGCTGCCGGTCGGCATCGCCTGCGCCATCGTCGGCACCATCATCGGCCTGATGACGCAGACCGGCATCGGCACCACCTTCGGTGCCTGGATCATCGGGCTCGGCCAGCACAGCCTGTTCCTGGCGCTGATCCTGACGATGATCCTGTCGATCCTGCTCGGCACCGGCATCCCGACGATCCCGACCTATATCATCGTCGCCGCACTCGCCGCCCCCGCGCTGGAGAAGCTCGGCGTGCCGCTGATCGTCAGCCACATGTTCGCCTTCTACTACGGCATCATGGCCGATCTCTCGCCGCCGGTGGCGCTCGCCGCGCTCGCCGCAGCCCCCATCGCCAAGGAGAACCCGGACAAGATCGGCTGGGAAGCGATGCGCGTCGCGCTCGCGGGCTATGTCATTCCCTTCATCGCGGTCTATTCCCCGGCGCTGATGCTGCAGCCGGGCGATCCGATGGCCAATGTCATCGGCTTCTGGCCGGCCGTGGTCTACGCCACCTTCAAGGCGACAATCGCCATCGGCCTCTTCGGCATGGTCGCGATCGGCTATCTCTTCGGCAAGCTCACGGTACTGGAACGCGTGCTCTGCTTCGGCGCAGCGGTGCTGCTCTTCGGCGAATTCGCCTATAGCGACCCGCTCGGCTATGCACTCGCCGCCGCTGTCGTGCTGCGGCACTGGTTCACAGCGCGCAAGGCCGAGACCACCACCGCATGAGCCTGTGCCTCGCGGCCGGCGCGCTCGTGGTCGTGCTCGGCCGGGGCGAGATCACACTGGGCTGGCGCCATTCGGTGCAGAAGACGCTGTGGGAGGAGGTCTGGCGCGAGACGCCCGCCGGCCTCGAGATTGTCGAAGCGCGGATAGAAGGCTCCGGCGCCGGCATGGACCCGCCCGACGGCGCGAAGCTTGTCGGCGGCTTCTGGCGCTGGCATCCGGCGCTGCCGCCGCTAAGGGAAGTGGTGATGCGGCGTTCGGGCGTGACCGCCGACTGGCGCGTCTGCACAGCGTCGGGCTGTCGCGCGATGGGCGACTATCTCCCGGCTGATGCCGATCCGGTCACGTTGAAGATCTGCGACTAGAAGCGCCGTCATTCTCGGGCGATGCGAAGCGCAGACCCGGGAATCTCATGACGAGAGAATACGGATTTCCGAGGTGCGTGGGGCTCAAGCCCAAGCAGGACGCTCGATCAATCGACCTCGGTCAGATGCTCGATCTTGAGCATGCGGCGCATCAGGTTGACCAGGCCGTAGGCGGCGAAGACCGAGAAGATCGCCATCATGATGTATTCGAAGATGGCGCCCAGATCGAACAGGCCGGCCAAGGCCCAGCCGGCCGCCAGCGCCACGCCGAAGAGCTCGACGGCGATCAGGATCCCGAACGAGGTGACCATGATCAGGTTGCGCCAGTTGGTATGCCGTCCGGCCATGCTGTCCTTCCCGAGATCACCGCGCGTCCGACCGGACGCGATCACGATGATCGATCACAGTATCATCGCATCGGATGCATCCGATGCGATCGCGCCGGCCGCCTCACACGGTCATGCGTCCCACGCACCTAGCGGAGCTTGCCGCCCCATGCAACAAATTCGCGCCCATCGCGCAGATGGGCATGATCTCCGCGCTTGAAAAGTCCTGATGCTCGATACGCCCGTCTTCGCCTCCGCCGCCGTGGCAGCTCCCCATCGCCTCGCCTCCGAGGCTGGCCGGGCCGTGCTGGCCGAAGGCGGCAACGCCATCGAGGCCATGGTCGCGATGGCCGCGACCATCGCGGTTGTCTATCCGCATATGAACGGCATCGGCGGAGACGGCTTCTGGCTGGTCCATGAGCCCGGCGGGCGCCTGCATGGCATCGAGGCCTGTGGTCCGGCCGGTTCGCTTGCGACGATCGAGCACTATCGCGGCAAGGGCTATGACGCCATCCCCGCGCGCGGGCCGGAAGCGGCGCTGACGGTCGCGGGCGCGGTTGGTGGCTGGCAGCTTGCGCTTGAGCTGTCGCGGGCTCTTGGCGGGCGCATGCCGCTCAGCGATTTGCTGATGGACGCGATCGGCCATTGCCGGGAAGGCTATGCGGTCTCGGCTTCCGAACTCGCCAACAAGCCGAACGAACTGGAGGCGCTGAAGGCCGCGCCGGGCTTCCTCTCGACTTTCTGGATCGATGGCGCCCCGCCCAAGCCCGGCACCCGCCGCCGGCCGGAAGCGCTCGGTGCAGCCCTGGACCAGCTTGGCCATGCCGGCCTCGATGACTTCTATCGCGGCGATGTCGGCCGCGAAATCGCCGCCGATCTCGAACGCATCGGCGCTCCCATCACCCGCACCGATCTCACCCGCTATCAGGCCCGATCGGTCGTGCCGCTGAAGCTGAAGCTCCCTGGCCTCACCGTCGCCAACCTGCCGCCACCGACGCAGGGACTGGCCTCGCTCATGATCCTCGGCATCTTCGAGCGTCTCGGCGAAGCGAGGCTCGACTCGTTCGAACACCATCACGGGCTGATCGAGGCAACGAAGCGCGCCTTCGCCATCCGCGACCGCTATGTCACCGATCCGGTCGAACTCGACCACCCGCCCGCCGATTTCCTGACCGACGCCGCCCTGATGCGCGAGGCGGCGGCCGTCGATATGAAGCGGGCGGCGAAGCTGCCGCTGAGCCATGGCGACGGCGACACGATCTGGATGGGTGCGATCGACGGCAAGGGCCTCGCCGTCTCCTATATCCAGTCGATCTACTGGGAATACGGGTCCGGCTGCGTGCTGCCGATGACCGGCATCCACTGGCAGAACCGCGGCGTCTCCTTCTCGCTCGACAGGAATGCCTCCAATCCGCTGAGGCCCGGCCGCAAGCCCTTCCACACGCTGAACCCGGCCCTGGCACGTTTCGACGACGAACGCGTCCTGCCTTATGGCGCGATGGGCGGCGACGGCCAGCCGCAATTCCAGGCGCAGATCCTGACGCGCTACCGCGCCGGCCAGAATCTCGCCACGGCGGTCGATGCGCCGCGCTGGCTCTTCGGCAAGACCTGGGGCGCCGGCTCGACGAGTCTCAAGTTCGAAAGCCGCTTCGATCCGTCGCTGCTCGAGCGGCTCGATGCCGCCGGCCATCCGGTCGAGGAGAGCGGCCTCGCCTATTGCGAGGGCTTCGGCCATGCCGGCATGCTGGTCAAGCACGCCAAGGGCCATGTCGAAGCCGTGCATGACCCGCGTTCCGACGGCGATTCCAGGGGGATCTGACGCCAGATGACTTTCGACGATCCGTTCCGCTGCTTCCTCCCCTATCCCGACGCGCCGGTGAAACATGCCGTCGCCGGCCCGCTCGCCGGGCTGACGCTGGCGGTGAAAGACCTCTTCGACATCAAGGGCTATCCGACCGGGGCGGGCTCGCCGCTGGTGCTGGCGCAATCCGGCATCAAGGCCAAGACCGCGCCGATCGTGAAGGAGCTGCTCCAGGCCGGTGCCCGCTTCGTCGGCAAGACCCATACCGACGAGCTCGCCTTCTCGCTCAACGGCCAGAACGCGCATTTCGGCTCGCCGATCAACCCGGCCGCGCCTGATCGCATCACCGGCGGCTCCTCCTGCGGCTCGATGGCGGCGGTCGCCGGGCGCCTCGCCGATATCGCGCTGGGCTCGGACACCGGCGGCTCGGTGCGGGCGCCGGCAAGCTATGGCGGCCTCTTCGGCATCCGGCCGAGCCATGGCCGGCTCTCGCTGAAGCGCGCCTGGCCGCTGGCGGAAAGCCTGGACACGCCCGGCTGGTTCGCCCGCGACGGCGACATCTTCGCCCGCGTCGCCAATGTCCTGTTCGGCCCCGACAAGACGGAATTGCCGGAAGCCCCACGCCTCCTGATGGCCGATGACATGTTCGCCCAGGCTGTGCCCGAGGCCGAGACGATCCTGCGCAATGTCGTGCAGCGCACCGTGCCCACGCTCGGCCAGCCCGAAGGCGTCAAGCTCGTCCGCGATCTCGATGCGCTCTACTGGGCTTTCCGCTGGATCCAGGGCCGCGAAGCCTGGCTGTCCGATGGCCCGATGATCGAGCGCTTCTACCCGCCGCTCGGGCCGGGCGTGAAGGAGCGCTTCGCCTTCTCGAAGGCGGTGACCGACGCCGAATACGCCAAGGGCGAAACCACCCGGAAATCCTTCCGCACCAGGCTGTCGCGCCTGCTCGGCCAGAACGGGGTATTGGTCCTGCCGACCATGCCGGATGTCGCCCCGCTGATCGCGGCGAAGGAATCGGAGCTCGAGGATTTCCGCAATCGCGCCTTGCGCTTGCTTTGTCTTGCGGGCTTGTCCGGCTTCCCGCAGGTCACGATTCCCGTGGCGCAGCGCGACGGCGCCCCGCTCGGCCTGTCATTGATCGGGCCGAAGGGCTCCGACCGCTCGCTCGTCGCCTTCGCGGTGCGCTACGAACGCGCCGCGCGCATCCGGATCGCCTGAGAGGAGACCGCCATGAGCGGACATCACCACCACGATGACGACCACACCCATGACAACCACTTCACCGCCATCGAGGCGCGGGTGAAGGCGCTGGAAACGCTGATGGTCCAGAAGGGCTATGTCGATCCGGCCGCGCTGGACGCGATCATCGACACCTACGAGACCAGGATCGGCCCGCGCGACGGCGCCCGCATCGTCGCCAAGGCCTGGACCGACCCGGCCTTCGCCGAGCGGCTGAAGGCGGACGGCACGGCGGCAGCGGCAGAGCTCGGCTATGGCGGGCGCGGCGGCGAGCATATCGTCGCCTGCTTCAACACGCCCGAGCAGCACAACCTCATCGTCTGCACGCTCTGTTCCTGCTACCCATGGCCGGTGCTGGGCCTGCCGCCGGTCTGGTACAAATCCCCGCCCTACCGCGCCAAGGCGGTGATCGACCCGCGCGGCACGATCGCCGATTTCGGCGTGACGCTGCCGGAGACCCAGCGCATCCGCGTCTGGGATTCGACCGCCGAGACCCGCTTCATCGTCATCCCGATGCGCCCCGCCGGCACCGAGGGCTGGAGCGAGGAGAAGCTCGCCAGCATCGTCACTCGCGATTCGATGATCGGCACCGGCCTGCCCCGCGTGGAGGACGCGGCATGAACAGCGCCCATGATCTCGGCGGCCAGATGGGTTTCGGCCCGGTCGTCCCCGAGCCGAACGAGCCGGTCTTCCATGGCGACTGGGAGAAGCGCGTGCTCGCGATCAATGTCGCGGCCGGCGCCATGGGCGCCTGGACCATCGACGAGATCCGCCATGCCCGCGAGAGCCTGCCGCCGGCCCAGTATCTCTCCTCGACCTATTACGAGATCTGGCTTGCCGCGCTCGACAAGGTGCTGGTCAAGCATGGCTTCCTGAGCGCCGACGAGCTCGCCACCGGCAAGCCGGCCCCCGAGCGCCGCGAGCCAAAGCGCGTGCTCAAGGGCGAGGAGGTCGCCGGCGTCCTGCGCCGCGGCTTCCCCTACGAGCGCGAGGCCAAGGCCCCGGCCCGCTTCGCCATCGGCGACAAGGTCCGCACCATCGTGATGCACCCGCAGCATCACACCCGCCTGCCGCGCTATGCCCGCGGCAAGATCGGTGTAATCGAGCGCATCGTCGGCTGCCATGTCTTCCCGGATACGGGCGCGCAGGGGCAGCCGGAAACGGCGCAATGGCTCTACACGGTGGTCTTCGACGGCAGAGAACTCTGGGGCCGCGACGCCGACCCGACCTCCACCGTCAGCATCGAGGCTTGGGAGAGCTATCTTGAGCCGGCCTGAGACCGATCTGGCGGCAGCATTGGCCGCCGACACGCCGATCCCGCGCGATGCCGAGGGGCCGATCTTCGCCGAGCCCTGGCAGGCGCAGGCCTTCGCGCTGGTCGTCGAGCTCCAGAACAAGGGTGTCTTCACCGCCGAGGAATGGGCGCAGGCGCTCGGGGCTGAAATCCGTGAGGCGCTCGCAGCCGGGGGCTGCCGCGACGGCTCGGATTATTACGAGCGCTGGTGCGAGGCACTGGAGCACCTGCTGATCGCGAAGGGGCTGACCTCCCATGACGGCGTCGACGCCCTCGCCGCCTCCTGGGCCCGCGCGGCCGAGGCGACACCGCACGGCAAGCCGATCCTGCTGGAGAACGATCCGCTGCGGTAGCCACAGCGAGCGCGAAAGCCTCTGCCGTCATCCCGGGCTTGCCCCGGGATCCATCGGAGGGCTCGGCGCTCTACGATGGATCCCGGATCGGCGCTGCTGCGCCGCTTGTCCGGGATGACGGTGTGGTTCCGTACCAAGCCGACGCGCGTCAGCTCCCCATCCCGCCGATCCACAGACCGGTGAACAGCGCCGCGCCCAATACGGCAACGAAGGCTGCGGCCAGCAATTCGAGCCCGGCGATCAACCGGGCCGAGCGCAGGCTGCCGCCGCCCGCGAATTTCAGTGCCGCGAACTTGAAGAAGACGGCGAAGGCGGCCAGCGCCCCGGTGGTGAGCGCCGTGCCCAGTGCCATGGCGAAGGCTGCGGCGATGCCGGCCCAGAACAGCCCCTGCGCATTGGCGAAGACGAGGATGATCAGCGCACCAGCGCAGGGCCGCGCGCCGGCCGCGACGACGACGCCGGCCATGTCGCGCCAGCCGGCGAGCCGCGAGACCTGCTCGGCATCGGGCATATGGACATGGTCGCAAGTCGCCGGGTCATGCGCCCCGCCCGCTTCCAGCCGGACCAGCGCGCCCGCCTTCCGCCAGAGCATCAACAGCCCAACCAGCGCGACAAGCAGGAAGCTGCCCTGCTCGATCACGGTCGTCGCGGCGTTCATCTGCATCGCGGTCACCCGCAGCAGCAAAGTCGCCACCGTGACGATCGCGATCGCAACCAGCGCCTGCAGGAGCGCCGCCGCGAAGCTCAATCCCAGGCCCCGCTTCAAGCTGCGATTGTCGGCGACAATGTAGCCGGAGATCACCGCCTTGCCATGGCCGGGCCCGGCCGCATGGAAGACGCCATAACCGAATGAGAGCCCGAGCAGACCCCAGAGCGCGCCCGGAGCGGTCGCGATCGCCTTCAGCGTCGCCGTCAATTCGCGATAGAAGCTCGATTGCCAGGCGAGCAGAACCGCACCGAAGCCCGTCGTCGACGGCAGAGCCTCGCGCGGCAAAGCCGTGCCGAAGGGGTTGCGCGGCGGCGGCGGAGGCGGCGGGCTCACGCTCGCGATCAGCATGGCGAGCAGCGCGACCACGCCCCCGACCAGAAGCAGCGCCAGCGCGCAGGCGATCAGGCGCCGCGACAGCGCGTTACCCCTAAGCGAGCCCTCATCCTGAGGAGCGCTCGGAGAGCGCGTCTCGAAGGATGGTCCAGAGTGCGCTGGAACATCCTTCGAGACGCCGCTTCGCGGCTCCTCAGGATGAGGGCTGAGGGAGACACTCACGGACATGCCACCAGCGCCCGCGTCACGATTTCGAGACCGCTGACATCGGGCGTCGCAGTGATATCGGCCTCGGCCAGGCGCTTCTGCGTGGTGTCGTCGAGCTTGGGCGGGCGGTTGACCCGCACGACGCAGCCTTGCGGCGCACCTTTGGTCACGACCGCATCCGGCGCATCGACGATGTCGAAGGCGACGAAATAGGTGGGATCGCCGATCTCGATGCCGAAGGAGCGCGCCCTGGCCGGGGTCTTCAGCGGCAGCGTGAAGACCAGCGTCAGCACCTTGTTGTCGAAGGACATGATCTGCTCGCCCGGGGTGCCGAATTCCTGCTTGCGGCCGTTGAGCTTGGCGGCAGTGAAGAACTCGACATCGGGCAGCGATTCGACGTTGATCTTGGCGAGTTCGGCGAGCTCGTCCGAAGTCAGCTTGCCGTCGCCGTTCTTGTCGAGCCCTTGGGTGATGTAGGCCGAATAGGCCTCGTCGAAACTCCAATGGTGTCGGATCGCCTGCACCGCGCCGTCAGACGAAAAGACGATTTCGGCTTTGGCCGCGACGAAGACATGCGGATGCGCAGCTGCCGGCCCTGCCCCGATGGCGGCCAGCAGGAGCCCGGCAAGGGCCGTCAGAGATGCGCATCGCGTCAAAGCCAAGACCTCCGTGATCCCGACCTGCGTGGATCATGGCCAAGCGATCGTCAACGGCCGTGACAGGCCTGCGACGACCGCAACAGCCATCCCCGCCAAACAGGGCCAAATCGCGGCGCCCTCCACACGACGCGCCACATCTCGCCCGCAAGCCCATTGGACCGGGCCGCGAAAACTGGAATGATACCAGATCGATTGACCGCCTCCGGTCGATATGTCAGCTTTGCTGACATATTCGCCGCGGAGACGGCAAAGCATGAGGCCGGGACTACCGGCCCGTCGGTGGGAACGACGATCCGGGAGGCCGAGCATGGCCGAGATACCGCGTAAATCCGGCACCGAAACGGGCGCGCTGCCCCAGATCGGATTGCGCGAAGTCGCGCTCGACGACAAATACGATCTCGACAAGCGCGAGGTCTTCCTCACCGGCACGCAGGCCGTCGCCCGCATGCTGCTGATGCAGCGCGAGCGCGACCGGCAGGCCGGACTCGACACGGCCGGCTTCGTCTCCGGCTATCGCGGCTCGCCGCTCGGCGGATTAGATCAACAATTGATGCGCGCCGCGAAGCCCCTCAAGGCCGCCAACATCGTCTTCCAGCCCGGCCTGAACGAGGACCTCGCCGCGACCGCGATCTGGGGCACGCAGCAAGCGGGTTTGAGCGGCGAAGGCAAGCACGATGGCGTCTTCGCGCTCTGGTACGGCAAGGGACCGGGCGTCGACCGCTCAGGCGACGTCTTCCGCCATGGCAACATGGCCGGCACCGATCCCAAAGGCGGCGTCATCTGCCTGATGGGCGACGACCACACCGCGGAATCCTCGACCAACGCCCACCAGACCGAATTCGTGCTGGTCGACCGGATGATGCCGATCCTCAACCCGGCCGGCGTGCAGGAGATCATCGATTACGGCCTGCATGGCATCGCGCTCTCGCGCTTCGCCTCGGTCTGGGTCGGCATCAAATGCGTCAAGGACAACATCGAATCGACGGCCTCGATCGACGGCGCGCTCGATCGTGTCACCATCGTCACGCCAACCGATTACACTCCGCCGCCCGGCGGCCTCGCCATCCGCCGCGAGCTCGATTTCGTCGAGCAGGAGCGCCGGATGCATCTCTACAAGCGCGATGCGATGCTGGCCTATCTGCGCGCCAACAAGCTGAACCGCATCGTCACCCAGGGTGGGAAGAAGCCGCGCATCGGCATCGCCACCGTCGGCAAGTCCTATCTCGACGTGCAGCAGGCACTGGCCGATCTCGGCATCGACGAGGTCCGCGCCAATGATCTGGGTATCCGCCTGTTCAAGCTCGCCTGCCCTTGGCCGATCGACCCGGCCGAGCTGAAATCCTTCGCCAAGGGACTCGACCTGATCCTGGTGGTCGAGGAGAAGCGATCGCTGATCGAGGTCCAGGTCCGCGAGGAGCTTTACGGCGCCAAGCACCAGCCGATGGTGATCGGCAAGAAGGACGAAAAGGGCGACTGGCTCTTCCCCGTCCATGGCGCGCTCGACCCCAACGACATCGCGATCGCGCTCGGCTCACGCCTGCTTCAATACCGCGACGACCCCGCCCTGCGCACTCGGCTGGAGGAGATCGCCGCGGCGCAAGGCCGCCTCGCCGAGGCGCAGGAGATCGCCAAGCGCACGCCCTATTTCTGCTCGGGCTGCCCGCATAATTCCTCAACCGTGGTGCCCGAGGGCTCGCGCGCCTATGCCGGCATCGGCTGCCATTACATGGTGCAGTGGATGGACCGCGACACCGCCGGCTTCACCCAGATGGGCGGCGAAGGCGCAAACTGGGTCGGAGAGGCGCCGTTTTCGAAGCGCGGCCATGTCTTCCAGAATCTCGGCGACGGCACTTATACCCATTCCGGCTCGCTCGCGATCCGCTGGGCCGTCGCGAGCGGCGTCACCATCACCTACAAGCTGCTTTACAATGATGCCGTCGCGATGACCGGCGGCCAGCAGGCCGAGGGCCATCTCTCGCCCGACCAGATGGCCCGCCAAGTCGCGGCCGAGGGCGTGAGCCGCATCGCCGTGGTCAGCGACGAGCCCGGCAAATATCCGCCCGGCACGCAATGGCCGGCCGGCACGACACTGCACCACCGCGACGAGCTCGACACCGTGCAGCGCGAGCTGGCCGGAACCTCCGGCGTCTCGCTGCTGCTCTACGACCAGACCTGCGCCACCGAAAAACGTCGGCGGCGCAAGCGCGGCGCCTATCCCGACCCCGACAAGCGCGTGATCGTCAACGAGCTGGTCTGCGAGGGCTGCGGCGATTGCGGCGTGCAGTCGAACTGCGTCTCGGTGCAGCCGCTGGAGACCGAATTCGGCCGCAAGCGCCAGATCGACCAATCGAACTGCAACAAGGACTTTTCCTGCGTGAAGGGCTTCTGCCCCTCCTTCGTCACGGTTCATGGCGCGAAGCCGAAAAAGGCCGATCCGCTCCGGCTCGATGCCTCGGCGCTCGGCGAAGCTGAGCTGCCCGAACCGATCGTGCCGGCGCTCGATCGCAGCTTCGCGGTCATCGTCACCGGCGTGGGCGGCACCGGCGTCGTCACCATCGGCGCGATCCTCGGCATGGCCGCGCATCTCGAAGGCAAGGGCTGCGGCATGATCGACATGGCCGGGCTCGCCCAGAAGGGCGGCGCGGTCTTCAGCCACGTCAAGCTCGCCCCCCACCCGGACGATATCCACGCCATCCGCGTCACCGCCGGTCAGGCCGACCTGATCCTCGGCTGCGACTTGATCGTCACCGGCTCGAAAAAGGTGCTCGGCGCGGTCCGGCCCGAGCGTGGCACCGTCATCGTCAACACAGCCGAGAGTTTGCCCGGCGATTTCACCCGCAATGCCGATTTCTCGCTGCCGACCGAGCGCCTGAAACGCGCGATCCTCTCGGCCGCCGGCCGCGAGCAGACGCATTTCATCGACGCGACCGCGGCTGCCGTCGCCTTCCTCGGCAATGCCATCGCCGCCAACATGTTCATGCTCGGCCATGCCTGGCAGCTCGGCGCGGTGCCGCTCTCGCGCGACGCTCTGACCAAGGCGATCGAGCTCAATGGCGAGGCCGTCGCCATGAACAAGCAGGCCTTCGAGCTCGGCCGCCGCGCCGCACATGATCCCGAAGCGCTCGCCGGCCTCCTGTCGCAAAGCAAGGCGGCGACGCCGGCCCGCCAGCTCTCCCAGACGCTCGACGAGATCATCGAGCGTCGCGTCGCCTTCCTCACCGCCTATCAGAACGCCGCTTATGCGGCGCGCTACCGCCATCTCGTCGCCCGTGCCCAGACGCGGGAAGCGGCGGTGATGCCAGGCCAGACGGCACTCGCCGAGGCCGTCGCGCGCAATCTCTTCAAGCTGATGGCCTACAAGGACGAGTATGAGGTCGCCCGCCTCTACAGCGACGGCGCCTTCCGCAAGCAGGTCGCGGCGACCTTTGAGGCCAAGGGCAACGAAGGCAAGAAGCTGCGCTACGAATTCCACCTCGCCCCGCCTCTACTGGCACGGCGCGACCCGCATACCGGCCTGCCACGCAAACTGAGCTTCGGCCCCTGGATGATGGGCACCTTCTCCGTGCTCGCGAAGTTCAAGGGCCTGCGCGGCACCGCCTTCGACCTCTTCGGCTACACGCAAGAGCGCCGCACCGAGCGCCGGCTGATCGCGGATTACGAAGCGCTGCTGAACGAGCTGCTGACGCGGTTGTCGCCGGAGAATCACGCGCTCAGCGTGGCGCTGGCCGCGATCCCGGAAAAGATCCGCGGTTTCGGCCATGTCAAGGAGCGGCATCTCAAGGCGGCGAAGGCCGAGGAGGCGACGCTGCTTGGGCGGTTGCGTGAGGGTGGCTCCGCCGCGGCCTTGCCGCAGGCTGCGGAATAGCCCGCAGCATTCCGTAACGTCATGCTCGGGCTTGCCCCGAGCATCTCGTGACAAGAAGGCTCCGGAGCCCCTTCCTGAAGGAGATTCTCGGGTCTACGCTCCGCTTCGCCCGAGAACGACGCCACGCCGCCCGAAGCCTGCCCCGCCAACCCGGATAACCGCCACCTTGATCACCCCCGAGGAACTGCGCGCCATCGCTTCCTGGTCCCGCGACCTGTCGGAGGCCGAGTTCGAGGAGGCGCGGCGCGGCATCTCCTTCAAGAGCTACGGCAAGGGCGCCTCGATCTGCCATGTTGGCGACCGGCTGGAATCCTGGACCGGCGTCGCCGATGGGCTGGTCAAGATGGCGACGACCTCGAAGACCGGGAAATCCGCGACGCTCGCCGGCATGCGCTCCGGCGCCTGGTTCGGCGAGGGCACCGTGATCAAGGCCGAGGCGCGCCGCTACGAGCTGGTGGCGCTCCGCGAGACGCGGCTCGCGCTGATGCGGCGCTCGACCTTCCTCTGGCTGTTCGAGCATTCGGCCGCCTTCAACCGCTTCCTCGTCCACCAATTCAACGAGCGCCTCGCGCAGTTCATCTCGTTGGCCGAAACCGAGCGCACGCTCGATTCGACCGGGCGCCTCGCCCGCAACCTCGCCTGGCTGTTCAATCCGATCCTCTATCCCGATCTCGGCCGCACGCTGGCGATCTCGCAGGAGGAACTCGGCATGCTGGCCGGCATCTCCCGGCAGATGGCCAATCAGGGTCTGGCGAAGCTCGCCGATCTCGGCCTGATCGAACTCGGCCATGGCAGCGTCACCATCCGCGACCTCGACCGGCTCGCCCGCTACGAAGGGTGAGGAGCCTCGGCGGCACCAAATCGCGCTTCGTGCGTTCCTTCTCCGAACAGCCGCAGGCTGAGAAAGGAACCGCCGCCATGTTTGGCCTCCTCGACCTGTTCGCAAAGCGGGTCAACGCCCAGATCGCCGAGTACGCCGCCGCGCAGTCGGATATCGCCCGGCGCCTTTTGGGAAGCTGGTGTGCTTCCCTCCAGCCGTACCAGCCCGCGAAAGTCCGCGCCGCGCCGCGGAATCCCGGCATGGCATCGGAGCATTCGCCCACACAGCGGCGCCGTCATATCTGAACGGCAGCCAACACCCGCGTTCAGATTGCATTGCACCGGCATATGCTCTGATGACGCGCGTCAAAAGAAGGAGACGACCATGCGTGGAATTCTGATGGCCGCTGGCCTCGCTCTCGCTGCCTTCGCCGCAGCCCCTGCCGCAGCCGCGCCCGTGACGCTCCCGCAGGCCGAGGCTCTCGATCGCCTGCCTGCCGAATACACCCGCCATAACCGCGAGCACCGCATGTGGGAAATCGAGCGCAACATGGAGCGGCAGGAGCGATATGGCCGTCATCGCTACGGCCGCGACTATGATCGCGGTTACGGCTATGGCCGCCGCCATGGTGGCCCGCCGCCCTGGGCACCGGCTCAAGGCTATCGGCGTAACCACTACGAGCGCTTCTGAACGACCGCCGCTCCGGTTCAATTGCCCGCCATCTTCAGGATGGCGGGCATTTTCATGCTTTAGCGCGGCAAGTCCCGGAAGCGAAAACGCTACACCGGTTCGTTAAACACCGCCTCGATCGCATAGCCATCGGGATCGGCCACGAAAGCCGCGTAGTAATGCGGCCCGTAATGCGCGCGCAGGCCCGGCGCGCCATTGTCGCGCCCGCCCTGCCGAAGCGCAGCTTCATGGAAACGATCGACTGCCACACGATCCGGCGCGGCGAAGGCGAGATGGAAGCCCGGCCCCGGCGGCCGCTGCCCCTCCGGCTTGAGCTTCAGCGCGAGCTTGTCGCCCCCGCCCGGCAGGCCGTAGCCGACCGCCTGCCCCGCTTCGCCCGGTCGCAGATCAGACCAGACCCGGACATAGCCGAGCGGCGCCAGCACGGCATCATAGAAAGCACAGGCACGCTCGATATCGGAAACGCCGAAAGACAGATGATGCAGCATGAGTCGGTCCGCCATCGCGGCGAGAGCGAGAGCGCCCGCCGATTCAATCTACCGAATTCGTGAGGAAAATCAGGGCCGAAGCAGAAAAACCGCGCAACACAACTGCACGAAAAACAGACTTCGGCGGGACAATAGTCACCAAAAGGCGAATTGTCTGTCAAGCGGGTCCTTGCGAAGATGATGGCCGCCTGCAAGTCTTGCATGAGAACGAGGCCGGAAACCGGCCCGCGGAAGTCGCCACGACGCATGGCGGCTCGACAGGGAGAACGCAATCGTGGCAAGCGGCACCGCCGGCCGGGCGGATACCTTTCCGAAATTGCTGTTGCGCAACGCGAAGGAGCGCGCCTCGCGCGTCGCCTTCCGCCATAAGGACCTCGGCATCTGGCAGTCCTGGAACTGGGCAGAGGTCGCGGAGCATGTCCGCAACTTCGCCAAGGGCCTGCAGGACCTCGGCCTGAAGCGCGGCGAGAAGGTCGCGATCATCGGCCAGAACCGGCCGCGGCTCTACTGGTCGATGTGCGCGGCGCAATGGATCGGCGCCATTCCCGTCCCGGTCTATGCCGATGGCGTCGCCGAGGAGATGGCCTATGTCCTCGACCATGCCGAGGCGGTCTTCGCCGTGGTGCAGGACCAGGAACAGGTCGACAAGCTGCTCTCGATCGCCGATCGCCTGCCGCATCTCAGGCACATGCTCTATGACGAGCCGCGCGGCCTGCGCGACTACGACCACAGCAAGCTCCACGCCATCGAGACGGTGATCGCGGCGGGTAGCCGGGCGCTGAAGGATCCGCAGGCGCAGGCCGCGCTCGCCCGCGAGATGGACCAGGGCCAAGGCTCAGATCTCGGCATCATCCTCTACACGTCCGGCACCACCGGGCGGCCCAAGGGCGTGATGCTCAGCCATTACAACGTGCTGATCGCCGCCGAGATCGGCTGCGGCTTCGACGGACTCAACGAGACCGACGAGGTCATCGCCTACCTGCCGATCGCCTGGGTCGGCGACCACGTCTTCTCCTATGCGCAGGCGATGCTGGCCGGCTTCTGCGTCAACTGCCCGGAAAGCCTGGACACGGTGATCGACGACCGCCGCGAGGTCGGCACGACCTACGCCTTCGCCCCGCCGCGCGTCTTCGAGAACATGCTGACCGTGACCATGGTGCGCATGGAGGATGCAGGTGCGCTCAAGCGGAAGATGTTCCACTACTTCCTGGACGTCGCGAAGCGCTATGGCGAGCAGATCCTGAACGGCGAGAGCGTGCCGCTGAAGGGCCGCCTGCTCTACAAGCTCGGCGATTGGCTGGTCTACGGCCCCCTGCGCAACCGCTTCGGCCTGACCAACATCAAGGTCGGCTACACCGCGGGCGAAGCGATCGGCCCCGAGCTCTTCCGCTTCTACCGCTCGATCGGCGTCAACCTGAAACAGCTCTACGGCCAGACCGAGGCCGGCGTGTACATCACCATGCAGCCGAACGGCGAGATCAAGGCCGACACGGTCGGCAAGCCGGCGCCGATGGTCGAGATCCGCATCGACGACAATGGCGAGGTGCTCTACCGCTCGCCCTCGATCTTCGGCGGCTACTACAAGGACCCGGACAAGACCGCGGAAACCATGACCGCCGACGGCTATGTCCGCTCCGGCGATGCCGGCTTCTTCGACGATGGCGGGCACCTGAAGATCATCGACCGCGCCAAGGATGTCGGCAAGCTCGCGAGCGGCGACCTCTTCCCGCCGAAATACATCGAGAACAAGCTCAAGTTCTATCCGAACATCAAGGAAGCGGTCGCCTTCGGGCAGGGCCGCGACTACGCCACGGTGGCGCTCAACATCGACCTCGTCGCCGTCGGCAACTGGGCCGAGCGCAACAACGTGGTCTACGCCTCCTACCAGGAGCTCGCCGGCCACGATCTCGTCTACGACATGATCGCGAAACATGTCGACGAGGTGAACCGCTCGCTCGCCGCCGAGCCGATGATGGGCGGCGCCCAGATCAAGCGCTTCCTCATCCTGCACAAGGAACTCGACGCAGACGACGGCGAGCTCACCCGCACCCAGAAGGTCCGCCGCGGCTTCATCGCCGAGCGCTACGCCCCGCTGGTCACGGCGCTCTATGACGGTTCGGACGCCGCCGACATCTCGACCGAGGTCACCTTCGAGGACGGCCGCAAGGGCGTGATCGCGGCTCGTGTGAAGGTGCGCGACGCCAAGATCTACCCGACCGGACAGGAGGCGCCGTCCTCGGCGAAGGCGGCATGAACGCGGAGCCGATGAACGTGACGGGCACCCCCATCCGCGGCAAGGGCGAGGTCCTGCTCTCGGTCGAGAACATCTCGCTGCGCTTCGGCGGCGTGAAGGCGATCACCGATGTCTCCTTCGACATCCGCAAGGGTGAGATCCGCGCCATCATCGGGCCGAACGGCGCTGGCAAGACCTCGATGCTGAACTGCATCAATGGCTTCTACCAGCCACAGGAGGGCCAGATCGTTTTCAAGGGCGAGCGCCGCGCCAAGATGCGCCCGCATCGCGCCGCCGCCGGCGGCATCGCCCGCACCTTCCAGAACGTCGCGCTGTTCAAGGGCATGTCGACGCTCGACAACATCATGACCGGCCGCACGCTCAAGATGAAGAAGGGCTTCTTCTGGCAGGCACTGCGCCATGGCCCGGCGATGCAGGAGGAGATCGCGCATCGCCGCATCGTCGAGGACATCATCGACTTCCTGCAGATCGAACACATCCGCAAGCTGCCGGTCGGCAAATTGCCCTACGGCCTGCAGAAGCGCGTGGAGCTTGGCCGCGCGCTGGCGATGGAGCCGGAGTTGCTGCTGCTCGACGAGCCGATGGCCGGCATGAATCTCGAGGAGAAGGAGGACATGTGCCGCTTCATCCTCGACGTGAACAACCAGTTCGGCACCACCATCGCGTTGATCGAGCACGATATGGGAGTGGTCATGGACCTCTCCGACCGCGTCGTCGTGCTCGAATACGGTCGCAAGATCGCCGACGGCACGCCCGAAGAGGTCAAGGCCGACCAGCGCGTCATCGATGCCTATCTCGGCGTGGCGCATTGAGGAGCGTGGAGACATGAGCGACATCGCCACCCGCCCCGCCCCGAACCTTCTCGCCAACCCGCTGGTCAAGGCCGGGCTGATCGTCGCGGCCATCCTCGCCGCGCTCGCCATCGGTGTCCGGCTCGACCCCACCAACACGCTCTATGCGATCTTCGTCGATCCGTTCCAGCAGATGGTCCAGGCGCCGGACCTGCTGGTGCAGACGGTCTGGGAAGGCCTCGTCTCCGGCGTGCTCTATGCGCTGATCGCGCTCGGCTTCGTGCTGATCTTCAAGGCTTCGGGTGTGTTCAACTTCGCCCAGGGCATCATGGTGGTGTTTGCGGCGCTCACTCTGGTCGGCCTCTACGAGAAGGGCGTGCCGGCCTTCCTCGCCGTCATCATCACCCTCGGCGTCATGTTCGCGCTCGCCGTCACCATCGAGCGCGTGGTGCTGCGCCCGCTGGTCAACCAGCCGGACATCATCCTGTTCATGGCCACCTTCGGCATCACCTATTTCCTGATCGGCTTCGGCGAATCGCTCTTCGGCGGCAGCCCCAAGCAGATGATCGCCGAGCAGCTTTACCTGCCGAAGGGCGCCATCGACCTGCCGATTCTCGGCGGGCTCGTCTCGCTGCAGAAAATCGACATCGCCGCCGCCCTCATCGCCTCGCTGATGATCGCCGCGCTCGCTGCCTTCTTCCAGTACACCCGCATCGGCCGCGCGCTGCGCGCCGTCGCCGACAGCCACAAGGCCGCGCTCTCGGTCGGCATCTCGCTCAACCAGATCTGGGTGATCGTCTGGTTCACCGCCGGCATCGTCGCGCTGATCACCGGCATCATGTGGGGCGCCCGCTCGGACGTCTCCTTCGCGCTCGAGATCGTCGCGCTCAAGGCCCTGCCGGTGCTGATCCTCGGCGGCTTCACCTCGATCCCCGGCGCCATCGTCGGCGGTCTGATCATCGGCATCGGCGAGAAGCTGGGCGAGTTCTACTGGGGTCCGCTGATCGGCGGCGGCATCGAGAGCTGGCTCGCCTATTTCATCGCCCTCGGCTTCCTGCTGTTCCGGCCGCAAGGCCTGTTCGGCGACAAGATCATCGAGAGGATCTGATGGCTGCGCGGACGAACCTCTCCGTCATTCCGGGGCAGGCCGCAGGCCTGAGCCCGGAAGCCAGAACCGCAGGCGGCTCCGGCAAGGGCACGACCTCTTCGCAACCGACAATGTTCATGGATTCCGGGCTCGGCGCTTCGCGCCGCCGCGGAATGACGAGGTAAGCACATGCTCTACCGCGAAGCCGGCCAATACAAATCGACCTACGCCGCCGACATGGCTGTCTTCCCGCTGCGGGAAGACAGGATCGGGGTCGGCGTCATCCTGGCGATCGCTCTCGTCGCGATCCCCTTCCTGGGCAGCGACTTCTTCATCGCTTCGGTGATGATCCCCTTCCTCGTCCTCTCCCTTGCTGCGATCGGGCTCAACATCCTGACCGGCTATACCGGGCTGATCTCGCTCGGCACCGCCGCCTTCATGGGTGTCGGGGCCTATGCCTGCTACAAGCTCACCACCTTCTTCCCGAACGTGAACATCATCATCCTGATCCTGATGTCAGGGTTGTTCTCGGCCGGGATCGGCGTGCTCTTCGGCCTGCCTTCGCTGCGCATCAAGGGCTTCTATCTGGCCGTGGCCACGCTCGCCGCGCAGTTCTTCCTGCAATGGGCCTTCGTGCGCGTTCCCTGGCTGTTCAACTACAATGCCTCGGGTGCGATCGAGGTGCCGCAGCGCACGCTCTTCGACATTCCCCTGACAGGTGCTGCCGCGACACCTGAAACACGTTATTTCGTCTGCCTCGGCCTCGTCGTGGTGCTGACCTGGTTCGCCTCCAACATCGTCCACGGCAAGCTCGGCCGCTCCTGGATGGCGGTGCGCGACATGGACATCGCCGCCGAGCTGATGGGCATCAAACTGCTCAACGCCAAGCTGATGGCCTTCGCCGTCTCCTCCTATTTCTGCGGCGTCGCCGGCGCGATGATGATCTTCCTCTGGTACGGCGGCGGCGAGGCGAACGACCTCTTCACCATCCGCCTCTCCTTCAACATCCTGTTCATGGTCATCATCGGGGGGCTCGGCTCGCTGATCGGCTCCTTCTTCGGCGCGGCCTTCCTCTCGATCCTGCCGACCGCGCTGAAGTTCGGCCTGCCGGCGCTCGGCGTTCCGATCGGTGGTGCGACGGCCGAGCACGTCACCTTCATGCTGGTCGGCGCGCTCATCATCCTCTTCCTGATCATCGAGCCGCACGGCCTCGCCCGGCTCTGGCAGATCGGCAAGCAGAAATTGCGGACGTGGCCCTTCCCCTACTGAGGCTGGGGGCGGGCCCAAGAAACGACCGGCGACGCTGAAGCGCCGGCGCTGAAAGACCGATCCGGCACAGGCCCGGTCGGGAGGAAACGAACGGAGGAAGTCCATGAAGACCAGCATTCTGATGAAGGGCGCGGCGCTCGGGGCCCTGCTCGCAGCCGGTGCCGTCGCTCCGGCCCTGGCGCAGGACAGCATCTACTTCGCCAACAACGCCTATCGCACCGGCCCGTTCTCCGGCTCGGGCATCCCGATCGGCGACGGCATGCGCGACTACATCGCCATGATCAACGAGCGCGACGGCGGCGTGAACGGCGTCAAGATCGTCTATGAGGAGTGCGAGACCGGCTACGACACCAAGAAGTCGATCGAGTGCTACGAGCAGGCCAAGTCGAAGAACACCATCGTCTACTCGCCGTGGTCGACCGGCGCGACGCTGGCCGCGATCCCGCGCGCCCATGTCGACAAGATCCCGATCCTGTCGATGGCCTATGGCCTGTCCTCTTCGGCCGACGGCACGAACTTCCCCTGGGTCTTCATCCCACCCTTCACCTACTGGGACGGAGCCTCTGTCATGGTGAAGCACATGGCGGCCGAACTCGGCGGCATGGACAAGCTCAAGGGCAAGAAGCTCGGCCTGATCCATCTCGACGCACCCTTCGGCAAGGAGCCGATCCCGGTGCTCGAGAACCTCGCCAAGAAGTACGGTTTCGAGCTGAAGCTCTATCCGGTGGCCGCCGCCGACATGCAGAACCAGGGCTCGCTCTGGCTCTCGATCCGCCGCGACCGGCCGGACTTCCTCTACAACCAGGGCTGGGGCGCGATGAACCCCACCGCGGTCAAGGAAGCGGCCAAGAACAACTTCCCGATGAACAAGCTGGTCGGCGTCTGGTGGGCCGGCGGCGATGACGATGCCCGCGCCGGCGGCGAGCAGGCCAAGGGCTACAAGTCGCTGAGCTGGACGCTCTCCGGCACCGAGGCGCCCGCGATGCAGGACATCCTCAAGCACGTCGTCGACAAGGGCAAGAGCACGACGCCGAAGGAGAAGGTCGGCGAAGCGCTCTACAATCGCGGCGTCTACAACGCGATGCTCGTCGTCGAGGGCATTCGCAACGCACAGAAGCTCACCGGCAAGAAGGTGATCAACGCCGAGGACATGCGCCGCGGCCTGGAATCGCTCAACCTCACCGAGGCGCGCCTCAAGGAAATCGGACTGGGCGGCTTCGTCACGCCAACCACGATCTCCTGCACCGACCATTCCGGCCACAGCAAGATGTTCGTCTCCGAGTGGGACGGCGCCAAGTGGACAAAGAAGGGCGACTGGGTCGAGCCTCTGAAGGACGAGGTCCGCCCGCTGATCGAGTCCAACGCCAAGGACTATATCGAGAAGGCCGGCAATTGGCCCAAGCGCACCGAGTCCTGCGAGAAGTCGTCCTGATCTGACGGCAGCCGGCGGCGGAATCCCCGCTGCCGGCATCCCTTCGATACCGATTGTCCGGGAGAGGCCGATGTCGACCGCCACCCTCGAAAAGCCAACCGCCGCGACCGCGAGCGACACCATCCTGTCGCTCAACAATATCGAGGTCATCTACGACCATGTCGTGCTGGTGCTGAAGGGCGTCTCGCTCACCGTGCCCCGCCAGGGCATCGTTGCGATCCTCGGTGCCAATGGCGCCGGCAAGACCACGACGCTGAAGGCGATCTCCAACCTGCTCAAAGCCGAGCGCGGTGAGGTCACCAAGGGCTCGATCGTCTTCGACGGCGAGCGCGTCGACAAGCTCTCGCCCAACGAGCTGGTGCGGCGCGGTTGCATCCAGGTCATGGAAGGCCGGCACTGCTTCGGCCATCTCTCGATCGAGGAGAACCTGCTCACCGGCGC
Organism: uncultured Allobosea sp.; assembly: GCF_945956895.1. Lineage (GTDB taxonomy): Bacteria > Pseudomonadota > Alphaproteobacteria > Rhizobiales > Beijerinckiaceae > Allobosea. Next base: position 16,259 of record NZ_CAMFJF010000029.1, on the reverse strand, counting down.
CTTCACTCGCCGCGACGGCAATGCCGCGATCAAGCGCGACCTCGAGAAAATCTACACCCTGTTCCCGCGGCTGAAGCAGCGCCGGGGCTCGCAGGCCGGCTACACCTCCGGTGGCGAGCAGCAGATGTGCGCCATTGGCCGCGCCATGATGTCGAACCCCAAGATGATCCTGCTCGACGAGCCCTCGATGGGTCTCGCCCCGCAGATCGTCGAGGAGATCTTCGAGATCGTCCGCCAGCTCAATGCCGACGAGGGCGTCTCCTTCCTCGTCGCCGAGCAGAACACCAACATGGCGCTGCGCTACGCCACCTATGGCTACATCATGGAGACTGGCCGCGTCGTCATGGACGGCGAGGCCAGGATGCTGCGCGAGAACGAGGACGTGAAGGAATTCTATCTCGGCGTCGCCGAGGGCAACAAGAAGTCCTTCCGCGAGGTGAAGAGCTACAAGCGCCGCAAGCGCTGGCTGTCGTGACCCCTAGCGATCCGGCACCGCACCCGACAGACGAGACCTTGCCATGACAGAGCACCACGACGCGCTCGAAACCCGTTCGCCTGCCGTGCGCGAGGCCGATCTCTTCGCCCGCCTGCCGGCGGTGCTGGCAGCGGCGATGCGGGCGCCGGCCTATGCCGAAAGGCTTGCCGGGATCGACCCTGCCGCCATCACCGACCGCAAGGCGCTGGCCAGCCTGCCGATCCTCCGCAAGGCGGAACTCCCTGCCCTGCAGAAGGCCGCCCTGCCCTTCGGTGGCTTCGTCGCGGAACAGCCCGGCTCCTTCGGTCGGCTCTTCACCTCGCCAGGCCCGATCTTCGAGCCGGAAGGCACCGCAAGCGACGCCTGGGGCGCCGCACGCGGCCTCTACGCCGCCGGCTTCCGGGCCGGCGACATCGTGCTGAACACGCTGAGCTATCACCTGACGCCGGGCGGCTTCATCCTGGATTCCGCCGCCCGTGCGCTCCATTGCGCCGTGATCCCGGCTGGCCCCGGCAATACCGAGCAACAGATGGAGGTGATCTCCGCCTATCGGCCGAGTGCCTATGTCGGCACACCCGACTTCCTGAAGATCCTGATCGAGGCGGCCGAGACGCGCGGCGTCGACATCTCCTCGATCAAGCGCGCTGTCGTTTCCGGCGCCGCCTTCCCGCCCTCGCTCCAGGCCTGGGTCAGGGAGCGCGGCATCGACGCCTACCAGCTCTATGCCACCGCCGATGTCGGCGTCATCGCCTATGAGACCTCTGCTCGCGAAGGCATGGTTCTGAACGAGAACCTGATCGTCGAGATCGTCCGGCCCGGCACGGGAGACCCCGTCCCCGAAGGCGAGGTCGGCGAGGTCGTGATCACCAATCTCGACCCTCATCATCCCCAGATCAGGCTCGCGGTCGGCGACCTCACCGCCGCACTGCCGGGTGTCAGCGCCTGCGGGCGTAGCAACACCCGGATCAAGGGCTGGATGGGCCGCGCCGACCAGACGGCGAAGATCAAGGGCATGTTCGTGCGTCCCGAACAGGTCGCCGAGATCGCCAAGCGCCATGCCGAGATCGCCAAGCTGCGTCTCGTCGTCGGCCGCGCCAACGAGACCGACACGATGACGTTGAAGGCCGAGATCTATGCCGAGCCTGCAGGCTTCGTCGACGCGATCTCCTCGACCTTGCAGCAGGTGACGAAGCTCAAAGGGGCGGTGGAGATTCTGCCGCTCGGCGCGTTGCCGAACGACGGCAAGGTCATCGCCGATGAGCGGCCGGTGGGGTAAAGTCCCGTCCTGCAGCGAGCTGAGCCGTCATGCTCGCCCTTGTGGCGAGCATCCACGTCTTGAACACAGCATTGCATCGGTGAAGACGTGGATGGTCGGGACAAGCCCGACCATGACGACAGCGTCCTTCACCAAGCGATCGGCTTCTCCCCCTGCCCCTCCAGCCAGGCGTTCGCCCGGCTGAACGGCTTCGAGCCGAAGAAGCCGCGCCGCGCCGAGAGGGGCGAGGGATGCGCGCTGGCGATCACCAGATGCCGGCTCTCGTCGATCAAGCCTCGCTTGGCTTGCGCCGGGTTGCCCCAGAGCAGGAACGCGACATGCGGCTGCTGGCGCGAGACCGCCGCAATCACCGCATCGGTCACCGCGCCCCAGCCGAGCGAGAGATGCGAGCCGGCCTTGCTCGCGCCCTCCCGCACCGTCAGCGCGGTGTTGAGCAGCAGCACGCCCTGTTTCGCCCAGCGCGTCAGGTCTCCGTCCAAGGACGCAGGTTCGGCCAGATCCTCCGCCCGCTCCTTGTAGATATTGACGAGCGAACGCGGCAGCGGCGGCGGGCCGACATAGGAAAAGGCGAGCCCGTTGGCATGGCCCGGCGTCGGATAGGGGTCCTGTCCCAAGATGACGGCCCGGACCGTGTCGAGCGGCGTCAGAGCCAGCGCGGCGAAGACCCGCTCCGGAGCCGGCGCCACGACGTGCCCCGCCAACCGCTCGGCATCGACGGCTGCGCAGGCCCGCGCGGCTGCTCCAGCAGCAGAGAAGACCGGCAATTCGCGCCAGCCCCGTGCCCCCTCGCTCGCCAGGAAGGCCGCGAGCGCTGTCTTGCAGCTCACTTCAGGACCGCCCGCCCCTCGACCTTGGCGTCGACCGTGCCGAGCTTGCGGACATAGACCATCACCTCGTTCGCCATCAGCTTGCCGTCGGTGAGGCCGAGCAACGTCCGGCCGCGACCGAGCGCCGTGTAGCCGTCGCCGCCTTCCAGCATGAAGTTGTTGGAAGCCACGGTGTACTTGGCCGCGGGATCGATCGGCTTGCCGTCAACCGTGACCGCGGTGACGCGCGAACCCTGCGGCTGCTTGAGATCGGCCTCGAACTTGAGCCCGGAGACGACGGGGAAGCGCCCGGCGCCCTGCGGCGCATCGCGCAACCCGTTCTCGATCGCGTCCTTCACGTCCTTGCCGGTGATCTCGACCATCACCGTGGCATTGCCGAAGGGCAGCTCGCTCAGCACGTCGCGGCGCGTGAGTTTCTGCCCGGCCGCATATTGCTTGTTGGCACGAATGCCGCCGGCATTGGTGATGGCAAGCTGGGCGCCGGTCGCGGAGCGGATCGCATCGGCGATCAGGTTGCCGATCGCGGTCTCCTGCGTACGGATGACACCGGTACGGGAATCGAGCGGTGCCGCGAGCGTCGCGATATCGACGTCGAGCTCCTTCGACAGCTCCGATTCGTAACCTTTCACGATGGCCGCGACATCCGGGTCCGGTGTCGCCGAGCGGGAATCGTTGACGCGGAAGGTCGGCGTCCACGAGACCTGCCGCGCGGCGCCCTCGCCCCGGACGCTCACGGCGATGTCGATCGCGGTGACGTAATTACCCTCCTCGTTCGACTCGACCATCACGACCTTGCCGTCATAGGCGATGGCGAGGTCATGGTCGTGGCCGGTGAGCACGATGTCGACGACGCGAGAGCGCACGATCTCGTAATCCATGGCCCGGTCGGCATGGACGACGGCGACGAGGATATCGGCGCCCTGCCCCTTCAGGGTCTTGGCCTCGCGGCGCAGCGCCTCCATCGTCGAGGAGAATTTCAGGTCGCCGGGATTCGAGAGCTGGGGCGTCGGATCGAAGGTCGTGCCAATGACCCCGACCTTGATGCCGCCGAGTTCAAAGATCTGCGAATCCTTGTGACCGGGCAACACGTTCCCGCCGGCGTCGCGCAGATTGGCGGCGAATGTCGGATAGGTCTGCGCCGCCGTCAGCTTGAGATAGTTGTCCTTGCCGAAATCGAATTCGTGGTTCCCGGGCACGAAGACGTCGAGGCCCATCTTGTTCTGCATGGCGACGATATGCGCGCCCTGGTCGAAGCCCGACATCAGCGAGGGCGAGTAGCAATCGCCCGCATGGCAGAACAGCACCGGCACGCCCCTCGCCCGCTCGGCCTTGGCAATCCCTGCGGCGCGGGCGAAGCCGCCGCGCCCCTTGTCGTCGCTCATCTTGTAGATGTCGTTGACGAGCAGGAGCGTGAAGCTCGGCGCCGGCTGCTGGGCCATCGCCACGGGCGCGGTCGCGGCGAGCGTCGCCGGAGCCGCCAGAACGCCGAGAGCCTTGCGGCGGGTGAGCTTCGTCATGGCGGGCGCCCCTTATGTCTTGAGAACGACGCCAGACTAGCAAGACCGGGGCCGGGCTGGCCAGAGGCCGAGATGTCCGAGGAAGCCGACGGCGGCAATGTCGCACCTCGCCTTTCGGAGGGCTTCAAGGCTGGACGAAAGCGCGAACTCGTCTAAATCACGAGGGCAGAGCATCGGACCGAAAAGTGGATTCCGGTTTTCGGAGAAATCCGATGCTCCCGAAAGAGATAGATCGCCACCTCGCGCCCGGTAGGACGCGCGGCGATCTAAGGAGAGCCTGCGCTCATGACCGCTGACATTGCCACGGCGTCCAGCCGCGAGACCGCTTCGCTGCCGTCGGATCATCCCAAAGTGCAATACGGACGCATCGGCGTGCTGCTGATGAATCTCGGCACGCCCGAGGGCACCGGCTACTGGCCGATGCGCGCCTATCTCAAGGAATTCCTCTCCGACCGCCGCGTCATCGAGGAGCCCCGCTGGAAATGGTGGCCGATCCTCAACCTGATCATCCTGTCGACGCGGCCGGGCCGGAAGGGCAAGGACTACGCCTCGATCTGGAACAAGGAACGCGACGAGGGTCCGCTCAAGACCATCACCCGCTCGCAGACCGAGCAGCTCGCCGAGCGTCTGAAGCCGCTCGCCGGCGAGCGCGTCGTCTTCGACTGGGCGATGCGCTACGGCTTCCCCGATGTGAAGAGCCGCTTGAAGGCGCTGCTCGACCAGGGCTGCGACCGCATCCTGCTGGTACCGCTCTATCCGCAATATGCCGCGCCGACCTCCGCCACCGCCTGCGACCAGGCCTTTCGCGCGCTGATGGAAATGCGCTGGCAGCCTTCGGTGCGCGTCGCCCCGCCCTATCACGACGACCCCGTCTATATCGGCGCGCTCGCCCGCTCGATGCGCGCCTCGCTGGCGAAGCTCGACTTCGAGCCCGAGGTCATCCTTTGCTCCTTCCACGGCATGCCGAAGGAATATCTGCTGAAGGGCGACCCCTATTACTGCCAGTGCGTGAAGACCTGGCGCCTGCTGCGCGCCGAGCTCGGCCTTTCCGAGGAACAGTTCCCGCTGACCTTCCAGTCGCGCTTCGGCCCGGACGAGTGGCTCCAGCCCTATACCGACGAGACGGTGAAGGCGCTGGCGCAGGCCGGCAAGAAGTCGATGGCAATCGTCGCGCCCGGCTTCTCGGCCGATTGCCTGGAGACGCTGGAAGAGCTCGACGGCGAGAACCGCGAGATCTTCCTGCATCATGGCGGCGAGAAATTCGCCTATCTGCCCTGCCTGAACGATTCCTGCGAAGGCATCGACGTCATCGCCGAGGTCGTCCAGCGCGAATTGATGGGCTGGCTCTGAGCTGGTTCTTCGTGATTTCTGACGGAACCGCGTCGTCATCCCGGACAAGCTGCGCAGCAGCGCCGAGCCGGGATCCATCGTAGAGCTCCGGAGTCCTTCGATGGATCCCGGGGCAAGCCCGGGATGACGGTCGTGGTTCCGAGAAAACTCGGCGCTTTTTAGCCCTCGCCTGCGAGAAAGCGCACCACGCTCTCGGCCACCGGCCGCGCCTTCAGGATACGGCGATGGCCGAGGCCTTCCGTCGCCTCCAACCGGACGAACGGACCGACTTCAGCCAGTGCCTGCGCATGCTGGAAACCGAGCTCGCGATCCTGCCGGTCATGGATCACCAGCGTCGGCAGCCCGATCGTCTTGAGCTGGAGAGGCGCCTCGAAAGCCTCCACCGGATTGCCGGCGACGACATGGATGCGCCGTTCCAGCGCAGCCTGTCCGCGCCTGCCGAGACCGATGGCCTGGCCGAATTGCCGGGTGATCCCGGTGATCGAGGACGGCGCGGCGATCAGGACGAGCCGGTCCGCGCTGACCGCCGGCTGCCCCCTGACCGAGCCTGCCAGCGCCGCGAGTGTGATCGCGCCACCGAAGGAATGCGTGACGATCGCGCGGAACGGCCCGAACACCCGCGCCACGGCGGCGAGGCTCGCGACGCCGAGCGGAATGTTGAGTTCGCGCCCGGTCGAGGCGCCATGGCCGGGCAGGTCGAAGGCGACGACCCGATAGCCCACGGCTAGCAGTGGCTCGACGAAACCCGCCATGGAGGCCGCATCGCCGGTCCAGCCATGGACGAGCAGCACCGTGCGGGTCGCAATGCCCGTTTCCGATTCGAAGACATAGGCCTGCGCGCTCCCGCAAGGGAACGGAATCGCGCGCAGGCTTGCCTGCTGCAATCGCGCGGGCAGCGCCTGCTCGCTCGCCTTGCCGTTTCCGTTTCGCTTTGCCGGCCTCGGCGGGGTACAGAAGAGGCGGAAGGCCAGCCGCCCCGTCGCGCCCGGGGCGACGAAGCTCGCCGCCCGGACCAGCGGGCGCATGTAACGGAGGGCGGAAGCGCTCATGGCGAAGATCCGATCTTGTTCAATGCTGAACTATTATGTTCAGCCATGAACAAAATGCAAGAGCCTTCTGTCCAAAGCCCGGCCCAGGTCCTGCCCTGGGAGCTGCCGCGCTTCCGCAACTGGATCGCCGTCGCCCGCGCCCATAGCCTGTGGGAGAAGGTCTTCACCGAGGCCCTGACGCCGCTCGATATCCAGCTCGCGCATTACGACGTGCTCGCCAATATCTTCCACACGCCCGGTCTCTCGCAGCAGGCGCTGGCCGAGAAGCTGCTGGTCGGGCGCAGCGCCATGAGCATGCTCCTGCCGGTGCTGGAGAAGCGCGGCCTGATCGAGCGCCGCAATGACGAGGCCGACAAGCGCCTGCGCCGGCTCTGGCTCACGCCGGCAGGCGAGGCGCTGACCCGCAAGGCGATGGCGGTCCATGTCGCCGAGATCGAGGCGATGATGCAGGTGCTCAGCGACGAGGAGTGCAATGCCGCGGGCGAAGCGATGCGCCGCGTCGGCAAGGCGCTGGAAGCGCGCAGCAGCGCAGCGGCGAAGGGCACGATTTGAAGGGCGCTACTTGAAGGGCGTCATCCCGTGCGCGCTGCGGCACGCAAGTGCCGCTGCGCAGACACGGGACCGCAGGACGAGAAGGCTCTTTCAAGCGAAAGGGCGCCCCCTTGCATCAGAGAGCGCCTTTACCGGAAAACGGTCCCGTGTCTGCGCAGCAGCACTTGCGTGCCGCAGCGCGCACGGAATGACACCCAGGCGCGAAGCTTAAGCCTCAGGCCGGCTTCTTTTCCTCGCCGAAGGCCGAGATGCCGCCATGCTTGGCCGACCAGGTCGCCGGGTCGTTCAGGAAGCTCTCGACCTCGGCCAGGATCTTCGGCTCGAAATGGCCGCTGTCCTTGGCGACGGCGAGCACGTCCCACCAGGTCGTGAGATAGTGCAGGTTGATGCCGATCTCGGTCATCAGCTCACGGCTCTTCGGGAAGATGTCGTAGTAGAACAGCACGAAGCAGTGCTGCACGTCGGCACCGGCATTGCGCAGCGCCTCGGCGAAATTGACCTTGCTGCGCCCGTCCGTCGCGAGGTCCTCGACCAGCAGCGTGCGCGCGCCCTCGACCACCGAGCCCTCGATCTGGGCATTGCGGCCAAAACCCTTCGGCTTCTTGCGAACATACTGCATCGGCAGCGAGAGGCGGTCGGAGATCCAGGCGGCGAAGGGGATGCCCGCCGTCTCGCCGCCGGCGATGATGTCGAGCGACTCGTAGCCGATATCGCGCACGATCGTCGTCGCCGCGAAATCGATCAGCGTCGAGCGCAGGCGCGGATAGGAGATGATCTTGCGGCAGTCGATATAGACCGGGCTTGCCCAGCCCGAGGTGAAAAAGAAGGGCTTGTCGCTGTAGAAATGCACCGCCTTGATCTCGAGCAGCATCTTGGCCGCTTCACGCGCGATCACCGTCCTGTCGGTGGGGGTGAACAGGTTGGACATGGCGGTGTCTCCGGGCTGAGCGACGCCGCTCGCCGGGAACGGCAAGGGCGCAGGGGCTGGTCGAATTGGCAAACGGCCCCTTCTGATCGCCCTCGCCCGACAGGTCAATCCCTCCACCGAGCGATTTTCACCACGGCTGGCGCACCTATTCCACCATCCATGGCCCTCTATCGCCGATCAGGCCGCAGGATCCCCCGGCGTTGCCGAAAAACGACCGCTGTCGCGTTTCCCACGACATCCACAGGCTGACTCACCGGCGATCGTTGCGCCGGCTCAAACCACATGAGATGCGAAATGATCCGAATTTCGACGATGCCATGCCGGCACCGTCGCTCCGCGGGGCTTGGCCGGAGCAGCAGCAAGGGGCTTTCACCATGAGCAATCTTCAGGCAGCGGCCGCCGCTGCGCCGACCGAGGTGGACGACAAGGCGCGCAAGGCCTTGTGGGGTGCTGCCATCGGCTATGCCATGGACGGGTTCGACCTGCTGATCCTCGGCTTCATGCTGCGCGCGATCTCGGCCGATCTCCAGCTCAGCCAGGCACAGGCCGCTTCGCTGGTCACCGCGACGCTGGTCGGTGCCGTGCTCGGCGGCATCGGCTTCGGCATGCTCTCCGACCGCATCGGCCGTGTCCGCGTCCTGACCTGGACGATCGTCCTCTTCGCCGTCTTCACCGGCATGTGCGCGCTCGCACAGGGTTACTGGGACCTGCTGCTCTACCGCACCATCGCCGGCCTCGGTCTCGGCGGCGAGTTCGGCATCGGCATGGCGCTGGTTGCCGAGGCCTGGCCGGCCTCGAAGCGGGCGCGTGCCTCCTCCTATGTCGGGCTCGGCTGGCAGGTCGGCGTGCTCGCCGCCGCGCTCGCCACCCCGCTGCTGCTGCCCTCGATCGGCTGGCGCGGCATGTTCGCCATCGGCATTCTGCCGGCGGTCGCCGCCTATTTCATCCGCCAATCCCTGCACGAACCCGAGGTCTTCGTCGCCCGCTCGAAGGATCGACCGAAGCAATCGGCACTGCGCCTGCTGGTCAAGGACCGTGAGACTGCCAAGCTCAGCCTCGGCATGGTCATCCTCTGCTCGGTCCAGAACTTCGGCTATTACGGGGTGATGATCTGGCTGCCGAACTATCTCGCCACGCGGTTCGGCTTTGCGCTGACCCAGTCGGCGATCTGGACGGCGGTGACCATCGGCGGCATGGCGCTCGGCATCTTCGCCTTCGGCCATATCGCCGACCGGATCGGGCGTCGCCCGGCCTTCTTCGGCTACATGATCGGCGCCGCGGTGATGGTGATGGTCTATTCGCGCCTGACCGACCCGTTCCAGCTTCTCGTCGGCGGCGCGGTGATGGGTTTCTTCGTCAACGGCATGCTCGGCGGCTATGGCGCGCTGATCAGCGAGCTCTTCCCGACCGCGGCGCGCGCCACCGCCCAGAACGTGCTGTTCAATATCGGCCGCGGCGTCGGCGGCTTCGGCCCGGTCGTGGTCGGTGCGATCGCAGCCGCCTACGGCTTCCAGACCGCGATCGCCCTGCTCGCCACCCTCTACATCCTCGACCTGATCGCCATGTGGCTCCTCATCCCCGAGAAGCGCGGCGCTGAGCTGGAATGAGCCGACAGGACGCAAACAGCCGCGAACACATCAGGAGGGCGCCACGGGGCGCCCTCTTGCGTTTGAAGCCGAGAGCTCCCGGCGATGGCGTGAGAAGGCCTGGAAAAACAAAAAGCGCCGGCAGGCCCGGCGCTTGGATGCTTCTCAAGTCCTGAGATGGCCTGGAGGGGCGAAGGAGCGCGGTCAACCCGCACGGCCGATACGGACACCCGCAACCGTTCCATGGATGCTCATTCCACAATGGTTGTCGCCGTGAAGGTGTAGCCGACGCCGTAAACGACCTTGATCGGTGCCGGCAGGCTGGTGCTGTCCTCGATCTTGCGCCGCAGCCGGCTGACGATGGCGTCGAGGTGACGGTTGCCGAAACTCGACCTGGGGCGGGCGAGCGTCTCCATCAGGTCTTCGCGCTGGCAGGTGCCACCGCGGCTGCACAGCGCGCTCATGAAAGCGTACTCGGTCGCGGTCAGTTTTAGCGAGCGGTGATTGGGGGCGGTCAGGAACCAGTTCGTGCCGTCGAGCACCCATCGATCGCCTTGGCTGTTCGCAGGCGTCGGCAGGGATCCGTTTCGCCGCAGCAGGCTGCGGGTCGCGGCCTCGATCTCGCGCAGCGTGCTGTGCTTGACGAGATAGATATCGGCGCCGCTCTCGAAGCCACGAATGCGGTCGTCGCTGTCGCCGAGCGCCGTCAGCATGATGATGCCGCAGCGATGGGTTCTGCGGATCTGGCTCGCAAGCTCGAAACCGTTGCCGTCCGGCAGCCCGACATCGAGGATGATGACGTCCGGCGCGGGGCCTTCCTCCAGGGTCTGCTGCAGCTCATACGCCGTGCCGACACCGCTGGCCGCGAACCCGCACAGCCCCAGGAAATCGACCAGATCCTTGCGCAGCCTGGTTTCGTCCTCGACGATCAGAATATGCATCACGCTGTCGTCTCCCCGGGCAGATCGGCGCCAGAGACCTCACGCGACGAAGGCAGGCGCACGACGGCCATCGTGCCCTGCCCGCCATTGGGGGCAAGCCGCAACGTTCCGCCGTGATAGGCCAGAAACCTGTGCGCAGCATAGAGTCCGAGGCCGGTTCCCGCGCTCGCCTTGGCATTCGAAGCCCGAAAGAAGCGGCGGCCGATCCTGCTCGCCTCGTCGCCGGGAATGCCGATGCCCCGGTCATGAACGCGGATCACCACGGCCCCCTCTTCTTCCCGGGCTTCGATGCGGATCGCAGGGTCTTCCGGCGCGTATTTCAAGGCATTGTCGATCAGGTTGATCATCACCGTTCCGAGCATTTCCGGGTCGGCATGAAGAGAGGCGGCTTCGTCCGCCACGACGAAGCGCAGACGATCACCGCGCGCCGTCATGTCGAAATGCAGCCGGACGTCCCCGATCAGGGCACCGAGTTGCAGCGGCTCCGGCTGAAAGCCATTCTCCCGGTCATCCGCCATGAACCGGTCGATCAGGGCGAAGAGGCGGTTGAGCGCCTCTCCAATGCCGGACAGGCGCTCTCGGGTCGCCTCGGGGGACCTGTCGCCGACGAGGCCGATCATCTCGACGGCGTTGCGGATGATGGCAAGCGGCGTGCGGAACTCATGGCTGACGACGCGCATGAAATCGGCCTGCTCGTCCCGCGCGGCGCGCTCGGCCTCGAGGCTGGCATTCAGCCGGCTTTCGAGCTTGCGTCGCTCCTCGACCTCCCGCAGCAGGGCATCATGGTTCCTGCGCAGGTCGGCGGAGAGTCGCGCGCTGACCATGAACAGCAGGCAGGTGAAGAACGCGATCAGAAAAAGCGTGCCCTGCAACAGATACCAGGCGTTTCGGTCGGCCAGGACCGGGCCGCTGTCGAAATCGGCAGGCAGGCGATATTCGGTAACGCTCTGCAGGATGCTGGCCGCCATATACTCGACAAGAAGGCCGATGGTGATCCAGCGCAGGAGCGAAGGCTGCGTCCTGTCCCGCAAGAGACCCCGGCACATCACAGACATCATGATGACCGTGAAGACCGTCGAGCTGTGAATGCGGATCGCGATGTTGTCGGTGTCGATCGCCACAGCCGCGCTCCAGACCGCGATCTGGCAGACGAGGAGCGAGACGCCGATCCAGGTGTAGCGCGGTTGCCCCAGGAAGCGGGCCGATCCCTCCGCAAGCAGGACGAGCCCAAGCTTGATGACGGTGTTGTGCAGCACGATGGCCAGGGCACCCGGCTCCGGGCCGCGGAGGATCATCAGAAGCAGGCCGAGGGCGATGGCCCCGAAGCCTGCGGCGAGAAACTTGAGCTCGTAGAGATGGCGCCATGCCCGCCATACGAAGACCCAGGCGGCCGCCTGCAGGCTTGCAGTCGCCAAGGCCACGATCAGAACCGTTTTGAGATCAAGCATCTCGCCGCTTTCTCATGAACCCTCCAAGCCAATACTCGATAATAGATAAAATTATACCCTTTAGAACACTTGCAGAAATCCGATAAAGGCGGCGAAAAGTAAGATTCTGTCAGAATATGAATGCATTCATCAGTAGAAATTCTCATCTAATTCGGCTTATTCAACAAGAAGCACAGTTGGCATTCTTGACTGCCGCCGGGTTGGTCGACCGCGACGTGGCAGCGGCCCGATCGCAGCGCGAAAAGAAAGCCTGCCAAAATCAATCTCGCTGGGGGGAGATTGCGGATGCCCGCTCGCGCGCTGATCGCGGCCTTCAAGTCCAGGTTTCTTCAAGCATGGACCTCCGGCTGGTCGGTCCCCACTGACGAGGTCTTCGTCTCGGCGCGGCTGCAGTCGCGTGATGTCGACGCGGGAGGCGACATCGCCGAATCCTGGTTGCGGATGGCGGCACGGTCCGTCGCTGTGAAATGGCGCGGCGAGGTGTGCGGGGTTCACCGGGGCGGGATTCGGAGCGTGGTGGTCGCCGGAGCCGGGCTGCCGCAACCGGCGTCGATCAGGGCGCGCGGAGCCGTGCATGTAACGGCCCGCTACTGCGGCCGGCTTCCGGGTGGAGGCTTCTGCTTTCGGCATAGCCTCTGCGATACCAGGGGCTCCGAGGTCCTGCATTTCGTCTCTCAGATTTATTTCAACCCGCCACCGGATCTCCCGGCATATCCGGCGCTGAAATTCGATTTCGACGATGATTCTCGAGATTTGTATCAAATCACCTTGCGGTCAGCCACAGCCTACCCAAATTTATCCGGCGACGGCTTCGTTTGAAATTCGATTGTTACTCAGAGTTATACAAGGTTACATGCCGCAACGGCAGATATTTTGTAAGAATCTGTTAGAATTCAACTGAATTCAACGGTGGCCATGCCGGTAGCGGGATTCTAAATCTGAAGCGACTTGTTTCGGTCTCCGTCAGGTGGAGAACCGGAACTGCCGACGTGGCGCCGAGCGCGGCGTCGCGGACAATGTCGCGAGATGAGGGGCGGGCGGGTCCTTGAACCCGTAGCCGGCAAGAGGGGTTCGATGACGCTTCGCAGCCGCGGTTTGCCGATGTGCTCCCTCGCACCCTGCAACGCCACGACGCCGATGACCTCCCTGCCAGGATCGAACGCCGTCTCTCCCGGCAGTGCCGCTGGAGACATCCGCACTTTCTCCAATTCCCTGGCGCGGCGGCGCAGGAACCTGTGCACGACGACCTCCCGGGTCTGCCTGGTGCTCGCCTTGTCGCTTGGAGCGGGATTGTCGCTATGGCCGCAAGCCGTGACTGCGCAGCAGATCACCCAGGGCGGCGGCAACGGCTCTGGCAACGCCTTCGGGCTCGGCGGCATCGCGGGCGGCGGAGGCGGGAGCGGCGACCGCAGCGCCGGCATTTCGGGGGGCGATGGTGGTTCGGCAGCACAGACGCCCGGTGGATCGGCCACGGCTGGGAGTGCCGGCGCCAATGACGTCGGTGGGTCCGGCGGAGCAGGCGGGGCGCCGGGCGCTCCCAATGACCTGGCTGCCGGTGGCGGTGGCGGCGGCGGCCATGGCGGTTATGATCCCGGATTCCCCAGCAATGGCGGAGCGGGCGGAGCCGGCGGCGGCGGCAACCTCCTCACGACAACCTCTCCGCTCTCCCTCGGCTCGGCTTATGCTGGTGGCACAGGAGCGACCGGGTCCTTTGGCGGCTCCCCAGCGGGCAGTGGCGGCGGTGGCGGTGGCGGTGGCGGCCTCATCCTGACGGGTGCCGGCGTCACCATGAATACGAACGGGTTCGCTGTCTCGGGCGGCGCGGGCGGAGGCGGTGCGGGCGCTGGCGGCGGCGGCGCCGGGCTGGTGCTGCTGAACGGCGGCACGATCACCGTCGCGGCCGGAGCGGGCGGCACCAGCGTCATTGCCGGCGGCCAGGGCAGTAACGAATATGAGGGCGGGCACGGCGGCGCCGGACTGTTCCTGTACAATGGCGGCAGCTTGTCCCACCAAGCCGGCTCGATCACCGGCGGCGCGGGCGGGGGGTGGGCCTGGGCCGGCTCCGGCGGTGCCGGTGTGCTGAGCAATCTCGGCATCATCGACAATCGGGCCGCGATCGCAGGCGGCAAGGGAGGCGACTCGAACGCAGGCGGGACTGGCTACGGCCGAGGCGGCGCCGGCTTGGAAGCCTGGGGCGGCTCGATCGCCAACACGGCGAGCGGCACCATCACAGGCGGAGCGGGCGGTAACCAGTCCGATAACAACCCTGTCTATGTCGCGGGCGTTGGCGGGGCCGGCATCGTCTTCCGGGACGGCCAGACCGCCAGCCTGGACAATGCCGGAGCGATTTCCGGCGGCAATGGCGGCATCGCCGTTTCCAGCAGCCACGGCGTTGGCGGTGCCGGCATCGTCGGCGCGGCGAGCGGCGGCATCTCGATCGTCAACTCAGGGTTGATCGCGGGTGGGCTGTCCGGCGACGGCGTGACGCGCGCCAATGCGGTCGAGCTCTTCGGCAGCAACAACCGCTTCGAGATCCGGGCGGGCGCGAGGACCGACGGCGATGTCGTGGTCCAGGGCGGTGGCGCCAACAATGTGCTGGCGCTGGGCGGCGCCGCGGATGGCAGCGTCAATATCGGCAACCTTGTGAACTCGCATACCGGCTTCACGGCTTGCGAGAAGACGGGTTCGTCGACGTGGACGCTGTCGGGCGCGGGCAACCAGAACTGGGCCATCCGAGAGGGGATTCTAAGTGGCAATTCCTCCAGCATGGCCGGCGATCTCGCCTTCGATACGGGGGTGGGCACGCGCGGCGTCGTCTTCGTCCAGGGGACGGGTGGCATCTATTCCGGGACGATCTCGGGGGATGGCAGCTTCACCTTGACCGGAGCGGCTGGCGGCGGCCTCACTTTGACGAGGGCGCAGAGCTACACCGGCATGACCACCATCAACGCCGGCACCTTGCGCATGGGCGTGGCCAACGCCTTGACCGCTTCGGCCGGCCTCCAGCTCATTGCAGGTAGCTGGGACCTCAACGGCTACGATCAGACCGTGAAGGGATTGGCGGGGAATCCCGGTACGGACGTCGCTCTCGGCAGTGCGACGCTGACCGTCGATAACGCCGGCAATACTGCTTATTGGGGCAGCATTTCCGGTGCGGGCGGCCTGACCAAGACAGGGTCCGGCATTTTCGAGCTCAATGGCACCAACACCTATTCGGGTGCGACGAATGTCGCTTCCGGGTTCATGAGGATCGGGACCGGCGGCAGCCTCCTCAACTCAGCCGCGGTCAACATCTCCAACGGCGCGCATCTCAGCGTCGGCGGGCCCAGCGCCCTGTCTCCCACGGTGGCCGTCAGCCTGACCGGCGCCGGCTCGCTGTTGTCTTTGACAGCCGGCCAATCGATCGGCTCGCTCGCCGGCACGGCGGGCACGGGCGTTTGGCTCGACCCGGGCATGATGCTGACGACGGGTGGAAACCACACAAGCACCGTCTTCAGCGGCAATCTCGGCCCCAATGGCGAGGGCTCCCTCACCAAGATCGGCACGGGCGCGTTCACCCTGGCCGGAACGAACGGCTATACCGGCGCGACGACGGTGAATGCCGGCTCGCTGATCGTGAACGGCTCGATCGCGTCCTCCTCCGGCGTGACGGTTGCGGCCGGCGCTGCGCTCGGCGGCACCGGCGTGGTTCCGACGACAGTGCTCAACGGCGGCACGCTCTCGCCCGGCAATTCGCCGGGCACGCTGACGGTCAACGGCAACCTGACCTTCAACCCCGGCTCGATCTATCTCGCCGAAATCCAGGGTGCGAATGCGGACCGTGTCAACGTGACCGGCACGGCCGCCTTGGCGGGCACGTTGCGGCTGGCGCCGCTCGGCGGTGCCTATGTGTTCAACAGTGCCTATACGCTGCTCTCGGCGGCAGGTGGACGAACGGGCACGTTCAGCCCGGTGGATACGACCGGAACCTTCGGCGACGGCGTGACCACGACGGTGAGCTATACCGCGAACGACGTATTGCTGACATTGGCGCCGAGGCCTCTGACGCCTGGAATTCCTGGGCCCCCCGGCTCGCCGACGCTCGGCGTGACCCATCCGCGCAATGCCTATGCCATCGCACGCTCGATCGACACGGCCGTGGAAAATGGCGGCGACCCATCCTCGCTGTTCGGGATCTACAACCTGCCGGCGGCCGCGATTCCGGCCGCGGTGAACAGCCTCTCGGGCGAGGTACATACGGCTGCTCCTGCGATGGCGCTGTTGATTTCCGCCGAGAAGTGACCCTGGGTTTCCACTGAGAAGTGACCCGC
>NZ_CAMFJF010000028.1 GCF_945956895.1 uncultured Allobosea sp. | reverse complement strand
ACGGCACCATCGTCGACAACATGCGCTTCCATGACGATGCCTGGGAGAGCTGGCACGTCGCTAACAATCTGCCCTTCGATCGCGAGACCTTTTCGGCCCGCACCGCCGGCATGGCGCTGGGCGAGATCGTCGGGCCCTATTTTCCGAATGCCACCGGCGACGAGATCGCCGCGATGGGCGATGCCAAGGAAGCGCTCTATCGCGAGGCCTATCGCCCGCATGTCGCGGCGACGGCCGGGTTGCTCGACCTGATGGCGCGTGCCGATGCGGCAGGCGTGCCGATGGCAGTCGGCACCGCTGCGCCGCCTGACAATATCGAAGTGGTGCTCGATGCGCTGGACCTGCGCCGGCGCTTCGCGACCATCGTCTCGCCGAGCCAGGGTTTTCGCGGCAAGCCGCATCCCGACATGTTCCTGGCCGCCGCCGAGCGCATGAAGGTCGATCCGGCCGATTGTATCGTCTTCGAGGATGCGCCGCTCGGTGTGGAGGCGGCGCGCCGCGCCGGCATGCGGGCGGTGGCGCTGCTCACCCTGCTCGGCCCGGAGGGCTTCGCGGCTTACGACAACCTGATCGCCTCGGCCCCTGATTTCACGGCGCTGGACGGGTTGCCCGCGTTGAGCTTTGCTTGAAAGCATGTCCTTCCGCGCCTCGATCCTGACGCTCTATCCGGAGATGTTTCCGGGGCCGCTCGGCATCTCTCTGGCGGGCGAGGGGCTGCGCAAGGGATTGTGGTCGCTCGATACCCACCAGATTCGCGAGCACGGCATCGGCCGCCACCGCAATGTCGACGACAATCCGGCTGGCGGCGGCGCCGGCATGGTGCTGCGCTGCGACGTGCTCGCCGCGGCGATCGATGCCGCCGTGCCGGCGGATGACGCGCGCCCGCGCCTGCTGATGTCGCCGCGCGGCCGGCCGCTCAAGCAGGAACAGGTCCGCGATTGGGCGGAGGGTTCCGGCCTCGTTATCGTCTGCGGGCGCTTCGAGGGTGTGGACGAGCGGGTGATCGAGGGGCGCAACCTGATCGAGGTCTCGATCGGCGACTACATCCTCTCGGGTGGGGAGATGGCGGCGCTGACGCTGCTCGATGCCTGCGTACGCCTCATCCCCGGTGTGATGGGCAAGGTCGCTTCCGGCGAGGACGAGAGCTTCGAGAACGGCTTGCTCGAATACCCGCATTACACGCGTCCGCGCGAATGGGAGGGCAGGGGGCTGCCGGACGCGCTGCTCTCCGGCGACCATGCCCGCATCGCGAAATGGCGGCGCGAGCAGGCGGAGCAGATCACGCGGGAGCGGCGGCCGGACCTTCTTTCCCTTCTCCCCTCGGGGGAGAAGGTGTCTGCGAAGCAGACGGATGAGGGCCGTTAGCGCTATTCTTCCCTCATCCGTCAGCGCTCCGCGCTGCCACCTTCTCCCCCGAGGGGAGAAGGAAGGCTAACGATACTCCGTCACCGGCAGCTTCTCGGCCAGCCAGCCGCCCGGCCCGAGCATGCCGCCCCTTACACCAGCGAGATCGCGCCAGCCGCGCCCGGCCAGCTTCTGAGCCACGGCGACCGCCTGCGCGCCTGTCCGATCGATCAGGACGATGCGCTTGCCGGGATGGTCGAGGCGCAAGCCCGCGATCCTGACCTCGAAGGCCGGCGCATCGACATCCAGCGGCAGGGCGCCCTGCGGCAAGCCGGTATCGGCCCATTCCTGCGCGCCGCGGATATCGACGAGCAGGATGCGCTTCGCCTGCGCCGCCTCATAGGCTTCTCGGGGCGAGAGCGTCGCCGCCGATTGCCCGAAAACGAAAGAGGCCGGGAGCATGAAGCCCCCGGCCAGAACGATCCGGCGCGTTGCGGCGCCTTTGGTCATGATGCTCAGCGCAGCTCGGCGCAGAAGCGCTGGATGCGGCGGCAGGCCTCTTCCAGCTTCTCGTCCGAGGTGGCGTAGGAGATGCGGAAATTGGGGCCGAGGCCGAAGGACGAGCCGTGCACGGCCGCGACCGCTTCCGTCTCCAGCAGGCCCATGACGAGATCCTCGTCCGTCTCGATCTTCTTGCCGTTCGGCAGGGTCTTGCCGATCAGGGCCGAGCAGTCGGGATAGACGTAGAACGCGCCTTCCGGCACCGGGCATTTCAGGCCGCGGGTCTGGTTCAGCATGGAGACGACGAGGTCGCGACGGCGCTCGAAGGCCTTCTTGAAGACCGGGATATGCTCCTGCGTGCCGTCGAGCGCCTCGACCGCGGCCCATTGCGAGATCGCCGAGGTGCCGGAGGTCTGCTGGCCCTGGACGAGGTCCATGGCGGTCATCAGGTGCTGCGGACCGGCGGCGTAGCCGATGCGCCAGCCGGTCATGGCGTAGGACTTCGAGACGCCGTTCATGGTCAGCGTGCGCTCGTAGAGAGCGGGCTCGACCTGCGCCGGGGTGACGAAGGTGAAGTCGCCATAGACGAGGTGTTCGTACATGTCGTCGGTGAGGATCCAGACATGCGGATGGCGCATCAGCACATCCGTGAGCTTCTTCATCTCGGCATGGCTGTAGGCGGCGCCCGACGGGTTCGACGGCGAGTTCAGGATCACCCATTTGGTCTTGGGGGTGATCGCCTTCTCGAGGTCTTCCGGCTGCAGCTTGAAGTCGTTCTTGAGATAGGTCTCGGCATAGGTCGCCGTGCCGCCGCAGAGCGCGACCATCTCGGGATAGGAAACCCAGTAGGGCGAGACGCAGATGACCTCGTCGCCGGGGTTCAGCGTGGCGAGCAGGGCGTTGTAGATAACGTGCTTGCCGCCAGTCGAGACGATGGTCTGGCTCGGCTTGTAGTCGAGGCCGTTCTCGCGCTTGAACTTGCGGGCGACGGCCTCGCGCAGCTGCGGAATGCCGGAGACCGGGGTGTATTTGGTCTCGCCACGCTTGATCGCGGCGATCGCGGCTTCCTTGATATTGTCCGGCGTGTCGAAATCGGGCTCGCCGACGGAGAGCGAGATCACGTCCTTGCCCTGGGCTTTCAGGTCGCGGGCCTTCTGCGTGATCGTGATGGTCGCGGACGGCTTCACGCGCTTCAGGGCATCGGCAAGAAAGGCCATGGGACTGGTCTCCGGAGGAGGCGGAAGGGTGGGCGCCGGAAAAAGGCGCGGGCGAGGTTTATGACTCACGGGCCATGATCGCAAGCGCAACTGATTGATGTCTGGCAGAAACGTCATGAATTCGGGGCGGTTTGCCCTTGCGCTCCGGGCATGCGAAGTCGGCCCGATGACGAACGCTACCGGCCCTATCGCTGTTTATGTCGATGCCGACGCCTGCCCTGTGAAGGATGAGGTCTATCGTGTCGCCGGCCGTCACGGCTCACGTGTCTTCGTCGTCGCCAACAGCTTCCTCAACGTGCCACGCGAGCCCTGGATCGAGCGCGTGACCGTGTCCGGCAATTTCGATGCTGCCGACGACTGGATCGCGGAGCGGGTCGGGCGAGGCGCGATCGTGATCACAGCCGACATTCCGCTGGCCGACCGCTGCATCAAGGCAGG
Organism: uncultured Allobosea sp.; assembly: GCF_945956895.1. Taxonomy (GTDB): domain Bacteria; phylum Pseudomonadota; class Alphaproteobacteria; order Rhizobiales; family Beijerinckiaceae; genus Allobosea. Next base: position 46,604 of record NZ_CAMFJF010000028.1, on the reverse strand, counting down.
CGCCGACGTGATCGGGCCGACCGGAAAACCCTTCACCGAAGCCTCGATCGGCATGGCGCTGGCGACGCGCGATATGATGGAGGACCTGCGTGCGATGGGCACCGTACAGGGCGGGCCGAAACCATTCTCGCAGAAGGACCGCTCGACCTTCCTGCAGGCGCTCGACCTCGCGATCCAGCGGCTGAAGCGGGCGGGTTTCGGCGGGTAGAGGCTTTGGGTAGGGGCTTTTCGGTCTGACGGAGAGCCGCTTTGAAAGCACAGCCCTCATCCTGAGGAGCCGCGGCACGCGGCGTCTCGAAGGATGCTCCAGATGTCTCTGAGCTTCCTGGAGCATCCTTCGAGACGCCATTCCCACGGGAATGGCTCCTCAGGATGAGGGTTGAGAGGCTTTTCAAGTGAGCTCGGAGTTATCGCGGCAGGAAAAGCGCCGCCGCTATGACTTTGGCATTGCTGGACGCATCGTGCCTTTGCCCCTAAACCTCCCGACCAAAGCAGGCCTGCCATTCAGGCGGGTGTCCGGGAGGAAGTCCATGTCGCTGACCCGTCGTTCCACGCTCGGCCTGATGGCCGGCGCCGTCTTCGCGCCGTCGATCGTTCGGGCGCAGAGCTTCCCGAGCAAGGTCATCACGCTGGTCGTGCCCTATCCGGCGGGCGGGCCGACCGACGCCATCGCGCGCTTCGTGGCGCAGGACCTCACGACCGCCTTCGGGCACAATGTCGTCGTCGACAACCGAGCCGGCGCCTCGGGCGCCGTCGGCACCCGCGCCGTCGCCCATGCGGCGCCGGACGGCTACACCATCGTCTTCGGCAACAACCAGACGCATGGCAACAACATGTTCCTGCTGAAGGAGCCGGGCTACGACGCGGTGAAGGATTTCGCGCCGCTCGCCGGCGTCGGTGCCTTCGAGCACGCCTTCGTCGTCCGCAAGGACCTGCCGGCCAAGAACATCCAGGAGCTGATCGCGCTCGCCAAGGCCGACCCAGGCAAGCTCAATTACGGCTCGACCGGCGTCGGCTCCGGCTCGCATCTCGCCATGGAGCTGTTCATGCAGCGCACAGGCATCAAGATGACGCATGTGCCGTTCCGCGGCGCGGCGCCGCTAGTGCAGGAGATCGTCGCCGGCCGCATCGATATCGCCAATTCGACGCTGCCGAGCGTGCTGGAGCAGATCAATGCCGGCACGCTGCGCGCGCTGGCGCTGGCCAGCCCCGAGCGCAACCCGCGCGCCAAGGATATCCCGACGCTGCGCGAGCAGGGCGTGAGCAATGCCGACGCCGATTCCTGGGCGGCTTTCTTCGCCCCGGTGAAGACGCCGGACGACGTGCTCGACAAGCTCTCGAAGGCGGTGGTCGCCTCGCTCAACAAGCCCGAGACGCGCGAAGCGATCCTGAAGCTCGGCTTCACCCTGAAGGTGCGCGATCCCGCAGCGTTCAAGCCCTACCACATCCAGGAGATCGCGACCTGGAAGCAGATCATCACCGACGCCGGCGTGAAGCCGGAATAGACCGGCACCTTGCCATCGTTGCGGACTGGTCGCTCCGGTGGAGGCGATCCCGGAGTCGTCGCGGAGCGCTTCGCGGTGGCTCGGGGACTTCGCTTTGCTCGGCTGGAACTCGCCGAAAGCCGCCGGGCTTCGCCGCGAGCATCGGGCGACGGAAACCGCTTTTTTAACGATCCGCGTTGACCTGCACTTAAGCGCCGCCGGCTATCGTGGCCGCCACGCTCCATCAGGTGACATGTCTTGGCGACGGAAATCGAAGCACAGCGAGCTGATCGTGCCAATCGCGTGACATGGGCGCTTCTTGCAGCCCTGTCGCTCGTGACGTTGTGCTGGCTGCCGTTCTCCACGATATCGCTTGCGCCGCTATCGCTGCTGTTTCCGACGGCGGTCGGAGCGGCTTTGACGGTGGGCGCCCGATACTACGCCGGCTGGCGCAACGAGCCCCGCCTGTCCAACGCGCTCGATTGCACGGGGCAGATGGTGGTCTTCCTCGTCTTCGGGGCGCTCTTGTCCTATCAGGTGGCCACCCTCGGCTTTCCGTTCCAGGATCGCGCGTTTCACGCTGCGGATCTCAGCCTTGGGCTTGATTGGCTGGCCTATCTCAAGGCGGTCGACGAGCGTCCATGGCTCGGCGCCCTGTTCACCTTTGCCTATGCCAGCTTCATGCCCCAGGCGATCGTGCTGATCACGGTACTGAGTTTCAGCGGCGAGGGGACCCGGATCCGTGTCGTCGTTCTCGCGATGATGATCGCGGGGCTGTTCACGATCCTCATTTCGGGCTTCCTGCCGGCCATGGCGATGTTCGTCCATCTTGGGCTGAGCCCCGCCGACTATCCGAACCTCAATCCGGCGGCTTCATTCGTTCATGTCGCCGATATGGCCGGACTGAGGTCGGGGGCGCCGTTCCGCCTCGACCTCATGCGTGCCGAGGGTATCATCACCTTTCCGTCCTATCATGCGGCTCTCGGAATGCTGCTGTTGATCGGCCCGGCCACGAGTCGCTGGGTACGATGGCCCTTCTGGTTTCTCAACCTCACGATGATCGCGGCGACGCCGATCGATGGCGGGCATTATTTCATCGATGTCGCGGCGGGGCTCGGAATCGCGGTGGCAAGCTATTTCCTGGCGCGGCGGCTCATTCTGGGAGCGCCACCTGTGCTTCACAGCCATGGGCTCGTTGCCGGCGGGGAGATCCAAGCGGCATCGTGATCGTGAAGCGTGCGACTGTTCCGAGAGCAAAGCCGGCACAAGCCTAGCGACTGCGCCGGGTCTGCCTATTTTGGTGGAGCACGTCTTCTTTCAGGAAGGGCTCCATGCAGAACCGGATCATGCGGATCGCTGCTTCCATTGCGATCCTGGCGATATCTTCCGTCACGGCGTCTGCCCAGAAGCGCTATCCCTCCAGCGCCGGTGAGCTTTCCGTCGAAACCGTCACCAGCGGGCTCGAACACCCCTGGGGGCTCGCCTTTCTGCCGGACGGGCGCATGCTGGTCACCGAGCGTCCGGGGCGGCTTCGGCTCGTCGAGGCCGACGGCAAGCTTTCGCGGCCGATCGCCGGTTTGCCGAGCGTGATGGCGCGGGGGCAGGGCGGCTTGCTCGGCATCGCGCTCGATCCCGCCTTCGCGCAGAACCGCCTTGTCTATGTGTCTTTCGCCGAGCCGCGCTCCGGAGGCAACGGCACCAGCGTCGCGCGGGGCCGCCTGAACGAGCAGGGCACGGCACTAACGGCGGTCGGGATGATCTTCCGGCAGATGCCGACGATCAATTCCAATCTGCATTTCGGCTCGCGGCTGATCTTCGACAGGGCGGGTGCGCTCTTCGTCACGCTCGGCGAGCGCTACAGTCAGCGCGATCAGGCTCAGAATCCCGCCAATCACCTCGGCAAGCTTGTCCGCATCCGGCCGGATGGCAGCACGCCTGCCGACAACCCGAAGAAGGAGGGCTGGGCGCCGGAGATCTGGTCGATCGGCCATCGCAACGTGCAGGGTGCGGCGTTGCATCCCGATACCGGGCAGCTTTGGACCGCAGAACATGGCGCGCGCGGCGGCGACGAGATCAACACGCCCAAGGCCGGGCTCAATTACGGCTGGCCGGTCATCACCTACGGCGTCGATTATTCCGGGGCGAAGATCGGCGAGGGCACGGCGAAACCGGGCATGGAGCAGCCGCTGTTCTACTGGGACCCGTCGATCGCGCCGTCGGGAGCCGCCTTCTATTCCGGGCCGGTCTGGCCGGCCTGGAAGAACTCGCTCTTTGTCGGGGCGCTCGCCGGGCAGATGCTGGTCAGGCTCTCGACCGAGGGCGAGAAGGTGACGGGCGAGGAGCGCCTGCTGACCGATATCGGCGAGCGCATCCGCGACGTGGTCCAGGGGCCGGACGGCTTCCTCTACCTGCTCACCGACGAGGCGGATGGGAAGGTGCTGCGGATGCGGCCGGCCAGGTGAGCGAGAAGGCTCGTCATGCTCGGGCTTGACCCGAGCATCTCAGGACGGAAAGGCGCCCTGTCCTGCGAGAGATTCTCGGGTCTACGCTTCGCTGCGCCCGAGAATGACGCCTGGAGGCCTCGATCAGGGGCCGCAATCCCATTCGCGCTCCATGACGAAGACCTTGCGGGTCGCGAGGCTGCCATTGGGGTCGTAGAGGTCGCCGACATAGTATTCGGTGCCGGTGGCGTCATGGGCGCTGCGATCGACCTGAAGCGACCAGCCGTAGCCGAGCTGCTTGCCGCCCTGCCAGTTGCGATGGACGGCGCTCGGCGATGCCGCGGAGAGGATGCGGGCGTTGTCGCTGCTCGGGCTGCAGGTCGGGCCGGCCAGGGCGGCGGTGGGGGCGAGCACGAGGCCGCAGAAAATAAGTGCCGTCTTTTGCAAGGCAGTAGTCCTGTCGAAGGGAAAGTGACGTGCGGCGCTCAGGCCTTGGCGTGGAAGATGAAGAAGGCGCCGGCCGCGATCAGGGCGAACCCGATCGCATGGCTCCAGGTCAGCGATTCCTTCAGCCAGAACACCGAGAAGCCGGCGAAGACGGTCAATGTGATGACCTCCTGCATCGTCTTGAGCTCGGCGGCGGAATAGACGGCCGAGCCGATGCGGTTGGCCGGCACGGCCAGCATGTATTCGGGCAATGCGATCATCCAGCTCGCGAGGATGGCGAGCCAGATCGCGGTGCTCTTGTAGCTGAGATGCCCGTACCAGGCGAAGGTCATGAAGATGTTCGAGCCGAACAGCATCACGATCGGCAGGAGATGGGCCAGTGAAAGCGAGGGCATGCCGGAGGCCTTCTTCGCGACGGCAGGGCGGGCTTGGGCGTTCAACCGAAGCGCAGCTTCATGGTGATGATGGCCAGCACGAGCAGCAGCGTCAGCGAATTGGCCACGATGACCGGCCAGGACAGGATCTGGACGCCGTAAACCAGCCAGAGCACCGTCCCGCAAGCGAGGAGAAGTTGCGTCCACAGCGAGATCGCGCGGGTGTCGCGGGTACGCAGCGTACGCCAGGTTTGCGGCAGCCAGCACAGGCTGGTCAGCGCGGCGGCGACGAAACCGAGGAGTTCGACGGCGAGGGGCACGGGGCGGGTTCCGGGTGAGGCCGCCTCCCATAGCGGGATTCGGTCGCGCATCGCCAGATGGGGCATGGTTAACTTCCGTTAACGGCAACGCCCTAGTTTGGCGGGAATTCTGCGATTCGGTGGAGACCATGCGCGCAATTCACTTGGCCTTGCCACTCGTCCTTCTCGCCTCCGCCGCCTCGGCGCAGGGCAACTTCCAGTCCTGTCTTGCGGGCTTGCGTTCGGAGGCCGCTGCCAAGGGCGTCTCGGGCGCGACCTTCGACCGGGCCATGGCCGGCGTCGAACCGGACATGAAGGTCATCGAAGCCATGAACAACCAGCCGGAGTTCAAGACTCCGATCTGGGATTATCTCGGCACGCTGGTCGATGACGAGAAGGTCGCGGAAGGGCGCGCGATGATGCGTCAGCATGCCTCGACGCTCGCCGCGGCGGAGCAGCGCTTCGGCGTCGACCGCCACACCATCGCCGCGGTCTGGGGTGTGGAGAGCGATTTCGGCAAGGCGCGAGGCAAGATGCCGTTGGTGCAGGCGCTTTCGACCGGCGCCTGCCTGGCGCCACGGCGCAACGCCTTCTTCAAGGGCGAATTGATCGCGACGCTGCAGATCATTCAGCGCGGCGACGTGCGGCCCGAGCGGCTGTTCGGCTCCTGGGCCGGCGCCTTCGGCCACACCCAGTTTATTCCCTCGACCTATCTTCGGCTTGCCGTCGACGGCGATGGCGACGGGCGGCGCGACCTTGTCGATTCGATCCCCGATGCGTTGCATTCGACTGCGAACTTCATGGCCAAGGCCGGCTGGGTCACCGGCGCGACCTGGGGCTACGAAGTCCGCGTTCCCGGCGGCTATTCCGGCCCGACCGGGCGCAATCCCAAGCAGCCGGTCTCGAGCTGGGCTTCGCGCGGCATCGTCAAGTTCGACGGCTCGGCGCTGACGGGCGCGGGCAATGCCGGCCTGCTGATGCCGGCGGGGCGCAACGGCCCGGCCTTCCTCGTCTTCAAGAACTACGATGCGGCCTACAGCTATAACGGCGCGGATTCCTATGCGCTCGCCATCTCGCTGCTGTCCGACCGCCTGCGCGGCCGGCCGGGCGTGCAGGGCGACTGGCCGACAGACGACCTGCCGCTTTCGCGGGAGCAGCGCCGCGAACTCCAGCGCCTGCTGATCGCGCGGGGCTACAATGTCGGCGAGCCGGATGGCGCGGTCGGTTCGCTGACGCGCGCCGCGATCAAGGAGATCGAGGCCAAGATCGGCATGCCGCAGACCGGGCGGCCGGGCGAGAAGGTCCTGCGTGCGCTCAAGGGCGGGCGGGTCTGATCGCGCAGAAAACGGGTGGTGTCGCGCCGCCGTTTCGAATGAAAAGCCTGGTCATCCCGGACAAGCCGCGTGAGCGGCGCCGATCCGGGATTCATGCCTGAACCGTTCCGGCATGGATCCCGGGTCTCCCTTCGGTCGCCCGGGATGACCGGCGTTTCATTCGGAGAACCTATGCGCCGCCTGCTTTCCACCGGCTCGCCCTTCGAGCGCAATTTCGGCTATTCGCGCGCCGTGATCGACGGCGATCTCGTCTTCGTCTCCGGCACAACCGGCTACGACTACACCACCATGATCCTGCCCGACGATCCGGCCGAGCAGGCGCGGAACATCTTCCGCACGATCAGCGCCGTGCTGGAGGAGGCGGGCTCGTCGCTGTCGCAGGCCGTGCGGGCGCAGTATTTCGTCACCGACCGCAGCTATTGCGAGCCGGTGCTTGGCGTCTGCGGCGAGTTCTTCCGCGAGATCAGGCCGGCCGCCGGCATCTATGTCGTGGCCGGGTTGCTCAAGCCGGAGATGAAGGTCGAGATCGAGGTGACGGCACGCTTGCCTCGCGCTTGACGGCAAATTGTCGACAGGGTGCCGACAATTGGTATATCCCTTGCTTGGCGGTGCCCTTGAGGCATCCGCCTACAAAAAGAGGGAGATCTGCCATGTCGATCCGCCGTCGCACGGTCCTCAAGGGAGCCGGCGCGCTTGCCGCGACAGCCTTCATGGGCAACCGGGCCTTTTCGCAAGGGGCGGCGGCGACGCTGCGCTTCAACCCTTCGACGCCTCTGCCTTCGCTGGATCCGATCACGGCCACCAGTTACGTCATCCGCAATCACGGCTATCTGATCTATGATACCCTCTTCGCCACCGATGCGAATTTCCAGATCAAGCCGCAGATGGTCGAGGCCTGGGAGACCGCGCCGGATGGGTTGAGCTGGACGTTCCGCCTCCGCGAGGGGCTGGCCTTCCATGACGAGACGCCGGTCCGCGCGCAGGACTGCATCGCCTCGATCGCCCGCTGGTCGAAGCGCGATGCCTTCGGCCAGACCTTCGCCACCTTCGTCGAGGGCTACGATGTCGTCGACCAGCGCAGCTTCCGTATCCGGCTGAAGAAGCCGTTCCCGATGATGACCGCGGCGCTCGGCAAGCTCTCGTCGAACGTGCCCTTCATCATGCCGGAGCGCATCGCGCAGACCGACCACATGAAGAACATCACGGAAGCCGTTGGCTCCGGCCCGTGGCGCTTCATGGACAAGCAATGGGTACCCGGCCAGAACGCGATCTACGAGCGTTTCGCCAAATACAAGCCGCGCGAGGAGGCGCCGTCCTGGGCGGCCGGCGGCAAGGTCGCCCGGATCGATCGCATCGAATGGCTCGCCCTGACCGAGGCCGCTGCCGCGGCCGGCGCCCTGATGCAGGGAGAGCTGGACTGGTACGAGCAGCCGCCGGTCGACCTGATCCCGATGCTGAAGGGCAACAAGGACGTCGTCATCGAGAACGTGCCGCTCGGCCTGTTCCTGCTGATGCGGTTCAACCAGATGCAGCCGCCCTTCAACAATCCGGCGATCCGCCGGGCCGTGATGGCTGCGGTCAACCAGACCGATTACATGGAGGCGGTCGTCGGCGACAAGGCGTTCTACAGCCCGGCCAAGACCTTCTTCACCCCGGGCTCGCCGATGTCGTCGGGCGCAGGTGGGGCTGCGGCCATGCCGGCCAATCTCGAGAAGGCCAAGGCCATGCTCAAGGAGGCCGGCTACAAGGGCGAGAAGGTCGTCCTGCTTGCGCCTGCCGACCAGCCGATCGCCTACCAGCAGTGCATGATCACCGAGGATCTGTTCAAGAAGCTCGGCATCAATTCGGAGCTGGTGGCGACCGACTGGGCAAGCTTCATCGGCCGGCGTTCCAATCGCGGCCTGCCCGACCAGGGCGGCTGGTCGGTGTTCCATACGCTGTGGTCCTGTGCCGATACGCTCAATCCGGCGCTGCATCCGCTGATGCGGGCCAATGGCGGCTCCGCCTGGTTCGGCTGGCCCGAGGACAGCCAGATCGAAGGGCTTCGGGATACCTGGATCGCGACGCCGGAGGAGGCGAAGCAGAAGGAACTCGCCGCGAAGATCGAGGAGCGTGGCTTTGAGGTCGTCCCTTACGTTCCCTGCGGCCTCGTCCAGCAGCCGATGGCTTTCCGGCGGAACCTGAGCGGCATGGTGCTCTCGCCGGTCCAGTTCTTCTGGAACATGGAAAAGAAGGCCTGAGCAGCGCTCACGGCGCCGGCGCATGGCCTGCCATGCGCCGGCTTCGCATGCCCGCCGCTTGCGTCGCCACGGTTCCGCCCGTAATCACCCGGCGAGGCCGCAAAACGGCCAAGCTGACGACATCAAGCGCGCGAGGCGACGACCATGGCGACCCACAAGCTCCTGCTGCTCCCCGGCGACGGCATCGGCCCCGAGGTGATGGGTCAGGTCGAGCAGATCGTCTCCTGGTTCGGCAAGCAGGGTCTCGCTTCCTTCGAGATCGAGAAGGGTCTCGTCGGTGGCGCTGCCTATGACGCGCACAAGCAGGCCATATCCGAAGGAGACATGAAGTTGGCTGAGGCAGCCGACGCCGTGCTGTTCGGCGCGGTCGGTGGTCCCAAATGGGCTGACGTGCCCTATCAGCACCGCCCGGAAGCCGGCCTGCTGCGCCTGCGCAAGGATCTCGGCCTGTTCGCCAATCTGCGCCCGGCGATCTGCTATCCGGCGCTGGCCTCGGCCTCCTCGCTCAAGCCCGAGGTCGTCGAAGGCCTCGACATCCTGATCGTGCGCGAGCTCACCGGCGGCGTCTATTTCGGCGAGCCGAAGGAGATCGTCACGCTGGAGGACGGCCAGAAGCGCGGCGTCGATACCCAGCTCTACACGACCGGCGAGATCGAGCGCATCTGCCGCGTCGCCTTCGAGCTGGCCCGCACCCGCCGCAACAAGGTCTCCTCGGCCGAGAAGCACAACGTGATGAAGACCGGCGTGCTCTGGAAGCAGACGGTCACCGCGCTGCATGCGGCCGAATACAAGGATGTCGAGCTCGAGCATGTGCTGGCTGACAATTGCGCCATGCAGCTCGTGCGCTGGCCGAAGCAGTATGATGTCATCGTCTGCGACAACCTGTTCGGCGATATTCTATCGGACGTCGCGGCGATGCTGACCGGCTCGCTCGGCATGCTGCCCTCCGCCTCGCTCGGCGCCGAGGATCCGGCCACCGGCAAGCGCAAGGCGCTCTACGAGCCCGTCCATGGTTCGGCGCCGGACATCGCCGGCAAGGGCCTCGCCAACCCGATCGCGATGATCGGCTCCTTCGCCATGGCGCTGCGCTACTCCTTCAATGCCGGCGAGGCTGCCGACCGCCTCGAAGGCGCGATCGCCGACGTGCTGGGCTCCGGCACCCGCACCAAGGATATCGCGGCTCCCGGCGCCAACGCCGTCTCGACCAGCGAGATGGGCCAGGCGATCATTGGGGCGTTGGAAGCGCGGGGCTGATACGAGCCTGAACATGACGAGGGAGAGAATATCTCTCTCCCTCGTGAATTGCCGTGACCCCGCTTTCGTGGCCTAACGAGCCCATCGAAAACGGAGTATGTCCGTCATGCTGATCAAGCGCCATGCCGGCTGGGAAATGCCGGAAAGCCGGGCCACGCCCGAGAGCGTATTCCTCAATCGCCGCCAGTTGATGACTGCCGGCGCCGGATTGATCGCAGGCGCAGCGCTTCCGGGCATCGCGTCGGCTCAAGGTGCCGATCCGACGCTCGATCTCTATCCCGCCAAGCGTAACGGCGCCTATGTGCTGGGCGTGCCGCAGACGGCGGAAAACGACGCCGCGAACTACAATAATTTCTACGAGTTCGGCATGTCGAAGGACATCGTCGACGCCTCGAAGCGCCTCGCCACGCGGCCCTGGAACATCCAGGTCGACGGCCTTGTCGAGAAGCCCTTCGAGATCGGCTTCGACGATCTCGTGCGCAAGCTGCCGCTGGAAGAGCGACTCTATCGCTTCCGCTGCGTCGAAGCCTGGGCGATGGCGGTGCCGTGGACCGGCATTCCGCTGAAATCCTTCGTTGCGCTGGCGAAGCCGCTTTCGGGCGCCAAGTACATCCGCTTCGAGACCTTCCTGAACCCGCGCGTCGCGCCGGGGCAGAACCAGCGCTGGTATCCCTGGCCCTATACGGAAGGGTTGACCATCGCGGAGGCGACGAACGAATTGCCGCTGCTCGTCACCGGCATCTATGGTAAGCCGCTGCCGACGCAGCATGGCGCGCCGATCCGCCTGATCACGCCGTGGAAATACGGCTTCAAGTCGGTGAAATCGATCCGCAAGATCAGCTTCGTCGCCGAGCGGCCGAAGACCTTCTGGGAGGGCCTGCAGGCCTCGGAATACGGCTTCTGGGCCAATGTGAACCCGGCCGTGCCGCATCCGCGCTGGAGCCAGGCGAGCGAGCAGATCCTGGGCTCGCGCGAGCGGCGGCCGACGCAGATCTATAACGGCTATGGCGACCAGGTCGCCGGGCTCTACAAGGGGCTCGAGGGCGAGAACCTCTTCATGTGAGGCAGGCACTCGATGAGAGGCAGGCGTTCGGCAGGTTTCGGGTGCCGTCTCCTGCCGCGACCGTGCTAGACCTCGTGTCATTCTTCGCCGGAACGACACGAGTCGCACATGGCCAATCAGCATTTCCACCTGTTCGAGACCACGATCGGCCCCTGCGCGGTGATCTGGGAAGGTGAGCGCTTCATCGGTACGCAGCTGCCCGAGCGCGACGAGGAAGCCGCCCGCAAGCGCCTGTCGCGACGCTTTCCCGAAGCCGATGAGATGCAGGCTGATGGGTTCGTCGCGGAAGCCGTGGCCGGCATCCGCGCGCTGTTCGAGGGCGAGAAGCGCGACCTGTCGCAGCTGCCGGTCGCGCTGGAGAACGTCTCCGCGTTCAACCGCAAGGTCTACGAGGTCGCGCTCGCGATTCCCCATGGCGAGACGCTGACCTATGGCGAGGTGGCGCAGCGCATCGGCGATCCGGGCGCGGCGCGGGCGGTCGGCGTGGCGCTCGGCCAGAATCCCTGGCCGATCATCGTGCCCTGCCATCGCATCCTGGCGGCCGGCGGCAAGACCGGGGGCTTCTCGGCCGAGGGCGGCGTCGAGATCAAGCTGAGAATCCTCACCATTGAGAAGGCGCGCACCAGCGCCGAGCCCAGCCTGTTCGACGCGCTGCCGCTGGCGGCGCGGCCGGGGCGGCATTGAAACGCAGGCCGTCATTGCGAGGAGCGAAGCGACGAAGCAATCCAGGAGGACTGGGCCGAACCGCTCACCCAGTCTCCCTGGATTGCTTCGCTTCGCTCGCAATGACGGCGTTTGAAATCGCGCAATGCCGCTCTTGCAGCTCCGCTGCTTGTGCGGTCCGGCGCGGGGCCTCTACTGTGCCGGCCTTTCCACCCTCCACTAGGGACTAGCATGGCTAAACTGAAGCTCGCCGTCATCGTGGGCAGCAACCGCCGCGAATCGATCAACCGCAAGCTGGCCCTGGCGCTGGCGAAGCTGGGTGAGGGCGCCTTCGACGCCACCTTCGTCCAGATCGACGACCTGCCGATGTTCAATCAGGATCTGGAGCCGAACCGCCCGGAATCGACGCTGCGCCTCAAGCGCGAGATCGAGGCCGCCGATGCGGTCCTCATCGTCACGCCCGAGCACAATCGTTCGATCCCGGCCGTGCTCAAGAACGCGATCGACTGGGCCTCGCGCCCCTATGGCAAGAACTCCTGGGCCGGCAAGACGGTAGCCGTGACGGGCGCGAGCGGCGGTGCGATCGGCACGGCCGTCTCGCAGAACGGGTTGCGCATGATCCTGACCAATCTCGCCGGCGTCGTCGTCGGCGGCCAGGTCTTCGTGACGTTCAAGGACGATCTCATCGACGCGCAGCACAATGTCACCAACGAGGCGACGCGCGGCTTCCTGCAAGGCTTCCTCGACAATTTCGCGAAGATCGCCGGCAAGCTCGCCATCTGATCGAAGCAGCTATTATCGCTGTGAAAGGCGTCGCCTCCAGGCGGCGCCTTTTCGTTTGAGGGAGCCGATGGCCCGTTAAGCCGTGCCGTCATTGCGAGGAGCAAAGCGACGAAGCAATCCAGGGGGCTGGACTCAAGCATTCAACCCAGTCCCTCCGGATTGCTTCGCTGCGCTCGCAATGACGGTGGTCGGGCCGAGAGACGCTGTGATGCAGCGGGGAGAAGCAGGTGGATCGAAAGCCGCTGCGTTCAGGCAAAAAAAGAGCCGGCGTCCCCGAGGGGAGCCGGCTTTGAAAGTTTGAAACATCTGGCGAAACGCCAAACATCTCAGAGGGGAACGGCTGAAACGAACTCAACGCCGGGAGGAGATTGCGGAGCCCGTTCCGAACAACCGTGAGTTCAATATCGGGCATGGCCTGCCATTTTGCAATGCAACATATCTTGGGTCCGCCATGCAATGGCTGCATGAACTAAGGGCAGATGGCGCGAATTTGAGCCTAAATGATTGAGAAATATGCGTTCATTGCAGGATGGAGGCTGCGCGGGGAGGTTGCAGGCCCTGCGGGAGTGGGGTTTTTGTCCGCTGCTGAACAGTTTTCAGGCGAACTGTTCGATTTTGGCGCATGCGAGATGGTTGGATGGCCACAAAACCGCCAGAATCAAATCGGGCGCCTTGCGGCGCCCGATTCCTTCGCCGGGAGGCGAAATCAATAGGTCCAGCGCTGGGCCTTCTGGATGAGGAAATCGCGGAAGACCTGGACGCGGGCGACCGACTTCATTTCCTCGGGATAGACCAGATAGCTTTCGAGCTGCGGCATCTCGGTCTCGCGCATCAACTGCACGAGCGGGGAGCCGGTCTCGATCAGATAATCCGGCAGCACAGCGATGCCGGCGCCCGAATCCACCGCCCGCTTCATCGCGGTGATATTGTTGACCGTCAGATGGATCGGCCGCGGGTTGCGCTGGTCGCGCCCCATCGTGCCGAGCCAGTGCACCGCCGTCAGATAGGACGGCGAGGTGCCGCCGAAGGACAGGATGCGGTGGTTGTCGAGGTCGTCGTAGCTCTTGGGCTCGCCGAAGCGCTTCACATAGGCCGGCGAGGCGTAGACGTGGAAGTGCACGGTGAAGAGCTTGCGCTGGATCAGGTCCGGCTGCTGCGGCTGGCGCAGGCGGATCGCGATATCGGCCTCACGCATCGACAGGTCGAGTTCCTCGTCGGTGAGGATGAGCTCGACCCGAATGTCGGGATACAGGTCCATGAACTCGGCGAGGCGCGGCGTCAGCCAGTGCCCGCCAAGGCCGCGGGTCGCGGTGACCTTGAGTTCGCCGGAAGGATGCTCGCGCGTCTCCGAGAGCTGAGAGCGGGTGCGCTCCAGCCGCTGCGTCATCTCGCGCGCGGCGCGCCACAGCAATTCGCCCTGCTCGGTGAGGATCAGGCCGCGCGTATGGCGATGGAACAGCGGTGCCCGCAACTCCCGCTCGAGCGCACCGATCTGGCGGCTGACGGCCGATTGACTCAGGCCCAGAACATCGCCAGCTTTGGTGAAGCTGCCTGACTCCGCGACCGTATAAAAGATTCTAATGCGGTCCCAATCCACCGCGCTTCCCCCGCTATGCGTTTTTTGCATGATGGGGGATAAACGCGTGGTGCGTCAATGTCTGTGTGGCAGACAGATACTGTTATTCGCCGTGAATCTGGTGACGCAACCCATCAGAGTCAGTGATGGGTTGCGCCGAAGCCTTCATTCCGCTGCTTCGCGGCGGCCGAGCGCGCCGGCCGCGAGCCAGCGTTCGGCGTCCAGCGCCGCCATGCAGCCCATTCCGGCCGCCGTCACCGCCTGTCGGTAATGTTCGTCGGTGACGTCGCCGGCGGCGAAGACGCCGTCCACATTGGTCCGGGTCGTGCCGGCCTCGACATCGAGATAGCCGGATGCGTTCATGGCGAGCTGGCCGACGAACAGCTCCGTCGCCGGCTTGTGGCCGATGGCGATGAAGACGCCGTCCGTCTTCAATTCGCTCTCGGCGCCGGTCTTGAGGTTCTTCAGGCGCAGATGCGTGACGCTGGGCGGGGTGGTGCCGCCGCAGATCTCGGCGATCTCGCTGTCCCAGACCACCTCGATCTTCGGATGCTTGAACAGGCGCTCCTGCATCACGCGCTCGGCCCGCAGGCTGTCGCGGCGGTGGATGAGCGTCACCTTGCTGGCGAGATTGGCGAGATAGAGCGCCTCCTCGACGGCGGTGTTGCCGCCGCCGACGACCGCGACCTCCTTGTTGCGGAAGAAGAAGCCGTCGCAGGTGGCGCAGGCCGAGACGCCGAAGCCCTGGAAGCTCTGCTCGGAGGGCAGGCCCAGCCACTTGGCCTGGGCGCCCGTGGCAATGATCAAGGCGTCGCAGGAATAGGTCTCGCCGCCATCGCCCCAGAGGCGGAAGGGGCGCTGCGAGAGGTCGACGCGGGCGATATGGTCGGAGACCATGCGGGTGCCCATGTGCTCGGCCTGGGCGCGCATCTGCTCCATCAGCCAGGGGCCCTGGATGACGTCGGCGAAGCCGGGATAGTTCTCGACATCGGTGGTGATCATCAACTGGCCGCCGGCCTGCATGCCGGAGATCAGCACCGGTTCCATCATGGCGCGGGCGGCGTAGATCGCGGCGGTGTAGCCGGCCGGGCCGGAGCCGACGATCATGACGCGGGCATGGGTGTGGGCCATCGTCTCAGTTCCTCTCCTGCGGGCTTGGAGCCGCAGCCTCGATCCGTCAGATACGCCGGCGCGGCACCGAAACAAGAGCGGCCGGGTTCAGGAGCGCGTGAATCCCAGTGCTGCCCGGTGGCGCAGCCAGCCTTGCCGTATCGCATCGGCTATGATCGGCGTTGAGTCTATCGGTTCGTAAGCCTGGCCTTCAAGGCGTCCACAGAAGCGATGCACAACGCCCTGCCGTTCGAGCGCGGCGACCAGCGCCGCGATCTTGGGATGGCCGCCGGTGGGCTCGAAGACCAGTACGGGAACGCCGGCTGCCGCCGCCTCGCCGATCATATTGGTGGAGTCGGCCGTGACGATGACCGCATCGGCATTGGCGAGCAGGGCGAGAAAGGGATTCTCGCCCGTACCGTCCCACCACCAGCCGCCATGCCGGGCGAAGACCGCGGCGACGGCAGCTCCCAGCGCGGGCGAGGTGCGCCGCGATGGCGAGCCCATCAGGCTCGCACCCGATTGGGCGAGTTCATCGAGTTGCTTGGCGAGACGCTCGATATCGGCCGGCGTGAAGCGGTGATGCCGGCTGTCGCCGCCGACCAGCACCGCGACGCGTGGGCCGCGCAAATTCGCGATGGCTGGCGGCGGCGCGGCGCGGGCGGCAGCAAGCTTCTCGGGCGTCAGCCGATGCGGCGAGGTCGTGGTGACCACAACGTTGTCGCCGCGCAGCCTGTCATGGCCGGAGACCCAGATCAGGTCGGCCGTGCCGGGGCCGGTGCGCGGGTCCTTGAGGAAGACGGTATAGGTCGCGCCGTTCGAGACCTGCTTCAGAGCGCGCAGATAGGCGACGGCGCGCCGGCCCGAGGCGATGGCGATATCGGGGAAAGGGGGCTTGAGCGGGCTGTCCGGCCGGTCCGGTGCCTCGCGCGGGTCGATCGGTCCGCGCGGCATCAGCCAAGCCCAGGGCTTGCGCGGTTTCACCCGGCGGATTTCGGGGGCAACGCCCAGCCGCTCGGCGACGCCGAGGCATTGCAATTCGTCGCCGGCCTTGCCGTCGGTCAGAACCCAGACGGTCGGCTCCGGATTGTCGTGCATGGCTTTCTGCGCTTGGGGCATGCGCCTTGTATCGCTTGGCCGCGCCGTCTACACCAGCGCGACCTTCACGCGAGGACACTCGTTGCGCCCCAAACTCGACGATATCGACCTGCGCATCCTGCGCGAACTCCAGGCCGATGGGCGCATGACCAATGTCGAGCTCGCCAGCCGCGTCGGCATCTCGCCGCCGCCCTGCCTGCGGCGCGTGCGCGCGCTGGAGGAGGCTGGGCTGATCCGCGGCTACCATGCCGATCTCGATGAGCGGAAGCTCGGCTACGAGGTGGTCTGCTTCGCTTTCGTGCATCTGGCGAGCCAGGCCGAGGCCGATCTCGTCGCCTTCCAGGAGCGGATTCGCAACTGGCCGACCGTGCGCGAATGCTGGACCTTGTCGGGCGATATCGATTTTGCCCTGAAATGCGTCACGCCGGACCTGAAGGCTTTCCAGGATTTCGTTGCGGAACTCACGGCGATGCCGAATGTCCGCAACGTCCGGACCGCGCTCGCCCTCGACCGGGTCAAGGACGAGCCGATCGTACCCTTCGGCTGATGGCTCAGCCGAGATAGCGCTTGATCCAGTAGGCGTTGTTGCGGCCCAGCGCCTTCAGCCGGCGCTCCTGGATGTCCGGCAAGGTCCAGACGCCCGCGCTGCCGGCCATTTCGCTCGACCGGATCGGCCACCGGCCGAGCTCGCGGCCGCTGCGGTCGGAGAGCGTTACGATGCTTTCGAGGTAGTCGAAATCGGCACCGCCACCGTCGGCGGCCTTGCGGCCGCCGCCGCCTCCCCCACCGCCGGCATCCGACGACAGCCAGATGCTGGTGACGTAGACGACGAGGCGGGTGCCGGCGCCGCGCTGGAGCGAAGGCCCGAGCAGCTCGGTGAGCTGGCGCTGGAGCTCGCTGCTGACGATTGCGATATTGGGGCCCCAGGCCGACGCCACGGCTGGCGAGAAGTCGACCTTGATCGAGCCGACAGGCACAGCCGGAGCGGAAGCGAAGGAGGCGCCGGGCGCCAGGGCCAGAGCGCTCGTACCGAGCGCGGATGCCAGAACATGTCGACGCGTGATCATGGCCGGATCTCCAAAAATGCTCGTCGCTTCAATGTAGGTGCGGAACTGTAATAGTCCAAGGCCGCGGCCATGCGGCGATCATGTGCAGATGATGGTTGCCAAGCTGTGTCGAACGGAGGCTTGGCGAAGCTGCGGAGCGGCATCATCGAAGCGACGCGGTACGTGTTGGCAGGGGGAGAGTGGCTATCGCGCGTCATGGTCGGGCTTGTCCCGACCATCCGCGTCTTTACTTCGTCGATCGAAGGATGTGTTCAAGACGTGGATGCTCGCCACAAGGGCGAGCATGACCGGTGTACGAAACGTCGTCTCAGCGGAAGACGACGCTGACGACTTCGTAGGACTTGCCGCCGCCGGGCGTGCTGACCTGCACGGAATCGCCGACCCTCTTCCCGATCAGCGCGCGCGCGATCGGCGAGCCGATCGAGACCTTGCCGGACTTCACGTCCGATTCCGGCTCGCCGACGATCTGGTAGCTCTTCTCTTCCTCGGTATCGTCGTCGATCAGCTTGACGGTGGCGCCGAACTTGATCGTCTCGCCGCCGAGCTTGGAGACATCGATGATGTCGGCGCGGCCGATCAGCGATTCGAGCTCCATGATCCGGCCTTCGTTGAGCGACTGCGCTTCCTTGGCCGCGTGATATTCCGCGTTCTCGGAGAGATCACCGAGCGCGCGCGCCTCGGCGATCGCGGTGATGATGCGCTGGCGTTGGACCTGCTGACGGTCCTTCAACTCGGCCTCCAGGGCGGCAAAACCGCCCGCGGTCATCGGAACCTTTTCCATACCTTCCGTCCCATAAGCTCCGAAAGCGCGGCTCGCCGGCGGCATATCGACCGCCGGCTCCCGCGCTTCCGCTCAATCTCTGAATGTCGCGCCGTGCGGCCCGTCAGGCCGCGCGTTCGAAATACGACTGCAAGGATCGTACTTCGAGATCGCCGCTGCAATAGGCCTTGATGCCCTCCGCCGCCGCGATCGCTCCGGCCAAGGTGGTATAATAGGGCACCTTGTGCAAGAGGGCCGTGCGCCGGAGTGCACGGGAGTCTGCGAGAGCCTGCGGCCCTTCGGTGGTGTTGAAGACCAGCTGGATCTCGCTGTTCTTCAGGGCATCGACGACATGCGGACGGCCTTCCAGAACCTTGTTGATCTTGGAGGCCGCGATGCCCTGCTCCTGAAGGTGGCGCAGCGTGCCGCCGGTCGCGAGGATGCGGAAGCCGAGATCGGCGAGGATGCGGACCGCCGGCACGATGCGCGGCTTGTCCTCGTCGCGCACCGAGACGAAGACGGTGCCCTTGACCGGGACCTTCGAGCCGGCGCCGAGCTGGCTCTTGGCGAAGGCGGTGTCGAAAGAGCGATCGAGGCCGATGACCTCGCCGGTCGAACGCATCTCCGGTCCGAGCAGGACGTCGACGCCGGGGAAGCGCGCGAAGGGGAAGACCGCTTCCTTCACGCCGACATGGTCGAGCTTCGCAGGCTTCAGGCCGAAGCCGGCGAGCGGCTCGCCGGCCATGACGCGGGCGGCGATCTTGGCTACGGCCACGCCGATGACCTTGGCGACGAAGGGCACCGTGCGCGAGGCGCGCGGATTGACCTCCAGCACATAGATATCGTTGTCCTTGATGGCGTATTGCACGTTCATCAGGCCGCCGACATCGAGGGCCAGCGCCATCGCCTTGGTCTGGCGCTCCAGCTCGGCAATTGTCTCAGGCGAGAGCGAGCGCGGCGGCAGCGAGCAGGCCGAATCGCCGGAATGAATGCCGGCTTCCTCGATATGCTCCATGATGCCGGCGACGAAGACGTCCTTGCCGTCGCAAAGGCAGTCGACATCGACCTCGATGGCGTCCGACAGGTAGCGGTCGAACAGCAGCGGGTTCTTGCCGAGCACCGTGTTGATCTGGCCGGTCTTGTCGTTCGGGTACTTGGCCTTGACCTCGGAGGGGATCAGCGAGGGCAGGGTGCCGAGCAGGTAATCCTCGAACTGGATCTCGTCGCGGATGATCGCCATGGCACGGCCGCCGAGCACATAGGACGGGCGCACGACGAAGGGCAGGCCGAGCTCGGAGGCAATGATGCGGGCCTGCTCCACCGAATAGGCGATGCCGTTCTTGGGCTGCTTGAGATGCAGCTTGTCGAGCAGGCGCTTGAAGCGGTCGCGATCCTCGGCGAGGTCGATCATGTCGGGCGAGGTGCCGAGGATCGGGATGCCGGCCTCTTCCAGCGCATTCGCGAGCTTCAGCGGGGTCTGGCCGCCGAACTGGACGATGACGCCCATCAGCGTGCCGTTCTGCTTCTCGGTCTCGAGGATCTCGAGCACGTCTTCCGCCGTCAGCGGTTCGAAATAGAGCCGGTCGGAGGTGTCGTAGTCGGTCGAGACCGTCTCCGGGTTGCAGTTGACCATGATGGTCTCGTAGCCGGCGTCGCGCAGCGCGTAGCAGGCATGGCAGCAGCAATAGTCGAACTCGATGCCCTGGCCGATGCGGTTCGGCCCGCCGCCGAGGATCACGACCTTCTTGCGATCCGAGGGATTGGCCTCGTCCGCGGCCTTGCCGGCGAAGGGCATGGCGTAGCTCGAATACATATAGGCCGTCGGCGAGGCGAACTCGGCCGCGCAGGTGTCGATGCGCTTGTAGACCGGGCGGACCTCCAGCGCGCGGCGCGCCTTGCGGACCTCGGCCTCGGTCTTGCCGGAGACGGCGGCGAGGCGCTTGTCGGAGAAGCCCATCGCCTTGATCTGGCGGAAGGCGCCGGGCGTGGTCGGCAGGCCGATCGTGCGGATCTTCTGCTCGGTCTCGACGATCTCGCGCATCTGGGCGAGGAACCAGGGATCGATCTTGCAGCTCTCGTGGATCTCCTCGTCGCTGAAGCCGGCGCGCATGGCCTGGGCGACATGGAGGATGCGGTCCGGCGTCGGCGTCGAGATCGCCGCCTTGATGGCGTTGCGATCGTCGCCCTGGCCGAAGCCCTCGATCTCGATCTCGTCGAGCCCGTCGAGCCCGGTCTCAAGCGAGCGCAGCGCCTTCTGCAGCGATTCCTGGAAGGTGCGGCCGATCGCCATGGCCTCGCCGACCGACTTCATCGCGGTGGTCAGGGTCGGCTCGGAGCCCGGGAACTTCTCGAAGGCGAAGCGCGGGATCTTGGTGACGACATAGTCGATCGTCGGCTCGAAGGAGGCCGGGGTCGCGCCGCCGGTGATGTCGTTCTCGATCTCGTCGAGCGTGTAGCCGACGGCAAGCCGCGCCGCGACCTTGGCGATCGGGAAGCCCGTCGCCTTCGACGCCAGCGCCGAGGAACGCGAGACGCGCGGATTCATCTCGATGACGATCATGCGCCCTGTTGCAGGATCGATCGCAAACTGAACATTGCTGCCGCCGGTCTCGACGCCGATCTCGCGCAGCACCGCCAGCGAGGCGTCGCGCATGATCTGGTATTCCTTGTCGGTCAGCGTCAGGGCCGGGGCGACCGTGATCGAGTCGCCGGTATGGACGCCCATCGGATCGAAATTCTCGATCGAGCAGACGATGATGCAGTTGTCCTTCTTGTCGCGGACGACCTCCATCTCGTACTCCTTCCAGCCGAGCACGCTCTCCTCGATGAGGACTTCGCTGGTGGGGGAGGCGTCGATGCCGCGCTCGACGATGTCGATGAACTCGCCCTTGTTGTAGGCGATGCCGCCGCCGGTGCCGCCCATGGTGAAGGACGGGCGGATGATGGCGGGCAGGCCGATATCCTCGAGCGCGTCGAGCGCCTGGCCGAGCGTCTTGATGTGATGCGAGCGCGGGGTGTCGAGGCCGATCTTGGTCATCGCCTCGCGGAAGAGCTCGCGGTCCTCGGCCTTGTCGATCGCCTCGGCGGTGGCGCCGATCATCTCGACGCCGAACTTCTCGAGCACGCCCATCTTCTTCAGCGAGAGCGCGCAGTTCAGCGCGGTCTGGCCGCCCATGGTCGGCAGCAGCGCGTCGGGGCGCTCCTTCTCGATGATCTTGGCGACGATCTCGGGCGTGATCGGCTCGACATAGGTCGCGTCGGCCAGGTCCGGATCGGTCATGATCGTCGCCGGGTTCGAGTTGACCAGGATGATGCGGTAGCCCTCGGCCTTCAGCGTCTTGCAGGCCTGGGTGCCGGAATAGTCGAACTCGCAGGCCTGTCCGATGATGATGGGGCCGGCGCCGATGATCAGGATGGACTTGATGTCTGTGCGCTTGGGCATGATCTCGACCGGTCTTGGGCAGGCGCGCGCAAGGCCGGTCCGATCGTGCGAGCGGAGGCGAGGCGAGCGTCTGAATGAATGCTAGGCGCTCGCTATAGACGGCCAAGGCCGCGGGGGAAAGCTAAAAGCGCTTCCCCTTTTGCTCAACGCACAGGCCTTGGCGCGGAGATGACGAGATCGATCTCCAGCGCGCGAGGCTGCCGGCGTTTGCGCCGCATGGCGACGAAGAGCACCGCGAGCGCCGCGACCTCGCAGGCGGCGCCGACGAAGCCGAGCGGCCAGGTGCCGGCATGGCGCATCACCTGCTGGCCCAGCGCCGCGCCGGCGGCAATGCCGAAATAGAGCGCGGAGGCATTGAGCGAGAGCGCGACCACGGTCGCGTCCGGCGCCATCGCCGCCAGTCGCGACATCTGCGAGGGATGGCCGGCCCAGCCCGCCGCGCTCCAGACCAGGAGCACGAAGGGAATCGGATAGATCGCCAGTGCCGGCGGCAGGCTGACTGCGATGATGGAGGCGGTGAGCAGCGCCGCGGCCAGGATCGTCAGCACCACAGTCAGCGTGCGCTCCGGGCCGAAGCGGTCGCTGGCGATGCCGCCGAGCTGGTTGCCGATGGCCGAGCCAATGCCGGAGACGACGAGCGTCGCGGCGAGCCAGGGACCGGTGATGCCGGCATGGTTGGTCAGGAAGGGCGCGATATAGGTGTAGAGAACGAAGGCGCCGGTGGTCCACAGCATGGTCGTGGCGAGCGCCAGCAGCACGTCGCCGCGTGCCGCTACCTGCAGCCGTTCGCGCAAGGTGTTGGTGCCGCGGGGCAGGCCGCGCGGGAGCTTGATCAGCAGCCCGGCAAGCGAGAGCGCGCTGAACAGCGTCACGATCAGGAAGGCGAGGTGCCAGCCGCCGAAGCCGACCACGGCGGTGCCGATCGGGATGCCGAGAATCAGCGAGACGGTCATGCCGCCGGTGACGAGCGCGATGGCGCGGCCGCGCCGCTCGGGCGAGGAGACCGCGACGGCGACCGCATTGGCCGCGGGCATGAAGACGCCGGCCGAGAGCGCCATCACGATGCGGGCGGCCATCACGACCCAGAAATCGCCCGCGAAGGCGGCGCCGAGATTGGCGAGGCCGAAGACGGTCATCGCCCCGACGAGCACCGTCTTGCGGTCAGCATCGCCAAGCACGGTCGAAAGGATCGGCGAGCCGATCGCATAAGCCAGAGCGAAGATCGAGATGAGCAGGCCGGCGGTGTCGACGGAGACGGCGAGGCCTGTGGCGAGATGGGGCAGGATGCCGGTGACGATCAGGCTGCCCGTGCCGATGGCGAAAGCGCCGCCGGCGAGCGAGAGAAGGCGCGTATCCATGGGAATGATCCTTGCGGATGATCGCTGTTTCGAAGGCAGGGTTTGAAATTCAATGATCGTTGAACTAATCCTGCCCGACAATTACCGCAAGGGTAATTTCAACGGATGTTGAATATTGTCAGGAGCGGCCGCATCGCCTATTTCGAAGGGCATGAAGCCGGTTTTTCACCCCGATATCGAGGATGTGGCGCCCGCCGACCTGTTCGCGGCGCTGGCCGATCCGATCCGGCTCGGCATTCTCGTCGCGCTCTCGGACGTCAACGAGGTCGACAAGGCGCGCTGCAGCCATTTCACCGCCTTCGCCTCGCCCTCGCTCCTGTCCTATCATTTCGCCAAGCTGCGCGAGGCCGGCATCACCCGCATGCGGGTCGAAGGCACCTCGCGCTATCTCAGCATCCGGCGCGAGGAACTGAACCAGCGCTTTCCGGGGCTGATCGACAGCGTGATCGAGACGGCGCGGCGCGATCCGAACCTGCCCCGGCTGGGGCCGGAATGGCTCTCCGGCAGCGTTGGGGCATAGGGACGGACAGCGTCTCGTTGACAGGTATCCGCACAGGTTTAACGTCTTCGTTTCCGCGATGGCGTCGAGCCGGTTCGCGATACGGCACCGGCCACGCCCGAACCCGAGGAGCATGGCCATGCGTGCAGCCGACCCTCAGAAACTCGACACTTTGGTGGGACGTCTCGTTGGTGACGTCGGAGCGTCCGTCACCGGCGCCCTGATCGTGCTGGGAGATCAGCTCGGCCTCTACAAGGCGATGGCAGACGGACAGCCCGTCACTTCCCAGCAACTGGCGGAGAAGACGGGCTTCAAGGAGCGCTATCTGCGCGAATGGCTCGCTGGGCAGGCTTCGGCCGGCTATGTCGATTATGACGAAGGCAGCGATAGCTTCAGCCTCTCGCCGGAGCAGGCCATGGCCTTCGCAGAGGAGGACAGCCCGGCCTTCTTCGCCGGTGCCTTCGAGGTCATCCAGTCGATGTGGCTCGATGAGCCGAAGGTCGAGGAGGCCTTCCGCAGTGGTGCTGGCCTCGGCTGGCACGAGCATAGCAAGTGCCTGTTCCGCGGAACCGAGCGCTTCTTCCGGCCCGGCTACAACGCCCATCTGACGGCAGAGTGGATTCCGGCGTTGAGCGGTGTCCAGGCCAAGCTGATGGAGGGCGCGACCGTCGCCGATGTCGGCTGCGGGCATGGTTCCTCGACGATCTTGATGGCACAGGCTTATCCGCAATCGCGCTTCTACGGCTTCGACTATCACGGGCCCTCGGTCGAGCGGGCGCGGGAGGCGGCGGAGAAGGCCGGCGTCGCCGACCGCATCGTCTTCGAACGCGCTTCGGCCAAGGATTTCCCCGAGCGGAAATACGACCTCGTGACGATGTTCGACTGCCTGCACGACATGGGCGATCCGGTCGGCGCGGGCAAGCATGTGCGCGAGTCGCTGGCCCAGGACGGCAGCTGGATGATCGTCGAGCCCTTCGCGCATGATCATCTCAAGGACAATCTCAATCCGGTCGGGCGCATCTACTACGGGGCGTCGACTATGATCTGCACGCCGGCCTCGCTGTCGCAGGAGGTCGGGCTCGGCCTCGGAGCGCAAGCCGGCGAGATGCGGCTGCGCAAGGTCGCGATGGATGCAGGCTTCCAGCATTTCCGCCGCGCCACCGAGACGCCGTTCAACATGGTGTTCGAGGTTCGAGCCTGAGGCTGCCTGGCTGATAGCCAAGCACCGACGTGGAGCGCGCCGGTTGCCGCCCGACCTTGTCCACGGCGGGATGCACAAGCAGGTTGAGTTCATGAAGTATTAATGCAATGTTATATCATATCATAATTGCCTTGGAGCTTTCCCGTGCTTTCGTTCCGCCACGCCGCCGCCGGTCTCGCCGGCTGCCTGTTCGCTTCCGCGGCGCTCGCTCATGATCATGTGCCCCTGCGCGGCCGCCTGGTCTTCGCCGATCATGAGAAGCCGGTGGTCCGCATCCTCGATCTCGACAGCGGCGAGGTCACGCATAGCTTCGACGTACCCAAGGCCAATCCCGGTTTCGCCGGCGTTTCTGGCGGGCGCTATGTCGTGGTGAAGACCGGAGACGAGGCGGGGACGCTGCGCATCCTCGATACCGGGCTGATCGCGGAATCGCATGGCGACCATGTCGATCTCGATAAGGCTCCGCCGAAACTGCTCGACTTCAGTGTAAAGGGGGATCGGCCGGCGCATGTGCTCTCCGGCCATGGCCAGCTTGCGCTGTTCTACGACGGGTTGCGGCCGTGGGAGGGCAAGAGCGAGCCCAAGGCGGTGTTGATCGCAATCGACAGCCTCGCCAAGGATAAGCCTGCTGTGACGGTTTGGCCGAGTCCGGCGCCGCAGCACGGTGTCGCCGTGCCGCTGGGCAGCCGGCAATGGCTGATGTCGATCCCCAATCCCGCCTATGCCAAGGGCGATGACCGCAGCGCCTCGCCACGCCCGAACGGCTTCGAGATTCTCGCGGAGGGCAAGGGCTGGAAGCGCATTGTGCTGTTCGACGATGCCGGAAAGCCCGAAGCGTCCTGCAAGCTCTTCCATGGTTCGGCGGAAGCGCGCGGCGGGCGCCATGTTTTCGGCTGTGCCGAGGGTGAGGGCGGCGGCTTGCTCGTGCTGTCGAAGGCGGGACAGGGAGCGGCTACGGGCTGGAGCGGGCGCAAGCTCAGCTATCCCGACGAGCGCCGCGTCAGCGCATTGAAGTCGCGGGAGGGCGGGCGTCATCTCGTCGGCAATTACGGCCTGAAGGCGCCTTACGATGCGCTGCTGCGGATCGATCCGGAGGCGAAGGCATTGACTGCAGAGGACGTGCTGGGGGTGCCGGGCGGGCAGGCCGCCTGCCAGTTCGAGCTCGGCGGCAATGGCAATCGGCTCGCCAACCTGACGCCGGACGGTAAGCTGCGCATCTACGAGATCGCGCCGGCCTGGAAGGAACTCGCGGCCTTCGACGCAGTGCCTGCTTTCGACTGCGCCTACGGGGCCAAGACACCGACGCCGAGCCTTGCCGTGATCGGCGGCAGCGCCTTCGTCAGCGATCCCACCAACGGACGCATCCGCGAATTCCATCTCGACACGCTGAAGCAGGGGCTCGACATGCCCGTCAGCGGCATGCCGGCCAATCTCGCCGGCAGCGACGCGGGCTGAGACAAAGGCGGGTCACCTCGTCATTCCGCTTTTCGATCTGATGCTCTAGGAAGCGCGGATGCCGCTTCGCCAGTATCCGCGCCAGTTCCGCCAGCTCGTGGCCTATGTCTTCGCCGGCGGGCTGACGGCGGTCGCGCATTACGGCGTGCTGATCGGGCTGGTCGAGCTAGCCCATGTCGATCCCGTGCCGGCGACGCTCGCCGGCTTCATCGTCGGCGCGCTGGTTTCCTATGCGCTCAACCGCTGGATGACGTTCGATGCGACCCGCAGCCATGCCCAGGCCGGCTGGCGCTTCGCCCTGATCGCGGCCGGCGGCTTCGTGCTCACCGGCATCCTGATGCATCTCTTCGTGGCGCGGGCGGGTCTGCCCTACTTGCCGATGCAACTGGTCACCACGGGCGTGGTGATGGTGTTCTCGTTCCTCGGCCACAAGTTCTTCAGCTTCGCGGACAGGGCGGCGTGACGCGTCGTTCACGCCGCCCTCCGGCTTCACTGTGTCGGGGTGACGTCCAGCGTGATCTGCCTGCGGCCGACGCGACCCTCCTTGTCGGTGGCCTCGATCTCGATGATGTGCCTGCCGCTCGGCACGACGACGGAGGGCGCGTCGATGCCGCCCGGCGTGATGTACTGCTTGATGCGCTGGGTGATGTCGACCGGAGGGTTACGACGGTAGAAGACGCGCACGGTCGCCGGATCGACCGGTACGCCGTTGGCCGGCATGAAGCGCACGTTCAGGCGGAAGGGCTTGCCATCGACGCCCTTGTCAGGGGTCGGCAAGGTGTCGATGCCGGGGCCGCGCGTCAGGTTGCGCGTGCTGGCTGGGATCTTGGCCGCGGTCGGCAGGCCGGCTTCCTCTCGGGTGATGAGATGGACCGGGTCGGCGGCTTGCGCCGCCGTCAACATGGCGGCGGTGGCGAGAACGGCAGGCAGCATGTGCCAAGCGAGCACAGACTTCATCATCGTCCTATTTCACTCCAAGGATTGCAGCGATGAGGCCGGCAACTGCGGAAATGGCGGTGCCGGCCATCAGGATGGTGGTTTCGATGGTCTTCAGGGTTTCCATCGGCACCTTGCCGTGGATCGCCAGAAGCCCCTTCCGCAGTTCCGGCAGCGAGACGAGGCCACGCGCGGCGAGCGCAGCCTGCGTCACGCGCAGCAACATCCCCGAGAACATCGAGGCGCCGATGCTCAGCGCGTAGAACGATGTCTCGCGCCAGGCTGCCGACCCCTGCGGGAGGAGCGGTATGTTGTCGTGCCAACTCAGCAACGCGTTCATGGTCACGACGGAAAAAATCGCGAAGACGATCGCGATGACGATATCGAAGGCGATCAGGCGCGGGCGGATGCCGAAATAGATCAGGCCTGTGAAGAACGGGATCGCGATCGAGGCGAGGCGCAGCGTCCAGAGCGGCAGGTCGAGCCAGAGCACCACCCCGGCATAGGCGAGCAGAAGCAGCACAAGGCCGAAGGGCAGCACCCAGAAGCGCCGGCGCGCGAGCGGCAGGGCGGCCGGCTCGGCGTCTCGCGGGGCTTCCACGGGTTCGATGGCAGCAGTGCTCTGGGGCTCGGCAGGCCGAGTGTTGGCGAGCGCTATGCGATCCTCCTCGGCGCGCTTCTCCATGGCGGCGAGGCGTTCCTCCAGCGCATCGAGACGGCGCAGCAGCGGCAGTACGGGCGTGAGGTCCCGGCCGCAGCAGCGACAGGAGAGCACGCCCTTGTTGAGCGTGGCATCACAATAGGGACAGGTGAACTGGTCCTGCACGGCAATCTCGCGGGGGCAAGCCGCGGTCAAAGCCATATTTGAAGCATCAAATCAAGGCGTATGGCGAATTTCCGTAAGGGAATTTCGGTGCCGAAACTCGAGATTCCGGCCTGAATTCTACTTTCGTCTAGGTTGTGGCCTTGATGGCCTTGAAGGTCATCCGGTGCGGGTTGTGCCCGAAATTCTCCGGCCGCTGCACATCGACGAAGCCTGCCTCGCGGATCAGGGCCGTGATCGCCTCGGGCGTATAGGTCGAGAGGCCGTATTGCGCCCGGAGCTTGCGATAGTCCGAGAAGGCGGTGCGCACGAGGCCGCCCAGCGCCGCCAGGAAGAAGCCGCCGCGCCAGGCGAAAGCGAGAAGCTGCGAGGCATCGGTCAGCGGGCTGACATCGGGCGGGATGACGTCTGCGAGGATGAGCGCGCCGCCGGGCTTCAACCGGTCGCGCCAGGTTTCCAGCAGCGCCTTCAATTCGTCGCGCGAGAGGTACTGAAGCAGAGAATTGGCGACGACGAGGTCGAGCGAGGCCGGCGGCAGAGCCTCGACCTCCTCCGGCGAGACCACGGTGATGTTGTCCTTGCGGCCGAATTGGGCGCGCAGCTTGTCGCGGACGCTCGGGGCAGCCTCGCAGAGATAGAGCTTGCCGCAGGAAGCCGCCACGCGGGCGGCGTCGAGCGCCTCGCCGCAGCCATGGTCGAGGACGACCGCATTGGCTGCAGGGACATGGGCGATCAGGTCGGTCGCGATGGCGCGATAATGCAGGGCCTTGTGGCGCGGCGAGACGTAGATCGAATGCTCGCCATTCCAGAAATCGCGCCAGGACATGTGTTCGGTCGACCCTCACGGCGCGGCCGGTAGCGGCCGCCTGTTCCCGATGACTACGCACAAGCCGGGTGGCTCCGCAACCTCCGGGGGTTTCGAGGACGCCGGGTTTCGGCTTTAGTTGGCGAATCGAGACGAGGAGCGCTCATGCTGCTGCTGCCGCGATTGCTCAAGCGGTTCATCCGCCACGGCCGCCTGACGGTCATCACGCCGGACGGCAAGCGGCATGTCTTCGGCTCCGGACCGGCGGAATTGCTTTTCGCCGGCGTCATCAAGACCGCGCCCGCCGTCACCGTGCGTTTCCATGACAACCGCGTCGAGCGTGAGCTTTTCCTCAATCCCGAGCTCGCCCTGGCCGAAGGCTACATGGACGGGCGGATCGATTTCGAGGAAGGCACGATCCACGACCTGCTGACGCTGTTCTGGCTGCAGCGCCGCGAGATGCGCAAGGACCCGCTGCAGCAGGCGATCCGCAAGCTGCGCTTCAAAATCCGGCGCTGGCGGATGCACAACCCGCTCGGCGTCGCCGGCAAGAAGGTCAAGCATCACTACGACATCCCGACCGAATTCTACCGGCTCTGGCTCGACGAGACGATGACCTATTCCTGCGCCTACTGGCACAGCCCGGATGTCGGATTGGAGGCCGCGCAGAAGGCGAAGCTCCGGCATCTCGCCGCCAAGCTGAAGATCGAGCCAGGCATGAGCGTGCTCGATATCGGCTCGGGCTGGGGAGAGCTTGCGATCTATCTCGCCAAGGCCTGCGGGGCGAAGGTGACCGGGCTCAACGTCTCGCCGGACCAGATGGCGGCGGCCCAGAAGCGTGCGGAACAGGCCGGCGTCGGCGAGGCCGTCACCTTCATCAACAAGGACTATCGCGAGCTGGCCGGGCGCTTCGACCGCGTCGTCTCGGTCGGCATGATGGAGCATGTCGGCGTCGCGCATTACGGCGAGTATTTCGGGGGGATTCGCGACCTGCTGACGCCGGACGGGATCGCGCTGGTCCACTGCATCGGCCGCGTCGGCCCGCCCGGCTTCACCGGCCCCTTCTTCGAGAAGTACATCTTCCCGGGGGGCTATGCGCCGGCGCTGTCGGAGGTCTTCGCGGCGCAGGAGCAGACGGGCCTGTGGGCTTCCGACTGCGAGTTCTGGCGCCGGCACTATCACTGGACGCTGGAGGCCTGGCGCGAGCGCTTCATGGCCAAGCGCGACGAGGTCGTTGCGATGATGGGCGAGCGCTTCGCGCGGATGTGGGAATTCTACCTCTGCGCCTGCTCGATCTCGTTCGATATCGGCGGCGACATGGTGTTCCAGCTTCTGCTCGGCCAGCACAAGAGCGCCGTCCCGATCATCCGCGACTACATCGCGGATGACGAGAAGGCGCTGGAGGCGAGGGGGTTCTGACCAGGACCGCTTTCCGTCATTGCGAGCGAAGCGAAGCAATCCAGGAAGACTGAGTTGAAGCGCTCTGCCCTGCCGCCCCTGGATTGCTTCGTCGCTATCGCTCCTCGCAATGACGGCAAGGGCCGAGTCAGGCGCCTCAGCGCTTCAGATTGACCACCACCACCCCGGCCAGCGCCATGGCACCACCGATCAGGCCGAAGAGCGTCGGAACCTCGCCGAGCCAGAAGAAGCCGATCAGCATCGCCATCGGCGGCACGGCGTACTGGAAGTTCGAGGCGCGGGCGGCCGGCAGGCGCGAGAGCGTGATCGCCCAGGTGCCATAGGCGATCAGGCTCGGCACCACCGCGAGATAGACCACCGACCAAAAGGAGACGGTCGGCGCAACCTGCGCCTGCTCGATCGCCGAGGGCAGGAAGGGCAGCAGCACGAAGCCGCCGATCGCCATGTTCCAGGCGGCGACATGGAGCGGCTTGTAGCGGGCGAAAAGCGGCTTCTGCAGCACGGTGGTGATGGCGTTGCAGAAGGCGGCGCCAAGGATCAGCAATACGCTCACGCCGATCTCGACATCGAGCCCCTTGCCGAGCGCGATCACGCCGATGCCGGCGAAGGACAGCGCGGTACCGAGCCAGG
Source organism: uncultured Allobosea sp. (assembly GCF_945956895.1). GTDB lineage: Bacteria > Pseudomonadota > Alphaproteobacteria > Rhizobiales > Beijerinckiaceae > Allobosea. Next base: position 16,043 of record NZ_CAMFJF010000028.1, on the reverse strand, counting down.
CGGTCAGGCTGAAACGCTCGCCGAGGATCATCATGGCGAGCACGGCGGTCATGATCGGGTTGGTGTTGATGATGAAGGCGGCCGGGCCCGCCGGCACGACGCGCTGGCCGAAATTCAAGAGCAGCGCATAGCCAGCGATGAAGATCACGCCGCCGACGAGGAAGCGCCAGATATCGCCGGGCTCGGGTAGTTTCGCCCGCGTCGCGATGAGGAAAAGCGCCGCCGGGCCGCCGGCAAGCGCGAAGCGCAGCGCGGCCATCTCGGCCGGGCCGAAGCCGGCGAGCCCGGCGCGGATCGCCGGGAAGGAGGAGGCCCAGGCCATGACCGTGAAGGTCACGGTGAAGATCAGCGTCGGGTCGAGGCGCTGGGAACTGGAGGCGGCGAGAGCGGGTGAAGTGCAGCTTGAGGAGGACATGGCGTCGATCCATCGGTGATGAGAAGTTGCTCCCGATAAGCGCTTCCGTGAGCTGATTGACAAACGAACAATTCGCGCATGAGCTGTGAGAATGGATCACAGCTCGAACCTGCCGCCGCTCGATACCCTGCGTGCCTTCGAAGCGGCGGCGCGCACGGGTAGCTTCTCCTCAGCGGCCGAGGCGCTGAACCTGACGCATGGTGCCATCAGCAGGCAGATCGCCAAGCTGGAGCACTGGCTGGGCCTGCGCGTCTTCCTGCGGCAGGCGCGGGGTGTTTCGCTGACGCCGGAGGGCCAGCGCCTGCTCCAGCGCACGCAGGAAGCCTTCGCGCTGATCGCCGACAATTCGGAGCGCTGGCGCGAGGCGCGGGGCGCCTCGGTGGTGCGGGTCAGCGCGCCGCCTTCGGTCTGCGCGCTCTGGTTGATGCCGCGCCTCGCGGTGCTGGAGGCCGGGACGCCGTCGCTGCGGATCGTGCTGCAGGTCGAGCATCGCAAGGTGGATTTTGAAGAAGAGGGCGTCGATCTCGGCATCCGCTGCGGTCGTGGTGGGGCGCCGGACCGGCTTTCGCTCAAGCTGTTCGAGGAGTGGTGCTTTCCGATCGCCTCGCCGCGGCTTGCCGAGGCGATCGGGGAGGGAGCGCCGGAGCGCTTGCTGGCGCAGCCCCTGATCCACGACTCGGATGCTGCCGGCTGGAAGGCCTGGTTTGCGGCGCAGGGGCTGGATTACCGCCCGCGCCCGCAGGATCGGCGGTTCGAGGACTATAATCTCGTGCTCGATGCCGCCGCGCATGGGCTCGGCATCGCCTTGGCGCGGCCGCCTCTGGCCCGCGAGCAACTGGCGGTGGGACGGATCGTTCGTGTGGATGAGCGCGAGGCGCTGAATCCGGTCTCCTACTGGCTCGACCGGCCGCTGGGGGCTCTGCGGCCCTCGGCGGGGGCGCTGGCCGAGCGGATTGCGCGCGAAGCGGGGGCAGATCGCGGGGAGATCGGGGTTTTTCTCAGCCGGGAAGCGCGGGCGGCTTAATACGACGTTTCACGAACTCCGCGCCGTCATTCCGGACAAGCCGCGTTAGCGGCGCCGATCCGGAATCCATCGAAGGACGCTATCCTCTACGATGGATTCCGGGTCTCCGCTTCGCTACGCCCGGAATGACGGCGTTTGGTTGAAAAAGGCTCACCGCAAGCTATGTCTCGGCGCGGCGACCTCGCCGCGCTGGCTGGCGCGGGCCATCTCGAAGCTGTCGGCGATGCGCCGCGCCCGGACGATGAAGGCCTCCGCGATCTCGGGCGGGCAGACCTCATGCGCGGTGATCTCGAACAGGTCGAGCCAGCGGTCGAAATGCTTGCCCTCCAGCGGCAGGATCAGGTGCGGGCGCATCGGACGGCCATCGTAGCGGCCGGTGCGCAGCATCACGCCGCTCCAGAAATCGGTGATCTTCCCGATATGGTGGTCCCAGTCCTCGACGGCGGCCGCGAAGATCGGGCCGATCAGTTTGTCCTCCCGAGCCCGCGCATAGAAAGTGCGGACGAGCTCCGCGATCATCGGCTCGCGCAGGTCGGGGTGGGCGGCGCCCGGGTAGAGCAGGGGATTGTCGGTCATCGTGGTGCGATCAGAAGGTCACTGCATCCGATATGGCGAATGCTGGCCCTCATGGGTAGGTCCGCCAGCGTCGCAGGTCTCACGTCAGCACTCACGCATGTCATCCCGGGTCTCCCAGCGGTCGCTCGGGATGACTCGCCTTTTTCATCAGGCCATCACAGGTTGATCGTTGACGGGCGCCTCAGCGGTCTCCGTGAGCCGACCATCGCCATGCTCGAGAAACAGCCGCATCTCCTCGGCGAGCGCGAAGAAGCGATACCGCACCGCCTTGGCATGGGGATTGGCGCGCTCGATCGCGATGAAGACGTTGGGCGCGTCGTAGCGCACCATTTCGGTCGCCTGCATCAGCAGGTCGAAGCTCGCCGTGGTCATCGTCCGGGGCAGGGGCTCCATCCGGACCAGAATCTTGGCGATGAGATGGGTCAGACCCTGCACCATCGCAACCTCGCGGTCATGGGCGTCGGCCGTGGTGACGATGACCTTCAGCTTGAGCACATGACGCAGGAAGGCGGCGATGCGCGGCGTGCTGCGGCCTCTGATGGGGCAAAGCGCGATTTTCAGGCCAGCGAGCCCGTCGCGGGCGCTCTGCGGGCCGAAGAGCGGATGCGTGCCGATGATCTCGACATCATCCGGCAATGTCGCCTGCATGGCGCGCGCCGGGCCGATCTTGACCGAGCCGACATCGAGCACGATGGCGCCGGCCTTGAGATGCGGTCGCAAGGCCGCGATCGCCTCGGGGATAGCCGGGACGGGCACGGCGAGGATGACGAGGTCGCAAGCTGCGACTTCGGCTGCGGTCGCCGGCCGCAAGCCCTTGCCGGCCGTATCGGTCGCAGGCGCGTTGCCGGGATCGCAGACGCGCAAGGCGAAATGCGGCTGGAGATGGCGGGCCATCAGCTGCCCGAAGGCGCCGAAGCCCATGATTCCGATGGTGGAGATAGTTTTGATCTTGGAAGACATCGCTCTGGTCCGGTGGGAGCCGCGATGCCGGGTGATCTGCCTGAATTCAACCGCCAGCGCGGCGGTTGAACATGGGAATGCCACCGCCTCTATGAGGACGGGGCGTAATAGCTGCGCTGGAGGGCCATCAGGCTGGTCATGCCCTGCTTAAAGCGCGCAGGGCCGGCCGTTGTCAATCGAGTGGCGGCGAATAGGCCGTGGGCGTGAGAATGCGATCCTCGATGGCACCGACCATGTCGCCATGCTCGATCTTGGTGACGCGCTTGATCTCGCTCCATTCCGGGTCGGCCATGAAGCTCGCCCAGGCCGCGGTCTTCGTCTGGATGTCCGGCCAGGCGAGGAGATAGGCGAACTCGGTGCGTCCAGCGCTCGCCGTCTCCCATAGCGCGACGATGTGGAAGCCGTGGCGGGCCATGATGCGCGCGGCATGGTCGCGGAAGCGGGCATGGAAGGCCGCCTTGTTGCGCTCGAAGATCTCGTAGATGCGGAGTTGATGGATCATCGCGGATCTCCCGTCATCTCGCCGCCATCGTCATTGCGAGGAGCGCAGCGACGAAGCAATCCAGGGGGGACGTAGAGCTCTGCCGCCCCTGGATTGCTTCGCTGCGCTCGCAATGACGTCTTCGCTCAGGCCGCCTTCTTCGCCTTCTCGGCCGCCATCAGCTCGGTGAAGCGGGTGAAGAGATAGTGGCTGTCCTGCGGGCCGGGCGAGGCTTCCGGATGGTGCTGGACGCTGAAGGCCGGGCGGTCGGTCAGCGCGATGCCGCTGTTCGAGCCGTCGAAGAGCGAGACATGGGTCTCGACCGCATTCGCCGGCAGGCTCGCCGGATCGACCGCGAAGCCGTGGTTCATCGAGACGATCTCGACCTTGCCGGTGGTCTTGTCCTGCACCGGGTGGTTCGCGCCGTGATGGCCCTGCTTCATCTTCATGGTCTGACCGCCGATGGCGAGCGCCATCATCTGGTGTCCCAGACAGATGCCGAAGGTCGGGACCTTCTTCTCAAGCAGTTCCTTGATGACCGGAACGGCATATTCGCCGGTGGCGGCCGGGTCGCCCGGGCCGTTGGAGAGGAAGATGCCATCGGGATTGAGCGACAGGATGTCCTCGGCGGTCGCGGTCGAGGGCACGACGGTGACGTCGCAGCCGGCCTTGGCGAGCAGGCGCAGGATGTTGCGCTTCACGCCGTAGTCGATGGCGACGACCTTGAACTGGTTGCTCTCGCGCTTGCCGTAGCCGGCCGGCCAGACCCAGGGGGTCTCGTTCCAGTCGTAGCGCTGTGAGGCGGTGACGAGCGGGACGAGGTCGAGGCCCGCCATCGAAGGCAGTCCGGCGGCCTGCTTCTTCAGTCGCTCGATGTCGAAGACGCCGTCCGGGCTATGGGCGAGGATGGCGTTGGGCATGCCGTTGTCACGGATCAGCGCGGTTAGTGCGCGCGTATCGACGCCGCAGATGCCGACGATGTTGCGGGCCTTGAGCCAGGCGTCGAAATGCCGATGGCTGCGCCAGTTCGAGGGCTCGGTGATCGCGGCATGAAGCACGCAGCCGCGCACGCCGGAAGAGGCGGCGGCGTTCACCGTCTCGGTGTCTTCCTCGTTCACGCCGACATTGCCGACATGCGGGAAGGTGAAGGTGATGATCTGTCCGGCATAGGACGGGTCGGTCAGGATTTCCTGGTAGCCGGTCATCGCCGTGTTGAAGCAGACTTCGCCGGGCGCCTCGCCGACGGCGCCGAGGCCGAAGCCTTCCAGCACCGTGCCGTCCGCCAGCACGAGGAGCGCGGTCGCGCGCGGTTCGGTCCAGCCGGTCTCGGCGGGGTTTCCTTCGGGAGCGGTCATGTCTATGTCTCGGTCCAGGCCGCGCGAGCGGCAAAATGCGGGGGCGGGGCTGCGGCAATCCACTCCGCCGGTCTGGAACGCGAGCCATAAAGAGCCGGGCGGCGCCCGTCAATGAAGCTTGGCGCAGGCCGCACAGGACAAAAGAGCAAGAGAAAAGGACGAAGACGATGACCAGCCTGCGCGAGCGCTTCATGGGCGATCTCAAGGAAGCGATGAAGGCCGGCGACAAGGGCAAGGTCGGCGCGATCCGCCTGATCCAGGCGGCGCTGAAGGAAAAGGACATCGAGGCGCGGGGCGCCGGCAAGGGCGAGGCGACCGCCGACGAGATCCTTGGCGTGCTCCAGAAGATGATCAAGCAGCGCCAGGAATCGATCGCGATCTACGATGCCAACAATCGCCCGGAGCTCGCCGAGGGCGAGCGCGTCGAGGTCGCGGTGATCTCCTCCTACCTGCCCAAGCAGATGTCGGACGACGAGGTGAAGGCTGCGATCGACAAGGCCGTGGCCGAGACCGGCGCGACCGCCGTCAAGGACATGGGCAAGGTCATCGGCGTGCTGCGGGCTGCCTATGCCGGCCAGATGGATTTCGGCAAGGTCAGCCCGATGGTGAAGGCCGCGCTCGGCGGCTGAGGCGGCTGTTTCGCTTGGAATGCAACGAGCGTCATGCTCGGGCTTGAGCCTGAGCATCTCGGAAATCAGCGCCTTCGCGTCCTGAGATTCTCGGGTCGAAGCTTTGCTTCGCCCGAGAATGACGTGCGAGAGATCGGCGTGGTGCTGCCTGATCGCTGCGCTTGTGGATATTGGCGACAAGCCCTGTCGCGGTCGTATTCGAGGTTGGCTTTCCGACGCGCAGGGGCCACATCAGAAACCATGAAATTCCCGCCCTCCGTCCTTGAGGAGATCAAGGCGCGGCTGCCTGTCTCGGCGGTCGTGGGCAAGCGCGTGCGCCTGCAGAAGGCGGGGCGCGAATGGAAGGGGCTTTCGCCCTTCAATGCCGAGAAGACGGCCTCCTTCTTCGTCAACGACCAGAAGGCCTCCTTCTTCGATTTCTCGTCGGGCAAGAACGGCGACATCTTCAAATTCGTCATGGAGACCGAGGGGCTCTCTTTCCCGGAGGCCGTCGAGAAGCTCGCGGCCGAGGCCGGCGTCATCCTGCCGAAGATCACGGCCGAGGCGCAGATCTTCGAGGAGAAGCGCAAGGGGTTGCACGAAGTCGTGGAGCTCGCGGCGCAGTTCTTCGAGGCCGAATTGATGGGCGATCGCGGCGGCGCGGCCCGGCGCTATCTCGCGACCCGCGGGCTCGACGGCGAGGCGCGCACGCGCTTCCGGCTCGGCTACGGCCCCGTCGATCGCTTCGCGCTGCGCGACCATCTGGCGGGGAAGGGTGTTCCGGCCGAGCTGATGATGGAGGCGGGGCTGCTCGTGCATGGCGAGGAGATTGCCGTGCCCTATGACCGCTTCCGCGACCGGGTGATATTCCCGATCCATGATTCCCGCGGGCGGGTCATCGCCTTCGGCGGGCGGGCGATGAGCTCGGAGGTCGCGGCGAAATATCTGAACTCGCCGGAGACGCCGCTCTTCCATAAGGGCCATTTGCTGTTCAATCACCACAATGCCCGCAAGGCCGCGCATGACACCGGGCAGGTCGTCGTGGTCGAGGGCTATGTCGACGTCATCGCCATGTCGCTCTCAGGGGTTCCGCAGACGGTGGCGCCGCTCGGCACGGCCCTGACCGAGGACCAGCTCGGCCTGCTCTGGCGCATGGCCGACGAGCCGGTGATCTGCCTTGATGGCGACAAGGCCGGCCGCAAGGCGGCGAGCCGGGCGATCGATCTGGCGCTGCCGATGCTGGAGCCGGGCAAGTCGCTCTCCTTCGCCTTGCTGCCGGACGGACAGGACCCGGACGATCTCGCTCGCTCGGGCGGACGACAGGCCATCGCTGAAGTGATTGCGGCGTCGCGCCCGCTGGTCGATATGCTCTGGCAGCGAGAGGTCGAGGCCGGGCCGCTCGATACGCCGGAGCGGCGGGCTGCCTTTGAACGCCGCCTGAAGGAGCCGCTCGGGCAGATCCGCGACGAGACCACGCGCAAGCATTATCGCCGCGAGATGGACGAGCGCCTGGCGCAGCTCTTCGCCAGCACCGCCCCGGCGCGGCCGGAGCGGGGCGGGGGACAAGGCAATTTCCAGCGTGGCCGCGGCGGGCCGCAGCGCGGCGGCGGATTCGGCCGGCAGGCTCCGCCATGGCTCGCCGGGCCGCTCAAGGCATCGAGCGCGCTGACGCAGTCGCGTCTCGTCGCGAAGCTGCGCGGCGAGGATCAGCGCGAAGCCTTCATCCTGCTGGGGCTGGCGAGCCATCCGGATCTCATCCTGCGCTGTGCGGACGAAATCGCGGAGCTTTCATTGGACGGGCCGGCGGCCGAGCGCTTCCGGCAGGCGCTGCTGGATTCCGTCGAGGACACGCTCGACCGTGAGACGCTGGCGAATCGGCTGGCGCAGCCGCGTGTGCGGGAGGCGCAGGGGCATCTGATGGCCGTCACGGGGCCGGCCGAGCGGCGCAAGCTCGCACAAGATGCTGATCCTGAATCGGTTTTTGACTCGATTCATCAGGCCATCGTCTTGCATCATCGCGCGCGAACGCTAAATAGCGAGTTGAGAGCAGCCGAGCGTGCATTGGCTGACGATGCGACCGAAGCCAATTTCGCCTGGATCAAGGACGTGAAGGCCCGCCTCGAGACAATCGAAGGCACTGAGGCCATGTCCGAGGATTGATTGCCCAGCGAATGGTGGACGCCGGTCCGATGCGCGCAAGCTGTGGGGTGGTTCACGATTCGTCAACGACGTCTGGTGCCATCTGCAACTGGATTTGGGTGGGTGAGCGCGCCGGGCCTGCGGTCGCGCCGCCCTTTTATGCGTCGGTATATGACTTTCTCGGTCATGCCCGGCGCGAGTGCGGAGCGCTGATTGATGGCGACTAAAGCGAGCGAACGGGAAAAGACCGATCAGGTCGCGCCGGATGCCCCCCCGACTACCGACGGCCCGTTGCTCGACCTGACCGATCAGGCCGTAAGGCGCATGATCAAGCTCGCGAAGAAGCGCGGCTATGTCACCTATGACGAACTGAACGAAGTTCTGCCCTCGGAGGAGTTCTCCTCCGAGCAGATCGAGGACGTGCTCGGCCAGCTCAGCGAGCAGGGCATCAACGTCGTCGACAACGAGGACCCGGAAGCCGCCGGCGAGGAGCGCGCCAACCGCAAGGATGGCGCCGCCGACGAGGAAGAGCCCGAGGGCGGCGACATGGTCGACGCCTCGCGCCAGACCCTGCCGGTCGAGACCAAGCGCAACCTGGAGCCGACCGAGCGCACCGACGATCCGGTCCGCATGTATCTGCGCGAGATGGGCTCGGTCGAGCTGCTTTCGCGCGAGGGCGAGATCGCGATCGCCAAGCGCATCGAGGCTGGTCGCGAAGCGATGATCGCGGGCCTTTGCGAGAGCCCGCTGACCTTCCAGGCCATCATCATCTGGCGCGACGAGCTCGTCGACGGCAAGGTGCTGCTGCGCGACATCATCGATCTCGAAGCGACCTATGCCGGCCCCGACGGCAAGAATCCCGCTGCCACCGGCGAGGAGGAAGGCGAAGAGGGCGAGCAGGCCGAGACTCCGGAGGGTGAGACCCCGCCGGATATGGACGACGACGACATGGAGAACAACGTGTCGCTCTCGGCCATGGAGGCCGAGATCAAGCCGCGCGTGCTCGAGACCTTCAACGCCATCGCCGACGACTACAAGAAGCTGCGCCGCCTGCAGGATCAGGACATCGCCAACCGGCTGGAGAACACCAAGCTCTCGCCGTCGCAGGACCGCAAGTACAAGAAGCTCAAGGACGACATCATCACCGCGGTGAAGTCGCTCTCGCTCAACAACAACCGCATCGAGGCGCTGGTCGAGCAGCTCTACGACATCAACAAGCGCCTGATCGGCCACGAGACGCGCTTGCTGCGCCTCGCCGAGAGCTATGGCGTGGCGCGCGAGGACTTCCTCAAGCAGCATGTCGGCGGCGAACTCGATCCGAAATGGGTCCTGCGCGTCTCCAAGCTCGGCTCGCGCGGCTGGAAGGAGTTCGTCGCGGCGGAGCTGGAGCGGATCAAGCAGCTGCGCGAGGAGGTGCATACGCTCGCCTCCGAGACCGGCCTGGAGATCCAGGAATTCCGCAAGATCGTGCTGATGGTCCAGAAGGGCGAGCGCGAGGCCCGTCAGGCGAAGAAGGAGATGATCGAGGCGAACCTGCGTCTCGTGATCTCGATCGCCAAGAAGTACACGAACCGCGGCCTGCAGTTCCTCGACCTGATCCAGGAAGGCAATATCGGCCTGATGAAGGCGGTCGACAAGTTCGAGTACCGCCGGGGCTACAAGTTCTCGACCTACGCGACCTGGTGGATCCGGCAGGCGATTACACGCTCGATCGCCGACCAGGCCCGCACGATCCGCATCCCGGTCCACATGATCGAGACGATCAACAAGATCGTGCGGACCTCGCGCCAGATGCTGCACGAGATCGGCCGCGAGCCGACCCCGGAAGAGCTGGCCGAGAAGCTGGCCATGCCGCTGGAGAAGGTGCGCAAGGTCCTGAAGATCGCCAAGGAGCCGATCTCGCTGGAAACGCCGATCGGTGACGAGGAAGATTCGCATCTCGGCGACTTCATCGAGGACAAGAACGCGATCCTGCCGATCGACGCCGCGATCCAGAGCAATCTTCGCGAAACAACGACGCGCGTTCTCGCGTCGTTGACCCCGCGCGAAGAAAGAGTGCTGCGCATGCGCTTCGGCATCGGCATGAACACCGACCACACCCTCGAAGAGGTCGGCCAGCAGTTCAGCGTCACCCGCGAGCGCATCCGCCAGATCGAGGCGAAGGCGCTGCGCAAGCTGAAGCATCCGAGCCGGTCGCGGAAGCTCCGGAGCTTCCTCGACAATTGATTGTTTTAGTTTTTTCAACGGCTTAAGGCGATTCTCTGGAAAGTCGGGCAGGAACTAGGGCAACTGGCGGGCGCTGCCCCCGCCAGCAGAGGCGGCTACCGTGCCCGGCATGGTCGCCGCCTTTCTCATTGGGCAGCGTCGTGTCGGGCGTGTCGCGTTACGCGCCCGACATCACCCAACAAAGCCCTTGTTGGCAGACACGGTTTCATGTGGACAATGACGGGCCTCGTGACCAACCAGAGGCTTCCCCAATGCTCATCGAACACTGCTTCCCGTTGATCATGTCAGGGCGGACATGGTTCGCCGCCTGAAGCCAACGCGGGCTCTCGTCATAGGGCGCACGATTTCGGAAGGCCGCAGCCTGCTCGCGCTGCTGAGTTTCGTACCTGCTACCCTGGACCTTACGGTTCTCGTTCGGCGCAGGCTCCCGGTTCAACAGGTCGCCCTGCGTACGGGGCTGGCACCGGCTGTTGTCGAAGCCTTCGCAAACGGACTGGCATCGCCCCGCAGGCGGGGAGGCATTCGGCGCTGATGGCCGCGTGCCGTGGCACAACCCTCACGTGAGCGCACGTGCGCACCCTGCCCCCGTGCGCGAGCGCTGCCTCGCATACGATACGCGCGCTGCCCCGCGCGCGTCCGTCCCGGAGCCCCCCGGCACGGACGACGCGCGGCGCGCGGGACCGCGCGGACGCCCCGACAAAATCGCAGGTTTTTCAACTTTCGCGCCTTACGACCACCCCCGTCTGGATAGGGCTCGATACTAAATCGGCCCGGCTGCTTGATGCGGCAGTGAATGTTTGAGATCAGAGATCGGCCTGTGCACTGGAGGTCGGCCACTATGGGATTTCGCCTTGCTGTAGCGTTGCAGTGGGAGCAGGAGCAGGAGAAGAAGCGCGAGCAGGTGATGCGCGCGCTTTATGGCGGCCCAAGAGCGGATATTGCTGACAGCTTGCGCCAGTCTGAGTTGTGGTCGTCATTCACGCAGGCGGCCTCCAAATGCCTGGAGGCAGAAAACGAACAGGAAAGCATCCAAGGAATTCGACCAGGCGTAGGCTTCGCTAAGGAAGGCTTTCGTGACGATCTTGATGAAGCGACAAGCTGCTACCTTCAAGATGGCCGCCTTTGGTGCGACAGAGTTACGGCGAGGTTCGTTGTCTGGCACCTGAAGTGTGAGCTTTATCCGTTGCTTCGCAGAATAGGACTTGATCTGTATCCGGCGTGGGCCGGCCGCCCCTACCAAACGATTGCATCTGGCGAGTGGATTGGGATCCCGCTTACCGTTGCTTTAGCGCTTGTCGCGTTAATCGCGGGCTATGTTCCATGGGGCCTAAATGCCATCGCGGACGTCATATCGGTGGAAGGGCTCAGGCCCCGCAACACCGCTTGGACTGCCTGGCCGATACTGATCGTGCTGGGCTATCTAACTGTCCATCTCGTCACAGTGGCCCATCTCCGGAGAAGGCTACGCTATCCATTCCGTCTCGCGTGCGAGCGTATCCTGTACACACTCAACGAGATCGGACGCTCGAAAAGCGACGGGGGCATCTACGACGCTGAAGCCCTTATCCATCGCCTCCGTATGTGCGAGGCCGATGGCTTTTTCGTTCCAAGCGTCGTGTATCGGTTGCTGCGAATGCTCGCCGATGGAGGCCGGTGACAGCACTTTCGATCCTTTTTGGTCTGCTATCATGCGCCTATGCGTGTGCGCGAGGGGGGCAGCATGGCAGGGCAACCAAAGACCAGAGCGAAACGGGCTGCGCTGGCAGCGCTGGCCGCAGAGCGCAAAGCGTTAGAGCCGCCACCCCCGCCACCCGAAGTGCCGCTTGTGGCCGGGACAGCGGGCGTTGACCTCAAGATCAGATCAAACGGCGCTGCCGGCTGCTATGGGCTGACGGCGTGGTCCGAACGCGGACGCGAATTTATCAAACGGCATGTGCTGCCCTTGCAGTCGGCTGGCGCGGCTGCCGATTGCGTCTGGTTTGATGACACAGAGGCTCCGGCTGTCCAGACGGAATTGCGTGCCAGCGGCCTTGTCGTCGTCATGGGCATCGGGCCGGGTGAAGACGAAATGGATGTGCCCGCAACACGGGACTGGGTGCGCTGACGGGCAACCCCGGAGAGCCCTGCGCTACCAGCCCTGCGGCGGTTCTGGCTCATAGGCTGGCCTGCGCCGTCCGATGCTCGTGCCTGCAAGGGGCTCGCGCTCGCGAAGCTTCGCTTCTATCTCGTTGAGCATCTTGCGCCAGACATCGCCGGGGATGCGGCCCGTCAAATGCTTCTCCAGCGCCGTCCGCAGGTCGCTTTCCTGCAAGGGGGAGAGCTTGTTTCGCGTGTTTCGCAGTGCAGCCCATGCTTCGTGAAACTCGCCCATGCGGGCGACTGGAAAGGGCTCACTGCCAGTCGAGTTCGCACGGGGCTTCGTGCTGGGCTTGTTGGTCGCTTTCAGGGATTTCGTGATGCGCTGTCCGGCAATCGCGCTGCGCTGCTCGCGCATGGTAGCGAGGGTGTCGGTCGAATAACGCCGAAGTGTGTACGCGAGGGCGGTCAATCGGGTTTCCCGCTGGTGTCAGGCGCAGGTGCGCTTACGCCAACGCTCATCATCGCGCAGCGCGGCGTTCACGCGATAGCCGGCCTTGATGGGGTCAGCGCCTCCCAACATGCGGACGCAGGCCCATTTCAGGCGGTCCCGAGCCCTTTCGGTGTGGGTCTCGTTGTTCAGGTCCACCCCGAAGCGGTGAAGGAGTGTTTCAGCCACACGTGCCTCGTCGTCCGGTGCCAACAGCAGTGTGCTGCCGGGGATGGTCGGGTCTCGCAGCCATGCCCGATGCAGGCGGCGGCGCTCGATGGCTGCGAGGGCCTTGCGAGCAGTGCTGGACATGACAGGGCGGCTGGCTCTGCGGGACAGGGCTTCCAGCCATGGGCGGCGGCGCTCATCCGTAAGATCGCGCGCCAGCCCGTGCAGATGCCGGTGGCAGCGGCAGGGGTCCGAGAACTTCATTCCCGGCAGTTGGCAGCGTTCGCCGGATTTTGCGATTGCCGTGCAGCGGGGCGCTCGCGCGCGCCCCGCCAGCACCGCCGCTTGCCAGCGGGCGAGATGGGCGGGGTCGCGTGAGGCGAAGTCAGAGCCGAGATGCGAGGAGTGATTGTGCATATCTTGTCTCCAGCCCTGGTGCGTTGAGGTATCCAGATACCGTTATTTCGAGGCTGCGGGAAGCGCGCGCGGGGGGCTGCACCGACCATGGGGACAAGCTGGAATCCCGATGGGGACAAGCCCTGCGGAGAAGTGAGGGGGAGATAGTGGGCGAGGGACTGGCCCACTCTCGCGGGCTTCACACACGCACACGCGCGGCGGGACAGGTTCTCCGGCTCGGGGACAAGCGGGGGACAAGCAAAATCGAACTTGGTGCAGACGCCTAAGTGTCGGATATTTATTCAGTATTTTAGATTGGGGACAAAGGGGACAAGAGGAACAAGCAAAAAGGAAAAGGTATGAAAACGAAGTTCGTCCTGCTGCACTTTCGCTCCCCGTCCTCTCTCTCACATTTCTCCGCAGGCTTTCGCGGACAGCTTGTCCCTGTTGTCCCCATGGTCATCCGGTCAACCGTGCGTGCCGGCATGGAAAACGCCGCCTCTGCGTCAGATTGCATCGGGGTCGTTCTGCGTGTCGGTTCCGTCCGTAAGGGTGTGTTCGGTGTCGTCGTCCGCATCCCAGTTCCGGGGGCCAGCGCGTTGCGTCCAGCGCTTCCGGCACTCGTCCAGCGGCGGAAGGACGATGCTCCACGGTGCGCGCTTGCGCCCGTTCTTGTCGATCCAGGGACGCACCTCCCGGATATGGGCATATCCAGCGATAGCATCGAGCAGTTGCGCCTTCGAGCGAACATGTCCGCGCCTCTCTGACACGAACTGCGTATAGGCCCGATAGAAGGCATCCTTAGACACAGTGACCGGCAGGCGGTGCCAGTTCGTCTCCGAAGGCAATCCCGGTACAACGCCGCTTTCCAGCGCTTCCAACCACCATGCCAGTTCCGGGACCATGACCGCTTCCTTCATCCGCTGCTTGGCGACGGTCATGTAGGGCTCGCGATGATCGAACCCGGTCAGGTCCACGGCCAGACACCAGTGTCCGAACGCGCGCAGTTCGTCGCCTTCGATAGCCGCCCGGAGTTCCCCGAAATACGTCTTGTCGCCCACTCCTGCATCGCTGACCCGCAGAATGGTGAACCGCCTATCGTCGGCGTCGAGAGGGACAGCGGCAATCTCGTTCGACGTGATGAGAACGTGCGCGATATTCCGGGAAGCCCGCCGATCCACGCCTTTCGGCTCGATACTGACCGTGCCGTCCGTGACCAGCGACTTGAGCTTCCCTTTCATCTGCGGATCGTGGCCGTAGAATGCTTCCTCAAACCAAAGCAGCGGTTTGCCTTCGATCCCGAGGTTAAATCCGAAGGCGTGCCGGCCGTCTGTAATGTGGGAGACCGCGTGTTCGCCCAGCATACGCTTCAACATCTCGCCAAACGTGCTCTTGCCGGTGCCCTGGGCGCCGATCAGCACCACGCCGGTCTCGCCGCGCTCCAGGGGGCACTGGACCATCCGGGCAATCCACTGCGTCAACCAGGCATATGCTCCAATGTCGCCCGCGCAGATGATGTTCCGAAGGTAGCTTTCGATCTTCGGCCAGGAGCCGGGCTTGGGATCGAGCGCTAGGCCCCGCCACAGATTGAAGGCGCCTTCAGGCTCCGTTCCCGGTGGATAGACGCCCATCGTCCTGGCCGTGCGGCGCTCGGCATTCTGCAACCAATGCGTCCCAAGCTTGGGGTGCGCGGCATTGTTGTCGTGCTCGACCTTGAAAGCCTCCCGGCGCTGATACGTTGCCGGCAGTCCGTGCTTGTCGAGACGCACAATGCGGTCGATGTCGCCTACATAGATATACTCGGCGTTGAGCTTCCGAATGTGCTCGGGAACGGCGCGAGCAGCGGCGATGCTGATCTGAGCGACTTGTTCGTCAGAGAACACACCGAACACGTCCTTCGCCCTGCGGTTCTGAAGTTCGGTGTGCAGGCGCCGCGCCTGCGGATAGCGCTGGGCGTCGTCGTGCAGGCGATCAAGAAGGTAGCCATACCCAAGGCTTTCCGCTCCCTTGAACGTGTCCCAAACGCGTTCGGCTTCGGCGGGATCGCCATACGACCAATCCACAAATGCGTGGCGTCCCGCAGGGTCGCCATAGCAAGCGCTATGGGCCGCGAAGCACATGTTCAGCCAGTCGTCCCGGCTGTCGAAGCGCCCGTCGTTCTTGATGCATTTCAGCATGCGCGCGACGAGGTTGCCGCGCACTTCATCGTCCGCCCCCGGTGCCAGCAGCGCCGCCGGTGCCAGCTTACCCGCTGACACGGGCACACTGCCGGGAGCCGGGATCGTGATACCAACCCCTTCGGCGAGTTGTTCCAACGAGAAACGCCGCTCGGGAGCCCAGACCCGCACCTTGTCCCGGAAGCTATTGTGCTCGGGCTTCACATTGCTGCCGGGGATGCGGAAATATCGCACCGTCGAACCGGCGCCGTTGTCGGTGAGGCCAAGCCGGGCCAATTCCGCCAGCAGGGCTTTCACGCGCGGGATGTCGCGCTCCACACCGTCGAGAAAATAGCTGATCTGATAGTTGCCCGGCGAAGTCTCGATGACCATCGTGGGGGGCAGATCGGGAAACTTCGCCTTTGTGCCCACGTCGTCCAGCACAATGCGAACGATGCCGCGTTGGTTTTCGCCGGTCTTCCCCGATGCGTCCTCCGCGAACACCCCCATAGAGACATAATTCGCGTTCTTAGGTTGCATCAGCCAAGCTAGGTTGTCGCCCCCGCTCAGGGCGTCATCCCGGCTGATCGGGCGGCCCCCCCATTTCGTCTCGTAATCCTTCGACCGCGCTACTCCCCAAAGCAGTTCGCCCGGTGCCAGATGGCGCGCCATTACGGCGATGATCTCGGCACCTGACACCAGTAAGCCGTCTTTAGAGTTGTCCCAGCCCCAGTCGGCAGGGGGGCTGAAAGCCACAGGCGCGAGTTGGGCTTCCGCTGTCGTCGTTGTGTCAGGAGGCTGACAGGCGGGAGCCCCGCAGCCCTCTGGAGCCCGATCCCGCAGCTTTTCGACTTCCTCCAGCAGCAATGCAGGGGGAGGGCGCGTGCCGCGCCAGATGCCGCCCAAGGTGACTTTGGTAAGGCCCCCCGGTGCCAGAGCTTCAACGAGGGCCGCACTGCGCTCATCCGGGAGC
>NZ_CAMFJF010000027.1 GCF_945956895.1 uncultured Allobosea sp. | reverse complement strand
GCCCTCAGCCCGGTCCGACCCCGCTCGCATGGGCCGGCATCCGAAACCCTTCACAACTGCAGACATCAGGGCATCGCCCGCAAGCGGACTCTCATCGGCTCAGGCGCCGTCAGGTGCAAGTGTCATTGCCTTTCCAAGCAGAAGCGAGGCCGACAAATCTTGTCGGCGGACAAATCCGGCATCCAACGTGCGATGTCCGGCTCTTCCAACCCGTGAATGTCAGCCCCAGATTGGTGGCGCGACAGCGCCGCCAATTGATCTTCGAACTGCATCATTTCGTTGCCTTCACCAGCCGGGCAGATCCTACGCTTGGTCTTGCGGTTGATCGGGCGAGGCCAGACGCGCCGCTTTTCGCCCTGCGATTTCGCCGAGGCCGATGGCGGTGAGCAGGCCGTTGCCCGAGAGATAGCCCGAGGCATGTTGGCCAGAGACACCGGCCGCCGCGCCGCCGCAGGCGAAGAGATTCGAAAGTGCCGAGCCGTCCGGCCGCAGCACGCGCGCTCGCGGGTCGATGCGCAGGCCGCCCTGGGTGTGAAAGAGCGCGCCGGTGACACGCACCGCGGAAAAAGGAGGGGCCAGCGGCGCGGCGCCGCGAAAGTCCCTGCCGAAGCGGTCGCTGCCCTCTCCGCGCTTCAGCGCCTCGACCTCGACGGAAGTGGCCGCGAGCGCCGCCGGCGGCAAGCCGAGCGCTTCCGCAAGCCCGGAGATATCCTGCGACTGCAGGATCGCGCCCTGCGCCTCGGCGTTGCGGAAGTCCTCGAACTGGCGAGCAATGGTAGCGATGCGGTCATCGAAGATTGTCCAGGCCTTGCCCTCGGGCTGGGCGAGCACGGTTGCGGCCTGTTCGGAATAGCCGTGGCTCTCGTCGGAAAAGCGCTCGCCCCGCGAATTGACCTGGAAGCCGCCCTCCATGATCGTCGCCCAGCTGATCAGGATGCCATGCGGCTGCGCGACCGAGCCATGCCCTTGATGGCCCGACATGTGGACGAGCTCGGCCCCCAGCGCCTCGCCCCAGAGAACGGCGTCGCCCTCGTTGCCGGAATGGCCGAACCAGAGCGCATTCGTCATCTGCGGAATGTGCTTCGCGACGAGATCGCGGTTGCCGCCATAGCCGTTGCAGGCCAGAACCAGCGCCTTGCAGCCGATCCGCTCCTCGCCGCCGCCGGGCCGCGCACCGGCAATGCCCGTGATGCGCCCGGTTTCCTCGGCGAAAAGCGTCGTGGTGCGGAATTCCGTCAGGATCGGGATGTCGCGCGCTTCGACGGCCTCGCGCAGCCGGTCGATCAGCTCGGAACCGGTACGCTTGGGCAGGCCATGCATGCGGCGCGCGGAATGGCCGGGATAGGAGAAATTCGTCACCACGTCGAAAGGCAGGCCGTGGCTGTCGGCGAGCCATTCGAGCACCGGGCCGATATGCTCGGTAAGTTGAACGACGACCGCCGGATCGGGCTCGCCCTCGGCCTTGGCCATGATGTCGGCCGCGAAGAGCTCCGCGCTGTCCTCGATGCCCGCCTCGCGCTGGAAGCGGGTCGCGGCAGCGGGGATCAGCCCCGCCGACAATGCGGTCGAGCCGCTGGGAACGGCGTCGCGCTCCACGACCACGACCTGCGCGCCTGCCTCGCTGGCGGCGAGAGCGGCGACGAGCCCGGCGGCGCCGGCGCCGATGATCAGGACGTCGGCCTCGGCCTCGAAGGTGACACCGGCGGCCGGAAGGACGGCGTTCATGGCGTGCCGACCTCCGCCAGCACCTCGGCGATCGTGGCGACGCGGGCGACGGGCTTCAGCGCCGCGATCGCCTCGGCATGCATCGTCGGCGTGGGAGCGGCGCAGCCATCCTCCAGCACGGTCACGTCGAGGTCGCGGACATGGGCGTCGCGCACCGTCGAGGCGACGCCGCCATTGGTGACGATGCCGGCGACGACGAGATGCGCGATGCCGAGCTTGCGCAGCACCCACTCCAGCCGCGTCTGGTAGAAGGCGGAGTAAGCGATCTTCTCGACGCTGACATCGATCGGCTGGAGCGTGTCGACGACGCGGTGGCCCCAGCCGCCAGGCAGGAAGTCGCCGCGCTTCAGGAACGGACGCATCTGCCTGAGATGCGGTGAGATCAGCGGCTCGCCGCCGCGGCCGGGCACCAGCGTGAACTGCGTCGCCGCAACAAGCCCGCCCCGCGCACGGAAACGCTCGACGAGCGGCAACAGCCGGCCGGGAAGCGCCTGTGCCTCCGGCGAGGCGGCGCCGCCCCGGGCATAGGCGCCGTCGGGGTGGATGAAGTCGTTCTGGAGATCGACGATCAGCAGGGCGGTCGTGGCAATGTCGGTGATCGGGCCGGCCATGATCAGCCTCTCAGGATGACGAGGTTGCCGAGAGCATCGACCTCGGCCGTCAGGTCGGGGTCGAGCAGGATGGTGGCGTCGGGTTGCTCGAAGATGGCCGGGCCTTCGACGCATGTGCCGACGGGCAGATCGAGCCGCGACCAGATCGCCGTCTCGCGCCAGGCCCCGTCGAGATAGACTTGGCGGGTGCCGCGGCGCGCGGTCTCGATATCGGCATGGGCCGGCGGAGCGAGCGCCGTCAGGTCGAAGGCCGGACGGCGGCCGATGGCGGCGGTGCGCAAGGTGACGATGCGGACCGGGATGCCGGGCAGAAGGCGGCTGAAGGCCGCGCCATAGGCGGCATCGAAGGCTTGCCGGATGATCGCGGCGCTGACCCCCGTGGTGCCTTCGCCCAGCGTGACCGGCAGCGGCACCGAGACCGTGTGCGTCTGCCCGAGATAGTGCATGTCGAGCTCGTAGAGCACATCGATGCGCTCGACCGAGAGGCCGGCATCGGCCACCACCGCGTGGGCCTCGCGCCCGGCTTCGACCATGCGGGCATCGAGCGCTGCGGCATCCAGCCCGTCGAGCATCAGGTTCACCGTCTGCACGCCGTCATGGCGGATATCGGCGATGACGCAACCCAGCGCCGAGGTGACGCCGGGGAAGCGCGGCACGAGCGCGCCCTTGAGGCCGACCTCGTGAATCAGCGCGCCGGCATGCAGCGCGCCGCCGCCGCCGAAAGGCATGGCCATGAACCTGGCCGGATCATGCCCGCGCTCGATCGAGACCAGGCGAATCGCGCCGGCCATGCGGGCATTGGCGATCTTCACGATGGCCTCGGCTGCTTCCATAACGTCGAGGCCGAGCGGCTCGGCGATCTCCTTGCGGATGGCGGCCTTGGCGGCGTCGAGGTCGAGCCGTTGCAGCGTCCCGAGCGGCTTCGAGCCGTCGATGCGTCCGAGCACGAGATTGGCGTCGGTGAGGGTTGGGCGCGTGTTGCCCTGGCCGTAGCAGACCGGGCCGGGACGGGAGCCCGCGCTTTCCGGGCCGACTTCGAGCAGGCCGCCGGCATCGACGCGGGCGATCGAGCCGCCGCCGGCACCGATCGTGGTGATCTCGATCATCGGCGTGCGGATCACCATGCCGAAATCGATCGTCGTCTGGGCGGCAAGCGCCGCCTCTCCGCCCGCGATCAGCGAGACGTCGAAGGAGGTGCCGCCGAGATCGCCGGTGATGATGTCGGGATAGCCGGCGGCGCGGGCGACCGCCGCTGCGGCGATCACCCCCGCAGCCGGACCGGAGAGCGCCGTGCGCACGGGCAGGCGCCGGGCGGTGGCGGTCGACATCACGCCGCCATTGCTCTGCACGATGTGGAAGCGGCCGGCGAAGCCGTCTGCCTCCAGCGCATCCTCGAGGCGGCCGAGATAGGAGCCGACCACAGGCTGGAGCGTGGCGTTGAGCGCGGTGGTCGAGGCGCGCTCGAATTCGCGGATCTCGGGCAGGATCGCCGAGGAACAGGCGATGTTGTCGTTCGGCCAGACGGCGCGCGCGGCGTCCAGCGCGTCGCGCTCATTCTGCGGGTTGGCATAGGCGTTGATGAAGATGATCGCCAGTGCCTCGCAGCCCTTGTCGCGCAACACGCGAGCGGCCTCGGCCATCGCCCCTCGGTCGACCGGAGTACGGATCGTGCCGTCGGCGAGCGTGCGCTCCGGTACTTCGAGCCGGCAGTCGCGGGACGCGGCCGGCTCGAAATCGCCCCACAGCCCCCAGGTCTGGCGCCGGTCGCGGCGGCGCATCTCCAGCACGTCGCGGAAGCCCGGGGTGGTGATGACGCCGATCTTCGCGCCCTTGCGCTCGAGCAGCGCGTTGGTGCCGACCGTCGTGCCGTGGACGATCGAAGCGAGCTCCGAGACTGGACCGAAGGTGGTCAGCCCCGCGATGAAGCCCTTCGCCTCGTCGCCGCGCTGGGAGGGGACCTTGGCGGTGCGGAAGCGCTTGGCCGCTTCGTCGAACCAGAACAGGTCGGTGAAGGTGCCGCCGACATCGACACCGACGACGGCCTTGGGAGAAGAAGTCGTCATCGGCCGATCTCGATGTCCAGCCCGTAGGTTTCGCGTGCCGCCTCGGGGCTGACATAGCCGTTGGCCACGTCGCGGCGCACCGCCGCGCGATCGCGCTTTTTAGGGTCGCCATAGCCACCGCCGCCGGGGCTTTCGAGGCGCACGCGCTGGCCCCTGGCGATGTGGATGTCGGCGATCTTGGTGACGAGCGGCGGCGAGGCCGGGCCATCCTGCGTGTCGTAGGTGAAGCGGTTCGTCGCGGCGGGCCCCCCACCGGCAACGCCGAAGGGCGGAAACTTGCCGCGCTCGCCGAGCAGGAAGACGTCGGCGCCGCTCTCGGCCAGAGCCTCGATCTCGTAGATCGCGCCGCAGCCGCCGCGATGGCGTCCCGCGCCGCCGGAGTCAGGCCGCAGCGCCCATTGTGTGAACATTACGGGATAGGCGGCTTCCAGGATCTCGGCCGGCGGGATCGTCGCGGTGGAGATCGGGTTGTTGCCGTGATTGAGGCCGTCGCCTTCCGGGTTGCCGCCGAGGCCACCGCCGAAGAAGGAAAACATCACGAAGCGCGAGCCATCGTCGCGATGGCCGGCAAGCGAGAGCGCGTTGATCGTCGCATAGGGTGAGCCGTTGGCGCGCTCGGGGGCGATCTGGGCGAAAACCCCGAAAACCGTGTCGATGACGCGCAGGATCGTCTCGGTATAGCCGCCAACGGGCTTGGGCGGCTTGACGCCGAGCAGCGTCGTTTCGGGGATTACGAAGGTGATCGGCTTCAGCACGCCGGCATTGGCCGGCACATGCGGGAAGATGTGCTTCAACGCGACATAGCAGCAGGCCACCGCGGTCGAATAGGCAATATTGAGTGGGCCGCGACAGGGCGGAGCGGAGCGCGAGAAATCCAGCGTCATCGCATCGCCCTCGACCGTGAGGTCGAGCGCGATCCGCAAAGGCTCGTCGCTGATCCCATCATTGTCGAGGAAGTCGTCGAAGCTGTAGCGCCCGTCCGGCAGGGCCGCGATCTCGGCCCGCATCAGCGCCTCGGCGCGGGCGGAGAAGGCATCGAGCGCGGCTTCGACCGTCTCGCTGCCATAGTCATCGAGCAAGGCGGAGAGCCGCTGTTCGCCGAGATCGAGTGCGTTGAGCTGGCCGTTAAGGTCGCCCCAATTCGATTGCGGCAGGCGCGAATTGGCGTTCAGGATCTCGACGATGTCGGCCTGGAACTCGCCCTTGCGAACGAGCTTGACTGGCGGGATGCGGAAGCCCTCCTGGAAGCTCTCGGTGGCCCTGGCGTTGAAATTGCCCGGCACGTTGCCGCCGACATCGAGCCAGTGGCCGACCGAGGCGAGCCAGCAGAACAGCCTGCCTTCGCGAAAGATCGGCCGCACGAGGCGCATGTCATTGAGGTGCGTGCCGCCCTCATAGGGGTCGTTGAAGAGCCAGGTGTCGCCCGGCTCGTTGGCTGCGCCCGCCTCGACGCGCGCGATCACCGCGCGCACGGCGAAGGCCATCGCGCCGACGAAGATCGGCAGGCCCGACGTGCCCTGCACCAGCGTGTCACCGGTCGTGGCATGGTAGAGGCCGTGGCAGGCGTCATGCGCCTCGGCGATGATCGGATTGAAGGCGGAGCGATAGAGCGTCGCATCCATCTCGTTGGCGATCTGCTCCAGCCGGCCCTTCAGGACGGCGAGCGTGACGGGGTCGAGCGGCGCGGTCACGGCTTGCCCTCATAGGCCTTGCCGACGGCGATCATCTCCGGCGTGCCGATCACGGCGTTGAGCTGATCGAAATCGAACAT
Source organism: uncultured Allobosea sp. (assembly GCF_945956895.1). Taxonomy (GTDB): domain Bacteria; phylum Pseudomonadota; class Alphaproteobacteria; order Rhizobiales; family Beijerinckiaceae; genus Allobosea. Next base: position 46,332 of record NZ_CAMFJF010000027.1, on the reverse strand, counting down.
GCGTTCGCGGAAAGGGTCGGTGGTGCCGTTGGCCTTGAGACTGGCGTAGAAATCCTGCGCGGCGCGGGCGAGGGCGCGGACGATGCCGCCAGGAAAGATCACCAGCGAGAAGCCGAGCTCTTCCAAAGCTGTCGTGGACTTGATCGGCGTGCGGCCGCCCTCGACCATGTTGGCCATCAGCGGCAGCGTGCCCTTCAGCCCGGCGATGACGCGGGACAGTTCCTCGGCCGAGCCGGGGGCCTCGACGAAAAGCATGTCGGCCCCGGCCTCCGCATAGGCGTGTGCGCGCTCCAGGGCCCTGTCGAAACCCTCGACGGCGATGGCGTCGGTGCGGGCGATCACGAGCGTCTCTTCGGAGGCGCGGGCGTCGGTTGCCGCCTTGATCTTGCCGACCATCTCGGCGGCGGGGATCACGCCCTTGTCGGCGAGATGCCCGCAGCGCTTCGGGAAGCTCTGGTCCTCGATCTGCAGGGCGTTGGCGCCGGCGCGCTCGAAGAGCCGCATGGTGCGCTGCATGTTGAGCGCGTTGCCGTAGCCGGTGTCGGCGTCGACGATCAGCGGCGTCGCGACGCGGTCGCGGATCATGGTGATGGTCTCGGCGACTTCCGCCATCGAGACCAGCCCGATATCCGGCCGGCCGAGGCGCGTATAGGCGATCGAGGCGCCGGAAACGTAGAGCGCCTCGAAACCGGCGTCGCTGGCAAGCGAAGCCGTCAGCGCGTCGTAGACGCCGGGTGCGAGCACGATCTGGGGCCGGCGAAAGCGGGCCTTGAGTGAAGCTGTCATCGGTCAGGTCCTGGTGACGGGCGCAGAGGCCAGCAAGGCATCGAGCGCCGCGATATCGGCCGCGCCCGGCAGGGCATCGATGGCCGCGATAATCGCCTCGGCCCGGGGCTGGCCCCAGACCGGCACGGCGAGATCGAAGAATTTCTGGCGCACTTCCGCGGGCGTGTAGGGATCCTCCGTATCGCCGCGATTGGTCAGTGCCTGCGCTTCGAGCACACGGCCGTTCTTCAGCGTGACCGTTACGCGCGCCGGGCGCAGCGCGGGCAGCTTCGCCGTCGCCTCGGCATCCTCGCGGACGAAGACGCGCCTTGCCAGGCTGCGGATCGTCTCGTCGGTGCGGGCAACCTCCCGGAAGGCGGGCACGGTCGCCGCGCCATGGACGATCGTGGTGGCGATCGAGAAGGGCAGCGAGAACTTCGCCGCCAGCATGTTGTGCGGCTCCTGTCCGGCCAGCTGCGCCGCCCAGATATAGGTCGCGATATCGACGCGCTCGATCGCCGCGGGATCGATCCGGCCTCCTTCCTGCACGACGATCTCGGCCAGCGCGTCGAGCGCGCCGTGATTGTAGCGGCAGCAGGCATGGCGCTTGAAGTAGTTGCGCGCGATCTCCCAGCGCTCGCCGAGCTCCGCGACCATGTCTTCCGGGCGCCAGTCGTCGGCGATGACGGTGCCGTATACGGTGCCGAGCCCGTCCGCCTCGCCGGTGAAGCCGGCGGCGACGAGATCGGAAACCATCAGGCCGATCTGGTTGGAGAAACCGGCGAAGCTGTTCCGCACCGTGCCGCCCTCCAGCATGGTGCGGCGGCTGGTCGAGAGGCCGAGCGAAGAGGCGACATTGATCGTCTCGGCCATGCCGCTGGCGTCGCGCCGTTCCAGCCAGGCGATGGCGACTGCCGCACCGACCGTGCCCCAGGTGCCATGCGGGTGCATGGTGACGCGCAGCTTCGAGGCGATGCCGATCCGTGCGCCGATCTCGTAGCCGAGCGCGACCGCCGTCACCACGTCGCGCCCGCTCGCCCCGGTTCGCGCAGCGGCTGCGAGCACCGCCGGCACGACATGGATGCCGGGATGGCCGCGGCAGAACTGGTTGCCCTCGTCGAGTTCCAGCATGGTGCCGGCCGTACCGTTCAGGAATGCGGCGAGGCTTGGGGTCGTGCGGCGTCCGGCGCCGATGACGGCGGCGCCGGCTTCATCGGCGGTCGCGGTCATACGCCGGGCGAGCGCGATCGTCTCGGGCTCCTGCGCGCCGGCAGCGATCGCCGCGATGCAGTCGCCGATCACCTGAAGGGTACGGGCGACGACGGGCTCGGGCAGGTCCTCATAGCGCAGCCCGGCGCAGAACCGCGCGAGATCGTTCAGCCAGTCCGGGGTCTCGGGCCGGCGCATCACGGGAGCGGCTTCGACATGGACGGTCATCGGGACCTCACAATCCGAGATAGGCATGCTTGAGGGCCGGGTCGGCGGCGATTTCGGCGGCGGGGCCCGCGGCGACGATGCGGCCGTTCTCGAGGACATAGGCGCGGCTCGCCAGTTCGAGCGACTGCACCACGTTCTGTTCGACCAGCATGACGGCGAGCCCGTCGGCCGCGATGCGGGCGATCAACGTGAACATCTCCTCGACCAGCAGCGGCGACAGGCCGAGCGAAGGCTCGTCGAGGATGATCAGCCTGGGCTCGCCCATCAGGCCGCGGCCGATGGCGAGCATCTGCTGCTCGCCGCCCGAGAGCGTGCCGGCAGCCTGCGCCGAGCGCTCGCGCAGGCGCGGGAACAGGGCGAAGATGCGTTCCAGGTTGTTCTGGCGGGCGGGCTTGCCGCGCCGGTAGCTGCCGAGCACGAGATTGTCGCGCACGCTCATGTTCGGGAAGATGCGGCGGCCCTCGGGGACATGGATCAGCCCCGCGGAGACGATCGCGGCGGGTTTCCTCCCGCCGATCGCTTCGCCAAGGAAGCGGATGGTGCCGGCGCGTGGCGCAATCAGGCCCGACAGAGCGCGGTTGAGCGTGGTCTTGCCGACGCCGTTGGCGCCGAGCACGGCGACGATCTCGCCGGGCGCCACGTCGAGATCGATGCCACGCAGCACGTCCGTGCCGCCATAGCCGGCGATGAGCCCGCGAACCTCAAGCATGGGCGCCTCCGCTTGGGGCAGCCTGCAGGCGCTTGGCCGCGCCCTGGCCGAGATAGGCCTCGATGACGGCGGGGTGGGAGGCGATCTCGGCCGGCTTGCCCTGCGCGATCATCTTGCCTTGCGCCAGGACGTGAATGTGCTCGCACAGGCTCATGACCGCCTGCATGACATGCTCGACCATCAGGATGGCGACGCCGCGGTCCCGGATCTGGCGGATCACCGGCAGCATATCGCGGATCTCGGAGGGGTTGAGGCCGGCCAGCACCTCGTCGAGCAGCAGGAGCGTCGGCTCGGTCGCCAGCGCGCGGGCGAGCTCGAGGCGCTTGCGCCCGGCGACAGTCAAGGCGGCGGCCGACTGGTCCAGCATGCCATTCAAGCCAAGGAAATCCGCGACGGAGCGCGCTTTCGCCTGCGCATCCGCCCGGCGCGGATGGCGCAGATAGGCGCCGACCGCGATGTTCTCGACGACCGAGAGACCGGCGAAAGGCTGAACGATCTGGAAGGTGCGGGCAATGCCGCGCTCGGCGCGTCGATGGGCGGGCAGGGCGGTGATGTCCGTGCCGTCGAAGACGATCGTGCCGCTGCTCGGCTGCTCGAAGCCTGCGATCAGCGTGAACAGCGTGGTCTTGCCGGCTCCGTTGGGGCCGATCAGACCGGTGATCGAGCCCGGCGCGACAGCGAGGCTTGCGGAGTCGACCGCGACGAGGCCGCCGAAGCGCTTTGTGACGGAGGCGACGGAGAGCATCAGCGGGCCTCCTTCGTCTTGCGGCGGCCAAGCCGCATGAGCAGGCCCATCAGGCCGTCGGGCGCGAAGGCGATCGTGGCGACGAGCAGCAGGCCGTAGAGCACGAGGTCGATGCCCGGGACGCCGCCGGCGACAAGCTTGGCGGCCTCGCCGAAGACGTGAAGCGCAACGGCGCCGAGGACCGGTCCGAATGCGGTGCCTATGCCGCCGATGATCGGCGCGATGAGCGCCTCGATCGAGATCCAGGGGCCGTAGGCGATGCCCGCATCGAGATAGAGAAAATATTGCACATAAAGTGCTCCGGCAGCGCCGGTGATCGCCGCCGAGAGCGTGATCGCCTTGAGCTTGACCGCGAGCGTGTCGACGCCGAGGGCCCTCGCCGCATCCTCGTTCTCCCGCACGGCCGTCAGCCAGGCGCCGAAGCGCGCGCGCATGATCGCAATGGTCATGAGCAGCACCGCGCCCACGAGCGCGACCGCGATCCAGACGAAGGCGGCGCGGCTGACGAACTGGAAGTTCTCGGGCCGGACGTCGAGCTTTACCAGCGTCCCGGCCGCCCCTCCTGTAAAGGCGGAGGCGTTTGCGAGGATACGCAGCACCTCGGCGAAGGCCAGCGTCACCAGAGCGAAATAGGAGCCGCGCAAGCCCGAACGGAAGCTGAGGAAGCCGATCACCCAACCGATCGCCGCCGCGAGCACGATGCCGAGAGCGAAGGCGACCCATGCATTGACGCCGTAGCGGGTCTGGAGCAGCGCGGCGGCATAGGCGCCGGTGCCGAAAAAGGCGGCGTGGCCGAAGGAGAACTGGCCGGCAAGGCCGCCGAGCAGGTTCCAGCCCTGTGCGGCGAGCGCGATGATCAGCGCGAAGACGATGAAGTTGAGCACCGTGTTCGCCGAGACGGCGAAAGGCACGAGCGCGGCGAGCCCGATCAGGGCGAGTGCTGGGCCGTAGGCGCGGATCATGCCCGTGCCCCGAACAGGCCCGTCGGCTTCACCAGCAGGACGAGGATGAAGATCAGGAAGATGCCGATCTGGCCGAGGCTCTCGCCGAAGAACAGGCCGCACAGGCTCTCGACCACGCCGATGAAGAGGGCGCCGAGCAGCGCGCCGGGGATCGAGCCCATGCCGCCCAGCACGACGATGGTGAAGGCGACGAGCACGAAGGCGTTGCCGGCGCGCGGGGTGACGTAAAAGGTCGGCATCAGCAGGCAGGCGGCGATGGCGACGCAGGCCGCGCCGAGCCCGAAGGTGACGGCGTAGATATGCGCGACGTCGATGCCGGCCAGTGCAGCGCCGGTCTTCTCCTTGGCGACGGCGCGGATCGCCCGTCCGGTATCGGTCGTGGTCAGAAGCAGGCCGAGCAGCAGCGCGACGAGCAGGGCGACACCGAAGGCGGCGACACGCGGCAGGGCGAGGAAGGTGAATCCGAGATCGATCGATTCGAAGGCATAGGGCACATCGATCGAGCGCGTATCGGAGCGGAAGATCGAGAGCATGGCGTTCTCGATGACGATCGAGAGACCGAGCGTGACCAGCAGGATGTTGCGATCCTCGCCATGACTCGCCGGGCCGATGACGAAGCGCTGCACGCCGTAGCCGAGCACGAAGAAGAGCAGCGTGATCGGCACGAGCGCGACGTAAGGATCGATGGCCAGCATCGTCTGCGCGACATAGACGGCGAACATCGCTGCCGTCAGCGTCGCACCATGGGCGAAGTTGATGATGTGCAGGACGCCGTAGACGAGGGTCAGCCCGAGCGCGATCAGCGCATAGACCGAGCCGGTCATCAGGCCGTTCAGCACGGCGGCGAGGATGATGTCGGGTGCGAACATCACAGTCTTTTTGCTAGGTGATGCGGCCTTCGGCCCCGGCCTCATGCGCGGCGCCGTGCTGGGCATCCACGTCTCCGCTGCCGTTATTGTCGGCGAAGACGTGGATGGGCGGAGCAGGACCAACCACAACGGTTGGCGACAGGGCTCACGCCGGGCGCGGGAATACCGGCTTGGCGTCGGCGAAATCGGCGGGGAAGATCACCTTGATGTCGTTGCCCTGGACCTGGGTGTTGACCGGCGAGCCGCCCTGGTTCTGGCCATCGACGAATTTGGTCGCGCCGTAAGGCATGATGTGGCCGGCATAGGTGGAGTTCGCCAGCGCCTCGGTGACCTTGGCCTTGTCGGTGGAGCCCGCCCGCTCGATCGCATCCGCCAGCAGGCCGACGCAGGAGTAGTTGAGCGGGATGTTGTAGGTCCAGAACTTGCCGGAGGCCTCGACCTGCTTGCGCAGTGCTTCAGCGACGGGCTTGCGTGGGTCGTGCCAGTGGTTGCAGTCCATCACGAACTGCGCCGCCTCGTTGAACTCCTTGACGAAGCGGTAGTTCGAGGCGGCGCCGTTCAGCACGGCGTAGATGCCCTTCGGCCGGATGCGCTGCTGCTGCATGGTGCGTGCCAGCAGGGCGAACTCGCCATAATAGCTCGAGGGGATGACGAGGTCGGGATTCTTCGAGCGGATCTGCAGCGCGACGTTCGACATGTCGCGCGCCGGCGTGGGATGGGCGATCGTGTCGAGGATCTCGAAGCCGAGCTTGGGGAGCTCCGCCTGCATCAGCTTGGCCAGGCCGGAGCCGAAGAGCCCGTCCTCATGCACCAGCACGACGGTCTTGGCCGGCTTCCCGGCCCCCTCGTTCAGCTTGGCCAGATTGGCGAGCGCCGTCTTGGTGACCATGCCGAAGCCGGGGCCGAAACGGAATGTGTTCTTCAAGCCGCGGGTGACGATGGAATCGGCGACGCCGACATCGACGATATAAGGCAGGTCATAGCGCGCGGCGGCCTGGCTGGCGGCAAGGCAGATCGGCGAGGCGAAACCGCCGACGATACCGGCCACCCCCTCGGCCTGCATGCGCTCGACCTCCGCCGTGCCGCCCTCCGGCGTCGAGCGGGCATCGCCGAACACCATCTCGAGCTTGGCGCCGCCCATCGACTTGATGCCGCCGGCATCGTTGATCGCCTTGATGGCGGCCTCCGCACCGATTTGCCCCTGCTGGCCGTCATAGGCCAGAGCGCCGGTGATCGGCTGCAGGATGCCGATCTTTACCGGCGCACCCTGGGCGCGCAGCACGCCGGGCATGGCGAGCGCAGTCGTTCCGGCAGCGGCGCCCGCCAGCACGGTACGGCGGGAAATCTTGGTCTTCGCAGTCATGTCGTTCTCCTCTGTGATGGGCCCGGTCTTGCGCCGGGCTGGTCGTTTGGTCCGTCGGCCTTGGGTCACGCTTGCGGATCAGGCTGCCCCATCTCTCGCGCTCGGCATGGATGAAGTCGTCGCGTTGGCGGTCCCGTCACGGCGCTCAGCCTTCCGCCACGGTCGAAGGCGCCCAGGGGCAGGCCTCGCCGTCCCTCCCGGCGCCGCGGCTCGGCACCGGCGACCAGCGCCTGTCTCCATCGGCACCGGCGCGGTGCAATTCCATCTGGAAGGAGTAGCGATCCGGCCGGTACAGCGCATGGAGATGCTCGACGCCGCGCCCGTCCGGTCCGAAGACGACGCGTGTCAGCGAGAGCAGGGGCGAGCCGATCTCGAGCGCCAGCGCCTCTGCGACGTCCGGGCTGGCCAGGGTCGCGCTGATCGTCTGGCTGGCGCGGTCCACAGCCGCGCCGGAGCGCTCCAGCAAGGCGAGCAGCGGCACGCTGGCGAGGTCGCTCTCGGAATAGGTCAGGCCGATGCGCTCGGGCACATGCGTGGTGAGATAGGAGAAGGGCTGGCCGTCGATGAGACGCACGCGCACCGAGCGCTGCGTGCGCTCGCCGGCGGCGAGCCCGAGCGCCTGCGCCACCGCCTCCGGAGGCTGCGCATAGGCGAAGGAGATCAGCCGCACCCCGGTGCGGCGGCCCATCTCGACGAGATGGGTCAGCATATTGGCGAAATCGGCGACGATGGGCTTGGGCGCGTCGGCTTCGCGCACGAAGGTGCCGGCGCCGACACGGCGATCGATGAGCCCGTCCGCGGCCAGGCTGTCGAGCGCGCGGCGCACGGTGACGCGCGAGACACCGTGCTCCAGCGCCAGGGCGGGCTCGCTCGCCAGGCGCGAGCCCGGAGCGATTTCGCCGCTGGCGATGCGTTCGCGCAGCAGCAGCGCCAGCCGTCTCGCCTTCAATGGCTCTAGCGAAGCGTCCACTCGCAACCCTTGCAGTTCGCTTTCTGACTGACTCATCGGACAGCTAGTTGTCTAGCGTATAGAACAACTGGCTTGCGTCAAGCCGGCGGAACGCTATGTTTCGCTGAGTGGAGATTGCGATGACGGCATCAGCGGGCACGGCACAGGCAACACGGGCGCCGCGCGCCCTGTTCGACAAGCTCTGGGACGACCATGTCGTGGTGGAGCGGCCATCGGGCGACGCGCTGCTCTGGATCGACCGGCATTTCGTGCATGAGGGATCCTTCCACGCCTTCAGCCAGCTCGAGGCCCGCGGTGGTAACGTGGCGGAGCCGGGGCTGACCTTCGGCGTCGCCGACCATTACGTTCCGACGCGAGACCGCGACCATGTCGCCAATCCCGAGATCGCCCGGATGATCGACGATCTCGGCACCAACACGGCCCGGCACGGCATCGAGCTCTTCGGCATGCACGACCCGCGCCAGGGCATCGTGCATGTGGTCGGGCCCGAGCAGGGGCTGACCCTGCCGGGGCTGACGATGGTCTGTGGCGACAGCCACACCTCGACGCATGGCGCCTTCGGCGCCTATGCCTTCGGTATCGGGGCTTCGGAAGTCGCGCACGTTCTGATGACGCAGACGCTTTGGCAGAAGAAGCCGAAGCGCATGCGCATCACCATCGACGGCACGCCGATCGCCGGTGTCGGCGCCAAGGACTTCATCCTGTCCATCATCGCGACGATTGGTGCGGACGGAGCGCGCGGTCATGCGGTGGAATATGCCGGCGCCGCCGTGCGGGCGCTGCCGATGGCCGGGCGGATGACCATATGCAACATGTCGATCGAGGCCGGGGCGCGCTGCGGGCTGATCGCGCCGGACGAGACGACCTTCCGCTGGATCGAAGGACGGCCTTTCGCACCAAGAGGCGCCCTGTTCCAGCAGGCGGTCGAGAGCTGGTGGCGCCTGCCGAGCGAGGCCAATGCCGAATTCGATCGCGAGATCTCCCTGGATGCGAGCCGCATCGCTCCGGTCGTGACCTGGGGGACGAGCCCGGAAGACGCCCTGCCGATCGATGCCGCAGTGCCGGATCCGGCGCGCGAGGCCGATGAGGGGCGTGCTACGACGATGCGCGACGCGCTCGACTATATGGGCCTGCGGGCCGGGCAGAAGCTTGCCGAGATCCCGATCGACCGCGTCTTCATCGGATCCTGCACCAACGCACGTATCGAAGATCTGCGCGCGGCGGCAAGCGTCCTGGCCGGCCGCAAGGCCAAGGTGCCGGGGCTGGTCTCGCCAGGCTCGGCGCAAGTCAAGCAGCAGGCGGAGGAGGAGGGGCTCGACCGCATCTTCGTCGAGGCCGGGCTCGACTGGGTCGAATCCGGCTGCTCGATGTGCGTTGGCATGAACGGCGACAGCGTGCCGACCGGCGAGCGCTGCGCCTCCACCACCAACCGCAATTTTCGAGGCCGGCAGGGGCCGGGCGCACGCACCCATCTGATGTCGCCCGCCATGGTCGCGGCCGCTGCCGTGGCAGGCAGACTGGCGGATGTGCGCCCGATGCTGGAGGGCCGGTCGTGAAGCCTTTGACGCAGGTGCTCGGCCATGCCTGCCCACTCGGGCTCGCCAATGTCGATACGGATCAATTGATCCCGGCTCGGTTCATGAAGCGGCCGCGATCGGAAGGCTATGGCGGCTTCCTGCTGCACGATCTGCGCCGCGACGCGGCCGGAGCCGACAAGCCGGACTTCCCGCTCAATCGCGAGCCCGGGCGCAGCGCGCCGATCCTGGTCGCGCGTCGCAATTTCGGCTCCGGCTCCTCGCGCGAGGCCGCGGTCTATGCCCTGGCCGATCATGGAATCCGGATCATTCTGGCACCGACCTACGGCGACATCTTCGCCTCCAACGCCGTGAAGAACGGGCTGCTGCCGGCGGTGCTGGACGAGGCAGATGTCGAAGACCTTCTCGCGGCCCTGGCTGCGACGTCCGATCTGGCGGTCGGGGTCGATCTTGAGGCGCAGCGGGTGGCATGGGGCAACCGCTATGTCGCGTTCACGATCGATCCCGTCTGGCGCGAGCAGTTGCTCAATGGCTGGGACGATATTGACGTCACGCGCTCATTCTCGATCGAGATCGCTCGGTTCAGGGCGACAACCGAGTTGCGGCGCCCCTGGATGAAGCCCACCGCCTTCCGGTAGCAGGCCACAGTCATTCAGCCCAGAGCCAAGCTCATTGTCGTGAGTCGCGCCTGGCCTGCGCCAGAAGCGGAGCCTCGGTTAATTCCCGCAAGCTGACATGAGCGTATCGGACTGAATGTCGTATTCAGTCCGATACGCTAGCTCTTTGATTCTGCATCGGCTTCGGGGCGATGGCGGGAGCGCAGGGTGCCTTCCTCGCGAACCTGTTCCCGACGCGCTATCGCTTCTCGGGACTGGCCATGTCGCGGGAGCTGAACGGCGTGCTCATCGCCGGCCCCACTCCGCTCATCGCAGCCTCGCTGGTTGCCGCAGCGGACGGCAAGCCGACCTTTGTCGCGGCCTATCTCATGGCCTGTTGCGCCCTGACGATCCTCGCGATCCTGCTGATCAGGCATCGCTCGGTCCATGACGGGTGAGACTGGCCGGTCTCGCGGTTCTGCAATCCGCATCGAAAGCTCGGCGCCCTCGGTTCATTCGGCGGTCAGGGTTTGCCTCGCGGGCATTTGCAGAGCCGCGATCCCTCGCGATGAGGCGTTCGAGGATAGGCACAATCGAGCTCGATACAGCTTCCGCCACCGTCGAGCGGACGACCGGAAGCCTGCGAGCGCGCGTCGACAGAGCGCGGATGTTGGTCCTGGGTGGCTGGTGGAACGCATTGCCCGCATGCGGATCTTCCGAAGGTCGGGAGAGGGCCGGCTGTGGAAACTCTGAATCTGGCTGGGCTTGATCCGCGCGGCGTCGTCCGGCCAACCATGAAAGGTGGTTGGAGCGCGGCTAGCTCATCGGTCAGCGGGAAGGGGGAATGGGGCGCCACCCTTGTCAACGCCGAACGTCACGCCAGATGATGGCTTCGCAATATCCCAGTGAGGGGCAGCGGCAAGCCGCCACGCATGCTTCTGCTTCTCAGCAACCCAGCAAGCACGTTTGCGGCGTTTGCGCATCGCGGATATCGATGCGTTGATCATTTCCCGCGTCGGTGCTTCCGGGACGAGCTGCCAATGAGCGGCATCAACCCGGCTCAAAAGTGGGAAAGCTCTATCCCCGTTTTCTTCCCCGGATGAAGGATCGTCGACCTTTTCGACGCCTTCCAGGCTGCCCCGATCAATGAAGGTCATGCCGGCGCCGACGCGCGATCCTATTGCACTTTCTTACGGCATTCCGCGCCAAGCGACGCTCAGACGGCACGGCTGTACTGCCGCGGCGCCTGATCAAGATGAGCGTCGAAGGTCGAGGCGACCTTGCGGACGAACAGACGTGCGTCCTCCGGCAGCAGCACGCGGCTGCCGTCGAAATCCACCACACCCTCCTGCGCGAGACGTTCCAGCGCGCAGCGCGACGGCGCGAGCACGCCGGAATCGACGGTATGCCGGGCACAAACGGCATCGATGTCGACTGTGAGGTCGCACATCACGCGCTCGATCAGCTCCGCGCGCAGCCTGTCCTCCGGGGTCAGGCGATAGCCTCTCGCGGTCGGCAGCTTGCTGTCTGCGACCCGCTCGGCATAGCGGCCGATCACCACCTCGTTCTGCACATAGCCCTGGGGCAGGCGCCCGATCGCCGACGCGCCGAAGCCGATCAACGCCTCGCACGGATCGGTGGTGTAGCCCTGGAAATTGCGATGCAGCCGGCCCTGCGACAGCGCCCTGGCCATAGGGTCCTCCGGCCGCGCGAAGTGATCGAGCCCGATGCTGACATAGCCTGCGGCAACGAGACTGCGTGCCATTGCTTCCGCCTGCTCATGCCGCGCCTCGCCACCCGGCAGGTCCTCCGTCGCGATCCGGCGCTGGTGCTTCTTGAACTCCGGGACATGGGCGTAACCGAAGATCGAGAACCGGTCCGGCCGCATCGCCAGGCATTGCTCGACGGTGTCGACGCAGGATTGCACGGTCTGCTTCGGCAGGCCGTAGATCAGGTCGAAGCTCACAGAACCGATGCCCGCGCCGCGCAGCCCTGCAACCACGGCGGCGGTCTGCTCGACGCTCTGAATGCGGTTGATCGCCTTCTGCACGTCGGGATCGAAGCTCTGCACCCCGAGGCTCGCCCGGTTGACGCCGGCCGCCGCCAGCGCTGCCGTCATGGCGGGCGCGAGGCGGCGCGGGTCGATCTCGACCGCGATCTCGGCTTCGGGGTGAATCCCGAAATGCTGGCGCAGCAGCCCGACGAGCGCGACGAAATCCGCCGGTTCGAGGATCGTCGGCGTGCCCCCGCCGAAATGGATGTGCCGCACGTCGACAGGCGCCGACAGATGCTCCGCGACAAGCGCGATTTCGCCACGGAGCGCCGCGAGATAGTCGATGATCGGGCCGTTGCGCAGCGCCACCGTGGTGTGACAGCCGCAATACCAGCACATCGAACGGCAGAACGGCACATGCAGGTAGAGCGATGTCGTGGTCCCTGCTGCCAGCGCCTTCAGCCAGTTCGCATAGGATGGGCCGTCGACATCTGGCTGAAAGTGGGGGGCCGTCGGATAGCTCGTGTAGCGCGGAAGCCGTTCGTCTCGATATGGCGTGGCCCGCATGGCGCAGCTCCGGTCGATTGTTCAGGAGGCCCTTGCCTACTCCATCGGCCGATTGCCTTCTTTGACATGCTGCAAAGATGCGCCGCACAGCTCGATCGCAGAACGCGGAAAACAGGGGACCATGCTTCGTGGCCATGAACCAGCCGGCATCCCATGCCGACATGCGACATGCCGGGTTTCCGGGGCCTGCGCCATCACGCGACCGCCTGGCGTGAACAGCGTGGCCAGTGAGATTCCAAAATCGAGGCCGATGCGTGACATCCTGCTCATGCAGGCGGAGATGCCCGCTCTCCCACCCCGCTCAAACACCTTGCCATTCGCTGGGAGCTGCCGACCCGAGGTCCGGGTTCATCAGCCCAATGGCGCGCAAGGCAATCTGGTCGACGATCTCCGCGATATCGCACGGCTTCAGATAGAACGCCGGAACGGGCGGCGCGATGATCGCACCGTACTCCGTGACCTGCGCCATGGCGCGCAGGTGGCCGAGGTGCAGCGGGCTTTCCCGCACTACCAGCACCAGCCGGCGCCGCTCCTTGAGCTGGACATCGGCGGCGCGGGTCAGGAGGTCGCCGAGCTGGCCATAAGCGATCGCGCAGAGACTGCGCATCGAGCAGGGCGCGACGATCATCCCGGCCGTCCGGAACGAGCCGCTGGCGATGCTGGCACCGATATCGCGATGATCGTGGCACTGCGCCGCCAGCGCGCGTGCCCGTGCCGGAGCGTCCGGATCGATCTCGGTCGCGAGCGTCCGTTCCGCCGCGGGCGAGATCACCAGATGCGTCTCGATCGTGCCGGCCTCGGCCAGCCTTTCCAGCACCCTGAGCCCGATCGCGGCGCCCGAGGCGCCGCTGATCCCGACGATGACACGCTGCGGCCGGATCATCGCTTCACCTCCGATCCCGGCGCCAGTCCAAGCGAGGCCCAGAGCGCATCGATCCGGGCGCAGACGGCCGGGTCCATCGCCATCGGCCGGCCCCATTCCCGCTCTGTCTCGGGCGGCAGCTTGTTGGTGGCGTCGATGCCGAGCTTGCCGCCCAGTCCCGGCTTCGGCGAGGCGAAGTCGAGATAGTCGATCGGCGTGTCCGTGAGCGTGACGAGATCGCGGCCGGCATCGGCGCGGGTCGCGACCGCCCACATCACCTGCGCCCAGTCGCGCGGGTCGATATCGGCGTCCACGATGATGATGAGCTTGGTGTAGCTGAATTGCGGCAGCAGCGACCACAGGCCGAGCATCAACCGCCGCGCCTGGCCGGGGTAGCGCTTTGCGATGGCGACGACGGCGATCCGGTAGGAGCAGGCTTCCGGCGGCAGCCAGACATCCACGACCTCCGGGAACTGCCGCTGCAGCAATGGCAAGAACAGGACATTGAGCGCCTCGCCGATGCGCGAGGGCTCGTCCGGCGCCCGGCCGGTGAAGGTCGAGAGATAGAGCGGCGCCCGCCGCATCGTCACCGCGGTCACCCGCATCACCGGGAACGGCTCGACGGAGTTGTAATAGCCGGTGTGGTCGCCATAGGGGCCTTCCGGCGCGGTCTCGTCCGGTGAAACGAAGCCTTCGATCACGATCTCGGCCTCGGCCGGCACCAGCAGCGGAACGCTGACGCAAGGGACAAGTGCCGGCCGTTCGCCGCGCAGCAGGCCTGAGAAGCGTAGTTCCGGCAACGTCTCCGGCAAGGGCAGCACGGCGGAGAGGATCGTCGCCGGATCGGCGCCGATCACCACCGCGACCGGCATCTCGCGGCCAAGCCTACGCCATTGCGCGTGGTGGCGCGCTCCGCCGCGATGGGCGAGCCAGCGCAGGATGGCGCGGTCGCGCCCGAGCACCTGCATCCGGTAGACGCCGAGATTGCTCTCGTCTCCCGGCGCGGGCTCGGGCGGCACGGTCAGCACCAGCGGCCAGGTTATCAGCGGCGCGGGCTCGCCGGGCCAGCAGAGCTGCACCGGCAGCGCCGTCAGGTCGATTCCCTCGCCCCGGAAGACGAGGTCCTGCACCGGCGCCCGCCGGCATTCGCGCGGACGCATCGCGAGCGCCGCGCGGGCCAGCGGAAGCGCCTGCCAGGCTTCATTCAATCCGCGTGGCGGCCTCGGCTCGCGCAGTTCGGCGAGCTTGCCGCCGAGCGCCGGCAGGTTTCCCATCTCGACGCCGAGACCCCAGGCGACGCGCTCGACCGTGCCGAACAGGTTGGTGACGAGCGGCACGGAAGAAGCCGTTCCGTCCGGCAGCAGAGGCCGCTCGAACAGCAGCGCAGGGCCGTTATCGGCAATGACGCGGCGATGGATCTCGGTGATTTCGTGCACGACGCTGACCGGCTCGGCGATGCGTCGGACCTGCCCGTGGGCGTCGAGATGGGCGAGGAAGGCATTGAGGTGGCGGAAGCGGGGCAGGTCGCGGATCGGCAAGGGCAGGGGCTCCGGTTGCCGGACCATCGCCTGCCGCGATCGCTGCCGTCTTTGCGCGGGCGCAACGAGCGGTGCGGCTGCCGGCCTAATCTTGGGGCTGGAGGTAAGCGATGCCGGAACCGGAGACGACAGGATCGCGGGTGACACCGCCGCGATTGCCGCAATGGCTGTCGCGAGCGATGGAGCCGCTGCCGCTCGCGCCCCTGCAGCCGGTTCTGGCGTTGATGCTCGCCCGCATCGGCCGCGCCCATCCCGATCTCTACGACCGCCTCGGCGAACACGCCGAGAAGCGCTTCGGCCTCGATCCGACCGATCTGCCCTTCTCCTTCGTGCTGGAGCCGCGCCCCGGCCGGCCGCTGGTGCGCGCGGTCCGCGTGTTGCCGGGGGGGCTCGATGCCAGTATCCGCGGCCCGTTGGCCGGGTTGATCGGCATGGCCGAGGGCACACTCGATGGCGATGCCCTGTTTTTCTCGCGCGTGCTCTGGGTGGAAGGCGATGTCGCGGCGTCGCTCGCGCTGCGCAATGCCATCGACGACGCCCGCATCGATTTCGGCAAGGTTCTCCTTGGCGGCCTCGGGCCGGTCGGCGCTCGCCTGGCCGAGGTCGCGCGCGCGCGGATGCGAACCTTGCCAGGCGTCGGAGGCCAACCGTGGAATTGATCTGTCCAGCGGGGACGCCTGCAAGCCTCGAAGCAGCCGTCGAGGCGGGGGCCGATGCGGTCTATTGCGGCTTCCGCGACGAGACCAACGCGCGCAACTTTCCCGGCCTGAATTTCTCGCGCGAGGAGCTGCGGAAGAGCATCGCCTTTGCCCATCGCCGTGGCGTCAAGGTGCTGGTCGCGATCAACACCTTCGCGCGGGCCGGCTCCTTCGGGCTCTGGCAGGCGGCGATCGACGATGCCGTCGCGGCTGGTGCCGATGCCTTGATCCTGGCCGATCTCGCGACGCTCGACTATGCCGCGCGCCACCATCCGGCGCAGCGGCTGCATGTCTCGGTCCAGGCAGGGGCCGCCAATCCCGATGCGATCCGCTTCTATGTCGAGAGCTTCGGTGCCCGCCGCGTGGTGCTGCCGCGTGTGCTCAACGTCGCGGAGATTGCCTCGATCGTGCGTGAAAGCGCCTGCGAGACCGAGGTCTTCGTCTTCGGCGGTCTCTGCGTGATGGAGGAGGGGCGCTGTTCGCTCTCCTCCTATGCCACCGGCAAGTCGCCGAACATGAACGGTGTCTGCTCGCCGGCGAGCCATGTCGCCTATGCCGAGCGTGAGGGGCAGATCGTCTCGACCCTGGGCGGCTTCACCATCAACAGCTTCGGCAAGGACGAATCGGCGGGCTACCCGACCCTGTGCAAGGGCCGTTTCGTCACGCCGAAGAGCTCGGGCTACATATTCGAGGAACCGGTCAGCCTCGACGCGGCCGTGATGTTGCCGGCGCTGCGCGATGCCGGCGTTACCGCCTTCAAGATCGAAGGCCGCCAGCGCGGGCGGGCCTATATTGCCGAGGTCGTGCGTTCCTTCCGCAGGATTCTCGCGGAGATCGACCAGGGCCGCAGCGCTCCGCCCGCCGGTCTCGCGGCCATGGCCGAGGGACAGGCGAGCACGGTCGGAGCCTATCGCAAGAGCTGGCGCTAGCCGGCGCCCCGCAGAGGAACAAGGCGATGCAGCTTACCCTCGGGCCTGTGCTCTACCATTGGTCACCGGAGCGCTGGCGGGATTTCTATTACCGGATGGCGGACGAGGCGCAGATCGACGTCGTGGTGGTCGGCGAAACCGTCTGCTCCAAACGCGCGCCCTTCAAGCAGGACTACCTCCCCGCCGTGATCGAGCGGCTGGAGGGCGCAGGCAAGCGGGTGCTGCATGCGAGCCTGATCCTGGTCTCGCTGCCGCGCGAGCGCCGCCAGACCCGCGAGCTGATGCAGGTCGCCGAGGCGGAGGTCGAGATCAACGATCTGACCTGCCTGGCCTCGCTGGGCGAAAGGCCATTCGCCGTCGGCCCTTTCGTCAATGTCTATAACGAGGCCGCGGCGGGGTTTCTGGCCGCGCGCGGCGCCACGCGCATCTGCCTGCCGCCGGAGTTGCCGCTGCCTGCGGTTGCGGCCATCGCTGCCGCGGTGCCGCAGCTCGCGATCGAGGTCTTCGCCTTCGGCAAGGTGCCTCTGGCGATCTCGGCGCGCTGTTACCACGCGCGTGCACACAGACTGACCAAGGACAATTGTCGCTTCGTCTGCGAGAACGATCCCGATGGCATGTCCGTCAAGACGCTTGATGGCGCCGGATTTCTTTCGGTGAACGGAGTGCAGACCCTGTCGGATAGCTGCGCCAGCCTGCTGTGCGACCTGCCTGCGCTCGGCCGAGCCGGAGTGGCTTCGCTGCGCCTCTCCCCGCAATGCTGCGACATGGTGGCGGTCGCGCGGTTGTTCCGCGACGTCGTCGACGAGCGGATCGATCCTCGGGAGGCTGAAGGACGGCTTGGCGAGATCTATCCGGAGGTGCCGTTCTCGAACGGTTTCCTGCACGGTGCGCCGGGCCACAATCGGATCGACGCGGGCGGCGGCCGCCCGGGCGAGCTGCGCTGAGATTGCGCCGATAGCGGAAAGGAACCTGCCATGACAGCCTGGCACGATGGAGATCAAGGGTTCCAGACGGACGCCGCGACGAGTTCGGCGAGCCAGTTGATCGGGCGGCTGCAGCGGATTCTGGGGCCCGAAGCTCTGGATTGCGCTTGCCGGGAGACGCTGAATGGAGCACTTGCCCGCTTCGACGAGCAGGAACGCCGACGCGACATGCGTCGGCGGCTTGCCGCCGCGCGCGAGCACAAGGAGCGCATAGCCGCGATCCTGCATTTTCTGTCGGAGTTGGACGCGCTCACCGAAGCCGAAGCCGATCGAACCGTTTTCGAGGAGTTCGCGCTGCTGTTCGTCGAAATCACGCGCAGCGCGGATGCCGCCGTGTCGGCACTGCGCGGCCTGTAGATCCGTTCAAACCTCCCGCTATTTGCGTTAGCGCAACATGCCGCCAGCTCGCTCCTCCTAGTGTTGCGGTGCAGCGAGAAACCGATGAGTTCGCTGCGCTGATGGAGAAGTGAGATGTTCAGGACCGTTCTGACCGGCGCGCTGATGGCGCTGGCGATCACAGGCGCGAATGCCGCCGAAGTCGAGGTGAAGATGCTCAACAAGGGCGCCGCCGGCGCCATGGTGTTCGAGCCCGCGCTGGTAAAGATCGCGCCCGGCGATACCGTGAAATTCGTCCCCACCGACAAGAGCCATAACGCCGAGAGCATTCCCGAGATGATGCCGGCCGGTTCCGAGCCCTTCCTGGGCAAGATGAACGAGCAGGTCGACGTCACCTTCAAGGAGGCCGGCGTCTATGGCGTGAAGTGCAAGCCGCACTACGGCATGGGTATGGTCGCGCTGATCGTGGTCGGCGAGCCGACCAACCTGGAAGCCGCCGCGGCCGCCAAGCATCCCGGCAAGGCCAAGCAGGTTTTCGCCGATCTGGTCGCCAAGGCCAATCAGGTCGCCAAGGCGCAGTAGCTGGACACCCGGCAATCGGGCGCGGCCGGATTCTTGTCCGGCCGTCGGAAGGACGGAGCCCATGGCACCGATACCGCGACTGCGGGCCTATGACGGGCCTGCGCTTCTGTCCTACGGCTTTCGGCCGTTCTTTCTTCTGGCGGCTCTGCAGGCCGGCCTGACGCTCCTGGTCTGGCTGCCTTTCGTCACCGGCCATCTCGCTGTTCCGACAGCGTTTGCGCCGGTGGACTGGCATGTTCACGAGATGCTCTTCGGCTACCAGGCGGCCGCCATCGGCGGCTTCTTGCTCACGGCGATTCCGAACTGGACCGGTCGGCTGCCCGTGCAGGGCAAGCCGCTTCTGGTCCTCGTCCTCGCATGGCTTGCCGGGCGCCTCGCCGTCTCGGCTTCGGCCCTGATCGGCTGGCGGCTGGCCATGGGAATCGACGCGCTGTTCCTCCTGCTGCTGGCAGGGGCGGCCGCGCGCGAGATCGTGGCGGGTCGCAACTGGCGCAATCTCAAGGTCGTGGTCCTGATCGGGCTCCTGCTTGCGGCAAACCTTGCCTTTCATCTCGAAGCGGCGCTGACCGGCAGCGCCGATTTCGCCCGCCGTTTCGCGATCGCCGTCGTCCTGATGCTGGTCATGCTGATCGCCGGACGCATCGTGCCGAGCTTCACGCGCAATTGGCTGGCGCAACGTGGCAAGGGACGCATGCCGGTTCCGTTCGGCCTCTATGACAAGGCTGTCCTCGCCGGTAGCGCCTTGGCGCTCGCCTGCTGGGTTGCCGTGCCGGACGCCATGGCGATCGGTGCCGTACTGATGCTTGCCGCCGGCCTTCACCTCGTCAGATTGGGACGTTGGGCCGGCCACCGGACCTTCCGCAACCCCCTGCTCGTCATCCTGCATGTCGGCTATCTCTTCGTGCCGGCGGGCTTCGCGCTGACGGGCTTGGCCGGCTTGGGATACGTCGCGCCGGGCGCCGGCCTGCACGCCTGGACTGCCGGCGCCTTCGCCACCCTGACGCTGGCCGTGATGTCGCGGGCCAGCCTCGGCCATACCGGCCGTCCCCTTGTCGCGACGGGCGCAACCCAGCTTTGCTACGGACTCGTTGTGATAGGCGCCGTGGCGCGCGTCTGCTCGGCGACCGGCCATGGTCCCGCCGCGCTGCTGCATGCCGCCGGCCTGTGCTGGTCTCTGGCGTTCCTCGTCTTCGCGACGGCCTATTGGCGCGTGCTGATCGGGAGCCGCGTGGCTCCGAAGACGGCATCGGCCGCTCAACAGGCCTGACCAGGCTGCAACGGCTCCGGTCGCGCCGCATCTCCGACAAATTGATGGAAGAATACCGGGGCGTGATGGAAACGACGGACGTCCGGAATGCGGTTGACCCAATTCAGTGAATACGCGCTCCGGCTCCTGATCTTCGCCGCCGCTCATCCCGACCGCCTGGTCACCGTCGAGGAAGCCGCGGCCTCATACGACATTTCGCGGACGCATCTGATGAAGGTGGCCAACCTGCTGGTCCGCCACGACTTCCTCGAGGGCGTGCGCGGTCGCTCGGGCGGGCTGGGGCTCGCGCTGCATCCGGAGGAGATCTCGCTGGGCGCGGTCATCCGCGCGACGGAGCCGGCCTTCTCCATCGTGGAATGTTTTGGCGAGGCGGAGGGGCGCTCACTGCTGAGCCTCGATCGCTGGCGCGGCATCCTGTTCGGAGCGATGGAGGCATTCCTGGCCGAGCTCGACAGGTATTCGCTGCGCGATCTCGCCGCAGATCCGGAGCGTTTCGGCGTCAGCCGCCCGGCTGCCTGAATGGTCGCCCTGATCGTGCGGTGATCGGCGAGAGGCTTGCGGCAGCGCAACGAGCACCCCCATGGAACTCACTAGATCGAAGTTGTCTTCCGGGTTGCTCCGCGTGGTAGGACAGGTCGAGGTCGCGTCATGACGTTTCCGTCCTTTTTCGCGCAGGCTCCCCGCCTGAAGGTCAGGGACCCCCTGGCAGCCTTTCTCGGTGCCAGCGAAGACGGCATATTGGACTACGGCTATGAGGATGTGGTGCGGCTCGCCGGCCATTCCTGCCCGGCCGTCGCCGGCGCCTATCTGATGGTCGTCAACGGCTTTTCCTACCTCTATGACGAGGAGTTGCCGGAGCGCGGCGGCGTCGAGGTGCTGATGCGGGACGAGCGGGATCAGGGCACGACCGGCGTCCTCGCTTCGGTCGTGACGCTGCTCACCGGCGCAACCGCGGAAACCGGCTTTCACGGCATCGGCCCGGCGCAACGCTTTGCCCGGCGCGACCTGCTTCGCTTCGGCGCCGATATCGAGGGCGTCATGGCGCTGCGGCGCCGGGATACGGGGCTGGGGGTCGTCGTCGATATCGACACGAGCGCGGTGCCGCATGCGGCGGAGATGGCGGCGGTCATGCCGCGGGCCGTCGCGGGGGAGGCTGACGAGGCCGGCCTCTCCACCTTCGCCACGCTCTGGCAGGATCGCGTCCGTCGCATGCTGATCGAGCATGCGGACGATCCCAAGCTCATCCACCTCTATGACCTGGAGCCGAACGGCGTCGCCATGGCCTGAGAGGCCCGTCGCCTATCGGCGTTCGCGGAGTTTCCAGGCGACAGCGGGGGCGGTCGAGCCTTTCGGTTCGGCGCGCGGCTGCATGGCGATCCGCAGATCGCGGCGAGCGCGCTCGGGCTGGCCGCTACTTGATGGTCTCGGCCAGCCGCTTCAGCCCGGGGGCATCGCAAACCACCAGCTTCTGCCGGCCGCCTTCCACCAACCCTTGCGCCTCCCAGGCGCTGAGGATGCGCGAGACCGTGTGCAGAGTCGTCCCCGTCATCTCGGCGATGTCGCGGCGGGAGATCGGAAAATCGACGCGGGTGCCGGTTTCGTCAGGCTTCCCGGCCTGGTCGATCAGTCTCAGTACGGCATGGGCGACGCGGCGCTCGACCTCCTCGGTCGACATCTCGCGGATGCGGGTATGAGCTTCGTCGAGGCGCTGGCCGATGGTCCGTATCGCGTTCATCGCCAGGTGCGGATTGTGTTCGACGAAACTGTCCCAGGATTCGCTCGGCCATGCCGCCACGAGGCTGTCGACGGCCGCCGTCGCGGTTCCCGGATAATCGGAACGGCTGAGGGCGCGCGTGAAGCCGAACAGGTCGCCGGGATGGACGACCCTGACGATGATCTGCTGGCCGTCGCGCGTCACCTGCGTCACCTTCAGCCGGCCATGCAGCAGGAGGTAGAAGGCCTTTGCCGGATCGCCCTGCTCGAAGACCGCTTCGCTTTGGGGAATGCGCCGCGCGCTGGCTTGCGCAGTCATGCGGTCGAGCTGGGCATCGCTCATGGCCGCGAAGAGCGGGATGCTGCGCAGCACGCTGCGATCCAATGCCACGATGCTGTTTCCTATAGCGCTTTGAAAAGTGCCCGCGCCCGGCTCTTGCGCGGGCGGGATGCACGATAAGACCGCAATCGTCGTGGCGGTTCAAGTGCGTCACGATAGCCCGGCCAGCGCGATCCGGGCGCCTGCCAGCAGGCAGATGACGGCGGCATAGGCGATAAGCGCGCCAGCAAGCACGGGGCTTTCACGCCGCAGCCGCATGAAGCCCAGCACGATGAGCATCGCTTTCGTCAGACTGAGGGCCGCGATCGCGGGACCGCGAATGACGGAGGGCAGGACGGAAACCGCAAGCAGGCTCAGGCCCGTGGCGATGAGCAGGCCGGCTAGGACAGCCGGAAGGGGGAGGGCACGAGGCAAGTGCATGTCAGCCGAGATAGACGACGGGAAGAATCAGCAGCCAGACGAGGTCGATCAGGTGCCAGATCGTCGCGACGCCGGCGACATGGCGCGAAGCCGGCCGCAAGGCGACCAGCAGCAGCAGGCCGGAGACGAACAGGACATGGGCGAAGTGGAAGCCGACGATGAGCATGTAGAGTTCGCCGAGGCGCCCCTCCATCGCCGCTAGCGCCGGCAGCTCATGGGCGAACGCCGCGATCTTGAGGGCGCAGAAGATGAAGCCGCCGAGAGCCGCGGCAACGAGGTTGCCGCGTGGTTGCCGCCCAGAGGCGGCCGTGGCCGCGAAGAAGCCGCTGGAAACGAGGACGACCGTCGCTATGCCTGCGAGAGGAAGATCGAGCGTCTGGCGCAGTGCGGCCAGCGCCGCCGGATCGAGCCATTCGAGCAGCAGGAAGGCGCCGAGCAGGGCGCCGAAGACGATGAGCTCGCTCCAGACGAGAATCCAGAGCAGGAGCTCCATGCCGGCTTCGGGAACCGGCTTCGCGCCATCAAGGCTGCGGTTCGTGACCGCGACGGTCATGCCGGCAGAAGCCGGTTCAGACCGGCAGGCAGGCGATCGCGCCAGCTCCGCTCGCGAACCAGCCGGAAGCCGAGATTGTCGGGCGGCGTCGCCACCGAACAGCCGCCGGCCTTTGGGTTGCGGATGAAGAAGGTCATCGGCGCGCGGTGCTGGCCCTCGACAACATAGATGCCGCAATTGCTGGTCTCGCCGATCGTGCGGCCGGCGGCGTCGAGCGAGACGCGGCGCAGGCAGGTCTGCGTCCATTCCCAGACATTGCCGGCGATGTCGTGGACGCCGTGCTCGTTGGCGCCGAAGCTGCCGACAGGCCGCGGGGCGGGATCGCTCGCCGCCTTGCGGTTGGCCTCACGCTCGTAATCGGCGAGCCAGCGCCGGGCCGGATTATAGGCATCGGCGTCGAGGCCGCGGGCGTCGTCGATGAAGCGCGAACCGGCGGCTTGCGCCCATTCGATATCGGTCGGCAGGCGCCAGACGGCTCCGGTCTCGCGCGACAGCCAATTGGCATAGTCGCTGGCATCGGCATGGCTGACACCGGTCACCGGCAGGTCGCCGCGCGGTGCCGGGCTATCGAGGCGCTTGCAGGCGCCGGCTGCGATGCAGCGCGCGTAATCGGCGGCGCTCACCTGATAGCGCATGATTTCGAGCGGCTGCGTGATCCTGACCGTGACACGCGGCGCATCGACCGGGCGGCCGGCGCGGCTGTATTCGCCGTCGAGCCGGTGCAGCAGGGTCGCGGGCGGCACGAGCGCCGTCTGCGGGAGGGGGAGATTGGGAGCAGGCCGGCGCATCGGCGCGGCCAGCAGGAGGGCGGCGGCTCCAGCGAGGAGCATGAGGCCGAGCGAGGTCGTCAGCCCCGGCAGCGTCGGGCGCAGCGTGGTGGCCATGATCAGAATCCCTGTCGGGAAGAAGGGCCTCCCCGCCGGGCGGCGGGGAGGCGGGGACAAGTCAGATGCCGGCCGGGGCCAGGATCTGCTTCATCAGGTCGTCGTTCCACTCGCCCTCGACCTTGAAATGGCCGGCGGCGCCGAGCTCGAAGGCCTCGATCAGGTTGTGGTTGACATAGGCGTAGATGCCCGGCTGCAGGAAGGTGTAGAGCGCCGCGCCCGCGCAGCCGCCGGGGATGAACCAGGTCTCGAGGTCGCGCTCCGGCGGGTTGCGGAACTTGCCGGTGGCCCAGACATAGTCGCCATGGCCGCCGATCAGGTGGGGCCGCGTGTCGCGGTTGGCCTGCGAATGCACGATCAGCACGGTCTCGCCGACCTTGGCGGTAAGCGCGTTCTTGCCGGTCAGCGCGCCGACCTTGCCGTTGAAGACGACATGGCTCGGGGTCAGCGTCCGCATCGCCTTGACGACATCCTCATGCGACTCGCCGACACTGGCATAGCGCTTGAACTTGCCGTTCTCGTCGCGCGGCACATAGAAGTCCTGCTCGCCGACATAATAGACCTTGTCGTATTTCAGGGCCTTGCCCTGGCCGTCCTTCAGCCCGTCGCGCGGCAGCACCATGATGGCGCCGTTCATGCCCGCCGTGACGTGCCAGGGCACCATTCCGGGAGGGGCGCAGTGGTAGACGAACACGCCCTGCCGGGTGGCCTTCCAGCGCAGCACGACCCGCTCGCCGGGGTTGACCTCCGTCAGCGCCCCGCCGCCGAGCGCACCGGTCGACGAATGGAAGTCGATATTGTGCATCAGCTCGTTGGTTTCGGCGTTGATCAGCGTCAGCTCGACATAGTCGCCCTCGTGCACGACCATCAGCGGGCCGGGCACCGTGCCGTTGAAGGTGAAGGCGAAGGTCTCGGTGCCGGCCTCGTCGAGGACGATCTTCTTCTCACGGATCGTCATCTCGAACTCGACGACCTTCGGCCCGCCGGTCGCGATCTGCTCATGCGCATGCACAAAGGGGGGATCGACCAGCTTCGGCTTGACGCGCGGCAGCTTGGCGATATCGGCGGCGGTAGCCTTGGTCATCACGGCCTGCGCCTGAGCCGGCGCGGAAGCGGCCTGGACGATCGCCCCCGTGGCTGCCGCTCCCGCCAGAATGCTGCGGCGGGTCAGTTTGAGTTCTTCGCCCAGTTTGAGCCCTTGGCCCATGGCTTGTCTCCTTGCCAGAAGACCGGAGTTCGACCGGTCATGAGCACTTTAGGAGCCTGGCGAAATCGGTCTTTGTTGCAGCACAACATCTTTGACGATCCTGGCCGGGATAGTCACTCGGCGGCGATCATCGCCGGCTCCCAGGCCGGCTCCCAGGTCAGCGTCACCGCGACGGCCGTGACGCCTTCGACGCCGCCGGCAGCCATGGCCACGGCTTCCTTCAGAAAGCCGGTCAGCGGGCAGCCACGGGTGGTCGTCGTCATGGTGATCGCGACGCTGCCGTCCGGCGTTGCCGCGATCGCATAGATCAGGCCGAGATCGACGACGCTGCGGCCGATCTCGGGGTCGAGCACGTCGCGCAGCGCGATCTCGACCAGGCGCTCCAGATGAACGCTCATCCGTGTGCCCTTCCGCCGCCATGACGCACGAGCAGGCGATAGGTCGAGCCCGAGGTGTCGAAATTGCCGGCCCATTCGTGCTGGCGCTTGGCCAGTTCCGGGAAGAGGAAGATTGGCTCGCGGGCGAGCAGAGCGAACAGCACGTCTCCGGGCTTCAGGTCTTCCAGCGCTTCCAGGATGCGGACCATCGGCTCGGGCGGCTCGAGATCGACGAGGTCGAGCTCCTCGATGGGATCGCCCCAGGACAGGGCGGAGGGGCTGCTGCCGGTGGCGAGCCCGGCTTCGGCCTGCACGCCGGCTACGGGCGAGAACAGGACCTCCCAATCGCCGCCGTCGAGCGGGCGGTCGCTGGCAGCGAAGCCGCGATTGGCCATCACCGAGAACAGCGGCACCGGCCGGAACGGCGCGATGAGGCGCAGGGACTCACCTGGCGCAAGCGCCCCGACGGCGTCCATGATCGCCTGGAACGGCTCCTCGCCGGCCCGCAGCATCGGGCGGACGTCAAGCTCGCGGATGGGCGATGCTTCCGGTTTCGACATGGACAGGTCTCCTTTCCTCAGCCCGCGCGGCCAGTAGCCGGGGGCGTTCATGCGCCGGCGGCCGCTCGGCGGCCTTGATCTGCGACAAGCGGCGGATGCCGACGAGTTCGGTGACGATACCGGCGGTGCCGGCGAGGCAAAGTGCCATGGCCAGGCGGAAGCCGGTCGGCGCGGCGATGGCGAGCGCGGCTACCCCCAGCACGACCCCGCCATAATAGAGCAGGAACCACCAGCCGGTGCGCGGCATGGCGACGAGATCGCCGACGCGCGGCGCCGGGCCGCGCCCGAGCCGGGGCGCATAGGTTTCGAGCCAGGTCACGAAGGAGACGATCTTCACGAGCTGCGCCAGCGTCAAGCCACCGAGCCAGCCGAAGGCGATGAGGAGGACGAGCGCCGCGATCAAGCCGTCGCCGGCATGGGCGACGATGGCGATCGGTAGCAGCGCGAGCCCGAGGCCGAGCGCGCCGAAGGCCGGTATGCTGGCGAGCATGTTGATCTCCAGCGCCTTGCGCCGGCGGGCGCGATAGAGGGCGAGGATGTCCCGACCGTAGAAGGCGCCGGCCAGGATCAGCACGGCGAGTGCTGCCGCGATCCACACGGTGCCCGGTTCGATGCCGGCAAATGGGGCGGCGAGGCCGGCGAAGGCGAGACCGAGCCCCAGGCTCGCGAACAGCAGCACCGGGCGTACCCGCCGTGCAGGCGGCTCCGGCGCCATCATGAACATGATGAAGAGACGGTAGCTGACGCCGACGGCGATGAGCCCGAGCCAGCCGCCGAAGCCGAGCAGGGCGTGGAAGGGCAAGCCGTCGGGAAGCAGGGCGACGGTGCCGAGCCAGTCGCCGTGCCCTGACAGGATCGTTGCGAAGGCCGCGCCGCTTAGTGCCGTGATCGCGAGGCAGGCGAGCCCGGTGAGGACGAAGCGGGCGAACAGGGCGATGGGCCGCGCGCTCAGCAGCGTCACGACCAGCATCAGGCCGAGCAGGGAGAAGCCGCAGAGCAGGAATGCGGCGCCCAGCGGCTGCAGGTCAAGCGAGGCCTCGATCCAGCCAGCGAGCGTTGCGAAGCCGGCACAGAGCAGGATGAGGCCCAGGATGAGCGCGAACAGCGCGGGCAGGGCGAGACGCGGGAAGGCGAGCGGCCGGGAGACCAGCACCGGCACGAATTGCAGGAGCGCGCCGGCCATGGCGAGGCTGAGCCAGCCGATCGCGACGAGATGAACGAAGACGAGCGTTGCAGGCTCGGCGAGACCGGCAGCGGGGTAGCCGAGGCCGGCGACAGCGAGAGCCTCGGCCGCGAGCAGGAAGGCGAGCGCGGCCGCGAAATAGCTTATCGTCCAGCGGGACAGCGATGCCATCGGCATGGCTGCGATCTCCCGAATGCGGCGCGGTCAGTGGCCGCAGGTGCAGGAATGGCCTTCGTCATGGCCGCCGCAATCGGCAGCATGGTCATCGTCGCCCGCTTCGTTGCGGCCGATCTCGACCTGCCAGATCTCCGGACCCTGAAGGATGTATTCCCAGGAATAGGCGCCGGGATAGCGCGCCTCGATCTGGCGGCGCAGCGGCGCGGGATCGTGGTCGTTGACGATCCTGAAGGCGTCGCCCGGGGAGAGCCGCTCCATGATGCCGAAGATCGTGGCATGGCGCACGACCGGCGGGATGGTGCGCACGTCGAGCGGTTCGAGGGGCAGGGTCGTCATGGTTGAGCTCCGGTTGCGGCCCCGATGCGGGCTGCTCTCCAGCCTAGCGAAAGCGTACCCACGGCAATTTGCCGAAGCGCAAACAGCGCGGCTGTGCCGGTCTCACTGTTCGAGGAAGAGCAGGACAGCGATGGCGAGCGACATCATGATGGCGGCGGTGACGCCGCCCTTCTGCAGCACGCCCATCCGGTAGAGCAGCAGGGCCATCACGATGATCGCGGGCGTGGCGACGACGAGACCCATCTGGGCGTCGGTCATGGCGGATGTCCTCATTGTCTTAAAATATCAGCCCTCATCCTGAGGAGTGGCCGAAGGCTGCGTCTCGAAGGATGCTCCAGGTGGTTCCGGAGCCTCCTGGAACATCCTTCGAGACGCCATTTCTGCCGAAATGGCTCCTCAGGATGAGGGCTTTCTTTTGGCTTCGGGCACTCACGCGGCGAGCGCGCGGTAGATCGCCGGCAAGGCCGCCGGCAGGCGGTCGAGCCGGGAGACCACGGCGTGACCGTTGCGGCCGAAGAGATGCGGAATATAGGCGCGCGACTCGCGGTCGACCGTGACGGCGAAGACGCAGATGCCGGCGCGGCGCGCCTCGATCACCGCCATGCGGGTGTCTTCCATGGCGAAACGGCCCTCATAGTGGTCGATGTCGTTGGGCTTGCCGTCGGTCAGGACGAGCAGGAGCTTGCGCCGATCGGGCCTGGCCTTGAGCCCCGCCGCGGCATGGCGGATCGCGGTGCCGATGCGGGTATAGTAGCCGGGCTTCAGCGCGGCGATGCGCGCCTCGACCGCCGGCCCCATCGCCTCGTCGAAGCGCTTCACCGTCTCGATCCGGACCCAGTCGCGGCGGCGCGAGGTGAAGGTCAGAATCTCATGATGGTCGCCACAGGCGGCGAGCCCATGGGCGAAGACGGTGAGAGCCTGCTTCTCGACATCCAGTACGCGCAGATCGTCGAACCAGGAATCGGTCGAGAGCGAGACATCCATCAGCGTCGTCACTGCGAGGTCATGCGCCTGCGGGCGGCTCGCCAGATGGATGCGGTCGCTGCCGGAGCCGCCGGCCGCGAGATCGGCCTGGCGGCGCACCACCGCGTCGAGATCGAGATCGGGGCCGTCGATCTGGCCGCGCTGCGGCTCGCGCAGCGGGCGCAAAGCCTCGAACTGGCGGCGGACCTGCCGCACCAGCGCGCGCGTCGCGGCATCCTGCAGCGGGGGGAGCAGCTCCTGCTGTGCTATTCCAGCGAGCACGCGGCAATGATCGTCCCGATAGCTGGCGCTGCGGAAATCCCATTCCGGATAGGTCAGGGCGCCGGCCAAGGCCGTCTCGTCCATCGCTTCCGGCGGCAGGTCGAGGTCGAAGCGGAAGCGTGAGGCCGGGCGGCCCTTGCGCTCGCTCAGCACCATATCGTCGAGCTCGTCGGCGGCTTCGGGATCGTGCTCCTCGCTGTCGTCTGAGGGGCGGTCGACCGCGACCATCTCCGACATCGCCAGGATCTTCTCGAAGCGGTTGAGGACGAAGGGACTGCGCTCGCGCCATTCCTCGGCCGTCTCGTCGCGGCTGGCGGCATAGGCCTTCATCTGCTCCTCGGCCTTGGCCGAGGCCGGTGGCGGCTGGTCCTCGTCGCGGCGGCGCGAGCGGGCAGGGGCTGCCGCGCTGGCCAAGGGCCAGAGTGGCACGCCGAGCGCAGGCAGATAGCCGGCCGGAGCCTTGGCGAGCCGGTCCTCGGCTGCGATGTCCACGTTATCGCCAGCCAGCAGCGCGCGGATCAGTGCTTCAACTCTGGCTTCGGTTGCGGGCAGCCCTTCGCGACGACGGCTCGTGAGCAGGGCGTCGGCCAATCGGCGGTAGACCGGGTCGAGCCCGGGAAAGGTGACGAGGACTCTCGCGACGAGCCGCTGTGCGGCGGCGATTTGAGCGAGATCGCGCTGGAGCGGATCAGTTTCGGTGACGGGGCGCGGCGGCATCGCGGCCATGCAGGCGGCGAGCCAGACATAAAGGTCGCGGTTGAGCTGAGGCTGCGGGAAGAGCGCGATCTCAGCCGGCAGTTGCAGGCTGTCCGGCGTACGCAGCGCCTGGGCCAGCCTTTCCTCGCCGAGGCCGACGCGCTGGCGCAGGTTGAGCCGGTGGCCGGCAGCACGCTCGCGGGCCGGGACGATCCTGACGCCGGGCTCGCCGCCGAAGCCGCGAAAGCAGACGGCGAGCGTCGGCGCCATGCTGGCCAGCGTCACGGCCGCCTGCGGGTGATGCGGCAGGCTCGCGGTATCGCCGACCAGCCGGTGCCAGAAGCGGCCGACCGTCTCTTCCAGCTCGAGGAAGTCCAGCATCGCAGCCTCCTAGACGAGAACCGCGCGGGCGATCTCGACCAGCCCGGTCCGAACCTCCGGCTCATCGGTCAGGGGCTCGATGACCGCGGCCATCACCGCCTCCTGTCGGGGCAGGCCGGCGGCGATCAGGCTCGCGGCATAGACGACGAGGCGGGTCGAGACGCCTTCCTCGATGTCCTGCCCCTTCAGCGTCCGCAGGCGCCGGGCGAGATCGACCAGCGGCGTGACCGCGGCCTCGTCGAGCCCGCTTTCCCGCGCGACGACGGCGATCTCCTGCTCGCGCGGCAGGAAGTCGAAGCTGATCGAGACGAAGCGCTGGCGCGTCGAGGGCTTCAGGTTCTTCAGCAGATTCTGATAGCCGGGGTTGTAGGAGACCGCGATCATGAAGGAGGGCGGGGCTGAGAGCAGTTCACCGGTGCGCTCCAGCGGCAGGATGCGGCGGTCGTCGGTCAGCGGATGCAGCACCACCGCCACGTCCTTGCGGGCCTCGACGATCTCGTCGAGATAGCAGAGGCCGCCCTCGCGCACCGCCCGCGTCAGCGGCCCGTCGACCCAGACGGTCTCGCCGCCCTTGAGCAGGTGACGGCCGGTGAGATCGGCAGCCGAGAGATCGTCATGGCAGGCGATCGTGAAGAGCGGGAGCCCGAGCTTTGCGGCCATATGGGCGACGAAGCGGGTCTTGCCCGAGCCGGTCGGGCCCTTGAGCAGCAGCGGCAGGCGTCGCTCCCAGGCCTTCTCGAACAGGAAGCGCTCGTTGCCGGAGGCGGTATAGGCGGGGATGTCGAGCGCATCCTTGGCAGGAGCCGGGATCGGCGGGCGCGAGATCATGTTCATCGTGGAAATCCTTGGGCAAGGAAACGGAAGCCCGCCGGCCCGATGGCCGGCGGGCTGGGGTGTCATTCCGCCGGCTGGGCCAGCGCGATCGGATCGGCGCTGTGTTCGCGGCCGGGCACCAGCACGGCCCAGACGAACATCAGCGCGGAGATCACCACGACCACGCCGGAACCGAGCCGGACCCAGTAGAACAGGGCGATCTGGTCCTGCACGTCCATGAAGGTCTGGCCGAGGACGCGCTGGAGATGGACCTGGACGACGCCGGCGAAGGTCAACGCGAAGGTCATCACCGACATGGCCGTGCACATCATCCAGAAGCTGGCGATCGAGAGCCACTGGTTGTAGGGCGCGCGGCCCTTCAGTTCGGGGATGGCATAGGCCATCATCGCGAGGTTCAGCATCACATAGGCGCCGAAGAAGGCGAGGTGGCCGTGCGCCGCGGTAACCTGCGTGCCGTGGGTGTAGTAGTTCACCGAGGAGAGCGTGTGCAGGAAGCCCCAGACGCCGGCGCCGAAGAAGGCCATCACCGAGCAGCCGATCGACCAGAGCAGCGCGGCCTTGTTGGGGTGGTTGCGGCCGGCCTTCCAGGTCATCTGCACGGTGAAGATCACCATGGTGAAGAAGGGCGCGACCTCCAGCGTCGAGAACAGCGAGCCGATCCACTGCCAGTATCCGGGCGCGCCGATCCAGTAATAGTGGTGGCCGGTGCCGAGGATGCCCGAGAACAGGGCGAGCCCGACGATGACATAGAGCCATTTCTCGACGACCTCGCGGTCGACGCCGTTGAGCTTGATCATCAGGAAGGCCAGCACGGAAGCCATGATCAGCTCCCAGACGCCCTCGACCCAGAGATGGATGACGTACCACCAGTACATCTTGTCGAGCGCGAGATTGGCCGGGTTGTAGAAGGCGAAGAGGAAGAACAGCGCCAGACCCCAGAGGCCGAAGAGCAGGATGTTGGTGACCGTGGTCTTGCGGCCCTTCAGCGAGGTCATGGTGATGTTGAACAGGAACATCAACACGACGACGACGATGCCGACCTTGATTGCGAAGGGCTGCTCCAGGAACTCCCGCCCCTCATGGATGCGGAAGAAGTAGCCGACCACCGTGACGGCGGCGGCGATGAAGAAGATCCAGAACTGCGCTATGGCCAGTTTCGGGCTATAGAGTTCGGTCTGCGCCTCCTCGGGCAAGAGGTAGTAGGTCGAGCCCATGAAGCCGAGCAGCAGCCAGACCACCAGGGCGTTGGTGTGGATCATGCGCACGATGTTGAAGGGCAGGATGACCGACAGCGTATTGGGCAGGACATAGATCAGTCCCGCCACGGCCCCGAAGGCGACCTGCGCGATGAACAGCGCGAGCGCGCCATAGAAATAGAGCATCGCGACGCTCTGGGTCTGGTATCTCGTGGTGTTGTAGCCTGGCATGGCTCTCTCCTGTCGCGATGTCTCAGCCGGCATCGTTGGGCGGCCAATTCTGGGTCTTGATCCGGCTCGTCCATTCCAGGAAATCGGCGAGATCGTTGAGTTCCTGCTCGGTCAGGTTGAACTGCGGCATCTGGCGCCGGCCTTCGATCCCGCTTGGCTGGGCCGCCATCCAGGCCTTCAGGCTCTCGCGCGCGCCGGCCGAGTCCTTGTCGCCGCCGTAGCGCTTCCAGACATTGCCGAGTTCGGGCGCGAAATAGGCGCCCTCGCCGAGCAGCGTATGGCAGTTGATGCAGGAGTTGCGCTCCCAGACATGCTTGCCGCGGGCGACGGCGGGGGAGAGCGTCGCTTCGTCGGTCGACGTCGTCCGCATGAACCAGTGGCTATGGGCCGTGAGCCCGACGAAGATGGCGAAGAAAAAGATCGATCCGCCGTAGAAGACATTTCGGGCTCCCGCCTTTGTCAGACGTTCGGCCATGCGTTCACCCTTCCGTTGCGCCTTCGGGAGGCGGCGCCGGCACCGCCGGCTCTTGACCCGCCGCTGGGGGCTGGGAAGACGGGTCTTATCGGGCGAGGCGGGGCGCCTCTTTGCGCTTCGGCAAACAAGCCGGCGACGTGTCCGGGCTGATCGATCCGGGTTCTGCGGCATCGAGCAACGCCGCTGCCAAGCAGCGGCGTTGCGTCAGCGATTCAGAAGGCCACCAAGCGGGCAGAGCGAAACAGGCGATAGAGGGATTGGCCGGCTCTTGATCGGCTACGGCATTTTGTCCGACCTGCTCGTCGGCAAATTGGGTATCTGATATGGCTCTTTCGTGCGATACCGATCGCGAAAGCCTGAGTCTGTCGGCCCGCGCCGGCTACGGGGAGGGGGAGCGATGATTGCGGCACTCACTGTAGCGGAGCGGCAGCGCGCCATTGCCATCTCGGCGGCCCTGGCGCTGTGCGGACTCGCCATGGCGATCGCTGGCCGCGACGATCTGTTCGGGGTCCACGGCGTCATCGTCCTGCTGTTCGGGCTCGGCCTCATCGGCCTCGTGATGTCGCAGTATTTCGCGCCGGAGCCCTCCGAGGAGCGCCTGACGCGCTATTACGACGACCCGACCCGGGTCGGCATCGTGCTCTCGCTTGGCTGGGCCGTGGTCGGCATGTTCTTCGGCGTCTGGGTCGCGGCGCTGCTGGCCTGGCCGGACCTCACCTTCGATGCCGCTTGGGCGAGCTTCGGCCGCATCCGGCCGGTCCATACCTCCGGCGTGATCTTCGGCTTCGGCGGCAACGCGCTGATCGCGACCTCGTTCCACGTCCTGCAACGGACGACGCGGGCGCGCCTGCCCGACCAGTTCAGCCCCTGGTTCGTGCTGATCGGCTACAATCTGTTCTGCGTGCTGGCCGCCAGCGGCTACTTCATGGGCATCACCCAGTCGAAGGAATATGCCGAGCCTGAGTGGTATGCCGATCTCTGGCTCGTCATCGTCTGGGTGACCTATTTCCTGCTCTATATCCGCACGCTGCAGCGGCGGAAGGAGCCGCATATCTACGTCGCCAACTGGTACTACATGGCCTTCATCCTGGTCGTGGCGGTGCTGCACATCGTCAACAACCTGGCGGTGCCGGTCTCCTTCGGCGAGGCCAAGAGCTATTCGCTGTTCTCCGGCGTGCAGGATGCGATGACGCAGTGGTGGTACGGCCACAACGCGGTCGCCTTCTTCCTGACCTCCGGCTTCCTCGGGATGATGTACTACTACCTGCCGAAGCGGGCGGGGCGGCCGATCTTCTCCTACAGGCTGTCGATCATCAGCTTCTGGGGCATCACCTTCATGTATATGTGGGCGGGCTCGCACCATCTGCACTACACGGCGCTGCCGCAATGGGTGCAGACGCTGGGCATGACCTTCTCGGTCGTGCTGCTGGTGCCGTCCTGGGCCTCGGCCGGCAACGCACTGGCGACGCTGAACGGCGCCTGGGGCAAGGTGCGCGACGACGCGACGCTGCGCTTCATGATGGTCGCCGCCGTGTTCTACGGGCTCTCGACCTTCGAAGGCTCGTTCATGGCGATCCGGGCGGTGAATTCGCTCTCGCACTACACCGATTGGACCATCGGTCACGTTCATGCCGGTGCGCTCGGCTGGGTAGCGATGATCACCTTCGGCTCGCTCTATGCGCTGGTGCCGTGGATGTGGAAGGTCGAGCGGATGTACTCGCCCAAGCTGATCGAGGTGCATTTCTGGCTCGCCCTGTCGGGAACCATCATCTACGTCTTCGCGATGTGGAATTCGGGCATCATCCAGGGCCTGATGTGGCGCACCTACAATGACAGCGGCACGCTGGCCTATTCCTTCATCGACAGCGTCGTGGCGATGCATCCCTATTACATCGCGCGCACCGTAGGCGGGCTCTTGTTCCTGCTCGGCGCGATCGTCGCCTCCTACAATGTCTGGATGACGATCCGGATGTCGCGCTCGCAGGCCGCCGCGGGCGCCGGCGATATCGATCTGCCGGTGCTGCGGGGCGCAGGCGCAACCCTCCAGGCGGGGGAGTAAGCCGATGCGCGAGTTCTTTCACCGCAAGCTCGAACGCAACGCGATCGGCTTCGTGCTCGCCATCATCGGCGTTTCCGCGATCGGCGGCTTCGTCGAGATCGCGCCGCTGTTCACCATTGGCGAGACGGTCGAGAAGGCGCCGGACATGCGCGTCTACACGCCGCTCGAGCTGGCCGGGCGCAACATCTATATCCGCGAGGGCTGCTACGCCTGTCACAGCCAGATGATCCGGACGCTGCGCGACGAGGTTGAGCGCTACGGGCCGTATTCCCTGGCGGTCGAGTCGAAATACGATCATCCGATGCTCTGGGGTTCGAAACGCACGGGGCCGGATCTCGCGCGGCTCGGAGGCAAGTATTCCGATGCCTGGCATGTCGCGCATCTCTACAATCCGCGCGATGTCGTCCCGCAATCGGTGATGCCGAAATATGGCTGGCTGCTGCGCAATGAATTGAAGACCGAGGATCTCGGCCGTCATCTCGCCGCGCAGAGGACGGTCGGCGTGCCCTATACCGACGCCCAGGTCGCCAATGCCAGCGCCGACGCCTATGGCCAGGCGAGCCCTGACAGCCCCTATGCCGGCGGCGTCACAGAACGCTATGGCGAGGCGACGAACGTGCGCGCCTTCGATGGCGAGCCGGGCCGGTTGACCGAGATGGATGCCGTTGTCGCCTATCTCCAGGTGCTTGGCCGCCTGACGGACGCCGCGCAGAAACAGGCGGCTGCGGCGGAGAAGTGAGACGATGGACGTCGATCATCATTCGCTGGTCGGTTTCGCCAAGAGCTGGGGGCTGTTCTACCTCGTGGCCATGGCGATCGGCGTGCTGATCTACGCCCTGTGGCCTTCGAATCGGAAACGCTTCGACCGGGCCAAGACAAGTATCTTCGACAAGGACGACAGGCCGGGGGACTGAGCGATGGCAGATGCAACGCGCGATCCGGTCACGGGGACGATGACGACCGGCCATGAATGGAACGGCATCGAGGAGCTCGATACGCCGATTCCGCGCGTGGTGCTGTTCTTCCTGGGCGCTGCGACCCTGTTCGCGATCGGCTATTGGCTTCTGATGCCGGCCTGGCCGCTGGGCGTGACCTATACCAAGGGGCTGCTGGGCATCGACCAGCGCAAGGTCGTGGCCGAGCAGGTGCGCGATGCCGCGGCCGAGCGGGCGAGCTGGACCGCAAAGCTCGACAAGGCCTCCTTTGCCGAGATCGCCGCCGATCCGGCTGTGATGCGCCATGTCCGCGATACCGGCCGCACGCTCTTCGAGGATAACTGCGCCGTCTGCCATGGCGTGCAAGGGAAGGGCGGGCCGGGCTTCCCCAATCTCGCCGCCGGCTCCTGGCTCTGGGGTGGCAGCCCGGAGGCCATCGCGCAGACGATCCGCGTCGGCATCAACGGCACGGCCAAGGATACGCGCACCGCGCAGATGATGGCCTTCGGCCGCGACGGCATTCTCCAGCGTGAGCAGGTGCTCGCCGTCGCTGCTTACGTTCGCTCGCTCTCGGGTCAGAAGCTGGGCGAGGCGGAGCAGGCGCGCGTGCCGGCCGGCAAGGAAGTCTACGCGGCGAATTGCGTCGCTTGCCATGGCGAAAACGCCAAGGGCCAGCAGGATCTCGGTGCCCCGGACCTGACCGATGCCAACTGGATCTATGGCGGGGACCTGCAATCGGTCGTCAACAGCATCCATGGTGGACGGCAGGGCCATATGCCGAGCTGGGAAGGGCGCCTCTCGCCGACCGACATCAAGCTGCTGGCGCTCTATGTCGGCACGCTCGGCGAGGCGAAGCGATGAGCGTTCCGGCCGACGGCGAAGCACGGCGGCGCAGCGGGCGGAAGGCCTTCTGGCTGACGTTCGCCGGCGTGTTGGCGGGCGGGCTCATCCTCGCCAACGCCCATCTGGTCTATGTCGCGGTCGGCTCGCAGCCGGCCTGTGTGCCGCATGCGAAATCGGCGGGCGAGGCGGGCGGATTCCGCGCCGCCCGTCCGTCCTGCTGAAGGAGGAGGAGCACATGGGTGCGATCGGGAACGGCCAGGAGATGCCGCTGCCTCTCTCCGCCCAGCGGCGGCGCAACCTGCCGGCGGGCGCGGCCTTGTCCTGGCTCGGGGCGGGCTGGCGCGACCTCTGGCGCCAGCCGGCGCCAAGCCTGCTCTACGGGCTCGCGGTCTTCGCGGTTTCCGCCATCATCGTCTGGGGGCTGTTCCGGCTCGGGCTCGACTACATCCTGTTCCCGGCGCTGGCCGGGTTCATGGTGATGGGGCCGCTCCTGGCGATCGGGCTCTACCAGAAAAGCCGCGCGATCGAGCAAGGTGAGCCGATCAGCCTCTCCCGGATGATCTTCGTCAAGGCGGCTTCCGGCGGGCAGGTCTGGTATACCGGCGCGATCCTGTCGCTGCTGATGCTGGTCTGGATGCGCGCGGCCGTCATCATCTACGCGCTGTTCTTCGGTCTGCGGCCGTTCCCGGGCCTCCATGACGTCGCCGCGATGCTGTTCGGGACGCCGATCGGCTGGGCGATGCTGCTGGTCGGCACCGTGGTCGGCGGATTGTTCGCGGCCTTCTCCTTCGCCATCAGCGCCTTCGCGATCCCGATGCTGCTCGACGAGCGTGTCGATGCGTTCACCGCGATGGGCACCAGCATCTCGATGGTCTGGAACAACCTGCCGGTGATGCTCGCCTGGGGTGCGATCGTGCTCGCCCTGTTCCTCGTCGCTGTCGCGACCGGGCTTATCGGGCTGATCGTGGTCTTCCCGCTGCTCGGCCACGCGACCTGGCACAGCTACCGGTCGCTCAGGTGAGCTGCTGCGCGCCGCTGCCGGCTCCGGACGGCGCGCCCGACCCGTCCGCCGCGCGGCAGGAAATCCGCCTCGCCAGCCGCGATCTCGGCAATGACCTGCGGCAGAGCGACCTGTCCGTGCCCGGCCTGCATTGCGCCGCCTGCATCCGGGCGGTCGAGACCGGGCTTGCCCGGCTGCCGGGCGTCGCGCAGGTACGCGTCAATCTCTCGACCCGCCGCGTCGCCGTGCAATGGCGGGGCGAGGAGGCGCCGGAGCTGCTGACGGCGCTTGCCGGACTCGGCTATCCCGGTCATCTCTTCGAGAGCGAGGCGGACGGCAACGATCCCGATCGCGACCGGCTGATCCGGGCGCTGGCGGTCGCCGGCTTCTGCGCCATGAACATCATGCTGCTCTCGGTCTCGGTCTGGTCGGGGGCGGAGCCCGAGACGCGGCAGGCCTTCCACTGGATCTCGGGCGCGCTGGCCTTGCCCTGCCTGATCTATTCGGGCCGCATTTTCTTCGCCTCGGCCTGGGCGGTGCTGCGGCACGGGCGCACCAATATGGACGTGCCGATCTCGATCGGCATCTGCCTCGCCTTCGCTCTCAGTCTCTACGATACGATCCATGACGGGCCGCATGCCTATTTCGACGCGGCAACCTCGCTGATCTTCTTCCTGCTGATCGGCCGAACCCTCGACCACCTCATGCATGAGAAGGCGCGCGCCGCCGTGCGTGGCCTGATGCGGCTGGCGCCGCGCGGCGCGACCGTGCTCGATGCAGATGGCGGGCGGACCTATCTGCCGCTGGCGGAGATCGCACCGGGCATGTGGATCGCGCTGACCGCCGGCGAGCGCGTGCCCGTCGACGGCGTCGTGGAGGAGGGGGCCTCCGAGCTCGACTGCGCCATCGCCACCGGCGAGAGTGCACCGCGATCCGTATCGCCGGGCATGCCGGTCCAAGCGGGGACGCTCAATCTCTCCGGCCCACTGACGATCCGCGCCACGGCCAAGGCCGAAAGCTCCTTCCTTGCCGAGATGGTTCGGCTGATGGAGGCGGCGGAAGGCG
Source organism: uncultured Allobosea sp. (assembly GCF_945956895.1). Lineage (GTDB taxonomy): Bacteria > Pseudomonadota > Alphaproteobacteria > Rhizobiales > Beijerinckiaceae > Allobosea. Next base: position 7,916 of record NZ_CAMFJF010000027.1, on the reverse strand, counting down.
GCCGTGCCCGCTATCGGCGCATCGCCGACCGGGCAGCGGCGCTCTATTCGCCGGTCGTCCATGCAACCGCGCTTATCGCCTTCCTCGGCTGGATGGCCGCGACCGGTGACTGGCATCGCGCGATCACCATCGCCATCGCCGTGCTGATCATCACTTGCCCCTGCGCACTGGGCTTGGCCGTGCCGATCGTGCAGGTGGTGGCGTCGCGGCGCCTGTTCGAGGCCGGAATCATGGTCAAGGACGGCTCGGCCATCGAGCGGATCGCGGAGATCGATACGGTCGCCTTCGACAAGACGGGCACGCTGACCTACGGCCAGCCGCGCCTGGTCGACCCCGCAGCGATTCCGGCCCGAGAGCTGGCCATCGCGGCGGCGGTCGCGCGGCGTTCGAGCCATCCGCTCTCGCGCGCCATCGCGGCAGCAGCGCCGGAGGGAGCTTTGGCTCTCAGGGAGGTCCGGGAGCAGCCCGGCTTCGGCATCGAGGCTGAACTGGACGGCCATCTCTATCGTCTCGGGCGGGCCGAATGGGCCCTCCCGGCAGAGCAGCCTGATGCGGAGAGCGGTACAGTGCTGAGCCGCGACGGGGGCCTCGTGGCCCGCTTCGCCTTCACCGAGACGCTCCGTCCGCAGGCTCGCGCTGCTGTCGATGCCCTGCGCGGGAATGCCCTCGCGATCATGCTGCTCTCCGGCGATCGCTCGGAGGCCGTGCAACCGATCGCCGGCAGGCTCGGCATCGACGACGTCTCAGCCGGGCTGCTGCCGGCTGGGAAGGTCGAGCGCCTTGCTGCGCTGGCGGCTGAGGGGCGCAAGGTCTTGATGGTCGGTGATGGCCTCAACGATGCCCCGGCGCTGACGGCTGCGCATGCCTCGATGGCGCCGGCCTCGGCTGCCGATATCGGCCGCAACGCCGCGGATTTCGTCTTCCTGCATGATGGGCTCGATGCTGTGCCGACGGCGGTCGCCGTGGCGCGGGCCGCCGGCCGGCTGGTGCGGCAGAATTTCGTGCTCGCGATCCTCTACAACGCGCTGGCCCTGCCGGTCGCGATCGCCGGCTATGTCACGCCGCTGATCGCGGCGCTCGCCATGTCGCTGTCTTCGATTCTCGTCGTCGCGAACGCCCTGCGCCTTGACGCGGGGAGGGCACTGGTGCCTGCTAACGCCAGCTCGCAACCGACTGGAAGGTTCGCGGCCCAGGAACCGGCTGAATGAGCAGTCTCGTTTTCCTGATCCCGTTGGCGCTGCTACTGGGCGGAGCGGCTCTTGCCGCCTTCTTGTGGTCGCTTCGCAGTGGCCAGTATGATGACCTTAGCGGAGCGGCTGAGCGCATCTTGATCGACGATGAACGAGATTCGTCATCGTAATCTTGGCGTTCGATCGTTCAACGACGTCGTTCCACGAGAGCTGAGACCGCTCCCAGAGAAGCCATTATACGTTAAAATTATAACGCAATGTCGATCACATACGTGTTCGCGGATATGTCTGGCCCGGTCCGTGATTTCGCGCGGCACATCGACGCCTCCGAGGCCATGATCCACGCCGCAATGGTCAGCTTCTTGCGTCGTCAACCGCTGAGCTCAATCTCGAACGGTCTCCGAGGCGGCCGAGGCGCCGTGTCGTCAGGGAATGACGCCCGGGGGCAGCGGCGGCTCCGCATTGAGCAGCGTGATCGTCACCCGCCGGTTCGGCGGGATGTAGGGATTGTCGACGAAGAGCGGCTCGGTGTCGGCGCGTCCCACCACGGAAACGAAGCGGCTGCTGGGGAGCCCGGCACCCGACAGGATCTCGCGCACGGCGAGCGCTCGCCCGGCGGTGAGGCTCCAGGAATCGACGGCCTGCACCGAGCCAGGGCCCGCGGCAGCCGTGTGGCCGGCAACCGACAGTTGGTTGGGCAGCCGGCGCAGGGTGGGCGCGAGCGCCTCCAGCACGAGACGAGTGCGCTCGTAGGGCTGGACCGAGCCTTCGGGGAACATGGAACGGCCGTTCTCGTCCACGAGGGAAACGTTCAAGCCCTCCTTGGTCGGCTCGATCACGATGTTGCGCGACAGCTCGGCAATTTCGGGCATGCTCTGGATCGCCTGCCGAAGGCTGGCTATGGCGGCGTAGTTGGCCTGCACGCCGGCGGCCGGACGGCTGACCTCGCGGTCGCTGGCGCGGCCCGAGTTGGTTGGGCGCGCCTTGTCATCCTGCCCGGTGGTGCCTCTCGCCGCGTCGCGGGGCGTCGACGACCTGTTGCCCGACTTGTCTAGGGCACTGCCCATCAGGACGCCGCCAGCGCCACTGTTTGAAAGACTCGGAGCTGCCGGTGCGAAATATTCCGCCAATCCGACCTTCTGCTCCTGCGTCGTCATGCTGATCAGCCACATCAGCAGAAAGAACGCCATCATGGCAGTCACGAAGTCCGCATAGGCGATCTTCCAGGCCCCGCCATGGTGCGCATGAGCGGCCTTCTTGACCTTCTTGATGATGATCGGCTGGGTGGGCTTGGTCATCGTGTCCCTACTGGAGATCGGGTCAGATTTAGGCGGCCAGATTGGCGGTCGCCGCTTCCACTTCGCTGAAGGTCGGGCGGACGTCGCTCATCAGGGCCTTGCGGGCAAATTCCACCGCCATCACCGGCGGTTGGCCGCTGATATGAGCGAGGAGCCCCGCCTTGAGTGAAAGGAAGTATTTGGATTCCGCCTCGAAGGTGCCCTTGAGCGACTGCGCCATGGGCCCGAAGAAGCCGTAAGCGACGAAGACGCCGAAGAAGGTGCCGACGAGCGCGCCGCCGATCAGATGTCCCAGCACCTCCGGCGGCTCGGTGATCGCCCCCATCGTCTTGATCACGCCGAGCACGGCGGCGACGATGCCGAGCGCCGGTGTTCCGTCGGCGAGCGACTGCATGGCCGCAACGATACGCTCCTGCTCCTGGTGGTGCGTCTCCAGCTCCTCGCCCATGAGAGCGTCTATCTCGTGGACGTTGTTGGCGCCCATCGTCAGCATGCGCATGTAGTCGCAGACGAACTCGACCGCATGATGGTTCGCTGCAAAAGTCGGGAAGGCGTTGAACAGCGTCGACGCGCTCGGGTTTTCAATGTGCTCCTCGACCGCGAGCATGCCCTTCTGCTTCACAAATTTGTACAATGAATACTGCATCCCCAGCAGTTCGACATAGCTGTCCTGCTTGTACTTGGGACCTTTCATGAGCGTGCCGAGCATGGCGGGCACGGCCTTGAGCACCGGCGCGGGGTTGCCGATGACGAAGGCGCCGATCGCTGCACCGAGGATGATAACGAACTCGAACGGCTGCCAAAGGACCTCGAGATGGCCACCCATCGCCGCGTAGCTGCCGAAGACGCAGACGAAGACGATGATTGTGCCGACGATCAGCCGCATGGTTTGTCACCCTCGCGCCGCAGCAGGGACAGCCCGCGCGAAGCCATTAACGAGTTCAACGAAATGACCGATCGAGGTTAAGGGCGGGTTTATGGCCATTGCCCGCAGGCTTGTAGGCGTCGTCCTCGGGCCACGGCTTTGAGGCTTGGGGCGGCAGGGCGGGCCTCTGCATTCGATCGCGGAGCGGGGCTATGCTTTCGCCCCCGGCGCCGGAAATCCTCTACGACCTGGGTTTGTGATTGGCGTCGTCGCGCGGCGCCGCGCTCCAGAGCAGGGCCGCTCCTAGTCCAGCGGCTCCGATTGAGGCGGCAAAGACGGCGATCTGGCGCCGGGCTCGCCGCTGAGGCCATCCACGAAGCTGCGATCGATCTTCAGCTATTGGCTCTGGAGGTCGGGTCGCTTCTGGAAGCACAGGTTAGAACAAGCAACATCAGCCAACTCAGTGGAAAGCCACGCTAGCCGGACTACGGAGCCAGTGCGATATTGTTCGGCTCGTGCCGATAGTTGGTCGGGCTCTGCATGGGCCAAAGGGTGAAGGGCGGGGTCACCACAGATCGTTATCCCTAATTATACAAACTTTAAATGTGTATCCCTAGAGTTCGTTGACGTTATCCCGCTCAACGAGTGGGTGCATTGGGGAGACATTTGATGACGGCCTCCGATGATCTCGCGCGACGACTTGATTTCATGGAACTCGGAGCGGATGCGCAGCAGCGAATCCGCGACGTGGAGAAGACGATCGTCGAGGCGCTGCCCGGCGCGCTCGATGCCTTCTACGCACAGGTAAAGGCCTATCCCGAGACCCGAGCCTTCTTCGGCAGTCAAAGCCAGATCGACGGCGCCAAGAGCCGGCAGATCTCGCACTGGGACCGGATCGCCAAGGGAGAGTTCGACCAGGATTACGTCGCGGCGGTCACGCGCGTCGGCCAGGTCCACGCCAGGATCGGGCTGGAGCCGCGCTGGTATATCGGCGGCTACGCGCTGCTGCTCTCGCAGGTGATTGCCAAGGTGCTGGAGGCGCGTTGGCCAAAGGGGACGTTCGGTTCCAAACTGCCGGGCGCGGCAGAGCGGTCGGCGGAGATTGGCGCGATCGTCAAGGCTGCGCTGCTTGATATGGACTATGCCATCTCCGTCTACCTGGAAGCGTCGGAGTCGGCCCGCCTGAAGGTGGAGGCAGAGGCGCGCGCCGTTGAGCAGGCGAAGGCGGTCGAGCGCGAGAAGGCTGTGGCCTTGGTCAGCGAAGGCATGGCCGCGCTGGCGAATGGCGACCTCACCTTCCGCATCGCACAGGACATCCCCTCCGAATACGTCCAGATCCGCGATCACTTCAACGACGCGATGGAACGGCTCGGCAACATGGTCGCGACCATCAAGGCGACCTCGACCACGATCGCCAGCTCCTCGCAGGAGATCAATGACGGCGCGGCCAATCTCTCGGCGCGTACCGAGGAGCAGGCCTCGGCTCTCGAGGAAACCGCGGCGACGACCGAAGAGCTGGCAGCTTCGGTGAAGACTTCGGCCCAGTCCTCGCGCGAATCCTCGGCCCTCGCGGACGAGGCAACGGCGGTGGCGCGCACCGGCGGCGATATTGTCCGGGATGCAATCGAGGCGATGGCCCGTATCGAAGGCGCCTCTGAGAAGATTTCCGAGATCACCAGCGTGATCGACGGCATCGCCTTCCAGACCAACCTCCTGGCGCTCAACGCGGCGGTGGAAGCGGCTCGCGCCGGCGATGCCGGGCGTGGCTTCGCCGTCGTTGCGGCTGAAGTTCGCGCACTCGCGCAGCGTTCTGCGGCCGCGGCCAAGGACATCACAGGCCTGATCGGCTCCTCCGATGCGGAGGTGACGGAAGGCGTTCGGCTGGTCAGGCTCGCCGGCGAGACGCTGGAGAAGATCGTCGATGCCTCGCTGCGCGTCTCCGGCACTGTCAACGAGATTGCGGCAGCCGCCAGCGAGCAGGCCAATGGTATCGACGAGATGAGCCAAACGGTCAGCCATATGGACGAGATCACTCAGCGCAATGCGGCTCTCGCCGAGCAGAGCGCTGTCTCAGCCCGTTCGCTGCTGACGCAGATCGAGCGCTTGAGCCACCTCGTCTCTGCCTTCCGGACACAGGACGGGAATCGCATGCCCGCTTCCGCCAGCATACCGCCGCAGCGCAGTCGCGCGGCTTGATCGGCACCACGGTTGCGCGACTCTGCCGTAACTGGCAGGTCGCGCTTCCTGTGACCGAGCAGCACCTGCCTGGACCACCCTGGTATCGCTCTTCCGCTCCAGCAGGCGCGTGGCGAAGCTGTGCCGATCGATCAGCCTCCCAGCCCGCCCATCAGCATGTATTTGATCTCGACGAACTCATCCATGCCGTGCAGAGAGCCCTCGCGGCCGAGGCCGGATTCCTTGACGCCGCCGAAGGGCGCGACCTCGGTTCCGAGGATCGCCGAGTTGATGCCGACCATGCCGTATTCGAGCTCCTCGGCGACGCGGAACGCGCGGCCGAGATCCTTCGAGTAGAAATAGGCGGCGAGGCCGAAAGGCGTGTCGTTCGCCATGGCGACGACCTCCTCCTCGGTCTTGAAGCGGTAGACCGGCGCGATCGGGCCGAAGGTCTCCTCGTTCGTCACCAGCATCCTGGTGGTGACGCCGGACAGGACCGTCGGCTCGTAGAAGGTGCGGCCGAGCGCATGGCGCTTGCCGCCGACCACGACCTTCGCGCCGTGGCTGAGCGCATCTGCGACATGGCGTTCGACCTTCTCGACCGCGCGCTCGTTGATCAGCGGGCCCTGTACGACGCCGACCTCGACGCCGTTGCCGACCTTCATCTTCGCGACTTCGCCGGCGAACTTGGCGACGAACTCGTCATGGACGCCGTCCTGCACGAAGAGACGGTTGGTGCAGACGCAGGTCTGGCCCATGTTGCGGAACTTGGCCGCGAGCGCGCCCTGCACGGCGGCGTCGACATCGGCGTCGTCGAAGACGATGAAGGGCGCGTTGCCGCCCAGCTCGAGCCCGACCTTTTTCACGGTCGAGGCCGCCTGTTGCATCAGGAGCTTGCCAACCGGCGTCGAACCGGTGAAGCCGATGAAGCGCACGGCTGGATGGGCGGTCATGACCTTGCCGATCGCGACTGCGTCCCCCGTGACCATGTTGAGGACGCCCTTCGGGAAACCGGCCCGGATGGCGAGTTCCATCAGCGCGAGCGCCGTCAGCGGGGTGTCCGGCGCCGGCTTGACCACGAAGGTGCAGCCGGCGGCAAGCCCGGGCGCGCATTTGCGGGTGATCATCGCGGCCGGGAAGTTCCAGGGCGTGATCGCGGCGCAGACGCCGACCGGCTGTTTCTGGACGATGATGCGCGAATTCGGGAAGGGCGAGGGGATGGTCTCGCCATAGATGCGCTTGGCCTCTTCGGCGTAGAACTCGACGAAGGAGGCGGCATAGGCGACCTCGCCGCGCGATTCTGTGAGCGGCTTGCCCTGCTCGGCGGTCATGATCTGGGCGAGGTCTTCCTGGTTCGCCATGATCAGGTCGAACCACTTCCGCAGGATGACCGACCGCTCCTTGGCGCTCTTGCGGGCCCAGGGCTTGAAGGCGCGCGAAGCGGCCTCGACGGCGGCCGTGGTCTCGGCCTCCCCGAAGCGCGGCACCTTGGCCAGGACCGCGCCGGTTGCAGGGTTGTCGACGGCATCGACGCCCTCGCCGATCCAGGCGCCGTCGACATGGCATTGCGACTTCAGGAGGGACGGATCGTTCAGCTTCAGCATAGGGGTTTCCAAGTCCGGGGCGGCATTCACGCGGCCAGCACTGTTTCGAGAACGGCAAGTCCTTCATCGACGATCGCGTCGGACGCCGTCAACGGTACCAGGATGCGGATCGTGTCGCCGCGGTGCCGCAGGAGAGCAGGATCGGGCCATTCTGAGGCGCGCGTTCGGTGACCAGCCATGTCTCGGGCGCGACGACCGCGGTGACCGGCGGCCGGCCGATCATCTGAGGCAACCCCCGAAGGACGAGGGCGTATCCTTGGCCGGCAAGCGGCAAGCCTGTCGCGCCAGGCGCGGTTTCAGGAAGACGAAGCAGCCGAGCGACGCGATTGCCGTGGCCCCGTCCAACCGCCGGCGCCTCGTCATTCAGGAGCATGACGCGACGCGGCTACACTATGATCTGCGGCTGGAGCTGGATGGCGTCTTCAAGTCCGGGCGGTGTGCCGTGGTCGGCTACGGACGTGTCCTGACCAGAAACCGATCGATGATGCGTCCTCCGAAGCGCCGGGTTCAGATGGACTTCACATGGCACATGGCGTGAGCATGACTTCTCGGCGCGGCACCACCGGCCTGCGCCAATTCCTCGATTCCGAGCAGCAGCGCGCCTGGATCGAGGGCGAGGCTGGCTTGCCCGACGCCGACGAGCGCTCCGAGTCCCTGGAACTGCGGTTCAAGTACATCGCCCGGTTTGAAAAGCTGCTTCGCCGCCCGCAGGCACAGGACGTCCTGGCGATTCTCGGGCTCTATGGCCGGAACTGCATCCCGATCCCGCGCCGGAGCGAACGTC
>NZ_CAMFJF010000026.1 GCF_945956895.1 uncultured Allobosea sp. | reverse complement strand
CCGTCAATCCCGAAGGCGGGATGACGGCCGGGATGGAGATCGCGGCCGATCACGTCACCACCGTCCTCGTCGACCTCGCCGGGCGGATCAGAGCGCAACGCATCGCGCCTCTCGCGAACACGACCGTCGCGGGCGTGCAGAGGATGGCGGCGGCGGAACTGGCCGCGGTGCGGCGCGAGGCCGGCTTGCCGGAGAGGTTGCTCGGCTGCGGTGTGGTGATGCCCGGCCCGTTCGAGATCGAGGGCATGAATTCGGTCGGCACCTCGCCTCTGCCGGGCTGGGCCGGGCAGGATGCGGCGCAACTCCTGCAGGACGCCCTGAACACGCCGGTGGTGATCGAGAACGACGCCAATGCGGCGGCCGTCGGCGAGCATCTCCATGGGCTCGGCCGCAACCTGCGCCATTTCTGCCAGATCTATTTTGGTGCCGGCCTCGGTCTCGGCGTCATCGTTGCCGGCCAGCCCTATCGCGGGGCCTTCGGCAACGCCGGCGAGATCGGCCATATCCCGGTCGTGCGGGGCGGGCGTGCCTGCGCCTGCGGCGGGCATGGCTGCCTCGAGCGCTACGCCTCCTTCCACGCGCTGGCGGAGACCTTGCGCGAGGCCGGGATCGCCGGAGTTGGGCCGGAGGAGGTCGCCCACCTGCACGCGCAAGGACATCCCGCCCTATCCGGCTGGATCGCGGAGGCAGCGGCGCTGCTGGCGCCGGTCATTACGATGCTGGAGAACCTGTTCGATCCGGAGACCGTCATCCTGGGCGGCGAGATGCCGGATACGGTGATCGATGCACTGATCGTGGCGATGTCGCCTCTGCCGATCTCGGTGGCGAACCGGCCTGGCCGGACGATCCCGCGCGTCCAGCGCGGCGGGACCGGGCGTTTGACGGCAGCGCTTGGCGCGGCGGCGCTGCCCCTGCTCGATACGATGACGCCGAAGCTCGACCGCGTCAGCCTGGTGCCGGAAGCTCCCGCTTCCGCTTCAGGCTGACGGGATCGCATAGGTGGCGGCTGGGGACTGTTGCAGGCCCAGGCCGATGACTTGGCTCAGCGCGAGGCGGTGACGACGATCTCGATCAGCGGGCCGCCGAGATCGGCGACGCCGACGGTGGCGCGGGTCGGCATGTCCTCACCGAAGAAGCCGGTCCAGACCGCATCCATCTCCTTCTTCAGCGTGAGATCGGTGACGAAGATCTGGGCGGCGACGATCGCCTTGCGGTCGAGCCCGACCTCGCCGAGATAGCCCTCGATCTTGCCGAGGATGTTCTGGGTCTGCGGGCCCATCCCCTGCGCGGTGTCGTCGGCGACGACGCCGCCGACGAAGGCGAGGTTTCCGGTCTCGACGACGCGGTTCTGGATCGGCGTGCGGATGGAGCGCTTGATGGCCATGGGTCTTCTCCTTCGGTTGAAGTTCAGTGAGTCGTGGTGAAACGGGTGATGCCGAGGCCGTCGATCGGCACGTTCGAGCGGCCGGTGGCGATGATCTCGGCCATGACGGCGCCGGCGCCCGGCCCAAGCTGGAAGCCATGGGCCGAGAAGCCGAACTGATGGTAGACGCCTTCATGTTTGGCGCTCTTGCCGAAGACCGGCAGGTCGTCCGGCATGCGGGCCTCGATGCCGGCCCAGGCCCGCACCACGGGCGCGCCGCGCATGATCGGGAAGAGGTCCCAGACCGTGCCGGCGCTGATCGCGAGCTTGCGCCAGTCGAGCAAGGTGACGTTCTCGTCGCGCAAGGGCGTTCCGAGGTGGCCGCCGCCGATCAGCACCGTGCCGTTGTCGAACTGCTTGAAGGAGAGTTTTCGCCCGCGCAGGATCACCACCGGCTTGATGAAGGCCGGCAACGGCGCGGTGATCATCAGCATCGGCGCGATGACCGAGAGCGGCACGGGCTCGCCGAGATCGCTGGCGATGCGGTCGGCCCAGGCGCCGGCGGCATTGACGATGCGAGGCGCCAGGAAATCGCCGGCATTGGTGACGACGCGCCAGTTCGGGCCGTCCTGTTCGACCTTGGTCACGCGGACGCCTTCACGAACGGTGACGCCGAGGCTTTCGGCTTTGCGCTTGAAGGCTTGCGTCGCGCGCAAGGGAATCGCGGCGCCGTCGCGGCGCGAGATCACGCCGCCCGGGCAGCTCTCGGAGACGGCCGGGACGATCTCGCGCAATTCCTTGGCATCGATCAGCTCTTCGTGGTGGAAGCCGCGCAGCGTCAGGTCGGTGACGCGGGCGCGGCAGCCTTCGAGGTCGGCCTCGTCCTCGGCGACCAGCACCTGTCCGTCGCTGGTGAAGCCGCAATCGTCGTCGACGAGCTCGGCGATGTTGTGCCAGAGCGCCATCGAGGTGTTGGAAAGCGGGATTTCCGCGACATGGCGCGCGAGTTGGCGCACGCCGCCGGCATTGACGCCGGAAGCGTGGCGCCCGGCATGGTCCTTCTCGATCAGGATGACCGAGAGCCCGCGCATCGCGCAGTGCATGGCGGTCGAGCAGCCATGGATGCCGCCGCCGATGACGATGACATCGGCGCTACGACCATCTCCGCTCATCGCACGACCGCCTTCACCGAGGCTTCGGTCTGCGGCAGGGCGGCCAGCTCGGCCAGCGTTACCGGCTTGATCGGCGGGCGCAGGCGATAATAGCCGGTCTCGGCCGGGCTGGTGCCGCGCGTCTCAGCGATCAATTCGACCACGGTCGGGCCGCAGAGCCTGCCCTGGCAGGGGCCCATGCCGCAGCGCAAAAAGGCTTTCATCTGGTTCGGGCCGGTGACGCCAAGGCGTTTGGCGGCGTCGCGGATCTGGCCGGCGGTGACCTCCTCGCAGCGGCAGACGATGGTCTCGTCCTTGGGCGGGGCCAGGAATTGCGGCGCCGGCTTGTAGAGCAGGTCGAGGAAGCGGCGGCCGCGCAGCTTCTTGTCCAGCTCGACGCGAACTGGAGCGGCCTGCCGATCGCGCTCGGCCTCGTTCAATTTGCCGAGGCGCGATGCAGCACCGAAAGCCGCGATCTCGCCGCGTAGGGCCGCGCTTTCAGCCCCGCCGATGCCGGCGCCATCACCGGCGATGGCGATACCGGGCACGGTCGAAACAAACCAGGCATCGACGCGCGGTACCCAGGCGTGCTGCTCGGTGTCGAAATCATGAGCGCAGCCGGCGGCATTGGAGAAGTTGACGCTGGGGATCACGCCCTGGTGCAGCAGCAGCGTGTCACAGGCGATGGTGCCGGTGCGGCCGCCCTGCTCGAACTGTACCGAGCCGAGCTTTCCGCTGCCGGTTGCCGTCAGGCTGGTCACGCCGGAGACGAAGCGCAGCTTGCGCCTAGTCGACAGCATCAACTTGAGGCCCTTGGCGAGATAGGGCGAGCGCAGGAAATCCGGGATCGCGGCGAGTGCCCTCGACCAGTTGGCCGATGGCGTCGTGTCGAGCACGGCGGCGATCTGGCAGCCCGCCGCCGCGAGCTGGCCCGCCAGCAGGTAGAGCAAGGGCCCGCAGCCGGCGATGACCGTGCGTCCCGACGGGATGGCGCCGGCGGATTTGAGGGCGATCTGCGCGGCGCCCGCGGTCATCACGCCGGGCAAGGTCCAGCCGGGAATCGGGAAGGGCCGCTCCTGCGCGCCTGTGGCGAGGATCACTTGCCGCGCGCCGATGATGCGGGCCTTGCCGTCGAGCGAGAGGCCGAGTTCGAAGCTGCCGGGCGCAGTCTCGTCAGGGCCGATCGACCAGACGGTGCAGCGCGGCGCATAGGCGGCTTTCGAGCGCTCGAAGCGCGCGACGAGGCCGGCGCCGCGCCAGTAGTCATCGCCGAGGATGGCGCGGTTCTTGACCGGTGTCGTGGTGACGGCGCGGTAGATCTGGCCGCCCGGCGCCGGGTTCTCGTCGGCGAGCAGGACGGAGAGGCCGAGTTCGGCAGCGCGCGCGGCGGCCGAGAGGCCGGCCGGACCGGCGCCGACGACGAGGAGGTCATAGGCCTCAGCGAGCTGTTCGATGCTGGCGATCGAAGTCATTCCGCGGCCTCCGTGAGATGGCGGCGGCCATGCTGGGTTTCGATGCGCATGCCCTCCGCGAGCGGGACGAGGCAGCCTTGCCGGTTGCCGATGCCGTCGATGACGACGAGGCAGTCGAAGCAGACGCCCATCAGGCAATAGGGCGCGCGCGGCGTGTCGGAGACCGGGGTCTCGCGGCAGGCGGTGATGCCGTTGGTGAGCAAGGCGGCGGCGACCGTGTCGCCCGCGCGCGCCGTCATCCGCTGGCCGTCGAAGGTGAAGCTCAGCTCCCCGCTCGCGGCAAGGTCAGCTATGGGCCGGAACATGGAACCTCCGTGCGGTGAAGCTCGCGACGCTCTCCGGCAAGGTGCCGGCGAGGATGGCGGGAGCGAGCGTCAGGACATGGTTGGCGGCGAGCGTCACGCCGGAATGGCAGGTGACGACGAAGGCGCCGGGATGGGTTTCGGACTGGTCGTAGATCGGGAAGCCGTCGGGGCTCATCACGCGCAACGCCGACCAGGTCCGGACGACGTTCAGGCCGGCGAGGCGCGGGAACATCTTCACGGCCCGTTCCGCCATGGTCGAGAGGATCGGCTGGCCGACCACGGTGTCGAAGCCGCGATCCTCCTGGCTGTCGCCGATCATGACGCCGCCCTCATCGGTCTGGCGGACCGTGACCATCGGGTTATGCAGGAAGGGTTCAGTCTTCTCGGTGACGATGATCTGGCCCTTGCTCGGCTTTACCGGCGCATCGAGCCCGACCATCGGCGCGAGCCGGGCATTGCCGAGGCCGGCGCAAAGCACGACCTTGCCGGCGCGCATCTCGCCCCAGGGGCCGGTGATGGCGAAGCCGCCATCCTTCGGCGCGATGTTCTCGACCGGGCTGTTCGGGCGGTAGTCGACGCCGCGCCGGACCGTCGCCTCGCGTAGCGCCCGGAACAGCTTCAGCGAATTCACATGGCCGTCGAGCGGGGAATAGAGCGAGCCGACCACATCCTTGCCGATGGCGGGCAGGCGCCGCTTCGTCTCGGCATGGTCGAGCACCTCATAGGGAAAGTCGCTCAGCGGCCGGCTGTTGTGGAGGCGGCGCATCGCATCGACGCGCTTGTCGAGCTCGTCCTGCGAGAGGCAGAGCATAAAGCCGCCGGGCTGGCTATGGGCGACGTCGATGCCGGTTTCGCCGGCGAGCGAAGCGGCCAACTCATGCCAGCTATCGGCCGAGCGGCGCGACCAGAGCGCATAATCGGGCATGCCAAAGCCCTTGGATTGCACCCAGACCAGCGCGAAATTGCCGCGCGAGGCCCGCAACGCGGTGTCGCCTTCGTCGAGGATCGCGACCTTGGCGCCGTTGCGGGCAAGGCCGAGCGCGATGGCGCCGCCGACCACGCCGCCGCCGATCACGGCGACATCGGGTTCTCTGATGGTGGTGGACACTGGCGTCAGCCTTTTCCGGTTCCGACGAACAGCCGGTCGAGCCCGAACAGCCTGTCCAGCGCCATCAGCAGGATGGCGGTCAGGGCGATCAGGCAGGCGGAGACGGCTGCGATGAGCGGGTCGATATTGTCCTGGATGTAGAGGAACATCCGGACGGGGAGCGTGGTGGTGGCGGGCGAGGCGATGAAGACGGTCATCGTCACCTCGTCGAAGGAGTTGATCGCGGCGAGCAGCCAGCCGGAAACGACGCCCGGCAGGATCAGCGGCAGCGTCACCCGACGGAAGACGACGGCCGGACTCGCGCCGAGCGAGATCGCGGCATGCTCGATGCGCCGGTCGATGCCGTAGGAGGCGGCGAGGACGAGCCGCAGCGCGAAGGGCAGGATCACGATGATATGGCTCAGCACCAGCCCGAGAAAGGTCCCGGAGAGGCCGATCTGCGTGAAGAAGCGCAGGAAGGCGATGCCCAGGACGACATGGGGGACCATCAGCGGCGACATGAACAAAGCTGTCATGGCTTCGCGGCCGGGGAAACGGTAGCGGGCGATGGCGAGCGCGGCGGGCACCGCAAGCCCGATCGCGACGGTCGAGGACAGCGCCGCCAACCAGAGCGAATCCCGGAAGGCGCGCAGGAACTCGGGATAGTCGAGGATCGCCCTGAACCAGCGCAGGCTCCAGACTCGGCCGGGCAGCGAGAGATAGCCTTCCGGCGTGAAGGCGACGAGGCAGACCACGACCAGCGGCGCCAGCATGAAGACGATGAAGAGCGCATGGAACAGGATGGCGAAGGGACCGTTGCGGCTCATGCGCGCTGTCCTTTGGCTTCGTCCGCCACAGCCCTCATCCTGAGGAGCCGCGGAGCGGCGTCTCGAAGGATGGTCCAGTTCCCGCCAACCTTCTGGAGCATCCTTCGAGACGCGCCTGCGGCGCTCCTCAGGATGAGGGCTGCGGGAGGGGTGAGCGGGGTGAAGAGGCCGCTCATTCGAACACCTGCGAATAGCGGCGCTCGACCAGCCGGTTGGCGCCGACGGTCAGGATCACCAGCGCGGCGAGCAGGAGCACGGCGACGGCGGCGCCGAGCGGCCAGTTCAGCGTGTTCAGGAACTCGTCATAGGCGAGCGTCGCCGCGACCTTGAGCCGCCTGCCGCCGATGATCGCGGGCGAAGCGAAGGCGCTGGCGGCGAGCGCGAAGACGATGATCGAGCCCGAGAGGATGCCCGGCACGATCTGCGGCAGGATCACGCGGCGCCAGATCGTCAGACGCGAGGCGCCCAGCGAAAGCGCGGCATTCTCGATCTGCGGATCGAGCCGCTGCAGCGAGGCCCAGACCGCGAGGATCATGAAGGGGATCAGCACATGGACGAGCGCGATCACCACGCCGGTCTCGGTGAACATGAATTCGAGCGGCTGGCCGATCAGGCCGAGCGCCATCAGCCCGCGGTTGACGAGGCCGTTCGAGCCGAGCAGCAGCGCCCAGCCGAGCGTGCGCGCCACGACCGAGACCAGCAGCGGCCCGAGGATCGCGAGCAGGCAGAGGCCGCGCCAGGCCGGCGACATGCGGTTGAGGATATAGGCCTCGGGCACGCCGATCAGGATGGCGAAGAGCGTCACCAGTACGGAGATGCGCAGCGTGCGCAGGAAGACTTCGAGGAAATAGCTGTCGCTGAAGATCTCGCGGAAATTCTTCAGCGTGAACTCCGCAACGATGCCCTTGTACTGGCCCCAGTCGTAGAAGGCGAGCAGCACGGTCATGCCGAGCGGGATGATGACGAGGCCGAGGAAGACGGCGAGCGCAGGTCCCGTCAGCCAATAGGGCGTCGCGCGGGCGGAGGTGTCCTGGCTCATGTGCCCGCGCCCTCCGCCAGCAGCGCGGCGTCGCCGGGGCCGAAGCTCAGCTGCACGCTCTCGCCTTCGCCGGGGACGGGGGTGCCGTCATTGTGTCGGATCAGCGTGACCGGGCCGGCGGCGCTCTCCGCCGTCAGCAGCCAATGCGCGCCCTGGAAGACGCGCGAGGTGATGCGGGCGGCAAAGCCGGGTGCGCCCTCCGCCGAGAAGCCGAGGCGCTCGGGGCGGACCGCGATGCACAGCGCGCCTGAAACCGCACCGTCGAGCGGCACGGAGAGGCCTTCGATTGTCACATGGCCACGGCCATCGCCGGTCGCCTTGAGGACATTGGTCTTGCCAAGGAAATTCGCGACGAAAGCGGTATCGGGCGCGCCATAGACAGTATCGGGGGCACCGATTTGCTCGACGCGGCCCTTGTTCATCACGACGATCCGATCCGAGAGCGCCATCGCTTCGTGCTGGTCATGGGTGACGAGGATGGTGGTCGTGCCGATCGAGCGCTGGATCTGGCGCAATTCCCCTTGCATCTCCTCGCGCAATTTGGCGTCGAGATTGGAGAGTGGCTCGTCGAGCAGGAGCAGGGAGGGCCTGATGACCAGCGCGCGAGCGAGAGCGACACGCTGCTGCTGGCCGCCCGACATGCGGCGGGGGTAGCGGTCCTCGAAGCCCTTGAGCCCGACCAGCGCCATCGCCTCCAGCGTGCGCTTCTCGCGTTCGGCCTTCTCGACGCCGCGCATTTCGAGGCCGAAGGCGATGTTCTGCGCGACCGTCATATGCGGAAAGAGCGCATAGCTCTGGAAGACGATGCCGAGACCGCGCTTGTTGGGCGCGACGCCGCCGAGATCGCTGCCGTCGAGCAGGATGCGACCGCGATCGACCGGCACGAAGCCCGCGATCATCTGCAACGTCGTGGTCTTGCCGCAGCCGGAGGGGCCGAGCAGCGAGATGAACTCGCCGCGCGCGACCGAAAGGTCGAGCCCCTCGACGGCGACCGTGCTGCCGTAGGACTTGCCGAGACCTTCGAGAACGAGATGGGACATGGGTTGTTTGCTGGCCTCGTTTGAGGGCGCGGACACTCGACCGTCATCCCGGGCTTGACCCGGGATCCATCGAAGGGCGTTGCACTCTACGATGGATCCCGGCGCTCCGCTTCGCTGCGGCCGGGATGACGAGGAGGTTCTTGCGGGAGACGCCGGCCTTAGCGCTCGACCTCGCGGTTCCAGCGGCGGGTCCATTCCTCGCGCTTGGCATTGGCGATGTCCCAGTCGACCGCCTTGAGCGCCTTGACCTCGTCGCCATAGGGCAGGCCCTTCCGCTCCTCCGGCGTCAGCGTCACCGTCATGTTGGCGGGGCCGAAGCCGGCGCCGGTCGCCATGATCTTCTGGATCGCCGGCGAGAGCATGAACTGGATGAAGGCATTGGCCTCGGCGGCGTTCTTCGAGCTCTCGATCGGGCAGGCGGCGGAGCCGAGCGCGAAGCCGCCTTCCTTCGGATAGACGAACGCGACCGGGAAGCCGGTATCGGCGAAAGCCTTGACGCGGCCCGAGCCCCAGACGCCGAGCACGGCCTGGCCGTTCTGGAAGAGCTCGGTCATCTTCGCCGGCGAGGGCTCATAGGCGACGATGTTCGGGTTGATGTCCTTCTTGAAGGCCTCGAAGCCCGGCTCGATGTTGTTTTCGCCGCCGCCGCCGATCTGCGCGAAGGCGATCAGCGCGTGCAGGCCATAGGTGTTGTTGATCGGCGGGCTGACGATCTTCTTGCCGTAGGTCTTCGACTTCAGGTCGTTCCACGAGGTCGGGGCCGGCCATTTGTTCTCGTCGAAGACCTTCTTGTTGTAGAACAGCCCGGTGCCGACGAGGCCGAGCCCCACGCCCTTGTTCGACTTGAACTTCATCACCGGCGCGACGTCCTTGTAGACGGGGCCGTCGGTCAGCGTGCCGCAGAAGCCGAGCGCCACCGCCTGATAGGCCGGGCCGTCATCGACGATCGCGACATCGATCTGCTGGTTGCCCTTCTGCGCCTGCAGCTTGGCGAGCGTGTCGGTCGAGTTGCCGGCGACGTATTCAATCTTGACGTTGGCCTGCTTCTCGAAGGCCGGGATGACCTCCTTGCGCATGGTCTGTTCGTAGGAGCCGCCATAGCCGGCGACATAAAGCGTCTTCTGCTGGGCGAAAGCGGCGGAGCCGGCGAGGGCCGTCCCGGCGACCAGAGCGAATGTGATGGCGAGCTTCACGGTATCCCCTCCTCGTTTTCGAGTGATGCCGATAGGTTCGTGGCAGTTTTGGAACTGGTCAAATCGAATGTTTCGCGCAAGCCATGCCGAAATGTTATGTTCGATTTTTGGGGGCCGAACATGCTGAATCCGCGCCAGATCGAGGCTTTCCGGACGGTGATCGTGACCGGCGGCATCACTGCGGCGGCGCAGGCGCTCAACGTTACGCAACCGGCGGTGACGCGGCTGATCCAGGACCTGCAATATGCGCTCGGCCTGCCGCTTTTCGTGAAGCGCGGCGCGCGGCTCGTGCCCACGAGCGAGGCACTCTCGCTCTATCGCGAGGTCGAGCGCCAGTTCGTCGGGTTGGAGCGTATCGAGAACGCCGCCCGCAACCTGCGCGACGGGCGGGCCGGGTCGCTGCGGGTCGCGGCGCTGCCGGCCTTCAATGCCGGCTTCTTGCCGCGGGTCGTCGGCAGCTATCTCAAGCAGAAGCCGGATCTGGAGATCGCGATCTATGGAAGCATCTCCTCGCAGGTCGTGGACTGGGTCACTTCGGGCTTCTGCGAGCTCGGCTTCGCGCAGCTCCCGTTGGATTTTCCGGGGATCGATATCGAGATCCTGCCGGCGATGGCACCCGTCGCGGTGCTGCCGACCGGGCACAGGCTCGCGGCCAAGGCCGTGCTGGCGCCGGAGGATTTCGTCGACGAGCCGTTCATCTCGCTCGAGCAGTCGACGCAACTGCGCTACCGCATCGACGCCCTGTTCTCGGCCCATCGCGTCCCGCGCCAGACCCGGGTCGAGACGCCGCTGTCGATGATCGCCTGCGGGCTCGTCGCGGCCGGCGCGGGCTTATCGGTGGTCGATCCGTTCACGGCGGAGGAATATCGCGGCAAGGGCGTCGAGGTGCGGCCGCTCAGGCCGTCGGTGACCTATGACATCGCGATCATCTGGGGCGCTGGTCGATTCCGCTCCGCCGTCGCGCAGGATTTCGCCGAGACGGTCAGGAAGGCGGCTCTCGATTTCGCAGGGACCGTTGCGGCGTGACAGGCACGGCAGGATCGGGACCGGCATCTGAATGCGCGGTTTTCAGCCTCGTCCTTTGTCATTCCGGGGCGCGCCGGAGGCGCGAACCCGGAACCCACGATTGGGTGAAACACTTGGTGTGCAGTCGGAGTCCGCGCGCCCAGTCGTGGGTTCCGGGTTCTTCGCTGCGCGAAGCCCCGGAATGACAAAGGTGGTTCCATGCCTCCTAGTCGCCGAACTGATGGATCCAGCCGGTCTGGCGGGCGATGCAGCGTTCGCGCTCGTAGCAGGCGATGACGGTTTCCCGTGCGGCGCGGCGCAAGGGCTGCATTGATGCGGGGTTCGACAGGGCTTCCTCGATCCGTTCGGCCAGCGCCGTCGCATCATGGAACGGGGCGATGAGGCCGTTGCCGCCGTCGCGGATCACTTCCTTCACCGGCTCTGTATCGGAGCCGACGACGAGGCAGCCGCAGGCCATCGCCTCCAGAAGCGACCAGGACAGCACGAAGGGAACCGTGAGATAGACATGGGCGGCGGAGATCTGGAACAGCCGGATCAGGTTCTCGTAGGGCAGCCAGGGAATATGGATGATCCGGTCGCCGAGGCCGGTCTCGGCCAGCATCGCCTCGCGCCAGCTGTTGCCGTCGGAGCGGGGACGGCCATAGCCCGAGCCATCGCCGCCGACCACGACGAAGAGCGCGTCGGGGTGCCGGGGCGCGAGAATGGCCGCGGCGCGCATGAATTCGGGATAGCCGCGATAGGGATCGAGATCGCGCGCGACGAAGGTCACGACCGGCATGCCTGGTGACAGCACACGGCCATCGGGCAGGGCGAAGCTCGCCTCGGCATCCGGCCGGCAGGCTTGCGTATCGATGCCGTCATGGCAGACGGTGATGCCCTGCCGATAGGCGGCCGGATATTGCCGGCGCTGCCATTGCGTCGGCGCATAGGCGACATCGAGCGTATCGAGCGCGAGAAGCTGGGCGGCATTGCGCATGCGCACGCGCTGGCGGTCGGCAACGGGAACCGGCTCGTCGATGCCGAAATCGAGGTCCGAGTTCGTGCCGCGATAGTAATATTCGCAATAGCCGATCAGCGCGGCATCGGGCAGCGCGTCACGGGCGAAGAGCATGCCGCCCCAGCCGATATGGCCGAGGACGACATCGGGCGGGTCGCTGCGCCTCAGGCGCTCCATGAGATGCGCTACGGCCTCGCCGGTGCGCAGGTGGTATTCCGTGGCGGCGAGCGCGGGGTGCTGGGTCGCGGTCTCGTCGACGGAATAGACGAACTGGCGCACGCCCGGCGCCTCCTGCGCCGGACGTTCGGTGATCAGCGTGACCTCGACGCCCTCCGCGACGAGGCTGCCGATCAGAGCAGCGAATTGACCAGATCCTGCGCGATGAACGAATAGGACATGCATGATGCGAGCAGCACTCCGCCGTAGCGCAGCGCGTCATTCCACCACTGTTCAAGCTGGCGCAGGGTTTCGTGGGTCGTGTTCAGGTCGGTGTCGCGGTTGTTTTCGAGCCGCTGGCTGAACTGGCTGGCCTCGTCGAGCAAACGCAGCCTCTCGCACAGCATCTGTCCCTTGAGGGATAGCGAGATGCGGGCCTGCCGGCGGTCGCGTGGCGAGGCGCCGCGGTCGAGATAGCCGTTCTCGACCAGTTGCTTGAGATTATACGAGGCGTTCGAGCCGCCATAATGGCCGCGGTCCAGCAGATCACGGACGGCGATCTCGCCTTGTCCGATCGTCATCAGCACCATCACCTGCGCCGGCGAGATGTCGTCGATGCCGAGCTTGGTCAGTTCAAGCCTGAGATAGTCGAGGAAGCGCCGGCTGACCCGTTCGATCACCCGCGCCAGGTCAAAAGGAGAGATTCGGCGATCGGGGACCTCTTCGAGGACGCCCGAACCATTCGCCGGATGGTGGCCGTTCAGGGGATTGCCTGTGAATTGCCCGCCGCCGTGCAATTTGAAGTGCATCCCTCACCTCGCCTGATCGAAAATTAAACAATCCATCCGTTTTGCCTCCGTTCGTTGCAGAAAGCCTATAGGCAAAGCACATGCCATCTAGGTGAGCCAATAAGTAAGATTGTATTTATATTGAGATATGCAGAAACTGTTTCGAAATTCAAAATTTCTCATGTTCCAGCCTTATTTGCTTCGAACTGAGTCGGTTGGCTACGCTTCTAATCTGTCATAATCTTGACACTCCCGCCATGTCTCGTTGGTGGGCCGATGACGGGCCTTTTCCATCGTTGTCTCGGACCCAAGCCCCCTCAATCGCGGAGCCCTGCATGAAGGCTGTGAAGCCGGCGCCCGACGCCTTGATTCGGAATCTCCAGCGCTCCTTCGTCGGCGGCTTGAGCTATGCGGCCTTTCTCAGCCTGTGCGTGAACCTGCTGCTGCTGACCGTCCCGCTCTTCATGATGCAGGTGCAGGACCGGGTCACCGTCAGCCGCAGCTATGACACGCTGACGATGCTGTTGGTGATCGCGGTGGGGGCGCTGGCGCTTTACGGCGTGATCGAGTTCATCCGCTCGCTGACCTTCCAGGCGATGGCGAGCATTTTTGCACGCAAGCTCAATTTGCCGGCTTTGCAGGCGGCGGTGAGCGCGTCGCTCGAACAAGGCTCCGGGCAGGCGACGCAGGCGATTCGCGACCTCAACGATATCCGCTTCTTCATCGCGAGCTCGGCGATCGCCACGCCGCTGGAGGCGATCTGGTCGCCGGTCTTCCTCGCCGTGCTCTTCGCGCTGCACCCGGTCTACGGGCTCGTCGGCCTTGCCTCGCTGATCATTCTGCTGCTGCTCGGCGTGCTTTCGGACATGCTGACTCGCCGGATTCTCAAGGATGCCAACGAGGCCGGCGTCGCCAGCATCAACGAGGTCGGCGCCAGCCTGCGCCATGCCGAGACGATCGAGGCGATGGGCATGCTGCCGGCGCTGGCCAAGCGCTGGCGCGGCCAGCAACTCGCCATGATCGAGCAGCTCGACATGGGCACGCGGCGCGGCAAGTTCATCGCCGCCCTGACCCGCTCCTCCCGGATGACGATGCAGCTTGCGGTCTATGCGACCGGCGCCGTGCTGATCATCCGCAACGAGGTGACGGCCGGTACGCTGATGGCCGCGAGCATCCTGCTCGGCCGGCTGTTGGCGCCGTTCGATTCGATGATCACCGACTGGCGGCAATGGGTTCTGGCCGCTGCTGCCTGGAAGCGGGTGCGCGAGCTCGTACTGAGCCGCAGCTCGCAGCGCCAGACGGTGCCGACGCCGCCCTGCCAGGGCGACCTCGTGATAGACCGGGTGATCTATGCGCCTGCCGGCCAGGCGCAGACGGTGATCAAGAGCGTCTCCTTCGCGCTCTCGCCCGGCGAGGTGCTCGGCGTGGTCGGGCCTTCCGGCGCCGGCAAGTCGACCTTGGCGCGCCTGCTCGTCGGTGTGATCAAGCCCAATGTCGGCGGCGTCTATCTCGACGGGCACAGCACCTATCTGTGGGAGCGCGGCTCCTTCGGCGCGATGGTCGGCTATCTCCCGCAATCGGTCTCGCTGCTCAACGGCACGATCGCCGAGAATATCGCCCGCATGCGCGAGCCCGATCCGCACGCCATCCTGGAGGCGGCGCGCATCGCTGGCGTGCACGAGCTGATCGGCCGTCTGCCGCTCGGCTACGACACCAATGTCGCCGACAGCGATTTCAACCTCTCCGGCGGCCAGCGCCAGCGCATCGGCCTGGCACGGGCGCTCTACGGCATGCCGCGCCTGATCGTGCTCGACGAGCCCAATGCCAATCTCGACGCCGAGGGCGAGCAGAGCCTGATCCGCGCCATTGCGGCGGCGCGCGAGAGCGGCGCCATCGTCGTGCTGATCGCGCATCGCCCCTCGGTGATGCAGGTCGTCGACAAGCTGCTCGTGCTGCGCGAGGGCCGCGTCCAGCAATTCGGCCCGCGCGGCGAGATCGCCGGCATGATCACGCCCGGCGGCCGGGTCGAGCTCGAGCCCGCCGCCAAGGCCCCGGCCGCAACAACCCCGGTTCGCGAGGTGAAGGCATGACCGGAAGCTCCCTGATCAAGCGCCCCGAACATTCGCTCACGATCCAGGGCGAGGTGGTCGACGTCGATGACGAGCGCGCGCCGACCCTGCGCAATCTCGTGCTGGCCGGCGTCGCGGCGATCGGCGTCGGCTTCGGTGGCTTCGGGGCCTGGGCGGTGACCGCCCGGCTCGACAATGCCGCCGTGGCTAGCGGCATCGTCGCGGTCGACAGCAAACGCAAGACGGTCAGCCATCTCGAAGGCGGCATCCTCAAGACCTTGCTCAAGGCCGAGGGCGAGCGCGTCTCCCGGAACGAGCCGCTCTTGCGGCTGGAAGATGCGCGCCAGCGTGCGGAATTGCAGCAGTTGCAGGCCAAGCGCATCGGGCTGGAAGCCAAGCTGGCGCGCCTGCGGGCGGAGCAGACCAGCGCAGCCGAGATCGCGTTCCCCGCCGATATCGCGCAGATGGATTCGCCGATCGCGCGCGAGGTGCTGCGGGCCGAACAGGGCCTGTTCAAGTCCCGCGCCCAGGTCCAGGACGGCAAGATCCATATCCAGCAGCGCGTGATCGAGCAGCATCAGGCCGAGTCCGATGCGCTGAAGGCCCAGATCGACGCCACCACGCAGCAGCGCTCGCTGATCGACGAGGAGGTCAGGATCATGGCCGACCTCTACGAGAAGCGCTATGCCAAGCGCAGCCAGCTCGTCGATCTCCAGACCAAGCAGAGCGAATTGTCCGGCAAGGCCGGCGAGCTTACCGCGCGCAAGGCCAAGGCCGAGCAGGCGGTCGCCGGCGCCAATCTCGAAATCCTCTCGATCAGCCTCGAACGGCAGAACGATATTGGCGGCGAGATCCAGGAAGCTCAGCTCATGCTCTCCGAGGTGACCGAGCGCATCGTCCAGGCGGAAGACGTGTTGCGTCGGCTGGTGGTGACGTCGCCGCAGGAGGGTGTCGTCGCCAATATCCGGATGCGCACGGCGGGCAGCGTGATCGCGGCGGGCGAGGCGATCCTCGATATCGTGCCGGAGCATGAGCCCTTGATCGTCGAGGCGAAGGTCGATCCGCGCGATATCGATGCGGTGAAGGTCGGTTCGGCGACCCGCGTGCGGCTGACCGCGTTCAATTCGCGCCTGCTGCCGCCCTTGCAGGCCAAGGTGAACTATGTCGCGCCGGACCAGCTCGTCGACGAGAAGACCGGTGCGCCCTATTTCGTGGTGCGGGCGGAGATCGATCCCAAGAGTCTGCGGGACTACAAGGTCACGCTCCATGCCGGCATGACCGCAGAGGTCATGATCGTCAACGGTGCCCGCCGCGCGGTCGACTACCTGCTCTCGCCGATCACGGACAGCTTCAACCGGGCCTTTCGCGAGGATTGAGCGGCCGCCATCGACGGCAAGGCCGTTGGGCTCCTGTGCGGGGCGTAATATTTCGAGATTGTAAGTATATATCTTCGAATATAGAAAGATTATTGATCGTAAAATAAAGACTAAAATATGTTGCGTCGCAAAATAATCACAATAAAATCCTTGCCGCAACGCACTCATTCGGCAATCCTCGTCTGGTCGAGCGATGGCCTGATCTATTCATGGCTATCGGAAACATTCCTGGTCTTTTTGTTTCGCGGTGCGGCCGCCGAACGGTCCAGGTTCACCAGATCGCCCAGGAGGTGCCGTATGGCGACGATCGAAGGAAGTGCATTCGACGACTTTTTGATTGGGAGTCGTTTCAGTGACGTGATTCTCGCCGGAGCAGGCGACGACATTGTCAAGGGCGGGGATCAGGTCGATTCTCTGTTCGGCGAGGAAGGCGACGACACGCTGTTTGGTGATGCCGGCAACGACGCCCTGTTCGGCGGCGAGGGTAACGATACCCTGTTCGGCGGACTCGGCGACGATGTCCTGTCCGGCGACGAGGGCAATGACGCCCTGTTCGGCGGCGAAGGCAACGACATCCTCTCCGGCGGCGCCGGCGACGACATCCTCCGCGGCAATAACGGCGACGATGTCCTGCTTGGCGGTGATGGCAACGACATCCTGCAAGGCGGGCCGGGCAACGACATCCTCCAGGGTGGCGCCGGCAATGACGTCCTGCAGGGCGGCGACGGTACCGACATCCTCCAGGGCGGCGACGGCAACGACATCCTGCACGGTGGCGCTGGCGACGACATGCTGTTCGGCGGTGCCGGCAACGACATCCTGCATGGCGGCGCGGGCAGCGATACCTTCGTGTTCGCCGGCGGCGGCGGCAACGACGTCGTCCTCGACTTCCATGCCGGCTCGGACATGCTGCAGATCGCGTCCGACATCAACGGCACGGGCGTCCACACCGCGGAAGACGTGGCCGCGCGCGCGACCACGGTCGGCGCCAACACCGTCATCGATCTCGGCAATGGCGACACCCTGACCCTGGTGGGTGTCTCGGCCGACGACGTTCAGGCCGACCCGAACTCCTATTTCACGGTCGCCTGATCCAGATGCTGCCTCTCGTTCGGCCGAAGCCGCCGAACGAGAGGCTCGCAGCTCCCGGAGCGCGCACGCCCCCGGAAAGTGTCTCCCCGCTTTCCGCAAGCGCTCCGGGATTCTCCGTGCCGCAGGAGCGCCCCAATGCTTTCTCTCGCGCCCGTCGCGATGGCGGCGACCCCGCCTGCCCAGCTTGAACTCCACCGCCTCGGCGGATCGGTCTTTCTGCTCTGCTGGACGCTCGAGGCTTCGCCCTTTGGCAAGCCCGCGATTGCGCTCACGGCTGGCGGCCGGCGCCTGCCTGCGGCCTCGATCTCGCTTGGTCTGCGCGACGGGCGCGAGCGGCTCGCCGTCGCCTTCCGCTCGTCGGGCCATGACAATGTCGTCGCGACCCTCAGCGATCACGGCCCGCAGGGCGAGGTGACGGCCGGCTTCGACCCGACGTTGGTCCACGGCCTTGCCGATCCAACCGAGATTCTCAAGGACCTCGCGCCGCAGGCGCGGCTGACGCTCGCCAACGCGCTGGTCCGCGCCTGGCCGCCGCTGTTCGGCCTCGCCGCGATCCCGAATTACCTGTCCTTCCTGCGTCAGTTCCTGCTGACGCTGTTCCCCAAGCCGATCGCAATGCAGCCGACTGCGGCCCTCGTCGAAGGACAATGGCTGTTCGAGACGGCGGTGCCCGTCGATTTCGGCGCTTTGCAGGGTGTCGCCCGCCTCGACGGCGCGGGGTTGACGCGCCTCGATCTCAAGGCCCGCCTTGGCGCGGCCGACCGCACGGGCAAGCGCGAGGCCCATCTGGTGTTGGATGCGCCGCCGAGCCGTGGCGGTGGGTTGCTGATCTTGCAGGGTGAACGCGCGCTGGTCCTGCGCGCGCTGCCCGGTAGGCAGTCCGCGCCCTCGCTCGGCCGCTGGTGGGCTGGCAAGGCCGCGAGCCGCGACGGGCTGCGCAACTGGGTCGTCGAGCAGCTTGCCGGCCTGTCCGAACAGGGGCGCCTGCTCGCCATCGAGATGCAGCGGCGCGTGCCGCTCGCGGTCCAGCATGTCCGCCGCAGCGACGATTTGCCTGCCGCTGAACTCGACCTTGCGGTTTGTAACCGAGCCGGGCTCCTGATCGGCGGCTGGCTGCGCGATCCCGACGAGCTCCTCGAAGAAGTGCTGCTCCATCGCGGCAATGGCGAGCCGATCGCGATGCTCTCGCGGTTGCAGCGCTTCCCCGTGCGCTTGCCGACCGGCGCGGATGGCGAGACGCGCGCTGCCACGGGCTTCGCCGGTTTCGCTGCCGATTATGCCGGCGGCGCGCCGGTGTTGCAGCCGCGCTGCGAGATCAAGCTGAAATCCGGGACGACGCTGACATTGCGCCCGCCGGTGCAGCCGGCCGATCCGGTGACGATCAGGGCGCGGGCGCTGGCGGCGATCCCGCCGCAATATCTCACCGCCGCGATGATCGAGACGACGCTCGCGCCGATCCTCGCCGCCTGCCAGGAGGATTTGCGCGACAGCCGGCCGGAACCGGCCGTCAAGGCGTACGGGCAATTGCCGGCCCGGCCGAAGGCTTCGGTCGTGATCCCGCTCTACCGTGTCTACGATTTCCTCCGTGTGCAGGTCGCGGCCTTTGCCGGCGATCCGTGGTTCCCGGAGAATGCCGAGCTGATCTATGTGCTCGATTCGCCTGAGCACGAGGCCGAGGTCGCGCATCTCCTCGGCGGCCTGCATCTCGCCTATGGCCTGCCGATGCAGTTCGTGGCGATGCGGCGCAATGGCGGCTTCTCGGCCGCCTGCAATGCCGGCGCTGCCGTGGCGCGCGGCGAGGCACTCGCCCTCGTCAATTCCGATGTCATTCCGACCGGCAATGGCTGGCTGGAAGGGCTGATCGCCAGGCTCGACCGTCGCGCCAAGGTCGGCGCCGTCGGTCCCAAACTGCTCTACGACGACAACTCGCTGCAGCACGCCGGACTGTTCTTCAAGCGCGACAGCAAAGGCACCTGGCTCAACCATCATTACTTCAAGGGCATGCCGGGCAGCTATGCGCCGGCCACTATCGAGCGGCCCGTGCCGGGCGTCACCGGCGCCTGCATCGTGATGGCGCGCGATCTCTACGAGGAGCTCGGCGGCTTCGACGAGAGCTATGTGATCGGCGATTACGAGGACAGCGATCTCTGCCTCAAGATCAGGCGGGCCGGCTTCGGCATTCTCTATGTCCCGGATGTCGCGCTCTACCATCTCGAGCGGCAATCGATCGCGCGCAGTGTTGATTACACGCGCGGCGCCGCCTCCCAGCACAATGCCTGGCTGCAGAGCCAACGCTGGGGCGCCCAGATCGAGGCGCTGATGCAGGCCTTCGAGACCTCCGCACCGGAGCTTGCGCTGCCGGCACCGGCGCCCGCCGAACCCGACCTTGTCCCCCGCTTCAGCTTCAGGAGAGCGACCGCCGCATGACCGCCCTGAGACAGATCGCACCAGAGCCTGCTCCCGCGGAGGTTTCCGCCGGGCCCGAGCTCGACTGGCTCCTGGCCTCGCTGCAGAGCAACCGCTTCATGCCGCACCCGCCGCCGGACTCGATCTTCGTCGGCGACGGCGATTATCGCGCGATCGGCGCCGAATTCCTCGGCCATTTCATCCGGATCGGCCGGCTCAAGCCGCATGAGCGCGTCTTCGACATCGGCTGCGGCATCGGCCGCATGGCGGTGCCATTGACGCAATATCTCGACCCCGAGCGCGGCAGCTATGACGGCGTCGATCCGGTGATGGAAGGCATCCTGTGGTGTGCCCAGACGATCACGCCGGCCTATCCGCGCTTCCGCTTCCAGCGGCTCGATATCGCCCATCCGCTCTATAATCCGGCGGGCTCCCTGCCGGGCATCGAGGTCCGCTTCGGCTTCGCCAATGGCAGCTTCGATTTCGTGACGATGACCTCGGTCGCGACGCATCTGCCGCCCGAGGAGCTGGTGGTCTACCTGCAGGAGGCCGCGCGCCTGCTGTCGCCGGGCGGGCGGCTGTTCCTCACCGCCTTCGCGCTCGACGGCACCTCGACGGGCCAGGAACGCCTGCCGTTCAAGCGCTGGCAGGACGGGCCGGGCTGGTACGCGATTGACGAGGCGCCGCTTGCCGCTGCCGGCATCGACAGCCGCTTCCTGCTGGAACAGACGGCGCTGGCCGGGCTCACCGTTGAGGCGCTCAGGCCGGGGCATTGGCGCGGCATCAGCGCGGCGCATTACCAGGACCTGCTGATCGCGACAAAGCCAGGGAGCAAGGGACCGGGAGAGATGGCATGAGCCGGCGTATCCTCGTCGTCGCGCATAACCATCCATCTTTGCATCCCGGCGGCACCGAGATCTTCGCGCATGACCTGACGCAGGCCTATCGCGAGCAGGGCTGCGAGGTTTTGTTCCTCGGTGCGACCAACGCGATGCATCGCGGGCCGCATCCGGGCACGGCTCTGCAGGCGATCGGCGAGGACGTGGTGCTGTGGAGCGCGCATTACGACCGCTTCCACATGAGCCAGATCGACCATTACGGCACGTTGCAGGACCTCGCGACGCTGCTGGAGGAGTTCCGGCCGGACGTGATCCACGTCCATCATCTCGTGCTGATCGGCGCGGAGTTCCTGACGCTGGCGCGAAGGCTCCTGCCGCAGGCAGCGATCGTGATGACGCTGCACGACTACTATCCGATCTGCCACCATGACGGCCTGATGGTGCGGCCGGGCGATCGCCAGCGCTGTAACGTCTCCTCGCCTTCGGCCTGCCATGGCTGCTTTCCCGAGATCGGCTCGGACCGTTTCCTGCTGCGCGAGCGCTTCATCAAGACGCATCTCGCGGTGGTGGACCGCTTTGTCGCGCCGAGCCGCTTCCTGCGGCAGCGCTATGTCGATTGGGGCTTAGCCAGTGAGCGGATCGAGGTCATCGCCAATGCCCGCCCGGCGCAGGAGGCCGCGCCGCACCGGCAGGCGACAGGCCGGCGTGCCAGCTTCGGCTATTTCGGCAATCTCAATCCCTGGAAGGGCGTCCTGCCGCTCTTGCAGGCGGCGCAGTTGCTGCGCGCGTCCGGCGAAACCGAATTCTCGCTGCGCATCCATGGCGGCGCGCCGTTCCAGAGCGAGGCCTTCACGACCGCGCTCGACGCCGCGCTTGCCGGAGCGGAGGGCGTCGTTACCCATTGCGGGGCCTATTCCCGTGATGAGGTGCCCGGCCTGATGGCCGAGGTCGACTGGGTGGTGATGCCCTCGATCTGGTGGGAGAACGCGCCGCTCGTCATCCAGGAAGCCTTCCAGCACCGTCGCCCGCCGATCGTCAGCGCCATCGGCGGCATGGCCGAGATGGTGCGCGACGAGATCGACGGGCTGCATGTCCGGCCGGGCGATCCGGTCGCGCTGGCCCGCACCCTTCGCCGGGCGATGGAGGAGGCGGGTCTCTGGCAGCGCCTCGTCCACGGCATCGCCGAGCAGCCGACGCTAGCCGATTGCGCCGGCCGCCATCTCGCCCTCTTCGATGACCTCAAGCTCGCGGAGGCCGCATGACAACGGCTCAACATCAGGACAACGAAGTCCGCCTGCCTAACGTCAATCCCGCCCGCCTGAACGGGCGGGTCGATGCCCTCGACGGTAGCCGCCTGCATGGCTGGATATGGGACGAGGCCCGTCCCGACGAGGCGATCACGGTCCGGATTTCCTGCGATGGCAAGATCGTCGCGGAAACCAGGGCCGACCAGAGCCGCATCGATCTGCGCCGCAACGGCATCGGCGACGGCAAGCACGCCTTCTCGATCGATCTCGACGAGGCGCTGATCGCAGCACGCACCCGGTTGACGGTTGTCGGCGTCTCCGCGGCAACCGGCGCGGAACTGGAACTGCGCCTGCCGGCGGCGGACGAACTGGCAGCGGAGGCGGCGATTGCCGTGCCGCTGGCGCGCTTCTTCGACAAGGTCGAGATGCTGATCGTGCTCAACCGGCGGGCCCAGCTCGCCCAGAAGGAACTCAACGAGAAGCTCGACCGCATCGCGGCGCGGCTCGAAGAGAACCACGCGCTGGCGGAGGCGACCAAGGCCGAGACCGAGAGCCAGAGCGAGATCGTGCGCCGGCTCGGCGAGCTCGACGTCTTTCAGCTCCGCTTCGACGGCACCTTGCGTGGCTTCGACGCGCGCCTCGACGCGATCCGCAAGGAGGCGCGGGCGCCGCTCAGGCAGGTCACGGTCATCCTCGGCTTCCTCTCGGCGCTCGCGGCGGCGATGTCCTTTGTCACACTTGCCGTGACGCTCTGGGGAGGCTGAGGCGATGAGCGAGGTCATCGTCCCCGAGAGGACCGCGATCGCGCAGGCGCCGACCGTCTCCTGGACGCCGCTCGGCGAGAACGCGATCCTCGTCCGCAGCCATTGCGATGCGATTCCGGCAAAGGTGCCGGTCGCGGTCGACGGCAATCCGCGCAACCGCGCGCAGACCATGGTGCTGAGCTGGCGCCGGCCTGGTGCCGAGCCTGCGGCTACCTCTGGCTTCCTCTGCCTCGCACCGGCGCCCAGCGTCGACGACAGTGGCACCGGCGCCCTGCTGATCGGCCGGCCTGGCCGGCCGTTGCGCCTGATCCTGGCGCCGAAGCCTCAACCCCTGCAGACCTTCCTCTCCGAGCTCGCGGACGATGCCGGGCAGGCCTTTCCGAGCGTAGTCGACGGGCTGCTCGAAGTGCTGCTGACCGGGGCGCCCAACCCGCGCCGCCTGCGGGCCGTGGCGATGCTCTTGCAAACCGTCGCGCGGCCGGGCGGCTTCGTCGAGGTGATGGGCAAGCTCGACGAGGTCGCGGGCTCGGGCGGTGGCATCTTCCTGCAGGGCTGGACTTCGCATTTCGCCGCCGGGCGGGTGAAGCTGCTGATCTCGCATGGCGGTCTGTCGCCGGCCCATCTCGAAACCGGGACCTTCGAGCGCGACGATCTCGGCGAGGGCGCGCGTGGCTTCTTCGGCCTGCTGGAGGATTGCCACGCCCAGCATCCCGGCGAGATCGAGCGGCTTTATTTCCGCGGCAATGACGGCTGGCGCGCGCTCGAGGTCTATGAACGCCATGTCCTGCTCGAACCGATCACGGTGCCCGGCCATCTGCGCGACGGCTTGCAGCGCGGCACCGCCCCGCAGGCCACGGCCGACAAGCTGAAGCGCGCCTCGCAGCGCTTCGACGGGCGTGACACGGTCTGCCTGCTGGAGGAGCCGGTCCGGGCCGGCATCGACTCGGTCACGGTGGTCGGGGGCACGGGCGTGCTGATCATCGGCTGGCTGTTCGATCCCGAGCGCCGGGTCGGCGGCGTCTCGCTGCGCAGCGGCGGCCAGTCCTGCGCCGTCGACCGCGTGTGGACGTGGGTGCAGCGCGCCGACGTCACGGCGGCCTTCATGGAAGACCCGCGTTTCGGTCCGGCCCTGGCCTCGCGCCGCAACAATCACGGTTTCATCGTCTTCGCGCCAAAACTTCTGCCGGAAGCCGGCCAGCCGCTGCATCTCGCTTTCGAGGTGCAGGGCACAGGTCCTGCCTTCCTGCCGCTCGAACCCAACCGGGCTCCGGCACGCCGCGCCCTGGAACGCGTGCTCGGCCTGCTCGACCCGCGCTCATCGACCGCGAGTGCCGTGGTCGAGCGCCAGATCGCGCCGGCCCTGCAGGCGGCCGAGATCGCGCCGCCGCGCGCCGCTGAGACGCTCGATGTCGGCACCTTCGACCCCGAGGCGCCGCTCGGCCTCGTCATCGGGCTCGATCACCGGCATCGCGAGTTGTCGGCGTTGTTCGCGCTGCTCGCGATGGACCCGGAGGCGCGCCCATTGCCGATGGTGCTCGCGGCGCCGTCCGAGAGCTTCGACCGCGTCGGTGCCGAAGCGCGCCGGCTCGCGCGCTTCTATGGCTTGTCGGTGCGTCTCGTCGCGGTGGAAGGCGTGGAGGATGCCTGCGATGCGCTGGAGGCAGGTGTGCGCGCCTGCCGCTTCAACACCGTCGCGCTGTTGTCGGGCGCCGCGCAGATTCGCATGCCCGGCTGGCTCGGCCGGCTGGAACGGGCCTACCGCGCGCGTGGCGGCCAATGCGTCGCGAGCCCGACCTTGCTCTTCGAAGACGATTCCATCCGCTGGGCCGGGGCCTGGCTGGAAGGCGAGGGAGCGAGCCGGCGCATCGCCAACCGCTTCGTCGGCTATCCCCTGGAGGCGGTCGGCAATCTCGGACCGATGGAGGTCGCTGCCGGGGCCAGCGAATGCTGCGTACTCTCCCGCGCCGCCTTCATCGAGGTCGGCGGCTTCGCGCGCAATTATTTCACCACGGCGGAGAAGGGGCTCGATCTTTGCCTCAAGCTCCGGATGGCTGGCTCACCCTCGCTCTGGGTGCCGGATGTCGAGGTCTATGCCGTCGACGACGCGGAGACTGCGACGCCCCATGCCGGCGCGCTTGCCCAGCTTGCCGACCGCACCAGCTTCGACCGGCGCTGGGCGCTCGCCATCTCCAACATGAAAGGCTGAGGATGCGGGTTCTCGTGATATCGCACGGCCATCCTTCGCTCTCGCTCGGCGGGGCGGAGGTGGCCTCCTACAACCTGCACAAGGGTTTGCAGGCCGGCGAGGGCATCGATTCCCATTTCCTCGCCCGCGTCGGCGCGCCGACGCCGCGCCATGCCGGTACGGCGTTGATGAGCCTGCGCCAGCGCGGCGGCGAACTGCTCTACTACGCCGAGGATTACGACCACTTCCTGATCTCGAACCGCGCGACGGAAGAGATTGACCGCGATTTCGTGCGCGTGCTGCACGATCTGAAGCCGGACGTAGTGCATTTCCACCATTTCATCGGGCTCGGGCTCGAATGTCTGTTCGCGGTGCGCGATGCGCTGCCGGATGCGCTGATCGTGGTGACCTTCCACGAATATCTCTCGATCTGCCACCACCACGGCCAGATGGTGAAGACCGGCGCCTTCAAGCTCTGCTACCGGGCCTCGCCGACCGACTGCAACGCATGCTTCCCGGACATCTCGCCGGCCCGCTTCCTCGCCCGCGAGACCTTTATCAAGGGCATGTTGGGGCTGGCCGACCATTTCGTCTCGCCGAGCCGCTTCCTCGTCGACCGCTATGTCGACTGGGGCCTCGCCGAGGAGCGCTTCTCGGTGATCGAGAACGGTATCGACGTCGCCAGCGTCGCGCCGCCGCGTCCTTTGCCCGAGGGGAAGGCGCGCCGCTCGCGCTTCGCCTATTTCGGCCAGCTCACGCCCTACAAGGGCGCCGACGTGCTGATCGACGCGGTGACGCGCATCCCGGACAAGGTCTGGGGCGAGGATTCGATCCTGCTGGTCTATGGCGGCAATCTGGAGCGGCAGCCGCAGGCCTATCAGGACAAGTTCGCTAGGCTCGTCGAAGCGGCCGGCCGGCGCGTGCGCTTCTGCGGCGCCTTCCAGAACCGCGAAATGCCGAACCTGATGCGCTCGGTCGACTGGATGGTGATGCCCTCGGTCTGGTGGGAGAACTCGCCGATCGTGATCCAGGAAGCGTTCTTCCATGGCCGCCCGATCCTGGCGAGCAATCTCGGGGGCATGGCCGAGAAGATCACCGACGAGGTCGATGGCCTGCATTTCCGGCCCGGCAGCCCGGAAGACCTCGTCGACTGCATGACGCGCGCGCTGACCGAGCCCGGCCTCTGGGAGCGCCTGCGCGGCGGCATCAGGCGGCCGATGAGCCACCGCGAATGCGCCGGCACGCATCTCGACCTCTACCGCCGCCTCCTCGCCGAGCGCAGCAAGCCTGCGCCTGCGCGGCAGGACCAAGCCGCGATGATCGCCTGAAACCATAACGAAACAACAGGGGAGACCCGACCATGGCCCGCATCCTCGTCATCAGCCCCTCCGGGGAGGTCTATGACCACGACAATGTCCGCTGGTATCGCCATGCCGATCTGCAGAGTCATATCGAGCACTACCACAATATCGGCGACGCCTTCGTCTTCGATTCCTCGCTGAAGCTGCTCAACTTCGAGAAGCTCGATGAACTGCCGATCAATCGCGTCGATCCCGCGATGATCGACCGGCTCAATGCCGAATACGACTACGTCTTCCTGCGCGGCTCGAACTATGTCCACGCGCAGATGAACTGGTCCAAGGCGGCCGAAGTGCTGCGCCGGCTTAAAATTCCGGTGATCGCCTTCGGCATCGGTGCGCAGGCCCCGGTCAGCGGCAAGCTGGAATTGAGCGAGGACACGAAGACAGTCCTCAAGCTCATCTCGGATTCGACGGCCTCGCTCGGCGTGCGCGGCACCTATTCCGCGGAGGTGCTGAACGATCTCGGCATCAGGAATGTCCGCATCATCGGCTGCCCGACGGCGTTCCGGAACAACGATCCCAACCTCGCCATCCGCCTGCTGCCGCTCGATCAGGTCAAGACCGCCGGCGTGACGCTGCGGCGCGAGGTTTCCAAGACCTATGCGCAGGACATCAAGCGCTACCTCACCTTCCACCGCTCGTTGGTGAAGGCGATGGCGGATCGCTTCGAGGTCACGCTGATGTCGCAAGGCGAGGTCGAGGAGAAGAAGCTCGCCCTTGGCACGCCCGAGCAGAAGGCGCAGGCGCTCGCGGCGCTGAAGGAGAACGAGTGGGCCAATAACTGGTATCTCGATGAGCAGGTCACCGGGCTCTACCAGAGCCGGATGTTCTATTCCGACGTGGTCGCGGAATACGAGCGGCTGGTGCGCGGGCTCGACCTTGTGCTGGGCTATCGGCTGCACGGCAACCTGATGGCGCTCGCGAACGGCACGCCCTCGATCTACTTCACATATGACAGCCGCACGGTCGAGTTCGCGGATACGTTCAAGATCCCGAGCGTCGACGTCTTCTCCGGCGAGGATTTCAGGCTGGAGGAGTACTGGGAACAGGCGCGCTTCGACTGCTTCAACACGGCTTACGGGCAGGTCTACCGCGCGATGAGCGCCTTCCTCAGCGAGAACAAGGTCGACCACAAGATGGTCAAGCAGGCCGCGGCTGCCCAAGAGGCGCCCGCGCCGGAAAGGAAGGTGGCATGAGGGCCGCCCGCACCCTGCGCAGGGCTCTGCTGGCGGCCTGTCTGCTGCTGGCGCTGCCCGCGATGGCGCAGGGCTACCGGCTTGAGCTCGCGCCCGGCGCGCAGGAGGAGACGGTGGTGTCCTGGGCGCGCGAGCGCTGCGAGGAATGGGACCTGCCGGATGCGCCCTTGCGTGCCTTCCGCGACGACAAGGGCGAGGTTGTCGCCTTCGCCAGCCACTACCGCAGCCGCCCGCTGATCGGCCGCGATCTCTCCTCGATCCTCAAGAGCTGCGCGGTTTCGTTCGAGGCGAAGGGCAGCGCCGATCCGAGCCAGTTCAGCGACAAAAGCTGGATCGCCGCGACCTGGACCGATGACGGGCGCCATGTCGAGGCGCTGATCCATGCCGAATACCATGCCGACAAGCATCCCGGCGCCTGCCGCTTCAAGGAGGCGATGAGTTGCTGGTACAATGTCGTGACCGCCGCCCGCTCGAATGATGGCGGCCGCAGCTTCAGGACCGACGAGCCGCGCCCGCTGGTGGCGGCACCGCCCTACAGGCAGGATGTTGGGCAGGGCCGGCATCGCGGCTTCTTCAATCCCTCCAATATCGTCGAGAAGGACGGCGCCTGGTATGCGCTGATCGCGACCACCGGCGGCGAGGGCCAGAAGAACGGCGTCTGCCTGTTCCGCTCCACGGATATCAAGGACGCGACGACCTGGCGCGCCTTCGACGGGCAGGACTTCACGATTCCGGCCGTCGATCCCTATCGCGACGACCTGAGCCAGGCGCGGCCGTGCCAGCCGTTGAGACATCTGCCGACCACGGTCGGCTCGGTCACGCGACACGAGGCGAGCGGGCAATGGCTCGCGATCTTCCATCTCGGCCCCGACCCCCGGCAGGGCATCGTCGGCGGGCGCGTCGCCTATAGCTGGTCGAAGGACCTCTTGACCTGGGCGCCGCTGCAGACGCTCGTCACGCATCCGACGATGTGGAGCAAGGATTGCGGCGACCGCGATCGCTATGGCTACGGCGCCGTCGCCGATCCGACCTCGCCCTCTCGCAATTTCGAGACCACGGGCGACACGCCCTTTCTGTTCATGACCAAGATGCATGTCGCCGATTGCAAGATCGGCCCGCAGCGCGATCTCGTCCGCATCAAAATCCGCATCGTGAAGGACACTCCATGAATGCGCCCGCGCATCCGCTTCCGGCCAGCCAGGCCGTGCAGACCATGAAGATCCTGCGCGCGACCACGCAGGAGGTCGTCGTCCTCGTCGCCCGCGAGCTCGACGGGAGCTGGCCGTCGCTGCGCCTGCTGCTCGACGGGCAGGACTACGCCACGATCAACCCGGGCGCGCTCGTCACCGGCGATGCGACCGTGGCGGAGATCGCGATTCCGCTGCCGGCCCTGCCCGAGACGCGCCTGCGCTCCATTGCGGTGGCGGATGCGCGCACCGGCGCGCTGGCGCCCGGTTCGGCATTGCGCCCGGTCTCGAAGGCCAAGGCCCTGCGGGCGCTGGTGATCTATCCGGCGGGCGAGGTCTACGACCATGACAAGGTGCGCTGGTATCGCGCCCCGATGGAGAAGCTGCTCAGCGATTACTTCAACATCGGCGACATGATCGTCTACGACTCGACGCTGAAGCTCCTCGATTACGCGCATCTGGAGCCGATGAAGATCATGTCGCCGACCGAGGCCGACATCGCGCGCTATGCCAGCGAGTTCGATTTCGTCTTCGTGCGCGGCTCGAACTTCATCCATGAGAGCATGGAGTGGTTCCGCGCCGTCGAGGTGCTGGAGAAGGTGAAACTCCCGGTCTACGCCATCGGCGTCGGCGCGCAGGCGAGCCAGAACCGCAGGATCGAACTCCCGGACGCCTCGCAGCGCTTCTGGTCGATCGTGGCCGAGCGCTCGGCCGCCATCGGCGTGCGCGGCGCCTTCAGCGCCGAGACGCTCCGGCAGAACGGCATCCGCAATGTCGAGGTGGTCGGTTGCCCCTCGATCTTCCGCACCCGCAATCGCGACCTCAAGATCCGCGTTCCCGATCAGCGCGAGATCCGCAAGGTCGCGTTCAGCCTGCGCCGCGAGGCCGACAAGAGCTACACCGCCGATCCTGAAGCTTATCTGCGCAACCAGAAGGCTGCCCTGCTCAAGGTCGATGCCCAAAGCGAGATGGTGATGTCCTCGCATGGCGAGCAGGAGGAGAAGGCGTTCTTCCTGCGCGATCCCGCCGCCAAGGAGAAGGCCGTCGCCGAATTCACCCGCACCGGCTGGTGGAACGGGGCGGACGATGCGGCGATGCGCCGGATCTACGAGAAGCAATTGTTTTCGTTCTTCGATGTCGAGCATTACGACGCCTTCGCCCGCTCGCAGGACCTCGCCGTGGGCTACCGCGTCCATGGCGTGCTGCCGGCGGTCGCGCATGGGGTGCCCGGCGTGCTTGTCGCCTATGACACGCGCAGCCAGGAACTGGCCGAGACGCTGAAGATCCCGG
The DNA here is from genome assembly GCF_945956895.1 of uncultured Allobosea sp. Taxonomy (GTDB): domain Bacteria; phylum Pseudomonadota; class Alphaproteobacteria; order Rhizobiales; family Beijerinckiaceae; genus Allobosea. Next base: position 23,620 of record NZ_CAMFJF010000026.1, on the reverse strand, counting down.
TCGTGCCTGAGGCGGCCTTGGCCGAGGGCGGCTGGCGGGCTGTCTATCAGGAGGCGGCGCTGAACAGCCTCGCGAAGAGCTATGCCGGCTCCTACGACCGGATGCGCGGCTTCCTCGATCGGAACGGCATTCCCCACCGGATGTAAGAGCCTGTTTGGAAACTCAGCCCTCATCCTGAGGAGCAGCCGAAGGCTGCGTCTCGAAGGATGTTCCAGATGGTTCCGGAGCCTCCTGAAGCATCCTTCGAGACGCCATTTCCAAGAAAATGGCTCCTCAGGATGAGGGCTCAAGGAATTTCCAAACGGGCTCTAAGGGGTGGCCCGGACCCAAGAACGGCCCTCGCAGTGGCGCGAAGGCTTTCCGGCTATCGGCTTCCACGAACCAGGAGACGATCATGAAGATCGAATATGATGCGGGCATCGCCCTCTCGATCATGCGCGGCAATCCCGTGCGCGGCTGGACCTCGGGCAAGCCCGAGAAGATGGCCAAGGAGCGCCTGACCACGGGCGACTATGTCGCGGTGGAGCACAAGCCGAAGTTCAAGCTCGACCCGTCCGAGCCGATCTTCACCATGGGTTCGTGCTTCGCGCGCGAGGTCGAGAACATCCTGATGGCGCGCGGCCTGCCGCTGCTGCTCGAAGGCCATGGTGTGCCGGCCGAGCATTTCGAAAGCTGGAGCGAGGAGAGCGGGCGCGGCGGCGGGGCCGATCGCGGCCAGCTCAGCCGGGGGGCGCTGAACAAGTACTCGGTGCGCTCGATGACCCACGAGATCAAGCGCGTCCTGCTCGGCGAGAGCTACCCCGACGAGGGCTTGATCGAGCTTGCGCCCGGGCAATGGTTCGACCCGCAGGCCAGCGGTCTGAAGTTGCTCGATCGCGAGACGGCGCTCGCCAACCGCCAACGCCTCTCTGCCGCGACCGCGCAGATCAGGCAGGCGCACGTCTGCTTCTTCACGCTCGGCCTGACCGAGACCTGGCTGGATGCGCAGACCGGCATCGCCATGAACGCCCATCCCGGCCCGGTCTGGCTGCAACGGTTGCCGGAGCGCTTCCGCTTCGTCGATTATGGCTATGACGCGACGCTGGCCGACATGCTCGACATCATCGGGCTGATCCGCGAGCACTGCCATCCCGAGATGCGCTTCGTCGTCACGGTCTCCCCGGTGCCGTTCGGCGCGACCTTCAAGGATGCCGATGTCATCGTCGCCAACAGTGCCTCGAAATCGGTGCTGCGGGCCGTGGCGGAGGAATTGTTCCGCCGCTTCGATTTCGTCGACTACTTCCCGAGCTACGAGATCGTGCTCAACTCGCCCCGCGCACTCGCCTTCCAGGACGATCAGCTCCATGTCGCGCGCGACATGGTCCAGCATGTGATGGCAACCTTCCAGGGCGCCTATCTCGCGCCGCAGGAGCAGCCGCAGGCGGCCTGAGCACTGCTCTAGCCGTAGCGCGCTTCCAGTCGCCGATCGATCCACAGCGCTGCCAATGTGCAGAGCGCGCCGGAAAGCAGGTAAAGCCCGACCCAGGCGAGACCGAACGTGCTCGACAGGGTCAGCGCGACCAGCGGGGCGAAGCCGGCGCCGATGAGCCAGGCGAAGTCCGAGGTCAGGGCCGCTCCGGTGTAGCGGTATTGCAGCCCGAAGCTGGAAGCGACCGCGCCGGCCGTCTGGCCATAGGCGAGGCCGAGCAGGCCGAAGCCGATGATGACGTAGATCGTCTGGCCGGCGAGGCTATCGCCGAAGAGCAGCGGCGCGACGATGCTGGAGAGGCTGAACAGCGCGATCATCGCGCCCGAGAGCAGCAGCGTGTTGCGGCGGCCGATCTGGTCGGCGATCAGGCCGGAGGTGACGATCGCGCCCGCGCCGACCACGGCGCCGGCACCTTGCACCAGCAGGAACTCGGAGACCGAACGGTCGGTGAAGAGATTGATCCAGCTGACCGGGAAGATGGTCACAAGGTGGAAGAGCGCGAAGCTCGCCAGCGGCACGAAGGCGCCGAGGACGAGCGTGCGGCCGTGGGTGCGAACGAGCTCGAAGACCGAAACCGGCATCAATTCGCGGGTTTCCATCAACTGGGCGAATTCCTGGGTCGCGACCATGCGCAGGCGGGCGAAGAGCGCCACGACATTGATGGTGAGCGCCACGAAGAACGGATAGCGCCAGCCCCAGTCGAGAAAGTCGCGCTTCGAGAGCGCGCCCTCGAAATAGGCGAAGAGCCCGGCCGCGAGGATGAAGCCGAAGGGCGCGCCGAGCTGCGGCAGCATCGCATACCAGCCGCGCCGGTTCGGTGGGGCATTGAGGGCGAGCAGGGAGGACAGGCCGTCCCAGGCGCCGCCGAGCGCGATGCCCTGCAGCAGGCGGAAGCCCGCGAGGATGACGATCGACCAGATGCCGAGCGTCGCATATCCCGGCAGGAAGGCGATCGCCGCCGTCGAGCCGCCGAGCAGGAAGAGCGCGGCGGTGAGCTTGGTCGCGCGGCCGTAGTTGCGGTCCAGGCGGAAGAACAGCACCGAGCCGATCGGGCGGGTGACGAAGGCCAGCGCGAAGATGCCGAAAGCATAGAGCGTGCCCGTGAGGCGATCGGCGAAGGGGAAGACCAGCTCCGGGAAGACCAGCACGCAGCCGAGGCCGAACACGAAGAAGTCGAAATATTCCGAGGTTCGGCCGATGATGACGCCGAGCGCGATATCGGCCGGCGATACGTGGTCGCGGCCATGCTCGTCCGTCGGATGTCTCGATGAATGGCTCGCCGCGTCAGTGCTCATGACCGCGAATTCCTTGTTGGGAGGCGGGCCGGCAGAACCGGGCTTGCCCGCACCTCATACAAATGGATACGGTGGATAGAAGCTACCCGTCAAACCATCGCAAAGGGACAGATTGTCCGATGTGCGCTGCGGGGGGATGGGAATAGAGAACGGCTGTTCCCGGATCAGGGAGGTCTCGAGTCTCTTGAGAATCTTTCGCATTCTACCGCTTCTGCCGTTGTTCGCGCTCCTTGGCGGCTGCCAGATGGTGCTGCTCGGCCCGTCCGGCGACGTCGCCCTCCAGCAGCGCAACCTGCTGTTCGCCTCCACGGCGCTGATGCTGCTGATCATCGTGCCGGTGATGGCGCTGACGATCTTCTTCGCCTGGCGCTACCGGGCCTCGGCCAAGGCCAGCTACGATCCGGACTGGCACCATTCGCTGCCGCTGGAGGTGGTGATCTGGTCGGTGCCGCTGCTGATCATCGTCGTGATCGGCGCCATGACCTGGATGGGCACGCATCTGCTCGACCCCTACCGCCCGCTCGACCGGATCAGCGCCGGCAAACCGGCGGTCGAGGCGAAGGCGGGCGGCAACGGAATCCGCAAGGAACCGCTGGTGATCCAGGTCGTCGCGCTCGACTGGAAATGGCTGTTCCTCTACCCGGCGCAGGGCATCGCCTCGCTCAACGAGGTCGTGGCGCCGGTCGACCAGCCGATCGAGTTCCGCATTACCTCGTCCTCGGTGATGAATTCGCTCTTCATTCCCGCGCTGGCCGGCCAGATCTACGCGATGCCGGGCATGCAGACCAAGCTCAACGCCGTGATCAACCATGCCGGCGAGTTCGAGGGCTTCTCGGCCAATTACAGCGGCGCCGGCTTCTCCGACATGCGCTTCCGCTTCCGCGGCGTCGATGACAAGGGCTTCGGCGACTGGGTGCAGCGCGCGATCCGCAACAGCAGCCCGCTCGGGCGCGAGGAGTATCTCGTGCTGGAGAAGCCGAGCGAGCGCGAAGCTGTCCGCTATTTCCGCGACATCCCGTCCGATCTGTTCAGCGCCATCCTCAACATGTGCGTCGACCGCGCCAAGATGTGCACGCGCGACATGATGGCGCTGGACGCCAAGGGCGGCGGCGGCAAGGAGGGCATCCATATCGTCGCGCAGCTCGAATACGACAAGAGCGTGCGCCGGGGCGGGCAGCCGATGCCGCCCCGCCCCTTCGTGACGGCGATCTGCACGCCCACGGATGTCTACGGCACCGCGGGCGTCAGCGCCCGTGTCGCCAACTGAGGCGAGTGAACGATGACCTCCTATCCCGACTGGTGGAAGCTGATCTTCGGCCGCTTCACCCTCGAGGCGATCCCCTATCACGAGCCGATCCTGATCGGCACCTTCGCGGCTGTCGCGCTCGGTGGCCTTGCGCTCGTCGCGCTGGTCACCCGCTACAAGCTCTGGGGCTATCTCTGGCACGAGTGGTTCACCAGCGTGGACCACAAGAAGATCGGGATCATGTACATGATCCTCGGCGTCATCATGCTGCTGCGCGGCTTCGCCGATGCGCTGATGATGCGTGGCCAGCAGGCGATCGCCTTCGCCGGCAACGAGGGCTACCTGCCGCCGCACCATTACGACCAGATCTTCACCGCGCATGGCGTGATCATGATCTTCTTCGTGGCGATGCCTTTCGTCACGGGCCTGATGAACTATGTCGTGCCGCTGCAGATCGGCGCGCGCGACGTCGCCTTCCCCTTCCTCAACAATTTCTCGTTCTGGATGACGGTGAGCGGCGCCGTTCTGGTGATGATGTCGCTCTTCATCGGCGAATTCGCCAAGGTCGGCTGGCTCGCCTACCCGCCGCTCTCGGGGGCCGCCTACTCGCCCGGGGTGGGCATGGACTATTACCTATGGGCGCTGCAGATCGCCGGCGTGGGCACGACATTGTCCGGTGTCAACCTGATCGCGACCATCGTGAAGATGCGGGCGCCCGGCATGGACATGATGCGGATGCCGGTCTTCACCTGGACCGCGCTCTGCACCAACGTGCTGATCGTCGCGACCTTCCCGATCCTGGCGGCAACGCTGGCGCTGCTGACGCTCGACCGCTATGTCGGCACCAATTTCTTCACGAACGATCTCGGCGGCAATCCGATGATGTACGTGAACCTGATCTGGATCTGGGGCCACCCGGAGGTTTACATCCTGATCCTGCCGATCTTCGGGGTCTATTCCGAGGTGGCCTCGACCTTCTGCGGCAAGCGCCTCTTCGGCTACGCCTCGATGGTCTATGCGACGGTGGTCATCACCATCCTGTCCTATCTCGTCTGGCTGCATCATTTCTTCACGATGGGCTCGGGCGCCAGCGTGAACTCGTTCTTCGGCATCACGACGATGATCATCTCGATCCCGACGGGCGCGAAGATCTTCAACTGGCTGTTTACGATGTATCGCGGGCGCATTCGCTTCGAATTGCCGATGATGTGGCTCGTGGCGTTCATGCTGACCTTCGTCATCGGCGGCATGACCGGCGTCATGCTCGCTGTGCCGCCTGCCGATTTCGTGCTGCATAACAGCCTGTTCCTGATCGCCCATTTCCACAACGTCATCATCGGCGGCGTGGTCTTCGGCGTCTTCGCCGGCATCGCCTACTGGTTCCCGAAGGCCTTCGGCTTCAAGCTCGACCGGTTCTGGGGCCTGCTCTCGTTCTGGTTCTGGGTGATCGGCTTCTACGTCGCCTTCATGCCGCTCTATGTGCTCGGCCTGATGGGCGTGACCCGGCGCTTGAGCCGCTTCGAGGACCCGTCGCTGCAGATCTGGTTCGTGGTTGCGGCTTTGGGTGCGGCGCTGATCGCGCTCGGCATCCTCTGCTTCATCATCCAGATCGGCGTCAGCATCATCAGGCGCGAGCAGTTGCGCGACACGACCGGCGACCCGTGGGACGGGCGCACGCTGGAATGGTCGACCTCCTCGCCGCCACCGGCCTACAATTTCGCGTTCACGCCGATCGTGCATGACCTCGATGCCTGGGCCGACATGAAGAAGCGCGGCTACCGGCGCCCGCTCGGCGGCTTCAAGCCGATCCACATGCCCCGCAACACCGGCGCCGGCGTCATCATCGCCGGGCTTGCGACGGTCGGCGGCTTCGCCCTGATCTGGTACATCTGGTGGCTGGCGGCGTTGAGCTTCGTCGCCGTCATCGCGACCGTGATCATCCATAGCTTCAACTATGACCGTGACTTCCACATTCCGGCGGAGGCAGTCTTGCGCGAAGAGGATTCGCGCAGCCAGCTGCTCGGCAGGGCCTGAGGGGCGGTGATGGCCAAGGCGAAAGCACAGGCGCAGGCCGCGGGCGTCCCGGCCTTCTACGTGACCGAGGACGAGCACGCCCATTCCGGCGGCTCGACCATGCTCGGCTTCTGGCTTTACCTGATGAGCGACTGCCTGGTCTTCGCAGTCCTCTTCGCGACCTATGGCGTGCTCGGGCGCAACTACGCGGCCGGCCCGTCCGGCGCTGACCTGTTCGACCTCAGGCTGGTCGCGGTCAATACCGCGATGCTGCTGTTCTCCTCGATCACCTATGGCTTCGCCATGCTGGCGATGGACAAAGGCCGGCAGGCGGCGATGCAGGGCTGGCTTGTCGTCACCGGGCTCTTCGGCCTCGCCTTCCTCTCGATCGAGCTCTACGAGTTCGCGCACTTCATCCGCGAGGGCGCGACGCCGATGCGCAGCGCCTTCCTGTCCTCCTTCTTCACGCTGGTGGGCACGCACGGCCTGCACGTTACCTTCGGCCTGATCTGGCTGAGCGTGCTGATGGTGCAAGTTTCGAAGCGCGGGCTGATCGAGGCCAATCGACGGCGCCTCCTGTGCCTCTCCATGTTCTGGCACTTCCTCGACGTCGTCTGGATCGGCGTCTTCACCTTCGTCTACCTGATGGGTGTGCTGAAATGAGCAGTCCCCAACATCACGCCGAACCGCATGGCGCCCATGGCGACGATCATGTTCCGCATGGCAGCCTCAGCGGCTATGTCACCGGCTTCCTGCTCTCGGTCGTCCTGACGGCGATCCCGTTCTGGCTTGTCATGAACGACGTGCTGGGGAATGCGACGCTGACGGCGATCGTGATCATGGCCTTCGCCGCCGTGCAGATCGTCGTCCACATGGTCTATTTCCTGCACATGAACGGTCGCTCGGAGGGCGGCTGGAACATGATGGGCCTGATCTTCACCATCGTGATCGTGGTGATCGTGCTCTCCGGCTCGCTCTGGGTGATGTACCACCTGAACAGCAACATGATGCCGGACATGCACAGGATGTAAGGCCGGTGATGCCGGTCGAAGCGGGCGTGCGCGAACGCGGCGGCTTTGCCCGGTTCGCGTTTGTTGCTGCGTTTGGTCTCTGCACTCTGGTCTTCGCCGGGCTCGGCATCTGGCAGATCGAGCGCCGAAGCTGGAAACTCGACCTGATCGCCCGCGTCGAGGTGCGGATTCATGGTGCCCCGGTCGCGGCGCCGGGGCCGGTGGAGTGGACCAGGATCGGCGCAACCACCGACGATTACCGTCGTGTCGAGCTGCATGGCCGCTATCTGGATGCGCCGGACACGCTGACCATGGCGGTGACCGAGCGCGGGCCGGGCTTCTGGGTACACGCGCCGTTCCGGAGCGATGCGGGCTTCACCGTACTGGTCAATCGCGGCTTCGTGCCGGAGAATCGGCGTGGGCCGGGAGAACGTCGCGCAACGGAGGATAAGGACACGAAGGTGGTCGGCCTGCTGCGGCTGAGCGAGCCTGGCGGCGGCTTCCTGCGCAGCAACGATCCTGCCGCCGGTCGCTGGTATTCACGCGATATGGCCGCGATCGCAGCGGCAGGGAGGCTGGGCGAGGTCGCGCCCTATTTCGTCGATGCCGATGCGGCATCCGAGCCTGGTCCCTTGCCGCAAGGCGGCATGACCCAGGTCAGCTTCCGCAACACGCATCTGATCTATGCGTTGACCTGGTTCTGCCTGGCGCTGATGAGTGCGGGCGCCGCGGTCTTCCTGGTCCGCCGGGGATCGGGCGAGCCGTCCGCAAGCTGAGCGACCTCAGGTCACGACGAAGCCGTGGGCAAAGGGGTCGCGGTCGTCGATGAAGATGGTGTTGTAGCCGGTCATCCGGGCCCAGCCGGCGATGGAAGGGATGATCGCCGGGCGGTTCGCCACGGTCGTCGCGGCCTCGACGCGGCCCTTGAACAGCGAGCCGATGATCGATTCATGCACGAACTCGTCGCCGACCGCGAGCTTCCCCTTGGCGGCGAGCTGGGCCATACGGGCGGAGGTGCCGGTGCCGCAGGGCGAGCGGTCGATCGCCTTGTCGCCGTAGAATACGGCGTTGCGGGCATGGGCTTCCGGCTTTGTCGCCTTGCCGGTCCACAGGATGTGGCTGAGCCCCTGGATCTGCGGGTGCTCCGGGTGGACGAATTCGTATTTCTTGTTGAGCGCGGCGCGCAGCTTCGGCGACCAGCCAATGAGTTCGCCGGCGGTATGGTCGGCCATATCGCGAAAATTCTTCTGCGGCTCGACGATGGCGTAGAAATTGCCGCCATAGGCGACGTCGACGACGATCTCGCCGAGGCCCTCGACCTCGGCCGTCAGGCCTTCGGCATAGAGGAAGCCCGGCACATTGGTCAGGCGGACTTCCTCGACGAAGCGGCCCTCCTGGCGATAGCTGATATCGACCTTGCCGGCGGGCGCCTCGATCGAAAGCTTGCCCGGCTCGCGCGGGGTGATCAGCCCGTTCTCGATGCCCATGGTGATGGTGCCAATCGTGCCGTGGCCGCACATCGGCAGGCAGCCGGAGGTCTCGATGAACAGCACCGCGACATCGCAATCGGGGCGGGTCGGCGGATAGAGGATCGAGCCCGACATCATGTCGTGGCCGCGCGGCTCGAACATCAGGCCGGTGCGAATCCAGTCGAACTCGCGCAGGAAGTGGGCGCGCTTCTCCAGCATGTTGTTGCCTTCGAGGCGCGGGCCGCCGCCGGAGACGAGGCGCACCGGGTTGCCGCAGGTGTGGCCGTCGATGCAGGAGAAGGTGTGGCTGGCCATGGTCCGACTCTCAGAAGCGCTGCGGTGAGAAGGAAGCGATGTCGATGACTGGGGGCCGATCCGTCAGGAGATCGGCGACCAGCCGGGCGGTGCCGGCCGATTGCGTCAGGCCGAGATGGCCATGGCCAAAGGCGTAAACCACGCGCCGCGTGGCGCGGGCACGGCCGATCGCCGGCAGACTGTCCGGCAGCGAAGGGCGAAAACCCATCCACTGTACGCCGTTCTCGGGCTTGAGCCCGGGCAGGAAGGCGCGGGCCTTGGCCAGCATCGCCTCCGAGCGGCGGAAATTCGGGGGCAGGTCGAGCCCGCCGAGCTCGACCGCGCCGCCGACGCGGATGCCGGTCGACAGGCGGCTGACGACGAAGCCATGACCGCCGAAGGTGACCTGTGTGCGCAGGTCGAAGGCACCGGGCGGCAAGGTGGTGTTGTAGCCGCGCTCGGTTTCGAGCGGGATGCGCTCGCCGAGGCTCCTGGCAATGCGATGTGAGAAGGCGCCGGCCGCGAGCACGACCTGCGTCGCCTGCCGCGTCTGGCTGCCACGGGCATGGAGCGTGACGCCGCCGTCAACAAGCTCAAGCGCTTCGACCTCCAGCCGCTCGATCGTGCCGCCGCGGGCGCGGAAGTGATCCGCGAGCGCGATCGTATAGCTCTGCGGATCTGCGATCGAATACCAGCCGGGCGTGAAGGTGCCATGGGTGAAGCGTGGCGCCAGGCCGGGCTGGATCGCGGCCATGCCGGCGGCGTCGAGGTGGCGGAATTCGATGCCGTGTTCCGCGCGGGCCTGCCAGCCGGGGAGGGAGGCGTCAAGTTCGGCCTTGCTCTCATAGACCTGGAGATTGCCGTCCTTGCGCAGCATGGCGAAGGTGCCGGTTTCGTGCAGGAAGGGCTCGAGCTCCGCCTTGGACAGGTCCATCAGGGCAGTCTGCGCCGTCGTGGAATGGGCGACCCGCGCGGGCGAGCAGGCCCGCCAGAAACGGAACATCCAGGGCGCGATCTTGAGCGCATAGGCCGGCGGCACCGAAAGCGGCCCGAGCGGATCGAGCAGCCATTTCGGCGCCTTGCGCAGGATGCCTGGCGAAGCGAGCGGCAGGATGTCGGTGAAGGCGAACGCGCCGGCATTGCCGGCAGAGGCGCCCGCCGCCGGGCCGGTCTTGTCCAGCACGGTGACCGAGAGGCCGCGCCCCTGTGCCGCGATCGCGGCGGAGAGGCCGACCACGCCGGCGCCTATGACGATGACATCGGGACTGGCCATCTGCGGATGCGCTTCTCGAATGCGGGCCTGCTTCATGCCCCGGAGCGCAAAGCGGCCCGGGCCGGCCCGACATGGAGCTTTTCGACGCGCGGCGGAAGGTGTTCCGCCGCGCAGGGCGCATGATCAGGCCGCGTGCTTGCGGGCGACGTTCGCCTTCGACCAGTCGGCGTACCAGACGTCGAACAGCTTGAGCTGGGCCTCGCAATAGCCGCGCTGGCTGTCGTTCAGCGCATCGGTCTCGTTGAAGTGCAGCGTGTATTCCTTGTCGCCCTTCAGCACCATCATGTGTTTGAAGAACAGGACGAGATCCGGGCCTTCGTCGAAGGAGGAGAGGACGCCGAGCGCCTGCTCCAGTTCCTGCGCCTGGCGGCGCGCCGTGGCATCGCCGGCAGCAGCGGCGACCGAAAGCTGGCAGAGATGCAGCACTTCCTTGGGCAGGACATTGCCGATGCCGGTGATCGCGCCGGTCGCGCCGCAATTGACGTAGCCGTGGACGACGGCGGTATCGACGCCGATCATCAGCGAGACGCCGTCATCGCGGCTGGTGATGTTCTCGGCCGCATAGCGCATGTCGGCGGCGCCGCCGAATTCCTTGAAGCCGACGAGGTTCGGATGTTCGGCGCGCAGCGCGAAGAACAGGTCGGCGCGGGTGGCGAAGCCGTAATAGGGGCTGTTGTAGATCACCGCCGGAAGGTCCGGGGCGGCGGTCAGGATCGCCTTGAAGTGAGCCTTCTGGGCAGCGATGACCGAGCCGCGCGACAGAACGCGCGGGATCACCATCAGGCCCTTGGCGCCGACCTTCTGGGCATGGGCCGCATGGGCGACGGCGGAAGCGGTGTTGACCGCGCCGGTGCCGACGATGACCGGAATGCCGGCCTTCACCAGGCGTTCGACGCCTTCCATGCGCTGGGCGTCGGTCAGGAGCGGCCAGTCACCCATCGAGCCGCAATAGACCACCGCGGACATGCCGGCGGCGATCAGTTCCTTGCCCTTGCGCACCAGCCCGTCGAAATCGGGGGTACGGTCGGCCTTGCACGGGGTCATCAGCGCGGGGATCACGCCGGAGAAAATCTTGGCCTTCATCTCGCTCTCCTTCTGGCTGTCGTTCCTGCGGAGACCTTGCCGCCGCAGCGGCACGCTCCTCCCGAGCGCGTTGTAGCGTTTTGCATATTCTTTGTCGACAAGAATTGCGCAGGCTGTTCAGAGCGCGATGTCGAGCCGTTCCTCACCGATCATGAGCTTCTGAATCTGCTGGACGATCTGCTCGGCATGAGCCTTGCCCAGGCGCTCGGCCGACGCCGTGTCGCGCGCCACGATGGCGGCGATCATCGTCTCGTGCTCGTCGACGAATTGCTGCGGCAGCCTGTCGTCATAGGATTGATAGTAGAGCCGCAGGAAGCGACGGCCCTCGTCGAGCAGGCGGCTGAACAGGTTGTTGAAATAGGGGTTGCGCCCGGCATCTGCGATCGCGGCATGAAAGGCGGCGTTGGTCGCGATCATCGCCAGCGCATCCTGTGCCTTCACAGCGGCGGCGAACTCCGCCTGCCGGGCGCGGATCGCCTCGAGATCCTCCGGCCGTCGGTTCTGGGCGGCGAGCTGGGTCGTCACCCGATACATCAGCGTCAACGCGTCGAAGAAGGGCGCCATGTTGAGGAAGTCGAGATTGGCCACCATGGTCGAGCGGTTCGGCAGCGTATCGATCAACCCTTCGCCGGCCAGCCGCACCAGCGCCTCGCGGATCGGTGTGCGCGACATCTGGAAGCGCTCGGCAAGCTGGACCTCGTCGATCGGGCTGCCCGGCGCCAGGACGAGATCGAGGATCTCGTTGCGCAGCAGATCGTAGACGAATTTCACGCCTGAGCCGCGCTTGCGCTCCGGAACGGCGGCGACCTTGGTCTTGGTGGCTTTCATGGGGAATCCTCTTGTCGACAAGAGGAATACGGTCGCTGCGGCGGCGGATCAATCCGGAGGTTCGTCGGGCCGCAGTCGCTAGTCCCGAGCAGGCGGTGGCTTCGTCTTGAGGACTGGTCAAGTCGGATGATGTCGCGGACCGCCAGCCGGCCTAACGCGATGACCGGTACGTCTTCGACCCCTCGACCTCAGCAGCCGATCACCTTGAACTCGACGCGGCGATCGAGCGCGTCGCTGGCGTCGTCCTTGCCGGTTCCGACGAGGTTCTCCCTGAAACCGCGGCCGGTCGCGATCATGCGGCCGCGATTGTCGGGCGCGCCGGTCAGCAGAAGGTCCATCACGAACTGCGCCCGCAGGGTCGAAAGCCGCTCGTTCACCTGCGGCAGGCCGGTATGCGAGGTGTGCCCGACGATCTCCAGGCAGGCGCCCTTCTGGCGGGAGCGCGTCGCGATCTGGCTCAGCCACATCGGATAGGGATCGGTGATCTGGCGGTCGTCGATGAATTGCGTCGTGCCGGGCTTGAACAGCAGCTTGACCATCAAGCGGTCGGTGGCGAGGCTGTAATCGATCAGGTCGCCGAAGGCGTCGACCATGTCCTCGCGCCGGGCGAGCTTGCTGGCGGCGAGATAGGTGCCGATCCGGACGCGATGCTGCTCGCCGCCGGGCAGCTTGCGTGCCGTCCGGTAGAAGGCGAGCGCCTCGCGGAAATGCTGGGTCTCATAGGCGAGGATGCCGTCATTGATCAGCGCATTCGCCGTCAATCGCTCGACATAGCCGGGATCGATGGCGTCGCCGAGCTTCGTGCCCTGGCAGGTCTTGATATAGGCGTCGGTCGCCTGGTCCTTCGCCCAGAGCGGTGAGTCCCGGTAATAGGGCGTCGGCGTGGTGTCGACGCCTTCCGTGCGGGCGCGCGAAACACCCTTGGAGACGACGCTGTTGGACTTGAGGTCGGCCAGCGTCAGGCAGATCCGGTAGGCGTCGCGCGGCCCGTCCGCCACGCCCTGATTGTTCACGGCGGTGAAGGTGCCGACCAGCACGACCGGCTTGCTCGCCAAGGCCTCGCTGGCGAAGGGCAGGATGGTGAAGCGCGGGTAGCTCGTCCGGACGAGCTCCATCAGGGTTGCCTGCATCGAGCGCGTCGCGGTCGATTGCGCGCCCGAGGCGGCATCGATCAGCGGGTCGATGACGAGGTTGATCTTGTCCCCGGAAACAGCCGCCTTGCCGAACAGGTCGTCGGCCGCCTTGCGCAGCGCCTCGGCGAAGGGGGTTGGGACAGGGGGCGGCGGCGCGGTCTGGGCGCCGGCCGATGTGGCGCCAGCCAGCAAGGCCAGGCCGATGATGGCTATCTTAAAGCGGGACAGGTCCGTCATGCCTCACCTTTCCAGCTTCGGCCGGGCTTGCCGCCACGACCACCTGCATCAGCGGCACTGCCGCAATTGTTCGCGTCCGGCGGGTGTCAGCTCGCCGAGCTGCGCCCGCATCAGGAGTTCGGCACATTCGCCGGAGGTCCGGCCTCTCGACGCTGCTCCGGGAGCCACTTCCACCGGGCGGGGCGCTGCGCCCGGCAGCGCGATGGGCTGCGTCGATCGATTGGGCGATAGCGCTCCCGGCGCGCCGAGCCGCGCGGCCAGTGCCTGCTCGACCGCCTGGCGCTCGTCGGCGAGGCGCTGCTTTTCCGTTTCGATCGCTGCGAGCTCGGATTCCCGGCGGGCGAGTTCGTCGGCGAGGCGCGCTCGTTCCGCCTTGTCCTGGGTGCGTGGTGCGGGCTGGGCGGGAGCAGCCGCGACAGGGGCCGAGCCCGGAGCCGGCACAGGTAGAGGGACGCCGACCGCGCCGCCGGTATCCGTGCGAGCGAGCTCGTCGGCCGCCTGCCGCCGGCCTTGCTCCGCCCGCTCGAGGCGCTGGAGCAGGGCGCGCTCGCGTTCGGCGAATTCGCGTACGAGCTTGTCGCGCTCGCTTGAGACGGAGGAGCGGCGCTCGAGCAGGTCGAGCCGCGTGCGGGCGTCGATGACGAAGAAGCTCTGCGGATAGCGCTGGATGAAGGCCTGCAGCGCGGCGGAGTCGTCGCTGGCGCGGATGCGGCGCCAGACATCGGCATCCGTCTCCTCGCGGTTGAGGTAGAAATCACCGAGCAGGGAGAGGGAGAGCTCCGGCGTCTGCCGGCCGGCCGTGGTATCGTAGACGCTCTTCTGCACCCGGCGGAACAGCGTCGCGACTTCCAGCCCGGGCTGGTCGATCTCGCGCACCAATGCGGCGGTGAAGGGGCTGTTGCGGCCGGCGCCGTCGGCGGCGACATCGTTCGCCTGCGTGGCATAGGCGATGACCATGCCCTGCGCGCGCTGGACGGGGGCCAAGCCGGAACCGACCGAGAAGCCGCGCGTCGCCTGCCGCTTGGCGAGCAACCCGACGAACGGGTTGTTGCGGCAGGCGTCGAGCACCATGATCTTGACGCCCTTGGCATAGTTCAGGGCGGTGACGACATCGTTGAGCCGCGTCGTCTCGTACTGGACGCCGACCTCGTCCTCGATCTTGGCTTCGACCGGAACGAGGTAGTTCTCGCCGTTGAACTGGAAGCCGTGGCCGGCGAAATAGAACATCGCGGCATCGGCATCCTGCGCCAACCGGGCGAAACGCGTCAGCGCCGCATCCATCCCGCGCTTGTCGAGGTCGATGCCGTCGACGACCTCGAAGCCGACCTTGCGCAGGGCGACGACCATGTCGCGCGCATCGTTCACGGTGTTCGGCAGCGCGGGAGCGTTGTGGTAGCTGGAATTGCCGATGACCAACGCGACGCGGCGCTCGGGCGGCGTCTCGGCCAGGGCAAGGCCGGACAGCAGCAGGAGGATCAGGCCGCAGAGTCTGGCGACGAGGATCATGGGACGTTCCTAGAAGCTGCCGGCAGCCTCTGCGTCATGCTAATGCATGACCCCGGACAGCTCCAGAACAATGCATAGTTCTCACCGAAACGGGATGGCGTTTTGCTTGAAGGCGCCAGTCGGCACTGGTAGCCTTCCGTCCATCTTCTCGCGGAAGGAAGATGCTGATGCTACGCCTCGCGCCGGCGCTTCTGCTGTTGGGTCTGGCCGTGGCGGTTCCGATCGCCGGGGCATCGGCGCAGGAGCGTGCCCGGCAGCGCAGCCCGGCCGCGGCGACCGCTCGCCTTTCCTTCATCGGCCTCGCCGACAAGGCACAGGTCCCCGCCAAGCTCACGGTGCGTTTCGCGATCTCAGGCATGGAGGTCGTTCCCGCCGGACAAGCGGCTCGGAATGCCGGGCATCACCACCTGCTGATCGACACCGAACTGCCGCCGCTCGACCAGCCGATCCCCAGCGATTTCAACCATATCCATTTCGGCGGTGGCCAGACCGAGGCCGAGATCGCGCTGACGCCGGGCAAGCACACGCTGCAATTGCTCTTCGCCGACCACAACCATGTGCCGCATGATCCGCCGGTGATGTCGGAGCGCATCACGGTCGAGGTTCCCGCAACTTCGGCCGAAAAGCCGCGCTCGGCCGCCGGGCCCGGCGCGCGCGTCTTCTTCGTCGATCTGCGGGACGGCGCGACGATCCCGAGCCACGCCAAGATCCGCTTTGGAGTGGAAGGCATCACGGTGACACCGGCCGGAACCACGAGCCCGAACGGCGGCCACCATCATCTTCTCGTCGATACCGAACTGCCGGCGCTCGACCGCGAGATTCCCAGCGACTTCAACCATCTGCATTTCGGGCGCGGCCAGACCGAGGTCGAACTCTCGCTGCCGCCCGGCGAGCACACGCTGCAATTGCTGATGGGCGATCACGAGCATGTGCCGCACGATCCGCCCGTGGTCTCGCAGCGTATCCGGGTCCGCGTCGTCGGTGATGGACAGCCGGCCGCTGCTGCCGCTGCGGCTCCGCATGCCCCTGGCACCGGCCCCGCCCGGACGCCATCGCCCAACGATGCGGCCGTCTATTTCGTCTACCCGAGAGACGGCGACCGGATCTATCCGACCTCGACGATCCGTTTCGGCCTGCGCAACATGGGTGTGGCGCCGGCCGGCGTCGCCAAGCCGAATACCGGCCATCATCACCTGCTGGTCGATGCCGGGCCGCCATCCTTCGACGCGCCGATCCCGGCCGATCTCAACCATATCCATCTCGGCGGTGGCCAGACCGAATACCGGCTGACGCTGCCGAACGGGCGACACACGCTGCAGCTCCTGCTCGCCGACGAGAACCATATGCCGCATGATCCGCCGGTGATCTCGGAGCGCATCACGGTGACCGTGGTGCCGGGCGGGCCGAGGGCGAGGAGGCGCCGGTGACGTCGCAAGTCCGCATCGCAGCAGTAGGCCTTTTCGCGCTGGCGGCCTGGCAGGGCGCTGTCCCCGAGGCTGTGGCGCAGACGCCGACGCGCCAGCCGGCCCCACCCGGCGCGCAGGTCTATTTCCATTATCCGATCGATGGCTTGAGCGTGCCCGAGCGCTTCACCGTGCGTATCGGCCTGCGCGGCATGGGGGTCGCGCCGGCCGGCATCAACCATGCGCGGACCGGGCATCACCACCTGCTGATCGACACCGAGCCCGGCCCGCCGGACCAGCCGATCCCGTCCGACTACAACAATATCCATCTCGGCAACGGGCAGACCGAAGTGGTGGTGACGCTGCCCAAGGGCCGGCACACGCTGCAATTGCTGGTCGGCGACTACACCCATACGCCGCATAATCCGCCCGTGATGTCACCGAAGATCACGGTCAATGTCCGCTAGCTGGAGAGGCTCCCGTCTGCCGATGGCCTGGTTACGTGTCCTGGTTGCCGTTGTCCTGCTGCCGATGCTGGCCGCCTCCGGCCTGGCCCAGCAGCCGAACGAAGCTGTGCGCGTCGCTCTCGTCATCGCCAACGAGGCCTATCAGCAGGCGCCGATCAGTGGCGCCTTGCAACGGGGCCGCACTGTGGCCCAGGCGTTGAGCGTTGGCGGCTTCGATGTCGTCACCGTCGAGAATGCCGATCGCAACGCGCTGCGGCAGGCGATCGCCGGCTTCGCAAGCAAGCTCAGGCGCGGCGCGCAGGTCGTGGTGTTCTATAGCGGTCACGCGGTCCAGCAGCGGAACCGCAATTTCCTGGTCTCGACGCAGAATAGTGCCGAGGGCGCGGTCGATCTCGACGAGATCGTCGATCCGCTGATCGTCGCCCGGCCGGCGAGCGCCCTGATCTTCCTCGATGCCGGACGGGACAATCCATGGCAGGGCAAGGCGAAGGGGCTCCTGCCGCTCGAGCCGATGGACGGCATCGCCGTGCTGTTCCCGACGGCGCCGGGCAAGGCGCTGCCCGGCGGCGCCGACCGCGCCGTCGAGGCCTGGCTGAAGGCGATCCGGACGCCCGGGCTGGAGATGGCGCAGGCGCTGAAACAGGTACGGGAGACGGTTTCGCGCGAAACCCGGCGCAATCAGCAGGTCTGGCTCTCGGCCGAGCCGCCGAAGGGACTCGTGATCACGCCGGTCTTCCAGCCGGTTGCCGTGGCGCTGGGCAGCCGCGCCGTCATCCCGCCGCCCCAGACGCCGGGCGTGACACAGGATGCCGCCTACGACCTCGCTTTCTGGGAATCGATCCGCAACAGCCGGAACGCAGCGGAGTACCGCGCCTATCTCGATGCCTATCCGAACGGGCGCTTCGCCTTGCTGGCCCGTACGCGGGAACAGGAATACCGCGCTGGCCCGGCCGCGCCGGCTTCAACCGCCGTTGCGGTCGCCGCTCCGCCGGCAGTGCCTCAGCCAGCGACGAGTGTGCCGCAACGCGATTGCGCGGGCTGTCCGGAGCTCATCGCGATCCCTGCCGGCAGCTTCCAGATGGGCTCGAACGATCTCTACGAATTCGAGAAGCCGGTGCATCCGGTGAGCATCCACGGCTTCTATCTGGGCGCGCGCGAGGTGACCTTCGAGGAATGGGATCTCTGCATCGACCAGGGCGGCTGCAATTTCCGGCCTGACGATCGCGGGCTCGGTCGCGGCAAGCGGCCGGTCACCGACATCCATTGGAACGATGCGAATGCCTATCTCACCTGGCTCTCGGCCCGAACGGGCAAGCGCTATCGCCTGCCGACCGAGAGCGAATGGGAATATGCCGCGCGTGCCGGCACGACGACGGTCTATCCCTGGGGCCAGGCCCTGGAGAAGGAGCGCGCGAATTGCGTCGGCTGCAACGACCAGAAGCGCGGCAATACCGTGCCAGCCGGCCAGTTCCCGGCCAATGCGTTCGGTCTCTACGACATGGCCGGCAATGCGGCCGAATGGGTCGCCGACTGCTGGAGCGAGAGCTACCGCAGCGCGCCGCGCGACGGTAGCGCCTATACCGTTGGAGGCTGCCGCGAGCGCGTGCTGCGCGGCGGTTCGTTCAATAACGATCCGCGCTATCTGCGCTCGGCCGCGCGTTTCAAATACGAGGCCGATGTGCGCTTCTACACCAACGGATTTCGCGTCGCACGCGACCGGTAGCGTTGCCGGTCTGCCTGAAATCGCAGGGGCGGCATGCGTGCCGTCCGCCTTGAAGCTTGCCTCCTCCCACCGGCAATAAGGACCGGGAATCAATCAGGAAGGGGAGGCCGATATGGCCAAGGAATTCACCGGCAAGCGCGTGATCGTGATGGGCGGCAGCCGCGGCATCGGCCGCTCGATCGCGCTCGGCTTCGCCGCGGGCGGGGCGGCGGTCTCGATCTGCGCAAGAGGTGCCGGGCCGCTCGAGGCGACGCGCAAGGAGATCGAGGCAATCGGCGTCACGGCGCATGCGGCCAGTGTCGATCTTGCCGATGCCGACCAGATCGCAACCTATGTGCCGGAGGCCGTGAAGGCGCTGGGCGGGCTCGACATCCTCGTCAACAACGCTTCCGGCTTTGGCCAGACCGATGACGAGGATGGCTGGGCCGCCTCGCTCAGCGTCGACATGATGGCCGTGGTGCGCGGCAGCCATGCGGCCATTCCGCATCTCCAGCCGGGGTCGTCGATCGTCAACATCTCGTCGATCTCGGCGTTGCGGGCGTCCTCGCGCTCGGCGCCCTACGGCGCGATCAAGGCGGCGGTGATGCACTATACCGGCAGCCAGGCGAAGATGCTGGCGCGCAAGGGCATCCGCGTGAACTGCGTCGCGCCGGGCTCGATCGAGTTTCCCGGCGGCTCCTGGGAGGACCGGAAGACCTCCAATCCCGAGCTCTACAATGCGACGCTGGCGACTATCCCCTTCGGCCGGATGGGCAAGCCCGAGGAGGTCGCCGAGGTCGTGCTCTTCCTCGCCTCCAGCAAGGCGAGCTGGGTTACCGGCCAGAGCATCGTGGTCGATGGCGGGCAACTCGTCGGGCCGTGAGCCCGGCTGAGCCGCTTTTCGCTGAGGGCAACGTGGCCGCGACGGCTTGGTCTCACAGGCCTGTGCAGGAGGCTCCGTGTTGCACTGACGTCTGCCGCGCCTATCTTCGGTCGATGAGCCCGATCGTTTTCGACAATTCCTATGCGCGGCTGCCGCCGCGCTTCTATGCCGAGGTCGCCCCGACGCCCGTCGAGGCGCCCCGGCTGATCCGGTTGAATACGCCGCTCGCCTTGCAGCTCGGGCTCGATCCCGACTGGCTGAAGGGCCCGGACGGCGTGGCGATGCTGTCGGGCAACGATGTGCCGGCTGGCGCGGCCTCGATCGCGACCGCCTATGCCGGCCATCAGTTCGGCGGCTTCAGTCCTCAGCTCGGCGACGGGCGCGCCATCCTGCTTGGCGAGGTCGTCGGCCAGGACGGCAAACGCTACGACCTGCAGCTAAAGGGCGCCGGCCCGACCCCCTTTTCGCGCCGCGGCGACGGCCGGGCCGCGCTTGGGCCGGTGCTGCGCGAATATATCGTCAGCGAGGCGATGGCGGCGCTGGGTATCCCGACGACGCGAGCCCTCGCAGCCGTTCTTACGGGAGAGGTTGTCCGGCGCGAGACGCTTCTGCCCGGCGCCGTGCTCACCCGCGTCGCCTCCAGCCATCTCCGGATCGGCACCTTCCAGTTCTTCGCCGCGCGCGGCGATGTCGAGGCGCTGCGCCTGCTCGCCGACCACGTCATCATCAGGCACTATCCGGCCTGCACTGGCGAGGGACGCTTTCTCGCGCTGCTCGAGGCGGTGGTCGCAGCGCAGGCTGCGCTCGTGGCGCAATGGATGACGATCGGCTTCATCCACGGCGTGATGAACACCGACAATATGTCGATCGCCGGCGAGACCATCGACTACGGTCCCTGCGCCTTCATGGACGCCTACCATCCGACGACGGTGTTCAGCTCGATCGACGAGCACGGCCGCTATGCCTATGCCAACCAGCCGCCGATCGCCCGCTGGAACCTCACCCGCTTCGCCGAGACGCTGCTGGCGCTGCTGGACGCGGATATCGACAAGGCCGTGCCGATCGCGCAGGCGGCGCTCGACCGGTTCGATCCGCAGTTCCAGGCGCATCTGATCGCAGGCTTCCGCCGCAAGCTCGGCCTCGCCACGGAAGAGGCTGAGGATGTCGAGCTGATCCGGACGCTGCTCGAGACGATGCAGCATGGCGAGGCCGATTTCACGCTGGTCTTCCGGCGCCTGAGCGAGGAAGCCGCGCAGGATAGCGCGGATGCCTGCCGCAGCCTCTTCAAGGATCCGGCCGCATTCGATGCCTGGGAGGGCCGCTGGCGCCAGCGCCTGCTGAAGGAGGCGGCGTCGGCCGAGGCGCGCCGGGATGCGATGCTGCGCGTGAACCCGCTGTTCATCCCGCGCAATCACCTGATCGAAGCGGTGATCGAGGCGGCTGTCGAGCGCGGCGATTTCGCTCCGTTCGAAACTCTGCTTGAGGTTCTCGCCCGCCCGTTCGATGCGCAGCCGGGCCGCGAGGACCATGCGCGGCCGCCGGAGATGCATGAGCGCGTGCTGGCGACGTTCTGCGGAACCTAGTTTGCGGTGGCGCCGCCTATCGGACGTGGCCGAGGCGCTCTAGGCTCCTGCCATGCCGGCGCTTCAAGTGGCCGGCTCGGTGAGGCAAGGCAGCACGATGTTCCTTTTCGACGGTCCCGAACGGGCCGCCATGACCGTCCTCCTGGCGCATGGGGCCGGTGCCCCCATGGATTCGGTTTCGATGACGGCGGCTGCGAAGGCGCTGGCCGAAGCCGGCTTTCGCGTGGCCCGGTTCGAGTTCGACTATATGGCGGCGCGGCGCAGCGGCGGGCGGCTGCCGCCGCCGCGCGCCGAAAAGCTCAACCCGCAATATCTCGCTGCGGTCGATGCTTTGGGCGCCAGGGGGCCGCTGATCATTGGCGGCAAGTCGATGGGCGGACGCGTCGCGAGCATGGTTGCCGATGCGCTGTTCGCGCAAGGTCGGATTTGCGGCCTGCTGTGCCTCGGCTATCCCTTCCACCCGCCCGGTAAGTCGGAGCAATTGCGGACCGCGCATCTCGCGGACCTGAAGACGCCGGCCCTGATCGTGCAGGGAACGCGCGATGAATTCGGCTCCCTGGAGGAGGTTGCGACCTACAGGCTGTCGCCGCTGATCGAGATGCTCTGGCTGGAGGACGGCGATCACGACCTCAAGCCCCGCAAGCGGATCTCCGGTTTTTCGACGGCCGATCATTTGGGAACCATGGCCGCGACGGCCTTCGCCTGGGCGGGGCGCCGTGCCGCAGCGCTTTGAAATGCGGGCGAAACCTGTTTCGCGTCCTCTGGTAGCGCCACGGCCGATGGCGGGGCCGTGGCGCCGTTTCCATCGCGCTTCAAGGGGGGCAGCGCTCGATCGCGCCGGGGCGTTATCGCGCTGACACGGCGGCGATGCAGACGATATGCACTTCGATTGGGATCATGGGGACAGATTTTGGGATTTCCTGAGGATGCATTTTCGGCCTTGCGACCTAGGCTTGAAACGGCCTTGAGCCGGCACAAGGCGAGGCGGCTCGATGCCGCCGGGTGAGGTCCCTGCGCAGCTCGAAGGCGTTCGATTTCAAAGGGGAACGACTAGGATGCGCTGGAAGCTTTCGATCCTCGCCATCGGGTTGGTGCTTGCCGGGTGCAACGCCAATTCCGCCGATCAACGGACGTTCGGCGGGGCCGCGATCGGCGCCGGGACCGGCGCCGTCATCGGCGGCATTGCCGGAGGTGGCCGCGGCGCGGCGATCGGCGCCGCCGTGGGCGGCGTCACCGGAGCGGTAATCGGCCGGGCCACCACTCCCAATAACTGCCTCTATCGCGATCGTTACGGGCGCACGTTCGAGGCGCGCTGCCCCTGACACTCCCGATTGATTTCTGTGGCCGGGCAATGGTGCGGGGCACCGTTGCCCGGCTGCATGATTCATGACGCGCGGGATCGAGGAAGGTCGTGGCATGACGAGCAGGCGATCACTCCTGGCCGGATTTCTCGGGTTGGCCGGTTCGTCGCTTCTGGCGACCATCACCCCTGGTGCCGCAGCGGCAGCCGATGACGGGGCCGTGGCGGACGAGACGGCTCGCGCGCTCGATCGGGTCGACGCCGCGTTCAGCCAGCGGCCGCAACTCTATTACAATCGCCAAAGACAGCTTCGCCGGCAGTCGCACAGCCGGCCGGAGCGCCCTCCGCGTGTCAATCTGCGGCGCTCGCGCGGCAGCGTGCAGCCGACGCCGCGAGCCACGCAACAGTGACGGCCTCCGGCGCGGCCTGCCGGAACCAACCAGCGCTTCCGACCGTGTCGAGGAGCTTCTTAGCCTCTATGCCCGGCGTCTCTTCCCCCGTGCTCGCCAAGGGAGCTGTCGGAACGTGCTGCCGCCCGCGCCCGGGGTTGATCGATCCGGCCTTTGCGGCTCTCATACGGCGTCCCGTCGCGCTGACGGGAAAGCTGGACGCCCGGTACGGGCCGGGAAGGCGTGCGGCGTGGACTATCGTGTTGCAAGGAGGGGGACGACGGTGATCGAGCTTGCACGCTTCCAAGACATCAGATGGCTATCGACCGGCGCCGTCGCTTTGCCGTTGCTCCTCGCGGGCTGCGGTGGGGGCGAGAGCCTGCCGCCCATCGCGAGCGGGGGGGCCGCGGGTGCGTCCGCCCCGGCTCCGGCGAATGTCTCGCGTGATGCCCTGGTCGGGCGCTGGGGCGTCGCCTCCTTCCATACGGAGAAGGATCGCAAGCGCACGGAAGCCGAGGCGCGGGGCCAGTGCAAGCAGCCCTATGTGATCGCGAAAGGGCCGGGCGACGGGGTGATGATGCATGTCGCCGACGACCCCAAGCTCTACGAGCTCAGGCTGAAGGCAGGCTCCGGCGGAAAGACCTATCTCGGCTTCGAGGCCCCGGCTGGCGATCCGCAGGACCGCGAATTGCTGTCGGTCAAACCGAAGGAGATCGTCGCGCGCTTCGTCGATGCCGATGCGAATGCCCGCTACGGAACCTTCATCTACAGCCGCTGCGGCTGAACGGAGGCGATGAGATGAACCACGCAATCCGCACCGGCCTGCTGGCCTCCGGCCTCGGGCTCGCGTCGCTGTTCGCCCTGTCCGGGGGGGCGCCAGCACAGCCGCGCCCGCCGGCCGCGATCCAGGAGACGATGGAGATCGGCGACGAGCCGGGCCGCGTTTCGAGCGAGGAAGCGACGATCACCGACGGGCCCTATGCCTGTCCGTCGTCAGATGATTTGAGACTGATTTCGGGCCTCAGGAAGGGAGGCTCT